>NZ_CP035382.1:0-677363 GCF_006874705.1 Leclercia adecarboxylata | reverse complement strand
TTCAGGTAATCTGGTTGAGTGGTTCGACTTTTACGTTTACTCGTTTTGCTCACTCTATTTTGCCCATATCTTCTTCCCATCCGGCAACACTACTACTCAACTGCTGCAAACCGCAGGTGTCTTCGCCGCTGGCTTTTTAATGCGTCCGATTGGCGGCTGGCTGTTTGGCCGCATTGCCGATCGAAAAGGGCGAAAAGCCTCCATGCTGATCTCCGTCTGCATGATGTGTTTCGGCTCTTTGGTAATCGCATGTCTGCCCGGCTATGACGCGATTGGCACATGGGCACCGGCCTTACTGTTGCTGGCGCGTTTGTTCCAGGGGCTCTCAGTCGGTGGAGAATATGGCACAAGCGCGACCTATATGAGTGAAGTTGCAGTGGAAGGGCGTAAAGGCTTTTATGCCTCATTTCAGTACGTGACGCTGATAGGCGGTCAGCTGTTGGCTATCCTGGCGGTGGTGATCCTGCAGCAGGTATTGAGTGATGAAGATCTCCGTGCATGGGGATGGCGTATTCCTTTTGCGCTCGGCGCGGTACTTGCCGTGGTGGCGTTGTGGTTACGCCGCCAGCTGGATGAAACCTCCCGAAAAGAGGTGAGAGCGTTAAAAGAGGCAGGTTCATTTAAAGGTTTGTGGCGTAACCGAAAGGCATTTTTGATGGTGCTCGGCTTTACAGCAGGGGGGTCACTCACCTTCTATACCTTCACGACCTACATGCAGAAGTATCTGGTTAATACCACAGGTATGCATGCTAACGTAGCGAGTATGGTCATGACGGTGGCGCTATTTATCTTTATGCTCATTCAGCCCATCATCGGCGCGCTGTCGGATAAAATCGGACGGCGTAGCTCTATGCTGATTTTTGGCGGGTTGTCGACGTTGTGCACTGTGCCCATTCTCACGGCACTTCAGCATGTCTCCTCTCCTTATGCCGCTTTTGCTCTGGTGATGGTAGCGCTGGTCATTGCCAGTTTTTACACCTCTATCAGCGGCATTCTTAAGGCAGAGATGTTTCCGGCGCAGGTACGTGCATTGGGCGTTGGGTTGTCTTATGCGGTGGCTAATGCCCTGTTTGGCGGCTCAGCGGAGTACGTCGCGCTGTCACTAAAATCGGCAGGCAGTGAGACGGTCTTCTTCTGGTACGTCACGCTGATGGGCGCGCTGGCATTTATTGTCTCGTTGATGCTGCACCGAAAAGGGAAAGGGGTCCGCCTTTAGTGCTCTGCCAGTTGCCACAGGGTATAGCCGGTCGTAGCCCCGGCGATATCCCAGGCAAAATCTTTCCAGCTCCAGCCGCTCCCCGCCGGGCGGCTGTCCCACAGCTCCTTCGATGCTCCCAGGCTTACCGAAAACATCAGGCCGTATGCCGCGCTGCGATCGCGACTAAAACCCTGGCGTTGAGCGTATTCATTGCCCGCCGCCGATAGCATCGCCGAGGCTAAAAAGTGTTGCGCTTTATCCTGACCAGACCAGCTATCCTGAGCCATATGGCTGCAGCCAGACAGTACCAGACAGCCCATTAACAGGAAATAACGCACAACGACCTCCATAAAAAAGCCCCGTCGAGGACAGGGCTGAAGATTACAAAATGCGGCTAATCAGGCGATCGATTCGGATCCTGCGCAGGCGGCGGATCAACTTTCTGACCTTGACCGGGTAATCAGCAATGCTCTGCAGATCGCGGTAGTGGTTAACCACAGTGGTGTGGGTGCGGATCAGCTCCAGCTCGCGATCGCGCTGAGCGGCCAGCTCGTGACGAGGGTCGTGGATCAGAATGGCATTCTCCAGATCCAGTCGCCATGCGCGCGGGTTGAGGTTATTCCCCGTCAGCAGCATCCACTCATCATCAACCCACATCCCTTTCAGGTGATAGCTGTTGTCTTCATCTTTCCAGAGACGCACCACCAGCTGATCGGTATTTACATAATACTGCAGGCGACTGAGGAAGCGGCGAAGGTTGATCTCATACAGATAAGGCAGGGCGCCGATAATCTTAAACGGCTGATCTTCCGGGATGAAGAAATCGTTCGCGGTTTTATCGCCGACGATAATCTCAACCTTTTTACCGTCGCGTAAAAGCTGAATGATATTACGCACCAGCACGGCCGGCAGGTTGAAGTACGGCGTACAGATGGTCAGCTTATGCTCGGTGCACGGCATAAGATGGAAGATGGTTTTGTTGAGCAGGCTGGATTTGCCCAGACCCACCAGCGGGGTCACCGCAAGCTGTTCGTTATCTGCATCGCCCTGGAAATGGAACATGGCATCGCGCAGTTCCTGACGGAAAAGGCGAATATCATTTTTAATCTCCGGGCTTTTTGGACGATGAGGATCGTCAAGGCGATTCACGCCGCGACCGTGCACCAGATGCTGATCCACCCACTCGAACATAACGTCTGCCATGCGGGCATTACGCACCAGGTGATAGCGATCGTAACGGTATTTATCGAGCTGATGCAGATAGACATCATTCAGGCTCGCGCCGCTATACAGCACGCTGTCATCAATAATGAAGCCTTTGAAATGGAGGACACCGAGTGCTTCGCGGGTGTTAACCGGAACACCATAAACCGCGACTTCTACGCCAGGGTTCTCCTGCGCCATGCGGCAATACCAGTCGGCATTGGTGTTGGATGCGGCCGCACCAATACGGCCGCGCTGGGCGCGGTGCCAGTCAACCAGGATGCGTACATCCAGTTCCGGGCGCTGACGTTTGGCCTCGTATACCGCACGTAAAATGGCGCTGCCGCCTTCATCCTGTTCCAGATAAAGCGCGATAATGCAGATACGATGCGTTGCGCTGGCAATTTTTTCCAGTAGCGTCTCCCGAAAATCGGCGGGAGCATAAAAGAACTCTACATCATCAACTGACTGAGAAATCTTCGGTAGTTGAGCAAGGTGTTGTTGATGTTTATTACGCTTAAATTTGGACAACATCACAGTGCGTTTCTTCTCTGTTCATTGAAGGATTATATGGACTATGCAGACAACAGAAGCGGGCAATCATACCATCAGTGCCGTTTAATGTGGTCAACATTTCCAGTACCTTACTCTTGTTTACCTGCCGACATCAGCGCCAGCGTCAACCCGACAATGCCGTCTTCCAGCTGAACATCAACGGTAAAGCCTAATTTTCGCGCCAGGGCGATCATGCCACGGTTGTTGGGCATAGTAATCCCATTGAGGCGGATAAGTCCGTGATCGCGCGTATAACCGATCAGCTTTTCCATTAACCGTCTTCCTAACCCCAGGCCTTTTAGATCGGAGCGAACCAGCACCGCAAACTCCGCATCGACGTTATCGGGATCGGAGATCGCACGCGTGACGCCAAGGATCTCATCGCCCTCATCCGTGCGGCGGACGGCAACAAAAGCCATTTCCCGATCGTAGTCGATCTGCGTCATATTGGCTAAATCTTCGTGGGTAAATTCGTTGATTTCACTAAAGTAGCGGTAGTACAGATCTTCTTTTGTTACCTGATCGATAAAGCGCTGCAACTGGGGTTCATCTTCCGGAAGGATGGGGCGAAACAGCGACTGCTCGCCGTTTTTCATCTCCACCCACTCTTCAAGCTGATGGGGATAAGGGCGGATCGCGAGACGGCTTTCGCGATCGCCGGTAAAGGCAGCCACATCCATTGTCACATCCAGCGCCGTCAGCTCGCTGCCGGATGCCAGCAGAGGATGAATATCCAGACGCTGGATTTCCGGGCTGTCGACAATCAGGTTCGATACCTGGACCAGGAACTGGCTCAGGGCGGCGATATCCAGTGGTCGCAGGGCGCTGCGCCCGCGGATCTTCTTACTCTTGATCGCCTGGATCACGAGATAACGTGCGAGGTTCATGTTCAGGGGAGGCAGGGCCACCACTGCCTGATCTTCAGGGCGCCACTCCACGCCCCCTTCACCCAGCATGATCAGCGGGCCGAAGACCGGATCGTGTTCGACCACAACCCGTAACTCCTGCGCCCCCGCGCGGTTGGCCATGCTTTGCACCAGCAGGCCGTGAATGCGCGCCTGGGGCCAGGTCATTTTGACGCGATCGATAATCGCTTCCGCCGCCTGCTGCACTTCCGCCGCGGTGCGCAGGTACAGCATTACCCCCTGAACTTCTGACTTATGCGGGATATCGGGGGAGCGCAGTTTCAGCGCCACCGGATAACCAATCTGCTCGGCGATATGTACCGCTTCCGCGCTGTCGCTGGCGATCCAGGTCGGCAGGGTATGCATGCCGAAGGCATTCAGGATCGGCTGCACCTCATGGGTATCCAGCGAGCGCGCGCCCTCATCAATAGCGCGATGCAGCAGGGCCCGGGCATGTCCGGTATTGGCCGTCAGATTACCGGGGAGCGCCGGTGTTTCCCGCAGCTGTTTCTGGTTACGCCGGTACTCCACCATATGCATAAAGGCGGTGATTGTGCCTTCCGGGGTGCGGTATGTCGGCAAACCTGCCTCGCTGAACAGGCGCCGCGCCTCCTGCGAAGAAAACTCCCCGCACCAGTTAGTCAGAAGCGACACGTATTTCCCCCGCGGATGCTTTTTCACGGCCTCAATCAGCGAACGGGCGCTTTCGCTACCCGGTGCCGCGGCGCTCGGAGAGTGAATGACCATCAGGGCATCAAAATCCTGGCTTTCCAGCAGGATGTTGAGGGCGCTGATATAGCGATCGCTGCTGGCATCATCGCGCAAATCAAGGGGATTACCCGGCTCCACGCCAGGCGGTAGCGCATCACGCAGGCGCTGAAGCGTCTCTTCACTGAGCGCGGCCAGCTTCCCGTTGCGCAGCCAGAGTTCGTCCAGAGCCAGCGCGGCCGGGGCGGCGCCGTTGCTGATGATCATCAGCCGCTCACCCCGCAGCGGGCGCATATGGCTCAACGTTTCGACAGCGGAAAAGAGTTCGTGGGTGTCCTGAACGCGCAGTAAACCGGCGCGCTGGATGGCGGCATCCCATGCCGGATCCATCCCGGAATGCGAGTGCAAAAGACGCTGGGCGGCAGGGCTGCGTCCGCTTTTGATCACCAGAATCGGTTTATTACGCGAGGCGCTACGGGCCGCCGACACAAAGCGTCGCGCGTCGCTGAGATGTTCAAGATAGAGCAGAATAGCGCTGGTTTTGGTGTCACGCGCCAGGAAATCCAGCAGCTCGTCGACATCGATGTCCAGCCCATCACCCAGCGCGATAAAGTAGGAGAACCCCATCTCGCGCTGCTGGGCCCAGTCGAGGATCGTATTGGAGACCGCTGCCGACTGGGAGATAAAGGCCAGTTTGCCTTTACGTATCGGAACGGGAGAGAAACTGGCGTTCAGCCCCTGCCAGGGTGCCAGCAGGCCAAGGCTGTTTGGCCCCAGCAGCCGCATCTGGTATCGCGCCGCGCAGGCCAGCAGCTCTGCCTGTTGTTCCGGCGGCGAGGAGAGAATAATGCAGGTTTTACAGCCTTTTTTCCCCAGCGCCTCAAGTAGGGCAATATTGCGTCGGGCGTGAGTACACAACACCGCGAGATCGGGGATAAAGGGCAGACTGTCCACGTCTGGCCAGGCCAGGACGCCCAGCACCGCTTTATAAGCAGGTGTTACCGGCAGGATCGGGCCGTTAAAACCGCCTGCGAGCAGGTTTCGCATCATCAGGTAACCGGCGCGTTCGGGTTTCATCGACGCGCCAATCACGGCGATGGATTTAGGGCGGAGTAAGGCTTCTAACCCGCGCTGGCTCATACAAGTCTCCTGAAAAGGCGAGTGACCTGATGATTTTAAACGCTTTCCGGCTCCGCTGCTGTGATGCTTCCCTTATGAATGGTTTTTCCGGCCAGATAGCGTTCGCGAAAACGAGTGAAGTGATCGCCCAGCGCGCTTGCCGCCTGAACATCTCCCGCCAGATCCAGCAGGGCAATCGCCACTTCGGCGGTGCAGTACTGGCCTTCCGCGTGGGCTTCGCGGAGGCGGTAAGCGGAAACGCGCGACAAATCGACGGAGATAACCGGCAGGGCATCCAGGTAAGGACTCTTGCGAAACATTTTGCGCGCCTCGGTCCAGGTGCCATCCAGCATGATAAACAGCGGCGGCTTACCGGATGGTGGGGCGGCAAGAACCGGACGGGTATCTCCCGCATAGGAGGCAGGGAATACCACCATCGGTTGATAGTCGGGGCTGGCGACCAGATCGAGCAGCGCCTGCGGTGGCTCAGTGCGTGACCACTGGAAGGCGGCGGTATCCGGTAAAATATCGGCAATCAGCCGCCCGGTATTACTGGGTTTCATCGGTTCGGTATCAAACATCACCAGACAGAAACGGCTATGGGCATGGCTGGGGGCCAGGGTCGCGCACAGGCACTGCTTAAGCGGCAGCAGGCAGCGCTGACAGCGACGAATACGGTTACCACGGGCAAGAAAGGGGCGGGTCGCACGCGCCAGGCGTTCGGCGCGCAATTGCAGTACGGCGTTATCAGTCATGGGGGAGTGCGCAGAAAAAACGCCATTCTCGCAGAGGGGAGAACGGGGCACAAGTTACATGCCCCGGAATATCAGAGGGATTCGTTCAGCCAGCTGTCAAACGGAGCTTTTGGAACGGCACCGTTCAGCATATCGACAACTTCACCATTCTTGAAAATCATGATGGTCGGGATACTGCGGATGCGGAAGCGGGCGCTTAGCTCGCGTTCGGCCTCAGTGTTCACTTTCACGAAACGCATTTTACCGCTACGCTCTTCTGCGACATCTTCAAAGATCGGCGCAAAGTTACGGCACGGACCGCACCACGGCGCCCAGAAATCGACCACTACCGGCAGATCGTCCTTCAGCAGTTTATCCAGAGTTGCGCCGGTAGCATTAATGACATCACCATCGAACAATTCATGACCGCAGCGTCCGCATTTTGCTCCATCATCAATTCGATCATCCGGAATGCGGTTAAGAGCCTGGCAGTTGGCACATACGGTATTCATAACTAACCTCAGGTAGAGCAGGGGGGACAAAGCGGCACTATGCCGGTTATGTTTCCAATATGTTACATATTATCAACGACCCTGTTTGAAACGACAATGCGTTTTATTCAATGAGAACAATAGTCACAGGCTTTTATACGAAGTAATGGCTATGCGCGGGTACATCGGGTAATCTGCGCGCTTCGCGCAGCGCTGGTGGAGAAAAGCATGAACGACGAACTGAAAAACAAAAGCGGCAAGGTCAAAGTGATGTATGTCCGCAGTGATGATGACTCTGATAAACGCACCGAAAATCCGCGTACCGGAAAAGGTGGCGGGCGTCCAGGGCCATCTCGTGCAGACGGTGGCCGTCGCCCCGCCCGCGATGAGAGAAACAGCCGCGGTGATGACCGCAAACGTGACGACCGTAAGCGTGACGATTTCAAACGCGACGATTTTAACCGCGACGCTTCCCCGTGGCGCACCGTTTCCCGCGCGCCGGGCGATGAGTCAAAGGCTCCGGTCGATCACGGCAGCATGGCCGGTAAAACGGTTATTGATCCAGCAGTGATCCGTCGTCAGCGCGCGGAAGAGACCCGCGTCTACGGTGAGAACGCCTGTCAGGCCCTGTTCCAGAGCCGCCCTGATTGCATCGTTCGCGCCTGGTTTATCCAGAGCGTTACGCCGCGTTTCAAAGAAGCGCTGCGCTGGATGGCGGCTAACCGCAAAGCCTACCACGTTGTAGACGATGCTGAGATCACCAAAGCCTCTGGCACCGAACACCACGGCGGCGTTTGCTTCCTGATTAAGAAACGTAACGGGACTACCGTTAAGCAGTGGGTTAGCCAGGCGGGTGAAGATGACTGCGTACTGGCCCTGGAAGACGTGGGTAACCCGCACAACCTCGGCGCGATGATGCGCAGCTGCGCCCATTTCGGCGTGAAAGGGGTACTGTTGCAGGATGCGGCTCTGCTGGAGTCCGGTGCGGCAATCCGTACGGCGGAAGGCGGCGCAGAGCACATTCAGCCGATCACCGGCGACAGCGTCCTGGAAGCGATTGAGCAGTTCCGTAAAGCGGGCTACGCCATTGTAACCACCTCCAGCCACAAGGGCACCACGCCGCTATTTAAAGCGACACTGCCGCGTAAAATGGTGCTGGTGTTGGGTCAGGAGCGTGATGGTCTGACCGATGCGGCACTGTCGAGCGCCGATCTGAGCGTCTCAATCGATGGCACCGGCAACGTAGAAAGCCTCAACGTATCCGTTGCGACCGGCGTTCTGCTGGCGGAGTGGTGGCGTCAGAACAAAGCGTAATCCCGCTTTGCCTGTAGGCCGGGTAAGGCGCAGCCGCCACCCGGCAATATGCCCGGTGGCGCTACGCTTACCGGGCCTACATATCTTATCTACTCACTTTCAGCCGGTAACTCTGGCATCCAGTCAATCGGCGTTTCGCCCTGTTTCTCCAGCCACTCATTCGCCAGCACGAAATGATTGCAGCCAAAAAAGCCGCGATGCGCTGACAGCGGTGACGGGTGCGGTGCTTTCAGCACATGATGGCGCTGGGTATCAATGATCGCCCCTTTCTTCTGCGCGTGCGAGCCCCACAGTAAAAACACCACCCCTTCCCGATGCTGGTTAATCAGGCTGATAACTTTATCCGTAAAGGTCTCCCAGCCGAGGCTGGCATGGGAGTGCGCCTGTCCGGCTCGAACCGTCAGCACGGTGTTCAGCAGCAGGACCCCCTGACGCGCCCAGCTTTCCAGATAGCCATGTGCAGGCCGGGTAAAGCCAGGTACCGAGGCTTCCAGCTCCTTATACATATTCAGCAGGGAAGGAGGGGTCGCAACGCCCGGACGCACGGAAAAGGCCAGACCGTGCGCCTGACCCGGCCCGTGATAGGGATCCTGGCCCAGGATCACCACTTTGACATCGGCCAGTTCAGTAAAACGAAAGGCGTTAAAGACGTCTTTCTGTGGCGGATAGATGGTGACGCCATCCTGACGTTCGGCGGCTACCGTGTTCAGGGTATTGACGAAGTAGGGCTGTTTTTTCTCATCGGCCAGTACATCGTGCCAGGTTAAAGGTGTTGTCATCTCGCTCTCCTGCGAATTTTCTCTGCCTCTAGCTTAACTGCTTATTACGAGGGAGCAAAATTGCCGGGGGAAAAAGGTCATCTAATTGAAAAATATTTAAAAATTGCGAGATTTTTTGAAGTCTGCTTTTGAGGAAAATTGATATAAAACAATAATCTCCCTCTATCACCATTTTGCTGGTGTGGTTTTTATTGATTTAAGTCAATGAATAGCGGGGGTTTGACTGATATATATACACTTAAGCAACAATGGTTTTACCAATTGCCCTAAACAATGGGCGACACCCAATAGTGTAGTTTAAGGGAGGCATCACATGATTACTGGTATCCAGATTACTAAAGCTGCAAACGACGACCTGCTGAACTCTTTCTGGCTGCTGGACAGCGAAAAAGGCGAAGCGCGCTGCGTATGTGCAAAAGCAGGCTTTGCTGAAGACGAAGTTGTCCAGGTTAATGCACTGGGTGAATTCGAATATCGCGAAATCCCAATGGAAATCAAACCGGAAGTCCGTGTGGAAGGCGGTCAGCATCTGAACGTTAACGTACTGCGTCGCGAAACGCTGGAAGATGCCGTCAAGCACCCGGAAAAATATCCGCAGCTGACCATCCGCGTTTCTGGCTATGCCGTTCGTTTCAACTCACTGACTGCAGAACAGCAGCGTGACGTTATTGCGCGTACCTTTACTGCCAGCCTGTAATCGTAGTCAGTACGCAGATAATAAAACGCCGGGTTAACCCCGGCGTTTTTTTTACTCTTCTTTCTGTGAAGCCGGTGCGCTTCCGCTCGGCTTACGGCGCTTGCCCACGTTTTTGGAATCACGGTGGCGTTCCTTAACGCGCGGTTTCTCTTTTTCTTTCGCTTTTTTCTCTGCGCGTTTGGCGAGCACTTTCTTGGACGGTTTACCCGTCATTTTTTCACTCGGTGGACGTGTAGTCGGGCGCAGTTCATCAATCACGCGCGCTTTCACCGGCTCGTCGATGTAGCGGCCCACTTTCTGCAGCAGCAGATAGTCATGCGCCTCTACCAGAGAGATCGCCGTGCCTTTAAGGCCGGCACGTCCGGTACGACCGATACGGTGGAGGTAGACATCCCCGCTGCGCGGCATGTCGAAGTTAATCACATGGCTCACTTCAGGAATATCGATACCACGCGCTGCCACGTCGGTAGCAACCAGCACGTTTACGCGACCTTCGGTCAGGCGTTTAATCCCTTCGGTACGTTTAACCTGCGCCATCTCGCCTTCGAGATAACAGTTGTTAATCCCTGCGGCACGGAGTTGTTCAGCCAGCTCATGCACACGCTCGCGTTTACGTACAAAGACGATGGTACGCGTCGTATCATCTTGTTTTAACAGGTGCTTAAGTAATTCGAGTTTATGCTCGTAGTTATCGGCACGATAATACCACTGGTGAATTTTTTTGCGCTCGCGCGTGGACGGCGTGGCAGAGACCTCTGCCGGATCGTCAAGCAGACGCTCAGCGAAGTCCTTAATGGCATCGCCTTCAAGCGTCGCGGAAAACAGCATTGTCTGTTTGCGCCAGCGTGTTTCGCCCGCGATATGTTCAATATCCTGCGCGAAGCCCAGTTCCAGCATGCGGTCCGCTTCATCCAGAATCAGCGTTTCAACAGCACGACAGTCAAAGTTTTCTTCTTTGATGTACTGCATTAATCGCCCGGTCGTGGCGACCACGATATCCTGGTTCTCGCTGAACACTTCGGCGTGGTTCATGTAGGCTACGCCACCGGTGATTGTCGCAATATCCAGATGGGTATTGGCAGCCAGTTCACGCGCATGCTCCGCAACCTGAACGGCTAACTCACGTGTCGGGGTCAGAATAAGGATGCGCGGCGGCCCGGATTTCTTACGTGGGAAATCAATAAGGTGCTGCAAGACGGGCAGCAGGTACGCCGCTGTTTTACCGGTGCCTGTCGGCGCTGAACCGAGTACGTCGCGGCCTTCTAACGCAGGCGGAATGGCTGCCGCCTGGATGGCAGTCGGGCGTGTGAAGCCTTTATTCTGGAGTGCTTCCAGAAGGCTTTCGTCGAGTTCAAGTTCGGAAAAAGTCGTTACAGTCATGTTCTACCTCTGTGTGGGGCGCTGATTATAGACGTTATGGCTGCGATCTTCATCTGTTTGTGTGGATATCCCTTTTCCCTCGTTGCGCTTTCACCTATGCTACTCCCGTTTCATTTTGAAGGTTGCTCTGACATGTCTCAACTCAAAGCGCAGCTGCGCCGCGATGGTTTTACCTTTAAGCAGTTCTTTGTCGCTCACGATCGCTGTGCGATGAAAGTCGGCACTGATGGCATTTTACTGGGGGCATGGGCACCGGTTGCAGGCGTTAAACGTATCCTCGACATTGGCAGCGGCAGCGGGTTATTAGCCCTGATGCTGGCCCAGCGTACCGGGGAATCTGTCACCCTGGATGCGGTGGAGCTGGATCCGCAGGCGGCCGAACAGGCGGCGGAAAACGTGGCTGAATCACCCTGGGCTTCTCGTATTACTCTCCATTGTGCGGATGTTCTCACCTGGGCGCCAGAGCAAACGGCTCGCTATGACTTAATTGTCAGCAATCCTCCCTATTATGAACCCGGCGTCGGATGCGCAACGCCCGAGCGCGAGCAAGCACGTTCAACCGGCTCGCTCGATCACAGCGCACTGTTAGCCTGTGCGGCAGCGTTGATCACCGAAGAGGGTTTTTTCTGCGTGGTATTACCGGAAAGCGCGGGCAGTGCGCTTATCAATAACGCACTGGAGATGGGCTGGTATTTACGTCTGCGCACCGATATTGCTGACACGGACGGCAGGCTTCCGCACCGGGTGCTGGTGGCGCTGTCGCCGAAAGAAGGGGAGTGCTTCAGCGACAGGATGGTGATCCGTGGGCCGGATCAGCGTTATTCCGAGGATTACACGGCGCTGACCCATCCGTTCTATCTGTTTATGTGAGTCAGCGGAGAGAGCACCGACGGCCCGGAGTGCTCAAGTTGTTCCGGGTAGTCGAGCGTATAGTGCAGCCCGCGGCTCTCTTTACGCATCATGGCGCAGCGCACAATCAGCTCGGCTACCTGAACCAGATTACGTAACTCCAGCAGGTTGTTCGAGACGCGGAAGTGGGCGTAATACTCGTCAATCTCCTGCTGTAGCATGGTAATGCGGCGCAGGGCGCGCTCCAGCCGCTTGGTGGTGCGCACAATCCCAACGTAATCCCACATAAAGAGGCGCAGCTCGTGCCAGTTATGCTGGATCACCACCAGCTCATCCGGGTTTTCCACGCGGCTCTCATCCCAGGCAGGCAGGTTTTCTGCCTGGCGGGCATAAGGCATGCGTTTGGTAATATCTTCCGCTGCCGACCAGCCGTAAACCAGACACTCCAGCAGGGAGTTCGAAGCCATACGGTTGGCGCCATGCAGGCCGGTATAGCTCACCTCTCCGATGGCATACAGGCCGTCGACATCGGTCCGGCCATGATCGTCCACCATCACCCCGCCGCAGGTATAGTGCGCTGCGGGCACTACAGGCATCGGCTCTTTAGTGATATCGATGCCTAGCCCCAACAGTTTTTCATAGATGGTCGGGAAGTGCTGGCGCACAAATTCTGCCGGTTTGTGGCTGATATCCAGATACATGCAGTCCACGCCCAGGCGCTTCATTTCATGATCGATAGCGCGGGCCACGACATCGCGCGGAGCCAGTTCGCCGCGCTCGTCGAAGTCCGGCATAAAGCGCGTGCCGTCCGGGCGTTTCAGGTGTGCACCTTCACCGCGCAGGGCTTCGGTCAGTAAAAAATTGCGCGCCTGAGGATGGAACAGGGCGGTGGGGTGGAACTGGTTAAATTCCAGGTTGGCCACGCGACAGCCCGCACGCCAGGCCATGGCAATCCCGTCGCCTGAGGAGATATCCGGGTTGGTGGTGTACTGATACACCTTGGAGGCACCGCCTGTTGCCAGCACCACGGATTTGGCCCGGCAGGTTTCAACCGTCTCTTTATTCCGGTTCCAGACCCAGGCACCCACAACGCGGCGCGTGCCAGGCAGGCCAATCTTGTCGGAAATGATCAGGTCCACCGCATTGCTGCGTTCCAGCACCTGGATATTCGGATGGTTCAACGCCTGGCTGACCAGCGTCGTTTCCACCTCTTTACCGGTGGCATCCGCAGCGTGCAGGATGCGGCGATGACTATGCCCGCCTTCCCGCGTCAGGTGATAGCTCTCTTCACCGTTGGCCTGCACATGCGTATCAAACAACACACCCTGATCGATAAGCCACTGTACGCAGTGGCGAGCATTACTGGCGACAAACTCCGCGGCGTGTTTATCCACGATACCGCCACCGGCAATCAGGGTATCTTCTACATGCGAGTCGATACTGTCCGTTTCATCAAACACAGCGGCAATCCCGCCCTGTGCATAGAAGGTTGAGCCTTCGCTGATGGGACCTTTGCTGAGGACAATCACTTTCTGGTGTGGGGCGAGTCGCAGCGCCAGTGAAAGGCCGGCGGCACCGCTACCGATAATCAGTACGTCACAGGAGAGTTCAGAAATTGCGTTCATGATGTGTGTTTAATTTACTAAACAGTGTTTGGCCAGCATAGCACCCGAATGCGATGAATCGCACGTTTTTTTTGCGGCTTGTTGCAATGACTAAACAGCCGGCGTGGCGGAGAAGAAACATAAAAAGGGCGAAAATATTTTGCGAAGCAGGTCGTTAGCTTCAGATTTTGTGGTGAAATAAAGCCCGTCTTGCGGTACCCTGCAAGCGGTAAAATGCCAATTCTTATCAGAAACTGGGTGCGTTTCAGTATCAGACTTATAATGATAGAAAATGAACAGTCTGCGACGCGATTAACAAAAACAAAGGCGTGACGGAACTTTTTGAAAAAAAGACCCTCAAAGCAACTGCTTGCTCACAGTGCAGTGTTTGGAGTGGCGTTTCGATAACGCGTGGATTTTAGGTTTGGGGAGACATTACCTCGGATGAGCGAGCAGTTAACGGACCAGATTCTGGTTGAACGGGTCCAGAAGGGAGATCAGAAAGCCTTTAACTTACTGGTGGTGCGCTACCAGCATAAAGTGGCGAGTCTGGTGTCCCGCTATGTACCGTCAGGGGATGTTCCTGATGTGGTGCAGGAGTCTTTTATCAAGGCCTATCGCGCGCTGGAATCTTTCCGGGGAGATAGTGCTTTTTATACCTGGCTGTATCGTATTGCTGTCAATACTGCCAAGAACTACCTCGTCGCTCAGGGGCGTCGTCCGCCTTCAAGCGATGTTGACGCAATCGACGCCGAAAATTTTGAAAGCGGCGGTGCGTTAAAAGAAATTTCGAACCCTGAGAACTTAATGTTGTCAGAAGAACTGAGACAAATAGTTTTTCGCACCATCGAGTCGCTCCCGGAAGATTTACGCATGGCAATTACGTTACGGGAGTTAGATGGCCTGAGCTATGAAGAGATAGCCGCTATCATGGATTGCCCGGTCGGTACGGTTCGCTCACGAATTTTTCGTGCGCGAGAAGCTATTGATAATAAAGTTCAACCGCTAATCAGGCGTTGACGATAGCGGGATACTGGAAAAGGTATTAGGCATGCAGAAAGAACAACTTTCCGCTTTAATGGATGGTGAAACGCTGGACAGTGAGATGCTCAACGAGCTCTCTCGCTCTCCCGAGATGCAAAAAACCTGGGAGAGTTATCATCTCATCCGCGATACCTTGCGCGGCGATACCGGCGAGCTCCTCCATTTTGATATCTCATCTCGCGTAATGGCTGCCATCGAGAATGAACCTGTTTCTCAGGCCACTCCGCTGATTCCTGAAGCCCAACCGGCGCCGCACCTGTGGCAGAAGATGCCTTTCTGGAAAAAAGTGCGTCCCTGGGCGAGTCAACTGACGCAAATGGGCGTCGCTGCTTGCGTATCGCTTGCAGTTATTGTTGGCGTCCAGCACTATAACACCCAATCTGAAGTCAACCAGCAACCAGAAGCGCCAGTGTTCAATACGCTGCCGATGATGGGCAAAGCCAGCCCGGTAAGCCTGGGTATTCCTTCTGATGCATCGGCAGGCGCCGGTCAGCAGCAGCAGGTACAAGAGCAACGCCGTCGTATCAATGCGATGTTGCAGGACTACGAATTGCAGCGTCGTCTGCATTCCGAACAGCTTCAGTTTGAGCAGGCGCAAACCCAGCAGGCTGCTGTGCAAGTGCCCGGAAACCAAACTTTAGGAACGCAATCGCAGTAATGAAGCAACTTTGGTGCGCCATGTCTCTGATGGCGGGTAGCCTGTTGTTCACTGTCAACGCCTCGGCTGATGTATCGTCCGGGGCGTTGTTACAGCAAATGAACCAGGCCAGCCAGTCACTCAACTACGAGCTGGCTTTTATCAGTATCAATAAGCAGGGTGTAGAGTCGTTACGCTATCGCCATGCCCGTCTTGATAAACAGCCGCTTGCCCAGCTTTTGCAGATGGATGGTCCGCGCCGCGAAGTCGTGCAGCGTGGCAATGAAATCAGCTACTTTGAGCCGGGTCTTGAACCCTTTACGCTGAACGGCGATTACATCGTTGATTCGCTGCCTTCGCTCATCTATACCGACTTCAAACGGCTTGCGCCTTACTATGACTTTATCTCCGTAGGGCGTACCCGCATCGCCGACCGGCTCTGTGAAGTGCTGCGCGTGGTCGCAAGAGACGGGACGCGTTACAGCTATATCGTCTGGATGGATGCGGAGACCAAGCTGCCTATGCGGGTCGATCTGCTCGATCGTGATGGCGAGACGCTGGAACAGTTCCGGGTGATCTCCTTTACCATTGACGATCAGGTCGGCAACAGCATGCAGAATCTGGCAAAAGCTAACCTGCCGCCGCTGCTCTCTGTACCGGCGGGCGATCCTGTCAGCTTCAACTGGGCGCCAAACTGGATCCCGCAGGGCTTCAGCGAAGTCTCCAGCAGCCGCCGCCAGCTACCGACGATTGATACCCCGGTCGAATCCCGACTTTATTCCGACGGTTTGTTTAGCTTCTCGGTTAACATCAACCGTGCAACGCCGGTGAGCGCCGATCAGATGCTGCGTACCGGACGCCGGACCGTGAGTACCACCGTGCGTGATAGCGCCGAGATCACCGTCGTGGGCGAACTGCCGCCGCAAACGGCTAAACGCATCGCAGACAGCATTAAATTCAGGGCCGGACAATGATCAAAGAGTGGGCAACTGTCGTTTCATGGCAGGAGGGCGTTGCGCTGGTTAGCTGTGACGTAAAAGCGTCCTGTAACAGCTGCGCCTCCCGCGCCGGTTGCGGAAGCCGGGTGCTTAACAAACTCGGGCCGCAGACGTCGCATACCATCAGCGTCCCCAGTGCAGAGCCGCTGGTGACAGGACAAAAAGTCGAGTTAGGGATCGCTGAAGGGAGCTTGTTGGGCTCGGCGATGCTGGTCTATCTCTCCCCGCTGGTGGGGCTGTTTGCTCTGGGCGGTGTATTCCAGGTGCTGTTCGGCACCGATCTGGCCGCGATGTGCGGCGCAGCCCTGGGTGGCGTGGGTGGCTTTTTACTGGCCCGCGGCTTTTCATCGAGGCTTGCCGTTCGCGAGGAGTGGCAGCCCGTTATTCTCAGCGTCGGGTTGCCCCCCGATGAGCTTCGCGTTGAAATGCTCTCTTCTGAAGCCCGGTGATGTCACCGGGCTTTGCTTTATTTACATCTCATAAAAGAAAACGCTGAATCTTCACGCTAAGCTTGCTGGAAGAGCATTTCCCGGTTAAGGAGATGTAGTGTAGAATGCTGCGTTTTCGCACTGAAAAACGTCAGGCTAAGAACAGCGGCCTCCAGGAATTCGTAAGGCATAATTATTTAACTATATGAAGAACATACGTAACTTTTCGATCATTGCTCACATTGACCACGGTAAGTCGACGCTGTCTGACCGTATTATCCAGATTTGCGGTGGCCTGTCTGATCGTGAAATGGCAGCCCAGGTTCTGGACTCCATGGACCTGGAACGCGAACGCGGTATCACTATTAAAGCGCAGAGCGTGACGCTCGACTATAAAGCGTCTGATGGTGAAACCTACCAACTTAACTTTATCGACACCCCAGGCCACGTAGACTTCTCCTATGAAGTTTCCCGTTCGCTGGCCGCCTGTGAAGGCGCGCTGCTGGTGGTTGATGCCGGGCAGGGTGTAGAAGCCCAGACGCTGGCCAACTGCTATACCGCGATGGAAATGGATCTCGAAGTGGTGCCGGTACTGAACAAAATCGACCTGCCAGCCGCCGATCCTGAGCGCGTAGCGGAAGAGATTGAAGATATCGTCGGTATCGACGCGACGGACGCAGTGCGCTGCTCCGCCAAAACCGGCGTAGGTGTAACCGACGTGCTGGAACGTCTGGTGCGTGACATTCCGGCCCCGGAAGGTGACGCTGATGCGCCGCTGCAGGCGCTGATCATCGACTCCTGGTTCGATAACTATCTCGGCGTTGTCTCGCTGGTGCGTATTAAAAACGGCACCATGCGTAAAGGCGACAAGATTAAAGTGATGAGCACCGGACAGGTCTATAACGCCGACCGTCTGGGGATCTTCACGCCAAAACAGGTTGACCGTACCGAGCTGAAATGCGGCGAAGTAGGCTGGCTGGTTTGTGCCATCAAAGACATCCTCGGCGCGCCGGTTGGCGATACTCTGACCCAGGCACGTAACCCGGCAGATAAAGCGCTGCCAGGCTTCAAAAAGGTGAAACCGCAGGTTTACGCGGGTCTGTTCCCGGTCAGCTCCGATGATTACGAGAACTTCCGTGACGCGCTCGGCAAGCTGAGCCTCAACGATGCTTCCCTGTTCTATGAGCCAGAAAGCTCAACTGCGCTGGGCTTCGGCTTCCGCTGTGGCTTCCTCGGCCTGCTGCACATGGAGATCATTCAGGAGCGTCTGGAGCGTGAATACGATCTGGATCTGATCACCACTGCACCGACGGTAGTTTACGAAGTTGAGACCACCTCGAAAGAGGTTATCTACGTCGACAGCCCGTCCAAGCTCCCGCCGCTGAACAATATTCATGAGCTGCGTGAGCCGATTGCAGAGTGTCACATGCTGCTGCCGCAGGAGTTCCTGGGTAACGTCATCACGCTGTGCATCGAAAAACGCGGCGTGCAGACCAACATGGTTTATCACGGTAACCAGGTTGCGCTGACTTATGAAATCCCGATGGCGGAAGTGGTGCTCGACTTCTTCGACCGCCTGAAGTCAACCTCCCGCGGCTATGCGTCGCTGGACTACAACTTCAAACGCTTCCAGGCCTCCAACATGGTTCGTGTGGACGTGCTGATCAACAGCGAGCGCGTCGATGCGCTGGCGCTGATCACCCACAACGACAATGCTCCGTATCGCGGTCGCGAACTGGTCGAGAAGATGAAAGAGCTCATCCCTCGCCAGCAGTTCGATATTGCGATTCAGGCGGCCATTGGCAACCACATCATCGCCCGTTCGACGGTGAAACAGTTGCGTAAAAACGTTCTGGCAAAATGCTATGGCGGCGACGTCAGCCGTAAGAAAAAGCTGCTCCAGAAGCAGAAAGAAGGTAAGAAGCGTATGAAGCAGGTCGGTAACGTCGAGCTGCCGCAGGAAGCGTTCCTCGCCATTCTGCACGTGGGTAAAGACGGAAAATAATCCTATAAGGAGTTGGCATGGCGAACATGTTTGCCCTGATCCTGGTGATTGCCACCCTGGTGACGGGGCTGTTGTGGTGTCTGGATAAGTTTATCTTTGCCCCGAAACGTCACGAACGTCAGGCCGCCGCACAGGCTGCCACGGGCGACCAGTTGGATGCGAAAACCCTGAAAAAAGTCAGCCCGAAGCCGGGCTGGCTGGAAACGGGCGCTTCGGTCTTTCCGGTGCTGGCGATTGTGCTGGTGGTGCGTTCGTTTATCTATGAACCTTTCCAGATCCCATCCGGTTCGATGATGCCAACGCTGCTGATCGGTGATTTTATTCTGGTGGAGAAGTTTGCTTACGGCATTAAAGATCCGATCTACCAGAAAACGCTGATCGAAACCGGTCATCCAAAACGTGGCGATATCGTGGTGTTTAAATATCCGGACGATCCGCGTCTGGATTACATCAAACGCACCGTTGGCGTACCGGGCGATAAGGTAACCTATAACCCGGTCTCCAAAGAGGTGACGGTTCAGCCTGGATGCAGTTCCGGTACGGCCTGCGGAAGTGCGCTGGCGGTAACCTATTCCGGCGTTGAGCCAAGCGACTTTGTGCAGACCTTTGCCCGTCGTAACGGCGGCGAAGCCACCAGCGGATTCTTCCAGCTGCCGAAAGGCGAGACCAAAGAGAACGGTATTCGTCTGAACGAGCGCAAAGAGACGCTGGGGGATGTTACGCACCGTATCCTGACCGTCTCCATCGCTCAGGATCAACTGGGGATGTACTATCAGCAGCAGGGGCAGCAGTTGGCAACCTGGATTGTGCCGCCGGGACACTACTTCATGATGGGTGATAACCGCGACAACAGCGCGGACAGCCGTTACTGGGGCTTTGTGCCGGAAGCGAATCTGGTTGGCAAAGCGACCACTATCTGGATGAGCTTTGAGAAACAGGAAGGCGAGTGGCCGACCGGCGTACGGTTAAATCGTATTGGCGGCATCCATTAATTCCTGATAAATGAGCACGTAGTCTCTTTAATCAGAGGCTACGTGAATTATTTAAGGGATAAATCTCTTCTGACTAACGACAACCCCTGTCGTTGCGTATAGAATATTCCCCCGAAGTTTAAGGTTGGCGCTGATTCAGTGCCACGGCACACGAAACCGCGTTGGCTTTCTCAGGACGGTTTCGTGTGCTGCATTTTTGACGCATTTATTCTATTGGTATCGCATGAACCCCATCGTAATTAATCGGCTTCAACGGAAGCTGGGCTACACTTTTCAGCATCAGGAGTTGTTGCAACAGGCATTAACCCATCGCAGTGCCAGCAGCAAACACAATGAGCGACTCGAATTTCTGGGCGACTCCATTTTAAGTTTTGTTATTGCGAATGCGCTTTATCACCGTTTCCCGCGCGTGGACGAAGGTGATATGAGCCGCATGCGCGCAACGCTGGTACGTGGCAATACGCTTGCCGAAATTGCCCGTGAATTTGAACTGGGTGAGTGCCTGCGACTCGGGCCTGGGGAACTGAAAAGCGGCGGCTTCCGTCGTGAATCTATTCTCGCGGATACCGTCGAAGCGTTAATCGGTGGCGTTTTCCTCGACAGCGATATCCAGACGGTTGAGCAGCTGATCCTGAACTGGTATCAGTCGCGTCTGGATGAAATCAGCCCGGGTGATAAACAGAAAGATCCAAAAACCCGTTTGCAGGAGTACCTGCAGGGTCGCCATCTGCCGCTGCCATCCTATCTGGTGGTACAGGTTCGTGGCGAAGCACACGATCAGGAATTTACCATCCATTGCCAGGTCAGTGGCCTGAGTGAACCGGTGGTTGGCACAGGTTCAAGCCGTCGCAAGGCGGAACAGGCTGCCGCCGAACAGGCGTTAAAAATGCTGGAGCTGGAATGAGCGAAGAAAAGAGTTACTGCGGTTTTATTGCCATCGTCGGACGTCCGAACGTTGGCAAATCGACCCTGCTGAATAATCTGCTGGGTCAGAAGATTTCCATCACCTCCCGTAAGGCGCAGACCACTCGTCACCGCATCGTCGGTATCCATACCGAAGGGGCGTATCAGGCTATTTATGTCGATACCCCGGGTCTGCATATGGAAGAGAAACGCGCCATTAACCGCCTGATGAACAAGGCGGCGAGCAGCTCTATCGGTGACGTTGAGCTGGTGATTTTCGTTGTCGAAGGCACCCGCTGGACTGCCGACGACGAGATGGTGCTGAACAAGCTGCGCGACGGCAAAGTGCCGGTGATCCTCGCGGTCAACAAAGTTGATAACGTGCAGGAAAAAGCCGATCTGCTGCCGCATCTGCAGTGGCTGGGTAGCCAGATGAACTTCCTCGATATCGTCCCGCTCTCTGCCGAGACCGGTCTGAACGTGGATACCATCGCGGGCATCGTGCGTAAGCATCTGCCGGAAGCGATTCATCACTTCCCGGAAGATTACATCACTGACCGTTCTCAGCGCTTTATGGCGTCTGAAATCATCCGTGAGAAGCTGATGCGTTTCCTCGGCGCTGAACTGCCGTACTCCGTGACCGTGGAAATCGAGCGTTTCCAGACCAACGAGCGCGGCGGATATGACATCAACGGGCTGATCCTCGTTGAGCGCGAAGGGCAGAAGAAGATGGTGATTGGCAATAAAGGCGCCAAAATCAAAACCATCGGTATTGAAGCCCGTAAGGACATGCAGGAGATGTTTGAAGCTCCGGTTCACCTGGAACTGTGGGTGAAAGTGAAATCTGGCTGGGCCGATGACGAACGCGCGCTGCGCAGTCTTGGTTACGGCGACGACGTATAAGTCACTAAAACGTGGATGGATGGCAAAGAGCCTTTGTCCTTCACAGCCGTCCGTGGAGCGAAACCAGCCTGATGCTGGACGTCTTCACGGAAGAGTCAGGCCGCGTGCGCCTTGTTGCCAAAGGCGCACGTTCCAAACGTTCTAACCTGAAGGGCGCTCTGCAACCCTTCACACCGCTGCTGGTGCGCTTTAGCGGACGTGGGGAAGTAAAAACCCTGCGCAATGCCGAAGCCGTCTCTCTGGCGCTCCCCCTCTCTGGTATTACGCTGTACAGCGGTCTGTATGTGAACGAGCTCATCACGCGCGTTCTTGAACATGAGACCCGCTTCTCTGAACTCTTTTTCGACTATCTGCACTGTCTCCAGGCGCTGGCAGGCGCAACCGGCTCGCCGGAACCGGCGCTGCGTCGCTTTGAGCTGGCGTTGCTCGGGCATCTGGGATACGGCGTCGATTTTCTGCACTGTGCGGGCAGCGGCGAGCCCGTCGAAGACTCCATGACCTACCGCTATCGCGAAGAGAAGGGCTTTATCGCCAGCATTGTCATCGACAACAGCACCTTCACCGGGCGGGATCTGCGGGCGCTGGCGGAACGTGAGTTTCCCGACGTCAGCACCCTGCGGGCGGCAAAACGCTTTACCCGCATTGCGCTCAAGCCTTATCTTGGTGGCAAGCCCCTAAAGAGCCGCGAATTATTCCGGCAGTTTATGCCGAAACGTTAGACCACAGAACAAAAGAAATCCGAGGATTGTCATGGCTGAATTACTGTTAGGCATCAACATCGACCACATTGCTACCCTGCGCAACGCGCGCGGTACGGCATATCCTGATCCGGTTCAGGCGGCATTCATCGCCGAGCAGGCGGGGGCCGATGGCATTACCGTGCATTTGCGCGAAGATCGCCGTCATATCACCGATCGTGACGTTCGTGTCCTGCGTCAGACCCTGGACACCCGCATGAATCTGGAGATGGCCGTCACCGAAGAGATGCTGGCGATCGCCGTTGAGACCAAACCGCACTTCTGCTGTCTGGTACCGGAAAAGCGTCAGGAAGTGACCACCGAGGGTGGGCTGGACGTGGCCGGTCAGCTGGATAAGATGCGTGACGCCTGCAAACGCCTGGCGGACGCCGGGATCCTGGTGTCGCTGTTTATCGATGCCGATGAAGCGCAGATCAAAGCCGCAGCCGACGTGGGCGCGCCGTACATCGAGATCCACACCGGCTGCTATGCCGATGCTGAAGACGATGCCACCCGGGCGAAAGAGCTGGATCGCATCGCCAAAGCGGCCACCTATGCGGCAGGTCTGGGTCTCAAGGTTAATGCCGGCCACGGCCTGACCTACCATAACGTTAAAGCCATTGCCGCCATCCCGGAGATGCATGAGCTGAACATCGGCCATGCGATTATCGGTCGCGCGGTGATGAGCGGCCTGAAAGAGGCGGTGGCAGAGATGAAGCGGCTGATGCAGGAAGCCCGCAAGTAATGGCCATCCTCGGCTTAGGCACGGATATCGTCGAGATTGACCGTATCGAAGCGGTGATTGCCCGTAGCGGCGATCGCCTTGCCCGCCGGGTGCTCAGCGATAACGAATGGGCCATCTGGGAGACGCACCAGCAGCCGGTGCGTTTTCTTGCCAAACGTTTTGCGGTGAAGGAGGCTGCGGCGAAAGCCTTCGGCACCGGGATCCGCAACGGTCTGGCCTTTAATCAGTTCGAAGTGTTTAACGATGAGCTGGGCAAACCGCGCCTCAGGCTATGGGGCGAGGCGTTAAAGCTGGCGGAAAAGCTGGGCGTGGCGCATATACACGTGACGCTGGCCGATGAACGTCATTACGCCTGCGCCACGGTGATTATCGAAAGTTAAATCTTATCCGCGTGGTGCATCAGGACAAACTTGTCCCACAGCTGCTCTTCGGATTCTGAATGTGCCGGATCCTTCAGGATGGTATTGGGGATCGGGCACACCTTCTGGCAGGTTGGCGTCTCGTAATGGCCAATGCATTCGGTGCAGCGGTCGCTGTTAATCTCATAAATGCTGTCCCCCATCGAAATCGCCTGGTTCGGGCATTCAGGTTCGCACATATCGCAATTGATGCATTTTTTGGTGATTAACAGCGCCATCAGGAAATTCTCAGAAACAACACAAACAGGGCGGGCATTATACGCTCGGTCATTCCCTGCTCAAACCAGTTTTTTTACCAGCGCCTCACTGTGGCGGATGCGTTCCGGAGCCCGCTCCAGATCCTGCTGAACCAGCGCCATAAACAGCAGGTCGGTCAGCATCATCTGCGCGCTGGTGGAGGAGATGGCCGCGCTGCGGGTGGCCTGCTCTTCGGCAATGGTGTACAGACAGCGGGTGGCCCGCTGTTGCAGGGCATTGGGGGTAAAGCCAGTGATAGCCAGAATTTTCCCGCCCACGCGCAGGGCTTCATCGGCGGCCAGGTTAATCTCCCGGCGCTCGCCGGTATAGGAGATAGCCAGCAGCAGATCGTCAGGTGCCATCGCCTGCACGGTAGCCAGCAGGGCGTGCATATCCTGTTCGACAATGGCGATCAGGCCGATCTTGTTCAGCTTCCAGCCAAAGTTACGTGCCACCAGGCCTGAAGCTCCGATCCCGGTGAGGATCACCCGCCGTGCCGCGTGCAGCATGGCAACGCTTTCCAGCAGTTTCTCTTCGCTGTTGACGTCCAGCGTGGCGTGCATCGCTGCGACGTTCTCCTTGATCAGCTTTTCCCCCACCAGACGCATCGGATCGTCGCCGCGGATCTGGTTGTGCACCGGCATGGATTGCGGATTCGGGTTGCTGGCCAGGGCTTCGCTCAGCGCCAGTTTTAGCGCCGGAAAGCCTTTAAAACCAATTTTTTGCGCGAACTTAACCACGCTGGACTGGCTCACGCCCGCCTCGCTTGCCAGCTGCTGGGAGCTGAGATGGCGGGCACGATCGGGTTGGGTGAGTAAAAAGTCCGCCAGTTTTTTATCGCTCTGGGCAAAGCCGGCGTAGCGCTGGCGGATTCGAATTAAACAGTTCATAAGGACTCCTGGCGAAATGTGATGACTGCAGCAAATGCGAATTCTGCTCGCCTGAATGAATTTTATATTCCATTATAATGCGACTATTATGAATTAAAAATTCTTGAGGCACAAAAAAATGAATCTCGGCTCACTGGTATCAGAATCCCGCAATCCACAAACCCTGGATCTCGACGCGCTCTCCACGCTTGACCTGGTTAATCGCTTTAACCAACAGGATACGCTGGTCGCGCAGGCAGTGAAAGAGACATTGCCCGAGGTGGCAAAAGCCGTGGATGCGGCAGCCGACGCGCTGAAGGCGGGCGGGCGCATCATCTACATGGGGGCGGGCACCAGCGGGCGTCTTGGGGTACTGGACGCCTCAGAATGTCCGCCGACCTTTGGCGTGCCGCATGGCCTTGTCATCGGCCTGATTGCCGGGGGGCCGGGGGCGCTGCTGAAGGCGGTGGAAGGGGCAGAGGACAGTAAGGAGCTCGGTGAAGAGGATCTCAAAGCCCTCAACCTGACCGCGCAGGATCTGGTGGTCGGGCTGGCGGCCTCCGGACGCACGCCGTACGTGATTGGCGGCCTCGAGTATGCGAACCAGACCGGCTGCACCACCGTGGCGATCTCCTGTAATCCGGGCTCACCCATTGCCCAGGTTGCCACCATCGCCATCTCGCCGGTTGTCGGCCCGGAGGCGCTGACCGGCTCCACTCGTCTGAAATCCGGCACTGCGCAAAAGCTGGTGCTGAACATGATCTCCACTGGCGCGATGGTGAAGTTTGGCAAGGTCTACCAGAACCTGATGGTGGACATGAAAGCCACCAACGTGAAGCTTATCGACCGGGCCTGCCGCATGGTGGTGGAAGCCACCGGTACCACGCGGGAAGAGGCGGAAGAGGTCTTGAAACAGACCGGATATGACGTCAAACCGGCCATTCTGATGATCTTAAGCGGGCTGGATGCCGCGGCGGCGCGCGCCAGACTCGACGCGCATCAGGGATTCTTACGTGCGGCATTAGAGAACTAAAAGAGGCGTACATGGAAAAAACAGCAGCCCTCGCCAGCGATATCCTTGCGGGTATTGGCGGGGAGAACAATATCCGGCGTCTGGAAAACTGCATGACGCGGGTGCGGGTGGAAGTTCAGGATGATGACAAGCTCGATCTGGCGCGGCTGAAAAAACTGCCCGGGGTCAGCGGCTATGTGAAGCAGGGGGAGCAGCATCAGCTGATCGTCGGCCCCGGCAAGGCTGCGCAGGTGGTGGATACCATGCGTTCGCTGATGGGCGGGGCGGTGATGGATGACGCCGAGCGCACCAAAGCCCAGGTGAAGGCCAAATACAAAGCCCCGATGAGCGACGCATTGCGCCAGCTGGCCAACGTCTTTATTCCGCTGATCCCGGCCTTTATTGCCTCGGGGCTGATCACCGGGATCATCAATATCCTGAAACGCCCGGACATTGTCGGTGACTTCGCGACCCACTATCCCAATCTGCTGGGGATCCTCGGCATTTTCGGCAGCGCGGTCTTTGCCATCATGAACATTCTGGTGGGGGTTAACACCGCCAAAGTGTTCGGCGGCTCGCTGGCAATGGGCGGGGTGATGGCGGGGATCCTCTCCAGCCCACAGCTGGCGCAGATCACCCTGTTTGGTGAAGCGCTGCAGCCGGGGCGGGGCGGGGTGATCGCCGTGCTGCTGGTGGTGGTGTTGATGTGCTGGATCGAGAAACGGCTGCGCAATATCCTGCCGGGCTCGCTGGAGCTGATCTTCAATCCGCTGCTGACCACCTTAATCACCGGCAGCGTGGCGATTATCGCCCTGCAGCCGCTGGGGGGCGTGATCTCCGAATCCATCGCCCACGGTGCCTCCTGGGCTATCGATCGCGGAGGATTCCTGGTAGGCGGGGTTCTCTCGGGCACCTTCCTGCCGCTGGTATTGACCGGCTTACATCAGGGCCTGGTGCCGATCCACGTTGAGCTGGTGCAGGCCCATGGTTACAACGCGCTGTTGCCTATTCTGGCGATGGCCGGTGTCGGACAGATCGGCGCGGCGATTGCGGTGCTGATGAAAACCCGTAATGAACGCCTGAAAAAGGTCATCAAAGGGGCGCTGCCGGTCGGGCTGCTGGGGATCGGTGAACCGCTGATCTTCGGCGTCACCCTGCCGCTGGGCAAGCCGTTTATCGGCGCCTGTCTTGGCGGCGCGGTCGGCGGGGCGCTCATCAGTTACTGGAAAGTGGCAACCGTTATCACCTTTGGTATTTCCGGATTACCGCTGGCATTAACCATCGTGACCGGAAAAGTCATGCTCTATCTGTTAGGCTATCTGGTAGCGGTGATCGCCGGGTTCCTGTTTACCTGGCTGTTAGGGTTCAACGATCCAGAGGAGTAAGGTTTGGTCAATCACGAGCGTCGCGTAGTCTTTTTCGATCTGGACGGAACGCTGCATCAGCAGGATATGTTCGGCACCTTTATGCGCTATTTGCTGCGCCGACAGCCCCTGAATGCCCTGCTCGTGTTACCCCTGCTTCCCATCATCGGCGGCGCGTTGCTGATTAAAGGCCGCGCCGCCCGCTGGCCGATGAGCCTGCTGCTGTGGGGCTGCACCTTCGGTCACAGCGAAGCGCGGCTCAAACAGCTGGAGAAAGAGTTTGTCACCTGGTTTCGCGGGCATGTCACCGCCTTCCCGGTGGTGCAGGAGCGGCTCACCAACTACCTCAACGCCAACGATGCTGACATCTGGCTGATCACCGGCTCGCCGCAGCCGCTGGTCGAGCAGGTCTATTTCGATACCCCCTGGCTGCCGCGCGTCAACCTGATTGCCACTCAGATGGGGCGCGCGTACGGTGGCTGGGTGCTGACCATGCGCTGCCTCGGCCACGAGAAGGTGGTGCAGCTGGAGAAAAAAATCGGCACCCCGCTGCGGCTCTACAGCGGCTACAGCGACAGCAAGCAGGACAACCCCCTCCTTTACTTCTGCCAGCACCGCTGGCGCGTCACGCCCCTTGGTGAACTTCAGCAACTGGAATGATTTTGTGATTATGCATAGCGGGTGTGTATAATGCGCCCGCTTTTCAGACTGGAGTATGCTGCGTTGTCCGACCTTGAACTCAATCATGAATACTGGATGCGCCATGCGCTCCAGCTTGCCAAACGCGCCTGGGAAGAGGGTGAAGTCCCGGTGGGCGCCGTGCTGGTCCACAATAACCAGGTGATTGGCGAAGGCTGGAACCGCCCGATTGGGCGTCACGACCCGACTGCCCATGCCGAAATCATGGCCCTGCGCCAGGGCGGACTGGTACTGCAAAACTACCGCCTGCTGGACACCACGCTCTACGTTACCCTCGAACCCTGCGTCATGTGCTCCGGTGCCATGATCCACAGCCGGATCGGCACGGTGGTGTTTGGTGCGCGGGATGAAAAAACCGGGGCGGCAGGTTCGCTGCTGGACGTGCTCAGACATCCCGGCATGAACCATCAGGTCAATGTGTTGGGAGGGGTGCTGGCACCAGCGTGTTCGGAGATACTAAGTGAGTTCTTTCGAATGCGGCGTCAGCAGAAAAAGAGACAAAAGGCAGAATTGAAGTTATCGGGCGAGTAAGCTCATCCGGCGATACTACCGGATAACTTTGCGCCAGCTGCTGTGCCGCCTGCGCCTCTCTCTCTTTCTCCATCAGATACCCCACCAGGCTTATCTGGTATTTGCGGATATTCTCCACGTAGGCGTACGCCTCGTGGCCGCGCGCATAGCCATAGGTTAACTTGCTGTAATACGGCTTCTGACTCAGCAGCGGCAGGCGCTGTTTGACGTCAGACCAGCTGTCGGGATTGCCTTTGGTTTTTGCCGTCAGGGCGCGGGCATCAATCATATGGGCGTATCCCATGTTGTAGGCCGCCAGCGCAAACCAGATCCGTTCCTCTTCCGGCACCGTCTCCGGCACCTTAGCCATCATATCCTGCAGATAACGTGCGCCACCGCTGATGCTCTGCTCGGCATCGGTGCGGTCGGTCAGGCCCAGGCTCTGGGCGGTGTTTTTGGTCAGCATCATCAGGCCGCGCACGCCGGTTGGTGAGGTAGCCTGTGCGTCCCAGTGCGACTCCTGATACGAGATAGCGGCCAGCAGACGCCAGTCAATCTCCTGCGCATATTTCTCAAACAGCGGCTTCAGATCCGGCAGCACGTTATCCACGGCGCGCAGGAAGCTGCGGGTATCGACATAGTCAAAGTCATCCCCGTGGCCGAGGTATTTCTCCTCCAGTCGCGCAAGGGTGCCGTCCTCATTCATCCCGTTGAAGAAATCGAGCATCGCGGCAGAGAGCGTCTGGTCGGCATCAAGGGGGCTGAACCAGGTGACGGGCTGCTCGTCAGTGACGTCCAGCGCCACCGCCAGCTCCGGGTGGACACGCTGGAACAGGCTAATGGCCACCGAATCAGCGATGGTGTAAGGCAGTTTGCCGTCGGTGACCTGCTCCAGCAGCGCCGTGGTGCCCTGCTTCTCATCCACCGTCCAGTTGAGGTTAGGGTACTTCTTCTCTTTCAGCGCCCGCAGGTCGTCGATTACCACATGCCCCGGTGCGACGGTGAGCTGTTCTGCTGTCAGACCGGCAAGGGTGCGCGGGCGCAGGCTGCCCACGCGATAGACCAGCTGCTGTGAGACAGAGTAATAGGTGGGGCCCGGCTGATAGTTCTTGCTACGTTCGCTGTTATAGACCAGCCCGGCGGCCAGCAAATCGGCATCGCCATTATCCAGGTCGTCAAACAGCTGACTGATGTTCTGGCGTACGGTCACTTTGAGCTTTACGCCCAGGTAGTCTGCAAAGTGCTGCGCCAGTTCGTAATCCAGGCCAATCACTTTATTGTTGATCGCGCTATAGGTCAGCGGTGAGGACAAGGTACTGACGCGCAGCTCCCCCCGCGCCTGAATAGCGGCGATGCGGTTTTCGGCTTTGCTGAACCAGGGGATTGAAGGCCACAGGGCCGCTGCCAGCAGCAAGGTCACTATGCCGATGAACAGATAATTAATCTTTAATTTTTTCAATAAGTTGATTCTATGTGCTGTGTATTGTTCTGGTTTATGTGGGCCATAGTAAAAACAAGTATTACCAAAGATTTCGCGGCATTTTGCGCAAAGTAACGCCACTTGGCAACTTATTAGCGGGAGCTGCAACATCTCCTGCTAAATGACAACGTCGATTTTATTACGACGCAAACGGTTTCGTCGGCGCGCAGGATCCACTATAATGGCGCCCGTTTTCCCCCCTTGCGCACACTGTAAGCGCCTCCGGCGCTTCGAAGACGAGAGACTTATGATGGAAATTCTGCGTGGTTCGCCTGCACTGTCTGCCTTCCGTATCAACAAACTGCTGGCACGTTTTCAGGCGGCCGACCTTCCGGTAAGCAATATTTACGCTGAGTATGTCCATTTTGCTGACCTGAATGCTCCCTTAACGGCAGAGGATTTAGTCCGGCTTGAGCGCCTGCTGAAGTACGGCCCAAGCCTGAGCAGCCATACCCCGAACGGTAAACTTCTGCTGGTTACGCCTCGTCCGGGCACCATCTCCCCCTGGTCTTCTAAAGCAACCGACATCGCCCGCAACTGTGGTCTGAGCCAGATTGATCGTCTGGAGCGCGGCGTGGCGTATTACGTTGAAGCCTCCACTCTGACCGACGCCCAGTGGGCCGTTGTGGCAAGCGAACTGCACGACCGCATGATGGAGAGCGTGTTTGCCTCTCTGGATGACGCACAGCAGCTCTTCTCCCACCATCAGCCTGCGCCAGTCCAGAGCGTGGGCCTGCTGGGTGAGGGCCGTCAGGCGCTGATTGACGCCAACCTGCGTCTGGGCCTGGCGCTTGCCGAAGATGAAATCGACTACCTGCAGGACGCGTTCGTTAAGCTGAACCGCAACCCGAACGACATCGAACTTTATATGTTCGCGCAGGCCAACTCCGAACACTGCCGCCATAAGATCTTCAACGCCGACTGGGTTATCGACGGCGAGCAGCAGCCGAAGTCGCTGTTCAAAATGATCAAAAACACCATGGAGAAAACCCCTGACCACGTGCTGTCTGCATACAAAGACAACGCCGCGGTAATGGAAGGTTCCGAGGTGGGCCGCTTCTTCGCCGATCGCGAAGCAGGGCGCTATGACTTCCACCAGGAGCCTGTGCATATCCTGATGAAAGTCGAAACGCATAACCACCCGACGGCGATCTCGCCATGGCCGGGTGCCGCAACCGGCTCCGGCGGCGAAATCCGTGACGAAGGTGCCACTGGACGCGGGGCTAAACCAAAAGCGGGGCTGGTGGGCTTCTCCGTCTCCAACCTGCGTATCCCGGGCTTTGAACAGCCGTGGGAAGAGGACTTCGGTAAGCCGGAGCGCATTGTTACCGCCCTGGACATCATGACCGACGGCCCGCTGGGCGGCGCGGCATTTAACAACGAATTTGGTCGTCCGGCCCTGAACGGTTATTTCCGTACCTACGAGGAGAAAGTGGACAGCCACAACGGCGAAGAGCTGCGCGGCTACCACAAACCGATCATGCTGGCGGGCGGGATCGGCAACATCCGCGCCGATCACGTGCAAAAAGGCGAGATCGTCGTCGGTGCTAAGCTGATCGTTCTGGGTGGCCCGGCGATGAACATCGGCCTGGGCGGCGGGGCGGCTTCGTCGATGGCCTCCGGTCAGTCTGATGCGGATCTCGATTTTGCCTCCGTACAGCGCGACAACCCGGAGATGGAACGTCGTTGCCAGGAGGTGATCGACCGCTGCTGGCAGCTGGGCGATGCCAACCCAATTCTCTTTATTCACGACGTGGGCGCGGGCGGTCTCTCCAACGCCATGCCGGAGCTGGTGAGCGATGGCAACCGCGGCGGCCGCTTCAACCTGCGCGATATCCTGAGCGATGAGCCAGGCATGAGCCCGCTGGAGATCTGGTGTAACGAATCCCAGGAGCGCTACGTGCTGGCCGTTGCTCCGGATCAGCTGCCGCTGTTCGATGAGCTGTGCCGCCGCGAACGTGCGCCGTACGCGGTGATCGGTGAAGCCACCGAAGAGATGCATCTCTCCTTAAGCGATACCCACTTTGACAACCAGCCGATCGATCTGCCGCTGGACGTGCTGCTGGGCAAAACGCCGAAGATGACCCGCGACGTACAGACCCGTAAAGCCAGCGGCAAAGCCCTCGACCTGCAGGGTGTGACCGTTGCCGAGGCGGTTAACCGCGTTCTGCATCTGCCGGCCGTGGCGGAAAAAACTTTCCTCGTCACCATCGGCGACCGCACCGTGACCGGCATGGTTGCCCGCGATCAGATGGTAGGTCCGTGGCAGGTGCCGGTGGCGAACTGCGCGGTAACCACCGCCAGCCTCGACAGCTACTACGGTGAAGCGATGGCCTTGGGCGAACGTTCCCCGGTTGCGCTGCTGGACTTCGCGGCCTCTGCCCGCCTGGCGGTGGGTGAAGCGCTGACCAACATCGCCGCCACCCAGATTGGCGATATCAAACGCATCAAGCTCTCCGCCAACTGGATGGCCGCAGCCGGTCACCCGGGCGAAGACGCCGGGCTGTATGAAGCGGTGAAAGCGGTGGGGGAAGAACTCTGCCCGGCGCTGGGCCTGACCATTCCGGTGGGCAAAGACTCCATGTCGATGAAAACCCGCTGGCAGGAAGGCAGCGAGCAGCGTGAGATGACCTCGCCGCTGTCGCTGGTGATCACCGCCTTCGCTCGCGTGGAAGATGTGCGTCACACCATCACCCCGCAGCTTTCCACCGAAGACAACGCCCTGCTGCTGATTGACCTGGGTAAAGGTCATAACGCGCTGGGTGCCACCGCGCTGGCACAGGTTTACCGCCAGCTGGGTGACAAGGCTGCTGACGTGCGCGACGTGGCGCAGCTGAAAGGGTTCTACGACGCCATTCAGGCGCTGGTAGCCCAACGTAAACTGCTGGCCTACCACGACCGTTCCGACGGCGGCCTGCTGGTTACCCTGGCCGAGATGGCCTTCACCGGCCACTGCGGCGTGGAAGCCAACATTGCCAGCCTGGGCGACGATCGTCTGGCGGCGCTGTTCAACGAAGAGCTGGGTGCTGTGATTCAGGTACGTGCGGCCGATCGCGAAGCGGTGGAAGCGCTGCTGGCCCAGCACGGTCTGGGCGACTGCGTACACTACCTGGGTAAAGCGGTGACCGGGGATCGCTTTGTTATCGAGGCCAACGGTCAGACCGTCTTTGCCGAAAGCCGCTCTACGCTGCGCATGTGGTGGGCAGAAACCACCTGGCAGATGCAGCGTCTGCGCGACAACCCGGCGTGTGCCGATCAGGAGCACGAGGCGAAAGCTAACGACCAGGATCCGGGCCTGAACGTGAAGCTGTCGTTCGACATCAATGAAGACATTGCCGCGCCGTATATCGCGAAGGGTGCCCGTCCGAAAGTCGCGGTTCTGCGCGAGCAGGGCGTGAACTCCCACGTGGAGATGGCGGCCGCCTTCCACCGTGCGGGCTTCGATGCCATCGACGTGCATATGAGCGACCTGCTGGCAGGCCGTACCGGTCTGGCCGATTTCCAGGCGCTGGTGGCGTGCGGCGGCTTCTCTTACGGTGACGTGTTGGGTGCGGGTGAGGGCTGGGCGAAATCCATCCTCTTTAACGACCGCGTTCGCGACGAGTTCGAAACCTTCTTCCACCGTCCGCAGACTCTGGCCCTGGGCGTCTGCAACGGCTGCCAGATGATGTCGAACCTGCGCGAGCTGATCCCGGGCAGTGAAGCCTGGCCGCGCTTTGTGCGTAACCAGTCCGATCGCTTCGAAGCGCGTTTCAGCCTGGTGGAAGTGACCCAGAGCCCTTCTCTGCTGCTGCAGGGCATGGTGGGTTCCCAAATGCCAATCGCGGTATCTCACGGTGAAGGGCAGGTGGAAGTACGTAACGCCGCGCATCTGGCGGAGCTGGAGAGCAAAGGTCTGGTGGCGCTGCGCTTTGTCGATAACTTCGGTAAAGTCACGCAAACCTACCCGGCGAACCCGAACGGTTCAGCCAATGGCATCACCGCAGTGACCAGCGAAAGCGGTCGCGTTACGGTGATGATGCCGCACCCTGAGCGCGTATTCCGTACCGTCAGCAACTCCTGGCACCCGGAGAACTGGGGCGAGGACAGCCCGTGGATGCGTATCTTCCGCAACGCGCGTAAGCAGTTGGGTTAAGAGATCGTTGTTGTGCCCGGTGGCGCTTCGCTTACCGGGCCTACAAAGCCGAGTGAGGTTTTGTAGGCCGGGCAAACGCAGTGCCGCCCGGCAATTCCCCGGTGTCGCAAATCTGCGACAATACTCATATATTGATGTCGTCAATTGGCGACATTTAACTTATTGATATTAATAGAGTCCCTAACAACCCTGTAAGGGTGTTGCTGATCGGCGACAGATAGCCTGAAAATCATCCCGCCCGCAACTACTGCTGATCCTTATAAAATTATATATAAATTAACAATTTAATATTTTTATTTGCATTATGGCACATCTGTTGCATAATAGTAGCCAGTGGCTCATTCACCCTCTTATGTCAGCCCCTTCGGGAAGCGCTACATAAACTTCGAATGACGCACAAAAAGGTGCCTGCCGTCCAACTGCTGATCATAGCTTTGCTTTATCAGGCCCGGGGCGAAACGTCGAGTTAGGCACCGCCTCATTCCATAACAAAGCCGGGTTTTTAACCCGGCTGTGTTGTATCTGAAGGGCTGTCCAGCTAGCATCCTCTTACCCCCTCGCAAAAAAGAGTAATGCGTTGAAACGCTGGTCTGTTTTCCCTCGCTCCTTGCGACAGTTAGTCATGATGGCATTCCTGCTGATCCTGCTGCCTTTGCTGGTCCTGGCATGGCAGGCATGGCAGAGCCTGAACGCCCTCAGCGCCCAGGCGGCGCTCACCAACCGTACCACCCTGATTGATGCCCGCCGCAGCGAGGCGATGACCAATGCCGCGCTGGAGATGGAGCGCAGCTACCGGCAGTATTGCGTGCTCGACGACAGGACGCTGGCAAACGTGTATCAAAATCAGCGTAAGCGCTACAGCGAAATGCTTGATGCCCATGCAGGGGTGTTGCCGGACGACAAGCTGTATCAGGCGTTGCGTCAGGATATCAATGCGCTGGCGCAGTTGCAGTGCCTCAACAGCGGCCCCGATGCGATGTCCGCCCTCCGGCTGGAGGCCTTCGCCAACGCCAATACCGAAATGGTCCAGGCGACCCGGGCGGTGATCTTCTCCCGCGGGCAGCAGCTCCAGCAGGAGATTGCCGAGCGCGGCCAGTTCTTTGGCTGGCAGGCGCTGGTGCTGTTTCTGGTTAGCCTGGTGCTGGTCCTGCTCTTCACCCGCATGATCATCGGCCCGGTCAAGGGCATTGAGCGGATGATCAACCGGCTGGGGGAGGGGCGCTCGCTGGGCAATACCGTGGTCTTTACCGGCCCGCGCGAGTTGCGCTCGGTCGGACAACGCATCATCTGGCTCTCCGAACGGCTGGCGTGGCTCGAATCCCAGCGTCATCAGTTTTTACGCCACATCTCCCATGAACTGAAAACCCCGCTCGCCAGCATGCGCGAGGGGACCGAGCTGCTGGCCGATGAGGTCGCCGGGCCGCTGACGCCTGAGCAAGGGGAAATTGTTGAGATCCTCGATGCCAGCAGCCGTAATCTGCAAAAGCTGATTGAGCAACTGCTCGACTACAACCGCAAACTGGCCGACGGGATACCCGAGCTGGAGCGGGTGGAGCTTGCACCGCTGGTGGATATGGTGCTATCCGCCCACAGCCTGCCTGCGCGGGCTAAAATGATGCATACTGAACTGGCGCTTTCGACGCCCGCCTGTTTAGCCGAACCTATGCTGCTGATGAGCGTGCTGGATAATCTTTATTCCAACGCGGTGCACTATGGCATTGAATCCGGTACCATTTATATTCGCAGTTTTACGCACGGCTCGCGTGTCTGTATCGATGTCGCCAACACCGGAAACCCGATCCCCGACGATGAAAAAACGATGATCTTCGAACCCTTTTTCCAGGGGAGCCAACAACGCAAAGGGGCGGTTAAGGGAAGCGGTCTGGGGCTGAGCATCGCCCGCGACTGCATTCGTCGTATGCAGGGAGAGCTTAATCTTGTCACTGACGACCGTACCGATGTCTGTTTTCGCATCGAACTGCCGCTTGAGTCGGAAAAATCACTGAAATGAATCTAAGTCTGGTGAGTATGTCACACGTCTTTTCCCGCGCCATTAACGCGGTATTTTCCGGCCACTTTATCCGCCTGAGCCTTCCCTGCCTGCTGCTGGCCGGATGCGTCACCCACGCGCCGACGCCAGCCATCAGCGACAAGCAGGATGAAAAATTGCCTGAACATCAGCTGGCGGACTTCCTTTCTACCGACTGCAATAATATCTGGCAGCTGCATGGTCAGGAAACCGACAGCAATCCGCTCTACTGGCTACGCGGCATGGACTGTGCGGATCGCCTCTCACCCGCCGCCGCGCGTGCAGAGGCGCGGACCTGGAGCGATGACACCTGGCAGGAGAGCTTTAAACGCGGGCTCCTGCTGGCAAATGCCAAAATTAACCCGGTGGAGCGGCGGGTATTGACCACCCGGCTGGATGCGCTGAGCCCGCAGATCCCCGCCCAGGTGCGCCCGCTCTATCAGCTATGGCGACACGGGCAGGTGCTGCAGCTGCAGCTGGCGGAGGAGCGTTCACGCTACGGCAAGTTACAGCAGACGACCGACGGTGAGCTGGATAACCTGCGCCAGCAGCAGCAATATTTACGCTCGCAGCTGGACACCACTACCCGGAAGCTGGAAAACCTGACCGATATTGAACGGCAACTCTCCACCCGTAAGCCGGTCAGCAACTATCTGCCGGATGCGCCAAAGAGTGCGATGCCGCCCGCTGACGGCGACGCGGCGGATACCCCGAAACAAGAGGACGGAAAGCCATGACAAGCCGAAAACCTGCGCATCTTTTGCTGGTGGATGACGACCCCGGCTTGCTGAAGCTGCTGGGCATGCGTCTGGTAAGCGAGGGCTACAGCGTGGTGACTGCCGAAAGCGGTCAGGAAGGGCTGAAGGTGCTGGGGCGCGAGAAGGTCGATCTGGTCATCAGCGATTTGCGGATGGATGAGATGGACGGCATGCAGCTGTTTACCGAGATCCAGAAGCTGCAACCCGGTATGCCGGTGATTATCCTCACTGCCCACGGCTCAATCCCGGATGCCGTGGCGGCCACCCAGCAGGGGGTCTTTAGCTTCCTCACCAAGCCGGTGGACAAAGACGCGCTCTATAAAGCGATCGACGATGCCCTGGAGCACGCCGCGCCGCCAGGCGATGAGACGTGGCGGGAGACGATTGTCACCCGCAGTCCGATCATGCTGCGGCTGCTGGAGCAGGCGCGGATGGTGGCGCAGTCCGACGTCAGCGTGCTGATTAACGGCCAGAGCGGCACCGGGAAAGAGATCCTCGCCCAGGCGATCCACAACGCCAGCCCGCGCGGCAAAAACGCCTTTATCGCCATCAACTGCGGGGCGCTGCCCGAGCAACTGCTGGAGTCGGAGCTGTTTGGGCACGCGCGCGGGGCCTTTACCGGCGCGGTCAGCAGCCGGGAAGGGCTCTTCCAGGCCGCAGAAGGCGGTACGCTGTTCCTCGATGAAATTGGCGATATGCCGGCACCGCTGCAGGTCAAACTGCTGCGCGTGCTGCAGGAGCGCAAGGTCAGGCCGCTCGGCAGCAACCGCGATATCGACATCAACGTGCGTATTATCTCCGCCACCCACCGGGATCTGCCCAAGGCGATGGCGCGCAACGAGTTTCGTGAAGACCTGTTCTATCGCCTCAACGTCGTCAACCTGAAGATCCCGGCGCTGGCGGAGCGGGCGGAAGATATTCCGCTGCTGGCGACGCAGCTGCTGCGCCAGTCCGCCGAGCGGCATAAGCCGTTTGTGCGGGCTTTCTCCACCGATGCCATGAAGCGGCTGATGACCGCCAGCTGGCCCGGTAACGTGCGCCAGCTGGTGAACGTGATTGAGCAGTGCGTGGCGCTCACCTCCTCGCCGGTGATCGGCGATGCGCTGGTGGACCAGGCTCTGGAGGGGGAAAATACCGCTCTGCCGACCTTCGTCGAGGCCCGCAATCAGTTTGAGCTCAACTATCTGCGTAAATTACTGCAGATCACCAAAGGTAACGTGACCCATGCGGCGCGCATGGCCGGACGTAACCGCACCGAGTTTTATAAGCTGCTGTCGCGCCATGAGCTGGAAGCAAACGATTTTAAAGAGTGATACCCTAAAATCCGCCTGAATATGATACTGTGAGCAACCGATTACGAGGCAGCTGACAGGCATAAGTTTAAGGACCACCATGAAAAAGATTGATGCGATTATTAAACCTTTCAAACTGGATGATGTACGCGAAGCGCTGGCGGAAGTCGGCATCACCGGCATGACGGTGACAGAGGTGAAAGGCTTTGGTCGTCAGAAGGGCCACACTGAACTGTACCGTGGCGCGGAATACATGGTTGATTTCCTGCCGAAGGTAAAAATTGAAATCGTGGTGTCGGACGACATCGTGGAGACCTGCGTGGATACCATTATCCGCACCGCGCAGACCGGCAAAATCGGTGACGGCAAGATCTTCGTCTTTGACGTGTCGCGCGTGATCCGTATCCGTACCGGCGAAGAAGACGACGCCGCGATTTAACGCAGCACTGCCCAATGAACCCGTAGGCCCGCGCAAGCGCAGCGCCGCCGGGCAAAAAAAAGCCCCTCGTGAGAGGGGCTTTTTGCATTACAGCACCTTATGCGGGCCGAAGCATTCGTAATGAATATTATCTTTATTTACGCCCAGCTCAAGGAGCTGGGCCGCGGCGTACTGCATAAAGGCTACCGGACCACAGACGTAGAACTGCATCTCCGGGGCGTGGAACTGCTCTTTATGCTGGCTTAACGCCATCAGACCTTCGCTGTCGAAGCGTGCTGCGGCACGGTCGTCATCCGAAGGCAGGCGATACCAGTTGTGGGCGGTAAAGTGCGGCAGACCGGCAGCCAGCGTTTTCACTTCATCAGAAAACGCATGTACTTCGCCATTCTCTGCGGCGTGGAACCAGTTAACCTGCGCCTGATGCTGCGATTTCGCCAGGGTATCCAGCATCGCCAGCATCGGGGTCTGACCGACACCGGCGGAGATCAGCGTCACCGGAGTATTGGCATCCACCGCCATAAAGAAATCGCCCGCTGGCGCGGCCAGATGCACCACATCACCGACGCTAGCTTCGTCGTGCAGCCATGTGGAGACCTGACCACCGTCCTCGCGTTTCACCGCAATGCGGTAGCCTTTTCCGTTTGGCTTACGGGTCAGGGAGTACTGGCGGATCTCCTGATGCGGGAAGCCTTCCGGCTTCAGCCACACGCCCAGGTACTGGCCCGGCTGGTAATCGGCCACCGGCTGGCCGTCCACCGGCTCAAATTCAAAGCTGGTAATCAGCGCGCTGCGCGGGGTTTTTTCCACGATACGGAACGCGCGGGTGCCTTCCCAGCCGCCGCTCTTGCTGGCGTTTTCGCTGTAGATCTGCGCTTCACGGTTGATAAAGACGTTAGCCAGCACGCCGTAGGCTTTGCCCCATGCGTCCAGCACTTCCTGACCCGGGCTGAACATCTCATCCAGGGTGGCCAGCAGATGGCTGCCAACAATGTTGTACTGCTCGGGTTTGATCTGGAAGCTGGTGTGTTTCTGGGCGATTTTTTCCACCGCTGGCAGCAGCGCCGGCAGGTTCTCGATGTTGCTGGCGTACGCGGCAATGGCGTTAAATAACGCTTCGCGCTGGTCGCCGTTGCGCTGGTTGCTCATGTTGAAAATCTCTTTGAGCTCCGGGTTGTGCGCGAACATGCGATCGTAAAAATGGGCGGTAAGTTTAGGACCGGTTTCGACCAGCAGGGGAATAGTGGCTTTAACGGTAGCGATGGTTTGAGCGTCTAACATAGCAGCTTCCTTCAAATGTTACTTTAATGATGTATTTTGGATGCATCTTATAAAAAATAACCCTGCGTTGTAAATGGTTCTTTGCAACTTGAATTAACTGCATCACAAACCTGAAAAGAAATCCACTTTACAGGGCGAGAGCGTTATTCCTCAAACCCTTGCGTGGCGGGCAGGTAAACGTTTGCGTAAAATCGTTTGTCAAGACCTGTTATCACTCTGCTAATCAGTTATACTGTTGCCCGTCGTCCAACTGGACTGCCTTTTTCAGGCAAAAATTTACTTGTTAGCTGAGTCAGGAGATGCGGATGTTAAAGCGTGAAATGAACATTGCCGATTATGATGCCGAACTGTGGCAGGCTATGGAGCAGGAAAAAGTACGTCAGGAAGAGCACATCGAACTGATCGCCTCCGAAAACTATACCAGCCCGCGCGTGATGCAGGCGCAGGGCTCTCAGCTGACCAACAAATACGCTGAAGGTTACCCGGGCAAGCGCTACTACGGCGGTTGCGAGTATGTGGATATCGTTGAGCAGCTGGCGATCGACCGTGCCAAAGAGCTGTTTGGCGCAGACTACGCTAACGTGCAGCCGCACTCCGGCTCTCAGGCTAACTTCGCGGTCTACACCGCGCTGCTGCAGCCGGGCGATACCGTTCTGGGTATGAACCTGGCGCAGGGCGGTCACCTGACTCACGGCTCCCCGGTTAACTTCTCCGGTAAACTGTACAACATCATCCCTTACGGTATTGATGAGTCCGGTAAAATTGACTATGAAGACATGGCGAAGCAGGCCAAAGAGCACAAGCCGAAGATGATCATCGGTGGCTTCTCCGCTTACTCCGGCGTAGTTGACTGGGCAAAAATGCGTGAAATCGCAGACAGCATCGGCGCATACCTGTTCGTCGACATGGCGCACGTTGCCGGTCTGATCGCCGCAGGCGTTTACCCGAACCCGGTGCCACACGCTCACGTGGTCACCACCACCACCCACAAAACCCTGGCGGGTCCACGCGGTGGCCTGATCCTGGCGAAGGGCGGTGACGAAGACCTGTATAAAAAACTGAACTCTGCCGTTTTCCCAAGCGCGCAGGGTGGCCCGCTGATGCACGTGATCGCGGCGAAAGCCGTGGCGCTGAAAGAAGCGATGGAGCCTGAGTTCAAAGTTTACCAGCAGCAGGTTGCCAAAAACGCCAAAGCGATGGTGGAAGTGTTCCTGAACCGTGGCTACAAAGTGGTCTCCGGCGGGACTGAAAACCACCTGTTCCTGCTGGATCTGGTTGATAAAAACCTGACCGGTAAAGAAGCTGACGCTGCCCTGGGCCGCGCCAACATCACCGTCAACAAAAACAGCGTACCAAACGATCCGAAGAGCCCGTTCGTGACCTCCGGTATCCGTATCGGTTCCCCGGCTGTGACTCGCCGCGGCTTCAAAGAAGCGGAAGTGAAAGAGCTGGCTGGCTGGATGTGTGACGTGCTGGACAACATCAATGACGAAGCCGTTATCGAACGCGTGAAAGCCAAAGTACTGGATATCTGTGCGCGCTTCCCGGTTTACGCATAAGTCTGCTTCGCAGAACAAAAAGGCCGCGTATGCGGCCTTTTTTTATGGCTAACGGCGGTCGATGGAGATAGCGCCCGGCCCGGCCACCGCCAGCAGCAGAAACCCGCCGGCGATACTAATGTTTTTGAAGAAGTTAATCATATTGGGCATCACCGCGTCGCCGCTCATATCCCAGTAGTGGTGACCAATCACCGCCGTACCCAGGGTATAAAAGACAAACAGTACCGCCAGCGGACGGGTAAAAAAGCCGAGCACGATCAGGATCGCGGCGGGGACTTCCATGATCACCGCCACAATGGCTGCAAGCATCGGCATCGGGGCGCCCAGCTTCGCCATATATTGCACCGTGCCGTCGAAACCGAACATTTTTGGCACACCGAATATGATGAACAGCAGGATAAGGGCGATACGGGCGATCAGCAGGATCAGCGCCCGGGACTGACCAAAATCGAAATACCGTAGTGTGTTCATGGCAGGCTCGTTGTGGGTGGGATTTATCTTAAAGCTAATACACAAAATGCCGGCCCGCCATTCAGGTTTTCTTCATAATTCAGGCATGAGGGTGATGTAAATTTGCCTGACTCCGGCATGTTCCCGTTAGCCTGCCGCAAGCGTCTCCTCCACAAACAGATAGCCGATGCCGATAATCTGCTGTTGACGGGTTAAGCCGCCAAAGGCGATTTCCGTTTGCCGGTTACGCACTGCATCCCCCTGATCGAAAGGGGTATAGCCAATCTGACGATTAATGGTCTGTAGCCAGCGTTCGCCAAAGGCGCAGCTGCGGCCATAAAACCAGATTTGATTGATGTTGAGGATGTTGAGCAGGTTGTAGAGCGTCAACCCGATGGCGTTGGCGGCCTCGTCTGCCCAGCGCTGAATATTGGCATCCCCCTGACACCAGGCGTCAAGCAGCTGCAGGCTGGTGAGGGTGTCCGGGTCGAGACTCAGGGAGCCGGGCTGGGATTTCAGCCACAGTCGCGCCTGTTTTTTGAGGGCCGACAGGGAGGCGACCGTCTCCAGGCAGCCGTATCGCCCGCAGGCGCAGGCCACGCCGTCGCGATCGAAAATGGTGTGGCCAATCTGCCCGCTGCCGTTCAGCGTCCCGCGATAGACCTGGCCGTTAATAACGAACGAGGAGCCGATGCCGTAATCGACGTTAATCACGCAAAAATCGTCGCGGTTGGCCGGGTTTTGCCATTTTTCCGCCAGGGCCAGCATCACGCAGTCGTTATCCACCATTACCGTGATGCCCAGCTTCTCTTCCAGCAGATACTTAATTTCGATCGGTTTTTTCCAGGGTGCCTGGGGCATTATCTGCGAAACCCCGGTGGCGGTGTCCACCTGGCCGTGGATCCCGAGCGCCAGATTAATCCGCTGCCCCGGCCATCGTTTGCGCTGCTGCTGCCACAGGCTTTCGATGGCCTGCAACAGCGCCTCTGGCGTGCGGGCGTTGACGTCTGTCCAGAGAAAGTCACCCAGTGGTGACATGCATCCGTCGATCAGCTGGCTCTCAATGCTGGTGGGGCTGACATTCATGCAGAGTATCAGTGGGCCCATATCGGGGATCTGATAATGGCCGCTGTTCATCCCACGGGTGCTGAGGTTTTCAGTGGAATGCTGCAGCTTTTTGTCGGCGACCAGCTCATCGAGAATTTTACTGACGGCGGGGATCGACAGCCCGGTGTGCTGGGCCAGCTGCGATTTACTCAGGCGCTTGTAGCGCCAGATAAGCGCCATGATCGTGCGGCGGTTATGCTGCCTCACCCGCTGGTTGTTGAGACCGGCTATCTGCATTTCACTAAACTCCGTTAATAGTATTGCGTGAGCATTACGCAATCCGCGCGCTGAATTCCCCTCTACACTGCCATCTTATCGCTTTTTACTGTTATTTGTTTACTGGAGAGTGAATATGTCTGGAGCAGTGAAGGTCTGGCGGGAGACCGTGGCATTACCGACGTGGACCACCGGCGCAGAAGATACCAACCCGATGTTCCTCGAGAAACGCGTGTACCAGGGTTCCTCCGGCGCGGTTTATCCCTACGGCGTGACCGATACCCTGACCGGGATCCGCGAAATGCGCGATTACCAGGCAGTGTGGATGGAAAACGACTTCATCCGCATTATGCTGCTGCCGGAGCTGGGCGGACGTATTCATCGTGCGTATGACAAAGTCCAGCAGCGTGATTTCGTCTACTACAACGAAGTGGTAAAACCAGCGCTGGTGGGCCTGCTGGGGCCATGGATCTCCGGTGGGATCGAATTTAACTGGCCGCAGCACCATCGCCCGACCACCTTTATGCCGGTCGACGTAACCATCCAGACCCAGGAGAGCGGGGCGCAGACCGTCTGGCTGGGCGAGGCCGAGCCGATGCGCGGCCTGCAGGTCATGACCGGTTTTACGCTCTACCCGGACCGGGCGTTGATTGAGATCACTGGCAAAGTCTTCAACGGCAACGCCACGCCGCGCCACTTCCTGTGGTGGGCCAACCCGGCGGTGAAGGGTGGGGACGATCATCAGAGCGTCTTCCCGCCGGACGTCACTGCGGTGTTTGACCACGGTAAGCGCGCGGTCTCGGCCTTCCCGATTGCCACCGGCACCTACTATAAGGTCGATTATTCCGCGGGTGTGGATATCTCGCGCTACAAAAACGTACCGGTCCCGACCTCTTACATGGCGGAAAAATCGGACTACGACTTTGTCGGCGCATACCATCACGGCGAGCGGGGCGGCCTGCTGCACGTCGCCGACCACCACGTCTCCCCCGGGAAAAAACAGTGGTCCTGGGGCCATGACGATTTCGGTCGCGCCTGGGATCGTAATCTGACCGATGAAAACGGCCCCTATATCGAGCTGATGACCGGCGTCTTCACCGACAACCAGCCTGATTTCACTTGGCTTGCACCTTATGAAGAGAAAATCTTCGTGCAGAACTTCCTGCCCTACAGCGAGCTGGGGCAGGTGCACAACGCCAGCACGCAGCTGGCGCTGAAGCTGGAACGCCGTGAGCAGCAGCTGCACCTCGGCCTTTACGCCATCGCTCCGCTTCAGAGCGTGCGCCTGGAACTGACCGCAGACGGTAAGCCGGTGTGGGAGACGGAGCTGACCCTGATGCCGGGCGAAAGCTGGCAGCAGGCGCTGGCAGATGAGTGGCCGCAGCGCTTAACCCTGAGCGTAAAAGACAACCTGGGCCGCACCCTGCTGCATTACCAGGAGCATATCGCCGAAGAGACCCCGCTGCCGGACCCGGCCACCGCGCCCGCCATGCCGGAAGCGATCGGTAACAGCGATGAACTCTATTTTATTGGTCAGCATCTGGAGCAGTACAACCACGCCAGCCGCTATGCGGAAGATTACTACCGCCGCGCGCTGGAGCTGGATGCCCACGACTATCGCAACAACGTGGCGCTGGGCACCCTGGCACTCAACCGCGCCGACTGGGCGCTGGCGCAGCGCTGCGCCGAAGCCGCGCTGGTCCGCGCGCATAAGTTGAATAAGAACCCGCGCGATGGCGAAGCCAGCCAGCTGCTGGCGACGGCACTGGAGCGTCAGGGGGATGACGATGCCGCCTGGGATCACTACTACAAAGCCTCCTGGAGTGGAAACTGCCGCGATGCCGCGTTCTGGTCGCTGGCACGGCTGGCGATAAAGCGCGGGAATTATGCTGACGCGCTGGAAAAAGTCGACATCAGCCTCGGGATCAATGCCAGTAACAATCTGGCGATGGGACTCAAAGCCCTCGCTCTGGCAGAGGTTGAGGGTGAACAAGCGGCGCAGGCGTATATCGATCGCTGCCTGCAAACCCATCCCCTGAGCTACGCCCTGCACTATGCCCGTTGGGCTATTAGCCGGGATGAAGCTTCGCGTGATCAGCTGTTACAGGTCACCGGCCGTCGCGGGGCCAATGCCTGTCTGCTGGCGGGGTGGTTGATCTCAATGGGTATGCGCGACGCGGCCCGCGACATGCTGGCTCTGCTCGATAGCCAGGAGACCTTGCCTCAGCTCTGGCTGGCGGCGCTAAGCGACGAACCCGCCACGCGCGCCCGCTACATTGCCGCCGCGCGCCGCTGTGAGGCCAACCGGGTACGTTTCCCGAACGCGCTGGATGAAGTGCAGATGCTGCAAACCCTGCAGGATGATCCGTTCGCCCGCTATCTGCTGGGCTGCTTCTGGTACAGCAAGCGCCGTTACGACGAGGCGGTGTTGTGCTGGCAAACCACCCTCGAGCAGGAGCCGCAGTTTGCCCCGGCGCACCGCCTGCTGGGTATCTACGCCTGGAACAAAGAGCACAGCCTGGCGCGGGCCGAGCAGCATCTTCAGCGCGCCGTGGAGCTGGAGCCCGATAACCCGCGCTTCCTGTTTGAGCTCGATTATCTACATAAACTCACCGGCCAGCCGGTGGCGAAACGCCTCGCCATGCTTACCGAGCGAGAGAAAGTGGCGCTGAAGCGCGATGATTTGACCGCGGAACTGCTGAGCCTGTGGAACGGTTCCGGGCGCTACGACGCTGCGGCGCAGGTGCTTCAGGCGCGTCAGTTCCATCCGTGGGAAGGCGGCGAAGGTAAGGTGACCGGGCAGTATCTGCTCAACCAGCAGCACCGCGCGTTGCAGCACATCGCCCGTGGCGAGTTCCGTGAGGCGATGGCCCTGCTGCAGGCGGCGCTGCACTATCCGCATAACCTGGGGGAGGGGCGTCTGCCCGGGCAGACCGATAACGATATCTGGTATCTGCTGGGCTACTGCCATGCCCGCAGCGATGCGCATGCCGAGGCGCAGCGCTGTTTTACCCGGGCAGCACAGGGGGGCTCGACCCTCGATGCCGGGCGCTACTACAACGATCAGCCTGCGGATTACCTGTTCTGGCAGGGGATAGCTCTGCGCCAACTGGGTGACAGCGCCGCGGCGGAGCGCCACTTCCAGGGGTTCCTGGCCTGGGTGGAGGCGCATCGTGACGACGTCCCGGAAGCCGATTTCTTTGCGGTCTCGCTGCCGGATCTGGTGGTGCTGGATACCCCAGCCGGTCAGCAGCATCAGCAGCACTGCCTGTTTATTGAGGCGCTGGGCCATGCCGGGCTGGGTGACCTGGCGGCCTGCAAACGCCAGCTGGGTGCCTTACTGGCGCTCCATCCGGCTCATGACAAAGCGCATCTGATCCAGCATGCGCAAGCCACCGGTATTTTCCATTAACTGACCTGCAGGTGGGGAGACCCACCTGTTAACCCTCTGTACCCTGCGTTTCCCTTAAAGAGGAATCAACATGAATAATAGTGCGCAGACACAACTGAAAATGGGCTACGTCTGGACAATTTGTCTGGTCGCCGCCTGCGGTGGTTTACTGTTCGGCTACGACTGGGTGGTGATTGGCGGGGCCAAGCCCTTCTATGAAGCCTGGTTCTCGATCACCGATCCGGCGCAGTCCGGCTGGGCGATGAGTTCGGCGCTGGTGGGCTGTATCTTCGGGGCGCTGGTTTCCGGCTGGTGTGCCGATAAATTTGGCCGCAAATGGCCGCTGATCCTCTCGGCGGTGCTGTTCAGCGCCTCGGCGTGGGGCACGGCGGTGGCGAGCAGCTTTGACATGTTCGTGGTCTATCGTATCGTCGGCGGGGTCGGGATTGGCATCGCCTCCGCGCTCAGCCCGCTCTATATCGCCGAGGTCAGCCCGGCGGATAAGCGCGGTCGCTTCGTGGCCATCAACCAGTTGACCATCGTCGTGGGTGTGCTGGCGGCGCAGCTGATTAACCTGATGATCGCCGAGCCGGTGGCGCCTGGGGCGACCCAGGAGGCCATCGTCCAGACCTGGAACGGACAAACCGGCTGGCGCTGGATGTTCGGTGCCGAGCTGGTTCCGGCCCTGGCATTCCTGGTGCTGATGTTCTTTGTTCCTGAATCCCCGCGCTGGCTGATGAAGGCCGGTAAGCCGGATCGTGCCCGCGCCATGCTGGAGCGTATTGGCACCCCGGAATACGCCAGCCAGACTTTAAAAGAGATCGCCCACACCCTGGAAAAAGACACCCAGAAAGTGGCGTTCTCCACCCTGCTGCAGCCGCAGGTCAAACCGATTGTGATCATCGGCATGGTGCTGGCGATGTTCCAGCAGTGGTGCGGGATCAACGTCATCTTCAACTATGCCCAGGAGATCTTCGCCTCCGCCGGGTTTGATATCAACGATACCCTGAAGTCGATTGTGGCGACCGGCATTATCAACCTGGTCTTTACCCTGGCGGCGCTGCCGCTGGTGGACAAGATTGGCCGCCGCAAGCTGATGCTGCTGGGCGCATCTGGCTTGACCATCATCTACGTGCTGATTGCCAGCGCCTACGCGATGAACATCATGGGTTGGCCGGTTCTGCTGCTGGTGCTGGCGGCGATTGCCATCTATGCCCTGACGCTGGCCCCGGTGACCTGGGTGTTGCTGTCGGAGATCTTCCCCAACCGTGTGCGCGGTCTGGCGATGTCGATGGGGACGCTGGCGCTATGGATCGCCTGCTTCCTGCTGACCTACACCTTCCCGCTGCTCAATGCCGGGCTGGGTGCGGCGGGGAGCTTCCTGCTTTATGGGGTGATCTGCGCCGCCGGGTATCTCTACATCCTGCGTAAGGTCCCGGAAACCAAAGGCGTAACGCTGGAGGCGCTGGAGGAGCAGCTGGAGAAACAGCACAGCAAAGTGACCGCGACGGCGGATGCCGGGCGCGCGCACTGATGGCGACGCTGTTGATAGAAAACGCGCATCTGCGGATGCGCGTCAATCCGCAGGGCGGCGGGTTGCAGGAGCTCTTCTCACACACGCATGGGCAGCCCGTGCTGTGGGACGAGGTGGACAGCGCGCTGTTTCCGATGGTGCCGCTGGCTAACCGGGTGGCAGGCAATCGCTTTGCCTTTCAGGGACAGGAGATCGTTTTGCCGCAAAGCCCGGTGGACGAGCGTTTCTTCTTGCACGGGGATGGCTGGCAGGCACTCTGGCAGGTGGAGTCACGCACGGAGACGGAGTGTGTGCTCACCCTGCGCCGCCAGCATGCGTGCGGCTTTGATTATCAGGCGGTGCTGCGCTATCAGCTGCGCGGAAACGTGCTGTGGGCGGAACTGATGCTCACCCATCTCGGCACGCAGCCGATGCTGTATGGCCTGGGCTTTCACCCGTGGTTTTACTTTGATGCCCGCAGCCGCCTGCAATTTTCCGCCAGCGGCTACTGGCCGGAAGGGGAGCACCATTTACCCCTGGCGTGGCAGAGCCCTGTCCCGCCGGATATCGATTTCAGCACGGCGCAGCAGGGGAGCGATGGCTGGCTGAATGTCGGCTATTCCGGCTGGAACGGCGTGGCGACCATTCAACGTGATGTGATGAGTATCACAATTACCGCGCAAACTCCCTGGCTGATGCTGTTCAGAATGTCGGGTAAATCATTCTTATGCCTCGAGCCGCAGAGCCATCCGGTCAACGCCCACAACATGCCCGGACAGCCTGGGCTGGTGGTTTTACGCCCCGGCGACAGCACCCAGTTTGCGATGAAGATTGCCGTCGAAAGCGCCGTCGGTGGTTGTTAATAAGCGGTTAATACCCGCTTGCGCCAGTCAGTTTTTACCGCCAGACTATCGCCTCCAAAACGGGAGGGATTCATGGTTTTGCATTCCACACGCTGGCTGGCGCTCAGCTACTTCACCTACTTTTTTAGCTACGGTATTTTTCTGCCTTTCTGGAGCGTCTGGCTCAAGGGAATCGGCCTCACCCCGGAGATGATAGGCGTCCTGCTGGGCTCGGGCCTGGTGGCGCGTTTTCTCGGTAGCCTGCTTATTGCGCCGCGCGTCAGCGATCCCTCCCTGTTAATCAAAGCCGTGCGCGTGCTGGCCCTGCTCACCCTGGTGTTTATGGCGGGATTCTGGGTCAGCCAGCAGTTTGCCTGGCTGGTGGTGGTGATGGTGGGCTTCAACCTCTTCTTCTCGCCGCTGGTGCCGCTGACCGACGCGCTGGCCAATACCTGGCAGAAGCAGATCACCATGGATTATGGCCGGGTGCGGCTGTGGGGCTCGATCGCCTTTGTGATTGGCTCGGCGCTGGTGGGCAAGCTGGTGAGCCTGTACGACTATCGCGCCATTCTGGCTCTGTTGAGCCTGGGCATTATGTCGATGCTGCTCGGAATGCTGCTGCGCCCATCGGTGATGCCGCAGGGCGAAAGCCGTCAGCAGGAGAGCGCAGGCTGGCCGGCATGGCGCTCGCTGGTGGCCCAGAGCTGGCGTTTCCTCGCCTGCGTCTGCCTGTTGCAGGGGGCGCATGCCGCCTACTACGGCTTCAGCGCGATTTACTGGCAGGGGGCCGGGTATTCGGCTTCGGCGGTCGGTTATCTCTGGTCGCTTGGCGTGGTGGCAGAAGTAATCATCTTTGCCCTCAGTAACCGGCTGTTCCGCCGCTTTGGCGCCCGGGATCTGCTCCTGCTCTCCGCCGTCTGCGGTATCGCCCGCTGGGGGATCATGGGCTGGACCACCGAACTGCCGTGGCTGATTGTCGCCCAGATCCTGCACTGCGGCACCTTCACGGTGTGCCATCTGGCGGCGATGCGCTATATCTCGGCGCGCGAAGGCAGCGATGTGATCCGCCTCCAGGCGGTCTACTCGGCGGTGGCAATGGGGGGCAGTATTGCGATCATGACCGTCTTCGCCGGCTTCCTGTACCAGCATCTCGGTCACGGCGTATTCTGGGTGATGGCGCTGGTGGCGCTGCCCGCGGTTCTGCTGCGTCCGCGGGTAGCAGCGCGCTAAGATTCCAGCATGGCGCGAATATGTTCCTGCTGCTGCGCATTCAACGCCTCGACGGCGTGGATGAGCGGCGGCGAGAACAGGGGCAGGGCGGTGGTATAGGGCGTGACCACCAGGGCGGCCTCGCGCGGGGCCCCCTCCTTCTGAAAGGCCTGTAGCGTCACATAGCGAATGTTCAGCGGCAGCAGGGTCAGCTCCCGCAGCTGCTGTTCAATCAACTCCTCGCAGGCTTTATCCTCCCCGGTCAGTAACACCACCTGCTTTTCATGCAGATCGTTCTCCTGCATCAGCCAGGCGCCAAAGATCACCGCCACCAGGCTCGACTCCTCCTCAGAAAACCGCAGGCCAAACTCCGCCTCCAGCTCGAACAGCACCTCGCGGGTGGTACGCATCAGGCGCGGATAGAGGCGATGGATCTCTTCGGGCAGGCTGTTGTCGATGCCGATGCCAAACAGCGAGCGGTCAAGAGCCTGCGCCAGATGAATATAGAGCTGATCGATAAGCCCCTGCTCGTCGCTGAACTGCATGCCGGTTTGCCCATGAAAGCGGGCGATCATGCGGGTGATGGTGCGACGCAGACGGTCATCTTCCAGGTGCGTATCGCGAAGGGGATCCGGCGTGCGGAGCATCATAAACAGCAGCGCCAGAAAAGGTTGCTCATCGGCGTGAGGCGCCTGCGCCACGCGGCGCTGCCAGTGGCGAATAATCTCCTGCGCCATCAGATATTCGCTGCGCGACTGGGTCCAGTTACGCTGAACCACCGAAAATTCGGGGCTCTGGCCCAGCTGGTGCTGGAGCAGACAGTACTGCAAATAGAGCTGCAAAAACTGCGTGTCCCGGCATTCAAACTGGCGCTGCAGGCGGCGGGAGCAAAAGTTAATCAGCGCCCGCAGGTTGGTATCGTCATATAAAGTGCGGGCGATGCCGAGCTGCTTTAGCGCGATTTTCAGAGATGGGGTAAACTGCTGCGCGACGAAGTGGGGGCAGAGGCGTAACGCCCGGCGCAACCAGTGCAGCAGGCACAAGCGTTGGTTCAGGTGGCTACCTTCCAGCAGGTAGCAGCCATCATGCTGTGTCGCAATGTCGAGCTGGTGATAGCGCTGGATCTCCATGCGCATCTCGTCGATATCCTGCCGGCAGAGGGCATCATCGACACCGTTGATTTCACCGATGCTTTGCAGGGTGGCGCGAAAGCCTGGCACATAGAGCATCAACAGAACCTGGCAGCGGCGCTGCGAACTGGAAAGTGCAGATGGCATTTCGAGAGTCGTCATCATCTGTCGGGTTCCAGTGAGTGTGTTTGATAAGAATAGCTAAAGGATGTACGCCATAGCACGTGATGCCGGGCTTTCCTTCAGGAATGCGGGTGAACATCACAGAATTTTTGACGTGAGGATGAGATGCAAACAGTGAAACGCAGCGCAACGACGCTTTTTTTGGCGGTTTTGTCTTTTACCGCCGCCGCGCACCCTCACAGCTTTATCACCCTGAAAACGCAGATCATGGTGAAAGACAACCAGCTTACCGGGCTGAAGATGCGCTGGGCGATGGATGAGCTGACCTCCGCCGATCTGCTTTACGATGCCGGAAACGCAAAGCCGGGGGATGAGATCTGGAAAAAGCTGGCGGCGGAAGTCATGGCCAACGTGCTCGGTCAGCACTACTTTACCGAGTTCTGGCATAACGGGCAGAAGGTGAAATTCCTCAACCGGCCGACCCAGTACGGCATGACCCGTCAGGAGCATCAGGCGGTGCTGACCTTTATTTTGCCGCTGGCGGAGCCTCAGCCGCTGGCCGGACAAAAATATACCTTCTCCACCTTCGATCCCTCCTATTACGTGGACATGAGCTACGCCGAGGATGACGATGTGTCGCTGCCTGCTGAGCTGCAAAAAAGCTGTTCCGTCAGCGTGGACACCCCGGAGCCCAGCGATGAGACGCTGAACTTTGCCAGCTCGCTGGATAAAGACGATGCGCCCCCGGAAGACATGGATCTCGGCAAACAGTTTGCCCAGACGGTGACCCTGCAATGTCAGTAGTACGCGCGCGGCGCGGGTGGGATCTCTGGCCGCTGGGGCTGTTTCTGGTTGCGGCGGTGGCGGGCGCTGTCTGGCTCTGGCAGGCGTGGCCGCAGGTGATGCGCCAGAGCATTCTCTGGCAGCGGGACGTCAACCAGCAGATGAGCGGCCTGCTGAAGGCGGTGGCCGACAATCCGACGGCGGCGGGTGGGTCGCTGCTGCTATTCAGCTTTGTATACGGCGTGTTGCACGCCCTGGGGCCGGGCCACGGCAAAATTGTCATCGCCACCTGGCTTGCCACCCATCCCTCAAAACTGAAATCGAGTATCGGCTTAACCCTGGCCTCCTCTTTGTTACAGGGAGTGGTGGCGATCGCCCTGGTGGTAAGCGTGTTAACGCTGCTGCAGCTCCCGGCGCGGGATCTGCATATGAGCAGCTTCTGGCTGGAGAAGGGAAGCTATGCCCTGGTGGGCGTGCTGGGGCTGATGCTCTGCTGGCGGGCGCTGAAAAAACTGCGCGGCCTGCTGCGTAAACCGACCTTTAAAGCCTTTACTCCGCATCACGTCCACGATGCAAACTGCGGCTGCGGCCATCAGCATCTGCCGAGCCCGACGCAGATCCAGCGCGCTGACGACTGGCGGGCGCGGATGATGATTATCCTGTCCATGGGCATGCGACCCTGTTCCGGGGCGATTATGGTGCTGCTGTTCAGTAAGGTGATCGGCGTGTTCAGCTGGGGCGTGGCTTCGGCGCTGGCGATGGCGGCGGGAACGGGATTAACCATCTCTTCGCTGGCGCTGCTGGTGCACGGCTTTCGTCAGCTGGCGGTCAGGCTTAGCGGCAACAAAGCGCCGGTACTGTGGCGACAGATCGGATGGACAACGCTGGCATTAGCGGGTGGAGTGGTATTGCTGGTAGCGGCGGTGATGATGTGGATCAGTGCGGTGCCGGTGGGCAGGGGAATGCGGCCGTTTTAAAATGCCGGGCGGCACTTCGTTGGCCCGGCCTACGGTCTTGTAGGCCCGGTAAGCGCGAGCGCCACCGGGCAAGACAACCAGAATTAACGCTTCAGCGCTTCACTCAGTTCGTCACGCATGTTCGCCAGCATCGCTTTCACAACGCGTGGGTTACCTGCAACGATGTTGCCGGACAGCATGTAGTTGTGGCCACCGGTGAAATCGCACACCAGGGCACCCGCTTCACGGGCAATCAGTTCGCCAGCAGCGAAGTCCCACGGCTTCAGGCCAATTTCAAAGTAACCGTCCACGCGGCCAGCGGCAACGTAGGCCAGGTCCAGCGCAGCGGAACCGGTGCGGCGGAAGTCAGCGCACTCGGTAAACAGTTTGCCCAGAATTTTCATGTAGGCAGGTGCGTGCTGTTTGGCTTTGAACGGGAAACCGGTCGCCAGAATGGTGCCGTCGAGGTCGCGAGCGTTGGTGCCGCGCAGACGGTAGCCGTTCAGCTGTGCGCCCTGACCACGGGTTGCGGTGAAGAGTTCGTTACGCATTGGATCGTAAACCACAGCCACTTCAGTACGGCCTTTGATGCGTACGGCGATAGAGACAGCGAAGTGTGGCAGACGTTTAACGAAGTTGGTGGTGCCATCCAGAGGATCGATAACCCACTGAACATCCTGATCTTCGCCTGCATGCTCACCGCTTTCTTCGGTGATGATGGTGTGCTGCGGGTAAGATTTGCGAATGGTTTCGATAATAATCGCTTCTGCGGCTTTATCGACGTTAGTCACAAAGTCATTGCTGCCTTTCTGGCTGGTTTCTACGGAATCTGGGGTCTCGTAGTGTTTGGCAATTACATTACCCGCCTTGCGCGCTGCGCGCACGGCGATGGTCAACATAGGATGTTGCATCGGTTACTCTCACTGGATGTTAAAGAACGGGGATACGAAAACGGCGCAGAGTATAGCAGTGGGATCGGAATATGTCTTCCGTTTATGATAACATCACCGAATATTCTCCAGACTCAGAAAAATTATGCTGCAAAATATCCGAATCGTGCTGGTCGAAACATCGCATACCGGCAATATGGGCTCCGTGGCCCGTGCTATGAAAACCATGGGCTTAACCAATCTCTGGCTGGTTAACCCGCTGGTCAAACCCGACTCGCAGGCCATTGCGCTCGCCGCAGGTGCCAGCGACGTGATTGGCAATGCGCAGATCGTCGATACCCTGGATGAAGCCTTAGCCGGTTGCAGTCTGGTAGTCGGAACCAGCGCGCGTTCGCGCACCCTGCCGTGGCCGATGCTGGATCCGCGTGAATGCGGGCTGAAAAGCGTTTCCGAAGGCCAGCATGCGCCGGTGGCGCTGGTGTTTGGCCGTGAGCGCGTGGGGCTGACCAACGACGAGCTGCAGAAGTGTCATTATCACGTCGCCATTGCCGCTAACCCGGAGTACAGCTCGCTGAACCTGGCGATGGCCGTGCAGGTTATTGCCTACGAAGTGCGGATGGCGTGGCTGGCAACGCAGGAGAAAGAGACTTACGCTGCGCCGGAAGAGACCCCGTATCCGCTGGTGGATGACCTGGAGCGTTTCTATGGCCATCTGGAGCAGACCCTGCTCGCCACCGGCTTTATCCGCGCCGGGCATCCGGGGCAGGTGATGAACCGACTGCGCCGCCTCTTTACCCGCGCGCGTCCGGAGAGCCAGGAGCTGAACATCCTGCGCGGTATTCTGGCGTCGATTGAGCAGAAGAATAAAGAGTAGTGCCGTTTGCTTGCCGGGTGGCGCTGCGCTTACCCGGCCTACAAGACCGTAGGCCCGTGCAAGCGAAGCGCCGCCGGGCAAAACTCATGAGCGCACAGAAGGTTAAATACCTGACTAAAACAGTCAAGTAAATAGTTGACCAAATTAGTCGGGAATGTCAGACTTGGCCCTGCTATGCAATACCCCCACTTTACAATAAAAAACCCCGGGCAGGGGCGAGTTTGAGGTTAAGTAAGACATGAGACTGACATCTAAAGGGCGTTATGCCGTGACCGCGATGCTGGACGTTGCGCTCAACTCCGAATCGGGCCCGGTTCCGTTGGCTGATATTTCTGAACGTCAGGGAATTTCCCTCTCTTATCTGGAACAGCTGTTCTCCCGACTGCGTAAAAATGGCCTGGTTTCCAGCGTCCGCGGTCCTGGCGGCGGATATCTGTTAGGTAAAGACGCGGGCAGTATTGCCGTTGGCGAAGTCATTAGCGCAGTTGACGAATCCGTCGACGCGACCCGTTGCCAGGGTAAAGGCGGCTGTCAGGGCGGCGATAAATGTCTGACTCACGCGCTGTGGCGCGATCTGAGCGACCGTCTGACCGGCTTCCTGAATAACATCACCATTGGTGAACTGGTTAACAACCAGGAAGTGCTGGACGTCTCAGGTCGTCAGCACTCGCACGAGTCCCATCGTAATACCCGCACGCAAGACGCTATCGACGTTAAACTGCGCGCGTAATAAAAAACGATAAGTATTTTAGAATCAGGCCGGGGCGTTCGCGCGCCCCGATGACCCGGTCGTACATCCAGCCGGTTGCCTGGTTCCTTGCATTGAAGCGATGTACGGAGTTTAAAGAGCAATGAAATTACCTATCTATCTCGATTACTCCGCAACCACGCCGGTGGACCCGCGTGTTGCCGAGAAAATGATGCAGTGTCTGACCCTGGACGGAAACTTCGGTAACCCGGCTTCCCGCTCCCACCGTTTTGGCTGGCATGCTGAAGAGGCGGTAGATATCGCCCGTAATCAGATTGCCGAGCTGGTTGGCGCCGATCCGCGTGAAATTGTTTTCACCTCAGGCGCGACCGAATCCGATAACCTGGCGATCAAAGGTGCGGCCAATTTCTATCAGAAAAAAGGCAAGCACATCATCACCAGCAAAACCGAACACAAAGCCGTGCTGGACACCTGTCGCCAGCTGGAGCGTGAAGGGTTTGAAGTGACCTACCTCGCGCCGCAGCGCAACGGTATCATCGACCTGAAAGAGCTCGAAGCGGCAATGCGTGATGACACCATTCTGGTCTCCATCATGCACGTCAACAACGAAATCGGCGTGGTGCAGGATATCGCCACTATCGGCGAACTGTGCCGTGCGCGCGGTATCATCTACCACGTTGATGCGACCCAGAGCGTGGGCAAACTGCCTATCGACCTGAGCCAGCTGAAAGTGGACCTGATGTCCTTCTCCGGCCACAAAATCTATGGCCCGAAAGGCATTGGCGCGCTGTACGTGCGTCGTAAGCCACGTATCCGTATCGAATCCCAGATGCACGGCGGCGGTCACGAGCGCGGCATGCGTTCCGGTACTCTGCCTGTTCACCAGATCGTGGGTATGGGTGAAGCCTACCGTATCGCCAAAGAAGAGATGGAAACCGAGATGGCGCGCCTGCGTACGCTGCGCAACCGTCTGTGGGAAGGCGTGAAGGATATGGAAGAGGTCTACCTGAACGGCGATCTCGAGCAGGGCGCACCGAACATTCTTAACGTCAGCTTCAACTATGTTGAAGGCGAGTCGCTGATCATGGCCCTGAAAGATCTGGCCGTCTCTTCCGGTTCTGCGTGTACTTCCGCAAGCCTGGAGCCGTCCTACGTACTGCGTGCGCTGGGCATGACCGACGAACTGGCACACAGCTCTATCCGCTTCTCTTTAGGTCGTTTCACTACCGATGAAGAGATTGACTACACCATCAAACTGGTTCGCAACTCCATTGGCCGTCTGCGTGAACTCTCTCCACTGTGGGAAATGTTCAAAGAAGGCGTGGATCTGAACAGCATTGAATGGTCACATCACTAATCGGTTTGTAAGGAGAATTCAACATGGCATACAGCGAAAAAGTTATCGATCATTACGAGAATCCACGTAACGTGGGCTCCTTCGACAACAGCGACGACAGCGTAGGCAGCGGCATGGTGGGTGCACCGGCCTGTGGCGACGTGATGAAGTTGCAGATTAAAGTCAACAATGAAGGTATCATTGAAGACGCGCGCTTCAAGACTTACGGTTGCGGTTCCGCAATCGCCTCCAGCTCCCTGGTCACCGAGTGGGTGAAGGGCAAATCTCTGGACGAAGCGCAGGCGATTAAAAATACCGATATTGCTGACGAACTCGAACTGCCGCCGGTGAAAATTCACTGCTCTATCCTGGCGGAAGATGCGATTAAAGCTGCAATCGCGGATTACAAAAGCAAACGTGAAGCAAAATAATTAGTTGAGGTTGTTATGTCGATTACCCTTAGCGACAGCGCTGCCGCGCGAGTAAGCTCCTTCCTGGCAAACCGTGGCAAAGGCTTCGGCCTGCGACTGGGTGTACGCACCTCCGGCTGTTCCGGTATGGCGTATGTACTGGAATTTGTTGACGAACCTGCGGCGGAAGATACCGTATTCGAAGACAAAGGCGTGAAGGTGGTGGTCGATGGTAAAAGCCTGCAGTTCCTGAACGGCACTCAGCTGGACTTTGTAAAAGAAGGCCTCAACGAAGGGTTTAAATTTACTAACCCGAACGTTAAAGACGAGTGCGGCTGCGGCGAAAGCTTCCACGTTTAATTGCGTATCACCTGCTAACCCCACCGCAGCCAGACTGTGTGTGGGGTTTGTTTTAATCAGCTAACCCTGAGATTGTTATGGATTACTTCACCCTCTTTGGGTTACCAGCCGGGTATGAAATTGATACTCAGGCGCTGGCGGCCCGTTTCCAGGATCTGCAACGTCAGTATCACCCGGATAAGTTCGCCAGCGGTACGCAGGCGGAACAGCTGGCGGCGGTGCAGCACTCTGCGACCATCAATCAGGCGTGGCAAACCCTGCGCAATCCGCTGAGTCGGGCAGAATATCTGCTTTCGCGCCACGGGTTTGATCTCTCCAGCGAGCAACACACCGTCCGCGACACCGCCTTCCTGATGGAACAGCTGGAGCTGCGTGAAGAGCTGGATGAGATCGAACAGGCCAAAGACGAAGCCCGTCTTGAGCGCTTTATTAAGCGCGTAAAAGGGATGTTCGATACCCGCCATCAACAGATGGTTGACCAATTGAATAACGAGACGTGGGACGTGGCGGCGGACAGCGTTCGCAAGCTGCGTTTTCTCGATAAACTGCGAAGCAGTGCTGAACAACTCGAAGAAAAGCTGCTCGATTTTTAATTTCGGAAGCAATTATGGCCTTATTACAAATTAGTGAGCCGGGCTTAAGTGCCGCACCGCACCAGCGTCGTCTGGCGGTAGGCATCGACTTAGGCACCACCAACTCGCTGGTGGCGACCGTGCGCAGCGGCCAGGCTGAGACGCTGGCGGATGCGCAGGGTCAACACCTGCTGCCCTCTGTGGTCCACTATCAGCCCCAGGGCCACAGCGTGGGCTTTGATGCCCGCGCCAACGCAGCCCAGGATCCGGCCAACACCATCAGCTCGGTAAAACGCATGATGGGCCGCTCGCTGGCAGACATCCAGAGCCGTTATCCGCATCTGCCGTATCAGCTGCAGGCAAGTGAAAATGGCCTGCCGATGATCGCCACCGCCGCGGGTTTACTGAACCCGATCCGCGTCTCTGCCGATATCCTTAAGGCGCTGGCCGCCCGCGCAACCGCGACCCTGGAAGGCGAGCTGGATGGCGTAGTGATCACCGTTCCGGCCTATTTCGATGACGCCCAGCGTCAGGGCACCAAAGACGCGGCGCGTCTGGCGGGCCTGCACGTGCTGCGTCTGCTTAACGAGCCGACGGCTGCCGCCATTGCCTATGGCCTCGACTCCGGTCAGGAAGGGGTGATTGCGGTCTTCGATCTCGGCGGCGGGACCTTTGATATTTCGATTCTGCGCTTAAGCCGCGGGGTGTTTGAAGTGCTGGCGACCGGCGGCGACTCTGCCCTCGGTGGCGACGACTTTGACCATCTGCTGGCGGATCACATCTGCGAGCAGGCGGGGATATCCGATCGCAGTGACGCGCGTCTGCAACGTCAGCTGCTGGACGCGGCCATTGCCGCCAAAATCGCCCTCAGCGATGCTGCCTCCGTGACCGTTGAGGTCGCGGGCTGGAAAGGCGACATCAGCCGTGAACAGTTCAATGCGCTGATCGCCCCGCTGGTGAAACGCACCCTGCTGGCCTGCCGTCGCGCGCTGAAAGATGCGGGCGTGGAAGCAGAAGAGGTGCTGGACGTTGTCATGGTCGGCGGTTCGACCCGCGTTCCACTGGTACGCGAACGCGTGGGCGAATTCTTTGGCCGCACGCCATTAACCTCTATCGATCCGGATAAAGTGGTCGCCATTGGCGCCGCCATCCAGGCCGATATCCTGGTCGGTAACAAGCCGGACAGCGAAATGCTGCTGCTGGACGTGATCCCGCTGTCCCTCGGGTTAGAAACCATGGGCGGCCTGGTGGAGAAAGTGATCCCGCGTAACACCACCATTCCGGTGGCGCGCGCGCAGGAGTTCACCACCTTTAAAGACGGCCAGACCGCGATGTCGATCCACGTGCTGCAGGGCGAGCGCGAGCTGGTCCAGGACTGCCGTTCGCTGGCGCGTTTCGCGCTGCGCGGGATCCCGGCACTGCCTGCGGGCGGGGCGCATATCCGCGTCACCTTCCAGGTGGATGCAGATGGCCTGCTGAGCGTCACGGCGATGGAAAAATCGACCGGTGTCGAATCCTCCATCCAGGTGAAACCGTCCTACGGTCTGACCGATGGCGAAATCGCCACCATGATTCAGGACTCAATGAGTTTTGCTGCGCAGGATGTGAAGGCGCGTATGCTGGCGGAACAGAAAGTTGAAGCCGCACGCGTGCTGGAAAGCCTGAACAGCGCACTCACTGCTGATGCCGCGCTGTTAAGCGCCGCAGAACGTCAGGCCATTGACGACGCCGTCGCGCAACTGAGCGCGGTGGCGGTTGGCAATGACGCTGACGCCATAGAACAAGCGATTAAAAACGTTGATAAGCAAACCCAGGAGTTCGCCGCTCGCCGCATGGACCAGTCTGTCCGTACCGCGCTGAAAGGCCACTCCGTGGACGAGGTTTAATATGCCAAAGATTGTTATTTTGCCTCATGCGGACCTCTGTCCGGATGGCGCAGTTCTGGAAGCTGAGACCGGCGAAACCATCCTTAACGTTGCCCTGCGTAACGGTATCGAAGTGGAACACGCCTGTGAAAAATCCTGTGCCTGCACGACCTGCCACTGCATCGTCCGCGAGGGTTTTGACTCTCTTGCGGAGAGCACAGAAGATGAAGACGACATGCTGGATAAAGCATGGGGTCTGGAGCCGGAAAGCCGTCTGAGCTGTCAGGCGCGCGTCACCGATGAAGATCTGGTGGTCGAACTTCCGCGTTATACGCTTAACCACGCACGCGAGCATTAATATGGGACTGAAGTGGACTGACAGCCGTGAAATCGGCGAGGCGCTGTACGACGCTAATCCGGATCTCGATCCGAAGACCGTACGCTTCACCGATATGCATCAGTGGATTTGCGATCTGGAAGAGTTTGACGACGATCCCAACGCATCCAATGAAAAAATTCTGGAGGCGATTCTGTTAGTCTGGCTGGACGAAGCAGAATAAAAACGTAACGGGCTGCCTTCAGGCGGCCCGTTTGCTTGTTGCTAATAAGGATAAATAAAAATGACCGAAGCGATGAAGATTACGCTCTCTACTCAGCCTGCCGATGCGCGCTGGGGTGAAAAAGCCACTTACAGCATCAACAATGACGGTATTACCCTGCACCTGAACGGCAGCGACGATGTCGGTCTGATCCAGCGCGCGGCGCGGAAAATTGACGGCCTGGGCATTAAACATGTGTGTCTCGACGGCGAAGGCTGGGACACCGATCGCAGCTGGGCATTCTGGGCGGGCTATAAAGGTCCAAAAGGCACCCGTAAGATTGAGTGGGCGAACCTCGACGACGCAGGAAAGACAGAGCTGGAAAGCCGTCTGACCATCATCGACTGGGTGCGCGATACCATCAACGCCCCGGCGGAAGAGTTAGGCCCGGAACAGCTGGCGCAGCGCGCGGTGGATCTGCTGAGCAAAGTCGCTGGCGACAAGATGTCTTACCGCATCACCAAAGGCGAAGATCTGCGCGAGCAGAACTACATGGGCATCCACACCGTTGGCCGCGGCTCCGAGCGTCCTCCTGTGCTGCTGGCGCTGGATTACAACCCAACCGGTGATAAAGCGGCACCGGTATTCGCCTGCCTGGTCGGGAAAGGTATCACTTTCGATACCGGCGGTTACAGCCTGAAGCAGAGCGCGTTCATGGACTCGATGAAGTCCGACATGGGCGGCGCGGCTACCATTACCGGCGCGCTGGCTTTTGCCATCACCCGCGGCCTGAATAAACGCGTGAAGCTGTACCTGTGCTGCGCCGACAACATGGTCAGCGGTAACGCCTTCAAGCTGGGCGACATCATTCGCTACCGCAACGGCAAGAACGTCGAAGTGATGAACACCGACGCCGAAGGCCGTCTGGTGCTGGCCGATGGCCTGATTGACGCTTGTGCGCAAAAACCAGAGCTGATCATAGATATGGCAACCCTGACCGGGGCGGCGAAAACCGCGCTGGGCAACGACTACCACGCGCTGTTCAGCTTTGACGACAAGCTGGCGAACCGTGTGCTGGCAAGCGCTGCCGCCGAGAACGAACCGTTCTGGCGTCTGCCGCTGGCCGAGTTCCACCGCAGCCAGCTGCCGTCGAACTTCGCCGAACTGAACAACACCGCCAGCGCGGCCTACCCGGCAGGGGCGAGCACCGCCGCCGGTTTCCTGTCGCACTTCGTTGAGAACTATCGTGAAGGCTGGCTGCATATCGACTGCTCCGCTACCTACCGCAAAGCGGCGGTTGAGCAGTGGTCCGCCGGTGCGACCGGTCTGGGTGTGCGGACCATCGCGAACCTGTTGACCGCAGAGTAATTGACTTGCCCGGCGGCGCTGCGCTTGCCGGGCCTACAGATTACCGTCTTGCCGGGTGGCGCTGCGCTTACCCGGCCTACAAAACCCGTAGGCCCGTGCAAGCATAGCGCCGCCGGGCGATTTTGAAGTAACGAAACTATGTCAGAAACCAAAAACGAATTAGAAACTTTGCTGGAAAAAGCGGCCACCGAGCCTGCCCATCGTCCGGCATTTTTCCGCACGCTGCTGGAGTCCACCGTCTGGGTGCCTGGCACCGCCGCGGAAGGTGAGCAGGTTGTTGAGGACAGCGCCCTGGATCTGCTGCACTGGGAAAAAGATGACGGCACCTCGGTGATCCCGTTCTTCTCCTCCCTTGAAGCCTTACAGGAAGCGGTTGAAGATGAGCAGGCGTTCGTGGTGATGCCGGTGCGCACCCTGTTTGAGATGACGCTGGGCGAAACCCTGTTTCTGAACGCCAAACTGCCGACCGGGAAAGAGTTCACCCCGCGCGAAATCAGCCACCTGATTGGCGAAGAGGGTAACCCGCTCAGCACCCAGGAGGTGCTGGAGGGCGGTGAGTCGCTGCTGCTGTCGGAAGTGGCCGAGCCACCGGCACAGATGATCGACTCCCTGACCACCCTGTTCAAAACCATCAAACCGGTCAAGCGCGCGTTTCTCTGCTCGATCAAAGAGCAGGCCGACGAACAGCCGGTACTGCTGATTGGCATTGAGGCGGATGGCGAGATCGACGACATCATCCAGGCCGCGGGCAGCGTGGCGACCGACACCCTGCCGGGCGACGAGCCCATCGATATCTGCCGGGTAGTAAAAGGCGAGAAGGGCATCAGCCACTTTATCACCGAGCACATCACGCCCTTCTATGAGCGCCGCTGGGGTGGCTTCCTGCGCGATTTCAAAAACAACCGTATTATCTGAGCCTTTGCGGGGTGAACACTCACCCCGTTGCCTCCAGCAGCAGTAAATCCATCAGCAGCACCAGGTTCGACTCAAACGATGTCACTCCTGCGGCCTCGGCAGCGAAATGCACCGCTTCGTCGTATAAGGCAAAATGCAGATCCGCCATCCCCGCCAGGGTATTCGCCGACGCCCGGGTAAAAGCCACCACCGTCATCCCCACGTTCTGCGCGATCCGCGCCTTATCCAGCACCTGCTCCGTTTCCCCGCTGCGCGAGACCGCGATGAACACCTGATAGCGCGAGGCGTTGCTGAGAAAGATGTTGCGGCTGTCGCCAGGGCCGGAGATAAATGCCGTCTTGCCCAGCACCTGCAGTTTCTTGGTCAGGTACTCGGCAAACAGATAGGAGAAGCCCGCGCCGTAGAGGAAAAAGCTCTCCTTGTCGCGCAGCAGCCCGGCAAACCGGCGGCGTTTCTCCGCCGTTGCCCACTGAAAGGTCTGCTGATAATTGGCGATAAACTGATTAAACAGGGCGGGTAATTCCGCAGGTTGCCGGGTTTCGGCGGCAATGTGCGGGGTATCGCTCAACAGCTGCTTGCAGTGCCAGATAAACTCGCTAAAGCCGCTGAACCCCAGCTTGCGGCACAGGCGCATAATAGTGGCGGTGGAGACAAAGGTCGCCTGAGCCAGCTCCCGTACGGTGATCTGGCCCACCAGCAGCGGATGCTCGGTGAGATGGGCCAGCACGCGATACTCTGCGCGGGTCAGAGACTCCCCGCGCGTTAACAGTGTCGCCAGACGGTTATCCATTACCGGGACGGTTCAACCGGCAGATCGTCCCGGGCACCCCATTCACTCCACGCGCCGTCGTACAGCGTGACGTCGGTTTTGCCGAGGGTCGCCAGCGCCAGAATAACGACACAGGCGGTGACGCCGGAGCCGCAGCTGGCAACGACCGGCTGATGCAGATCCACGCCCTGGCGAGAGAAAATTTCACGCAGCTCGTCGGTGGTTTTCAGTTCACCCTCAAACACCAGATCGCCCCAGGGCACGTTACGCGCGCCAGGGATATGGCCGCGCTTAAGGCCCGGGCGCGGCTCGTCGGCTTCCGCGTTAAAGCGCGGGGCCGGGCGGGCATCGACAATCTGCGCGGTCTGCTCGTGGCTTGCCAGCAGCACGTCGGTGACACGCTTGATCGCCCCGGCATCGAAGGTGGCTTCAAAGTCGCCGTCCGGCAGGGAGACATCGCCCTGCTGGAGAGGTAACTCGGCCCGCTGCCAGCCGGCAAGACCGCCTGCCAGAATCGACACCTTTTCCACGCCGAAGGTTTTCAGCATCCACCACGCCCGTGGAGCGGAGAAGAGATTCCCTTCATCGTAAATCACCAGATGCTTGTCGTGGCTGACGCCCAGCTCGCGCATTGCCACCGCAAAAGCTTCCGGGCGCGGCATCATGTGCGGCAGGGGAGAGGTATGATCGGAGAGGGCTTCAATATCAAAAAATACCGCCCCCGGCAGATGCCCGGCGCGGTATTCGGCAGAAACGTCACGATGCTCCTGGCCAGGCGGCGCCATGCGCGCGTCGAGGATCTGGACTTCAGGGTCATCACTGTGCTCAATCAGCCAGTCGGCTGCGACAAAATATGAGGTGGACATGGGTGCCTCCATAAATGAATCCATTGATGGATTGTCGGTGTTTTTTCTGACACCGACAAGCGAACCACGTTCAACTCGGGAGCAAGCCCTTATTTTTTCACCGCTTCCCCATCCTGCCAGGCTTTTTGCAGCGCAGGCCAGTATTCCCGGTTGGCCTCAATCATCTCATCCAGAATCGCTTTGGCATGTTCCATGGTTGGCACGGTGCGGTTCAGGGTGAACGCCTGTAAGGCTTTCTCATAGCTGCCTTCGATGGTGGCTTCCACCAGCAGCTGCTCCGAGGCCAGCTGCTGTTGCAGCAGAGTCTGGTGGAACAGCGGCACCCGGCCGATGCGGATCGGCTCTGGACCTTCGCTTGTAATATAGGCCGGGACCTCAACCATCGCGTCGTACGGCAGGTTGACGATCGCCCCCCGGTTTTCCACCATCACCAGATGGCGCTGGCGCAGGTTAAACGCCAGCGAGCGGGCCACATCCACGATAAACTCGCCGTGCACCCCCACGTGGAATGCATCCGGCAGGATCCCGGTCTGTTTATACTCTTGTGCGGCGGCAAACAGCTTTTTCTCGCGACCGTTCATCACTTCGTTGGCGCGGGTATAGTCCGGATTCTGGTGATCCACGATCTGATTCGGCATCAGGTAGTACTGCAGATACGGGTTCGGCAGATACTCCGGGAAGTTATCCATGATCGGTTTGATGTTGCGCCAGGTTTTCACCCACGACGGATCCGAGTGCTGCGGGTCAGTTTTGGCCGCATCTTCGGTCAGCAGACCAAATTTTGCGACATGGCGACGCAGCTCCGGCAGTTTATCCTCGCCGTCCACCAGCACGCGGGTAAACCAGCCGAAATGGTTCAGACCGAAGTAGTCCACCTCCAGCTTGTGGCGATCCACACCCAGAATGGCCCCCATGTTACGCATCGCCGCTACCGGCATATCGCAAATGTTCAGTACCCGGGCGTCCGGACGCAGGCGACGTACGCCCTCGGCGACGATGGCCGCCGGATTGGAGTAGTTGACGATCCACGCCTTCTCATGGGCATAGCGGTCAACCATGTCGATCAGCTCAACCATCGGCAGGATAGTACGCAGGCCATAGGCCAGCCCGCCCGGGCCGCAGGTCTCCTGACCGACCACCCCATGACGCAAGGGGATCTTCTCATCCTGCTCGCGCATTTTGTACTGGCCGACGCGCATCTGGGCGAAGACGAAATGGGCCCCGCTGAACGCCACTTCCGGGTCGCTGGTAACGGTAAATTTGATGCTCTGGCTGTGATCGCGAATGACCTTCTCCACCACCGGCGCGATGGTGTTTTGCCGCGCGGCATCAATGTCGTAGAGGCGAATTTCCGCCAGCGGGAATTTATCCAGCTGTACCATCAGGCTTTTCACAATCCCGGGCGTATAGGTGCTGCCGCCACCGGCGATAGAGAGAATAAATGGGGGTGTAATCATGTTTATCTCCTTCAGAGAACCGTCTCGACCGCTTCTCGCATTTTTTTGACATGCAGCCCGTAGACCACCTGAACGTTGTTACCTTGCTTGATAATGCCTTTCGCGCCCGTCGCCTTAAGCCGTGGCTCGTCGATGATGGCAACGTCTTTCACCGTGACGCGAAGACGGGTGTAGCAGTTATCCACCACCTCGATGTTTTCGCGTCCGCCGAGGCCGACCACAATCGCCTCGCCCAGACCATCATTGCTGCCTTTCGCCTGGTACTCCTGCTTGCTGTACAGACGGGTCTCCTGATCCTCTTCTTCGCGTCCCGGCGTCTTCATGCGGAAATGCAGGATCAGGAAGCGGAAGATCGCGAAGTAGAGGGCGAACATGATCAGCCCGACCAGGATGTACATCGGCCAGTTGGATTTTTCGGTGCCCAGCGGCAGGTTATAAAGAATGAAATCGATGATGCCGTTGGCCCCGATGGCGTGCACCCCCAGCAGATAAAAGAGCATCATGCCGATCCCGGTCAGCACCGCGTGCACCACAAACAGCAGCGGGGCGACGAACAGGAAGGAGAACTCGATCGGCTCGGTCACCCCCACCAGCAGGGAGGTGAGCGCCGCCGGGATCAGAATCGCTTTCGCTGCGGCTTTACGCTCCGGTTTGGCGGTGACATACATCGCCAGCGCGGCGGCAGGCAGGCCAAACATTTTGCTGATGCCGCGGGCATCCCACACCGCGGTGCTGCTGAGCTGCTTCACCTCCGGGCAGGCCATCTCGGCAAAGTAGATATTGCGCGCGCCCTGATAGGTTGCGCCGCAGACCTCCTGGGTGCCGCCCAGCTCGGTATAGAGGAATGGGGTGTAGACCAGATGGTGCAGGCCGGTCGGCACCAGGATGCGCTCAAGGAAGCCGTAAATCGCTACCCCAAACGCCCCGGAGCCTTTAATGGCTAAGGCCATGGCGCTGATCCCGTTCTGGGCAAACGGCCATAGCTCACTCATCACCACCCCCAGCAGCATGGAGACCGGGAGCATAATGATGGCGACGAAGCAGTGCCCCGAGTAGATCGCCATCGCGCCGTTGAACTGCACGCCGGAGTATTTGTTATACAGATAGCCCGACAGCGCCCCGGTGAGGATCCCGGCAAACACGCCCATCTCCAGCACCTGCACGCCTAACACCATGCTCTGTCCGGCGGCTTTCATCTGGTCCGCCGGGGCCAGCGCGCCCTGCAAATTCAGGGTCACGTTCATGGCGTTAATAAACACCACGAAGGTCACCAGGCCTATCAGCGCCGCGTAACCTTTGTCACGCGTTGCCAGACCGATGGGGATGCCCACGGCAAACACCAGCGCCAGGTTCACCAGCACCGAGACGGCGGATTTTGAAATCAGCTGGCCGATGCTCTGGATCAGCGGATGGCCGAGGAACGGCAGATAACCGGCAAGGGCGCCGTTACCCAACACATTACCAAAAGCAATGAAAAGACCGACAATAGGCAGGATAAGTACCGGTCCGTACAGTGATTTTCCGAAATTTTGTAGGGCGTTCACGGCTCGTTTCATGACGTTCTCTCTTATTGAACCGCGCACTCAGGGTGCGTCATAACGTTAAAATTAGCAGGGCAAACGCGAACTTAGCCAGCTATCTTGTTGTTTTAAAAACAAATGACGTTAAAGGTTACATGTAACCTTTAACGCTGTGATCGCGCCAGCAGCCAGAATGTTATCCACGCAGAAAACTTTGCGAGACGCTGTCCAGAATTGAAATCGACACTTTTGTATTAATGAAACTTGCGGATAATACTTATCCCGACGACGACCAACAGGCCCGCAAGGCCAGGGATAAAGGATGAAACCGTTTCGCCTTGCCGCGCTGTCATTAGCGCTGCTTACCACCATCACGCTTGTCGGCTGTGATGACAGTGACGACAAGACCTCTTCAGCGGCACCCGCCACAGCTACCGCTTCCACCTCTACGCCAGCGCCTGCCTCTGCGCCGGCAAAGCCGGACAACGCCACGCTGGAGAAACTGGCCGCGCAAAGCATGGGTAAAACGCTGACCCTGCTGGATGCGTCTGAGATCCAGCTGGACGGGGCCGCTGCCCTGGTGCTGACCTTCTCGGTGCCGCTCGATCCATCGCAGGATTTCGCCCGGACGGTGCACGTGGTCGACAAAAAAAGCGGCAAGGTTGATGGCGCCTGGGAGCTGGCGCCGAATCTGAAAGAGCTGCGCCTGCGCCATCTGGAGCCGAACCGCAACCTGGTGGTCACCGTCGAGCGCGATCTGCTGGCGCTGAACAAAAACACCTTTGGCAGCGACGTCGAAAAAGCCATTACCACCCGCGACATTGAGCCGAGCGTCGGTTTTGCCAGCCGCGGCTCGCTGCTGCCGGGTAAGGTGGTGGAAGGGCTGCCGGTGATGGCGCTGAACGTGAATAACGTCGATGTGAATTTCTACCGGGTTAAACCTGAATCATTAGCCGCCTTTGTCAGCCAGTGGGAGTACCGCAACTCGCTCACCAACTGGGAGTCCGACAATCTGCTGAAGATGGCGGATCTGGTCTACACCGGCCGTTTCGACCTTAACCCGGCGCGTAATACCCGTGAAAAACTGCTCCTGCCGCTGGCGGATATCAAGCCGTTACAGCAGGCGGGCGTCTATATCGCGGTGATGAATCAGGCCGGGCATTACAACTACAGTAACGCCGCCACCCTGTTTACCCTCAGCGATATTGGTCTCTCCGCACACCGCTACCATAACCGGCTGGATATCTTTACCCAGAGCCTGGAGAACGGTGCGGCGCAATCGGCAATCGAAGTGCAGCTGCTCAACGATAAAGGGCAGACGCTGGCGCAGGCCACCAGTGACGCTGACGGCCACGCGACGCTGCAGACCGACAAAGAGGCGGCGCTGCTCCTCGCCCGCAAGGACGGGCAGACCACGCTGCTGGATCTCACTCTTCCGGCGCTGGATCTGGCGGAGTTTGCCATCTCCGGCGCGCCTGGCTTCACTAAACAGTTCTTTATGTTTGGCCCGCGGGATCTCTACCGCCCGGGCGAAACGGTGATCCTCAACGGCCTGCTGCGCGACAGCGACGGCAAACCGCTCCCCGACCAGCCGGTGAAGCTGGAGGTGCTGCGCCCGGACGGCCAGGTGGCGCGCACCCTGGTCAGCCAGCCTGCAAACGGCCTTTACCGCTTTGACTATCAGCTTGATAGCGGGGCGCAAACCGGGATGTGGCATGTCCGCGCCAGCACCGGGGATAACCAGCAGCGGATGTGGGATTTCCACGTCGAAGACTTTATGCCAGAGCGCATGGCGCTCAATATTGCCGGGCAAAAAACGCCGGTTTCACCGCAGGATCCTGTCGCGTTCGATGTGACGGGGTATTACCTGTACGGTGCGCCCGCCAACGGCAACAGCCTGCAGGGGCAGCTCTTCCTGCGTCCGCTACGGGAAGCCGTGGCCGCCCTGCCGGGCTTCCAGTTCGGGGATATTGCCGAAGAGAACCTGAGCCGCAGCCTCGATGAAGTGCAGCTGACCCTCAACGATCGGGGGCGCGGGCAGGTGAGCAGCGACAGCCAGTGGAAAGAGACTCACTCCCCGTTGCAGGTGGTTTTGCAGGCCAGCCTGCTGGAGTCCGGCGGCCGACCTGTCACCCGACGGGCGGAGCAGGCCGTCTGGCCAGCGGCGACCCTGCCGGGCATCCGTCCGCAGTTCGCCAGCAAAGCGGTCTATGACTACCGCACCGATACCACCGTCAACCAGCCGATTGTCGAGGAGAACAGCCAGGCCGGGTTCGATATTGTTTATGCCGATGCCAGCGGGGCGAAAAAAGCGGTCTCTGGCCTGCAGGTGCGCCTGATCCGTGAGCGCCGCGACTACTCCTGGAACTGGTCCGAGAGCGACGGCTGGCAGTCGCAGTTTGATCAAAAAGATCTGATTGAGGGCGAACAGGCGCTGGACCTGGCCGCCGACGAGACCGGAAAAGTGAGCTTCCCGGTGGAGTGGGGCTCCTATCGTCTGGAGGTGAAAGCCCCGGATGAGGCGATCAGCAGCGTGCGCTTCTGGGCAGGCTACAGCTGGCAGGACAACAGTGACGGCACCGGGGCGGCACGTCCGGACCGGGTGACGATGAAGCTGGATAAACCGGCCTATCAGCCCGGGGAGACCATCAAGCTGCACATTGCCGCTCCGGCGGCAGGGAAAGGCTATGCGATGATCGAATCCAGCGAAGGGCCGCTGTGGTGGAAGGAGATCGACGTCCCGGCTGAGGGGCTGGATATGACCATCCCGGTGGATAAAGCCTGGAAACGTCACGATCTCTATCTTTCCACGCTGGTGGTTCGCCCTGGCGATAAATCCAAATCGGCCACGCCAAAACGGGCGGTGGGCCTGCTGCATCTGCCGATGGGCGATGAGAGCCGTCGCCTGAGTATTGCCCTGGACAACCCGCAAAAAATGCGGCCAAACCAGACCCTTGCGGTCAAAGTGAAAGCCAGCGTGAAAGAGGGGGCGACCCCGCAGAAAATCAACGTGCTGGTCTCGGCGGTGGACAGCGGCGTACTCAACATTACCGATTACGTCACCCCCGATCCGTGGCAGGCATTCTTTGGTCAGAAGCGCTATGGCGCGGACATCTACGATATCTACGGCCAGGTAATTGAAGGTCAGGGGCGGCTGGCATCGCTGCGCTTTGGCGGTGATGGCGATGAGCTCAAACGTGGCGGTAAACCGCCGGTCAACCATGTCACCATCATCGCCCAGCAGGCACAGCCGGTGGAGCTGGACGCCAATGGCGAGGGCACCGTTTCGTTGCCGATTGGCGACTTTAACGGCGAGCTGCGTCTGATGGCCCAGGCCTGGACCGATGACGATTTCGGCAGCAGTGAGAGCAAAGTGGTCGTTGCCGCACCCGTGATTACCGAGCTGAATACCCCGCGCTTCCTTGCCAGCGGCGATAACGCCAGGCTGACGCTGGATCTGACCAACCTTACCGATCGCCCTCAGACCCTGAACGTGGCGCTGACCGCCGGCGGCAATCTGGCGCTGGAAGGCGCCCAGCCGCAGCCGGTGCAGCTGGCGGCCGGTGAACGCACGACGCTGTTTATTCCGGTGCGGGCGCTGGAGGGTTACGGCGAGGGCGAAGTCGCCGCCCAGGTCAGCGGCCTGACGCTCCCGGGTGAAACCTTTGCGCCACAGCAGAAGAGCTGGAAAATCGGCGTGCGTCCGGCGTTCCCGGCGCAAACGGTGAATACCGGTACGATGCTCAAACCGGGTGAAAGCTGGCACGCGCCGGAACAGCATCTCGCTAATTTCTCACCGGTGACGTTACAGGGGCAGCTTATGCTCAGCGGCAAGCCGCCGCTCAACCTGGCCCGTTACATTCGTGAACTGCAGGCCTATCCGTATGGCTGTCTGGAGCAGACCGCCAGCGGCCTGTTCCCGTCGCTCTATACCAGTGCCGCACAGCTGAACGCGCTGGGTATTAAGGGCGACAGCGACGAGAAGCGTCGGGCAGCCATTGAGATCGGCATCTCCCGCCTGCTGCAGATGCAGCGTAACGACGGCGGCTTCGCCCTGTGGGATAACGAGGGGCCGGAAGAGTACTGGCTCACCGCCTACGTCACCGATTTCCTGGTGCGCGCGGGTGAGCAGGGCTACAGCGTGCCGGCGGATGCCGTTAACAATGCCAACAACCGCCTGCTGCGCTACCTGCAGGATCCGGGCATGATGGCGGTCCGCTACAGCGACGATATTCAGGGCAGCAAGTTTGCGATCCAGGCCTATGCTGCGCTGGTGCTGGCACGTCAGCAGAAAGCCCCTCTCGGGGCATTGCGCGAAATCTGGGAGCGTCGTGCGCAGGCAAAATCGGGCCTGCCGCTGATGCAGCTGGGGCTGGCGCTGAAGCTGATGGGCGATGCGCCGCGCAGCCAGCAGGCGCTGGATCTGGCCCTCAAAACACCGCGCAGCGAAACGCAGAGCTGGATGGCCGATTACGGGAGTCCACTGCGTGATAACGCGATGATGCTGAGCCTGCTGGAAGAGTACAACCTGCTGCCGGATGCCCAGAGCACGCTGCTGAACGTCCTGTCTCAGCAGGCGTTCAGCCAGCGCTGGCTCTCTACCCAGGAGAGCAATGCCCTGTTCCTGGCGGGTCGTTCCCTGCAGACTCTTTCCGGGGCGTGGCAGGCCACTACCACGCTGGCGGAAGGCAACGTCCGTGGTGACAAACCGCAGGTGCAGAACCTCGATGCCGATCGGCTGGCCGCCCTGCAGGTTACCAATACCGGCACTGCGCCGCTGTGGGTGCGCCTGGACAGCAGCGGCTATCCACAATACGCGCCGCAGCCTGCTTCTAACGTGCTGAAAATTGAACGTCAGATTCTGGCGACCGATGGCAGCAGTAAATCCCTCTCCTCCCTGAAGAGCGGCGAGCTGGTGCTGGTCTGGCTGAACGTGACCGCCAGCCAGAACGTGCCGGATGCCCTGGTAGTTGACCTGTTGCCTGCCGGGCTGGAGCTGGAAAACCAGAACCTGGCCAGCAGCAGCGCCAGCCTGCAGGAGAGCGGCAGCGAGGTGCAAAACCTGCTCAGCCAGATGCAGCAGGCCGACATTCAGCATATGGAGTTCCGCGACGATCGCTTTGTCGCCGCCGTGCCGGTCAATGAAGGCCAGCCGGTGACGCTGGTCTATCTGGCCCGCGCCGTCACGCCGGGAACCTATGCGGTGCCCGTGCCGCTGGTGGAATCGATGTACGTGCCGCAGTGGCGGGCAACGGGTGCGGCCAGCGGCCCGCTGATCGTCGTTCCGTAACGTGCAGTATCGGAAATGGACAGGCTCCCGCTGGCTATGGCTGGCGGGGGCGATACTTCTGCTGTGGGGCGGCGTCATTGCTGCCGATCGCCTGTGGCCACTGCCGCTACACGAGGTCAATCCCGCCCGGGTGGTAGTGGATGAAAAGGGGATCCCGCTGTGGCGATTTGCCGATCGCGACGGGATCTGGCGCTATCCGGTCACCATCGAAGAGGTCTCGCCGCGCTATCTCGAGGCCCTGATCCAGTATGAAGATCGCTGGTTCTGGGATCATCCTGGCGTTAACCCGTTCTCGGTGCTGCGTGCCGCCTGGCAGGATCTGACTGCCGGGAAGGTGGTGTCGGGCGGCAGTACGCTGACCATGCAGGTAGCCCGCCTGCTGGATCCCCATCCCCGCACCCTGGGCGGCAAAGTGCGTCAGCTCTGGCGCGCGCTCCAGCTGGAGTGGCACCTCTCCAAACGTGAAATCCTGACCCTCTATCTGAACCGCGCCCCCTTTGGCGGCACGCTGCAGGGGGTGGGAGCCGCCAGCTGGGCCTACCTGGGGAAAGCCCCTGCGCAGCTGAGCTATTCCGAAGCCGCGCTGCTTGCCGTCCTGCCGCAGGCCCCGAGCCGTTTGCGCCCGGATCGCTGGCCGGAGCGCGCCGAGGCGGCACGTAATAAAGTCCTCAAACGCATGGCCTCGCAGGGCGTCTGGCCCGCGCGTCAGGTAAGCGAGTCGCAGGAGGAGCCGGTATGGCTGGCCCCCCGGCAAATGCCGCAGCTGGCGCCGCTGTTCTCACGCATGATGCTCGGCAAAAGCCGTGACACCAAAGTGGTGACAACCCTTGATGCCACGCTGCAGCGCCAACTGGAGGAGCTGGCGCTGAACTGGAAATCCCGGCTACCGCCCCGCAGTTCGCTGGCAATGATCGTTGTCGATCACAGCGATATGAAGGTGCGCGGCTGGGTTGGATCAGTCGACATTACCGACGACAGCCGTTTCAGCCATGTGGATATGATCTCGGCGATCCGATCTCCGGGATCGGTGCTTAAGCCTTTTGTCTACGGCCTGGCGATGGACGATGGGCTGATCCACCCGGCCTCGCTGCTGCAGGATGTTCCGCGCCGCACCGGCGATTATCGTCCCGGGAATTTTGACAGCGGTTTTCATGGCCCGATCAGCATGAGCGAGGCGCTGGTGCGATCCCTTAACCTGCCCGCCGTGCAGGTGCTGGAAGCCTACGGGCCGAAAAAGTTTGCCGGAATGTTGCGCAATGCCGGATTACCGCTGCTGCTTCCCGCAGGCGCTCAGCCGAACCTCTCCCTGATCCTGGGCGGCGCCGGGGCACGTCTGGAAGATATCGCCGCGGCATACAGCGCCTTTGCCCGTCAGGGACGGGCAGGAAGACTGCGCATGCAGCCGGGCGACCCGCTGGTTGAACGGCCCCTGCTGTCGCCCGGTGCGGCGTGGATCATCCGCCGTATTCTGGCCAACGAGGCACAGCCGCTGCCGGACAGCGCGCTTGCCCAGGTGGTGCCTCTGGCGATAAAAACCGGTACCAGCTATGGCTACCGCGATGCCTGGGCGATAGGGCTGAATGCGCGCTACGTGATCGGCATCTGGACCGGCAGACCGGACGGCACGCCGGTGGCCGGGCAGTTTGGTTTTGCCAGCGCGGTTCCGGTGTTAAATCAGGTCAACAACCTGCTGCAGTCGCGCTCGGCGCTGGATGAGGCGCGCCTGCCGCGCGATCCGCGTCCGGCCTCGGTGAGCCGCGGCGTGATTTGCTGGCCGGGCGGGCAGTCCCTGCCTGACGGGGACAGCAACTGTCGCCGCCGCCTCGCGACCTGGCTGCTTGAGGGGAGCCAGCCGCCGACGCTGTTGCTGCCGGAGCAGGAGGGCATCCGCGGGATTCGGTTCCCTGTCTGGCTGGATAACAGCGGTCAACGCGTGGCGGCGGATTGCCCGCAGGCACAGGAACGCACCCTCGACGTCTGGCCGCTGCCGCTGGAGCCGTGGCTACCGCAGGCGGAACGGCGGTCTGCGCGTATCCCGGCGGCATCTGCAACCTGCCCGCCGCTCGGCCAGGCCTTCCCGGCACCGCTGATCCTTTCAGGCATTCGCCAGGGAGCGGTGATTAAGCGTCTGCCGGGGGAGGCGCGCGTGTCCTTACCGCTGCAGGCCAGTGGAAGCGACGGGGCCCGCTGGTGGTTCCTCAATGGTGAACCGCTGAATGCGCAGGGGCGGACGTACACACTGCATCTTGAAAATGCAGGTGATTATCAACTGCTGGTGATGGATGAGGCGGGGCAGGTGGCAACCGTAGATTTTACGTTGCAGTAAATAAAACAGGTTTTAGCCACGATCTGTTGTTAAAACTCGTCTTATTTTAAAAAAATGTTACATGCATCCATAGGCAATGGCGTGAATGCTCATTATAATCCGCGCCATATATTTCGCATGAATGCAAAACAACAGAACAAATCACAGAGGTAATCATGGCTATTGAACGTACTTTTTCCATCATCAAACCAAACGCGGTGGCAAAAAACGTTATTGGCAGCATCTTTGCTCGCTTTGAAGCGGCAGGGTTCAAAATCGTTGGTACCAAAATGCTGCATCTGACCGTTGAGCAGGCTCGCGGTTTCTATGCTGAGCACGAAGGTCGCCCATTCTTCGACGGCCTGGTTGAGTTCATGACCTCTGGCCCAATCGTGGTTTCCGTACTGGAAGGCGAAAATGCCGTTCAGCGTCACCGCGATCTGCTGGGTGCAACCAACCCGGACAACGCTCTGGCGGGTACTCTGCGCGCCGATTACGCTGACAGCTTCACCGAGAACGGCACCCACGGTTCCGACTCCGTAGAATCTGCTGCGCGCGAAATCGCGTTCTTCTTCGCAGAAGGCGAAGTGTGTCCGCGTACCCGTTAATTTAACGGTTTCGTTTACACATTATTTTCGTAAATGCCGCGTGCAGACGTGGCATCCCTGCGCCAGACTTTGTACAATGCAACGCCCCGGATGAGCAGACTGCTTGCCGGGGCGTTTCTTTTTAACCCTCCACGGGCCATAACGTGTAACAACGAGGCCGGAATATATTATGTCTGAACTAGTTAATACCTCCGAAGTCGCCGTTCCTGCGGTTCCAAATAAAAATGGAAAAATCAACCTGCTGGACCTGAACCGTCAGCAGATGCGCGAGTTCTTCAAAGAGATGGGCGAGAAGCCGTTTCGTGCCGACCAGGTTATGAAATGGATGTATCACTATTGCAGCGATAACTTTGATGACATGACAGACATCAACAAGGTCCTGCGCAACAAACTCAAAGAAGTAGCCGAAATCCGCGCCCCGGAAGTGGTGGAAGAGCAGCGTTCAGCTGACGGCACCATCAAATGGGCGATTGCCGTAGGCGATCAGCGCGTTGAAACGGTCTATATCCCGGAAGATGACCGCGCCACGCTGTGCGTCTCTTCCCAGGTCGGTTGTGCGCTGGAGTGCAAGTTCTGCTCCACGGCGCAGCAGGGCTTTAACCGTAACCTGCGCGTGTCGGAAATCATCGGCCAGGTCTGGCGTGCGGCGAAGATCGTCGGCGCGGCAAAAGTGACCGGCACCCGTCCTATCACTAACGTGGTGATGATGGGGATGGGCGAACCGCTGCTGAACCTCACTAATGTGGTTCCGGCGATGGAAATCATGCTCGATGACTTCGGTTTTGGCCTGTCCAAACGTCGCGTGACGCTCTCCACCTCAGGTGTTGTACCTGCGCTGGACAAGCTCGGCGATATGATTGACGTTGCGCTGGCGATTTCGCTGCATGCGCCGAACGATGCCATCCGTGATGAGATCGTGCCAATCAACAAGAAGTACAATATCGAAACCTTCCTGAACTCGGTGCGGGGCTACATTTCGAAGTCCAACGCTAACCAGGGACGCGTCACCATTGAGTACGTCATGCTGGACCACGTCAACGACGGCACCGAGCATGCGCACGAGCTGGCGGCACTGCTGAAAGATACGCCATGCAAGATCAACCTGATCCCATGGAACCCGTTCCCGGGCGCGCCGTATGGCCGTAGCTCAAACAGCCGTATCGACCGTTTCTCCAAGGTACTGATGGAGTACGGCTTCACCACTATCGTGCGTAAAACCCGCGGTGACGATATTGATGCCGCCTGTGGTCAGCTGGCCGGTGATGTTATCGACCGCACCAAGCGCACGCTGCGTAAACGTATGCAGGGCGAAGCTATCGACGTTAAGGCCGTGTAATTATTACGCTGCCACGGCGCATTATCTGCGCCGTGGCAGCGTAAGATGCGAATAAACAGTCATTGCACCAGTGTATGGGTAATAATTACGGTGCGTTTTATATGACTTTAAGGCAGTATGTAACGACGCAACAACAGTTTAGCCTCACTAACAAGCCGCTTCTGTCAACGAAAACCTGACAGTATTGTGCTGTCTTACTAAGGTTAACTGACCAGAAGTTTCGCGGTGCGGGTGGCATTGTGACACCGGCGCCAGGATCCTCAATTTTCACGTACCAGTAGTTGTAGCGAATGAATACTGAAGCCACTCACGACCAAAATGCAGCACTTTCCACTGGCGTTCGTCTTCGCAACGCCCGTGAACAACTCGGACTAAGCCAGCAAACCGTTGCGGAACGCTTATGTCTGAAGGTTTCCACGGTCCGCGATATTGAAGAAGATAAGGCACCTGCCGATCTTGCTTCAACGTTTCTGCGTGGTTATATCCGCTCCTATGCGAAACTGGTGCATATCCCTGAAGACGAACTGCTGCCGATGATGGAAAAACAGGCACCGGTCAGAGCGGCGAAAGTCGCGCCGATGCAGAGTTTTTCGCTGGGCAAACGTCGTAAAAAACGTGATGGCTGGCTGATGAGCTTTACCTGGCTGGTCTTGTTTGTGGTTATCGGCCTGACGGGCGCCTGGTGGTGGCAGAACCACAAAGCGCAGCAGGAAGAGATCACCACCATGGCCGATCAGTCCTCCGCCGAGCTGAATAACTCAGCGGGCGAGGGCGCTCAGAGCATCCCACTGAATACCGACGCCTCAGCAAACGCCAGCGAACCGCAGGCCCCTGCTGCTGGCACCACGGATGTGGCAACGGCGCAGGCAACTGCGCCAGTGGCTAATCAAACAGCCCAGGCTCCGGCTGACAGTGCCGTCGTTTCGCCTTCCCAGGCGAACGTCGAGACTGCCCTGGCAGCCACCGCGGATAACGCGGTTCAGCCCCTGCCATCCGATCCGGCTGGCGTCGCGGCGGCACCGGCCGACCCAAACGCGCTGGTGATGAACTTCAGCGCCGACTGCTGGCTGGAAGTGACCGACGCGACCGGCAAAAAGCTGTTCAGCGGACTGCAGCGTAAGGACGGCACGTTAAATCTGGCAGGCCAGGCGCCCTATAAGCTCAAGATTGGTGCTCCGGCAGCGGTCCAGATCCAGTTCCAGGGTAAACCTGTCGATCTGAGCCGTTTTATCAGAACTAACCAGGTTGCGCGTCTGACCCTCAATGCCGAACAATCAGCAGCACAGTAAGTAACAGACAGGCAACGCGGGAGATTTTCCATGCATAACCAGGCTCCTATTCCACGTAGAAAATCGAAACGTATTTACGTCGGGAATGTGCCAATTGGCGATGGTGCTCCCATCGCCGTTCAGTCGATGACCAACACCCGTACCACCGATGTGGCGGCAACGGTCAATCAGATCAAAGCGTTAGAACGTGTGGGCGCAGACATTGTCCGCGTTTCCGTGCCGACAATGGATGCGGCAGAAGCGTTTAAACTCATCAAACAGCAGGTCTCCGTTCCGCTGGTTGCCGATATTCACTTCGATTACCGTATCGCGCTGAAAGTAGCGGAATACGGCGTCGATTGCCTGCGTATCAACCCTGGCAACATCGGTAGCGAAGAGCGCATCCGCGCGGTCGTTGATTGCGCCCGCGACAAAAACATCCCCATCCGTATCGGCGTGAATGCCGGTTCGCTGGAAAAAGATCTGCAGGAAAAATACGGTGAACCGACCCCGCAGGCGCTGCTCGAATCGGCCATGCGTCATGTGGACCATCTCGATCGTCTGAACTTCGATCAGTTCAAAGTCAGCGTGAAAGCCTCGGACGTTTTCCTCGCCGTTGAATCCTATCGTCTGCTGGCGAAGCAGATCGATCAGCCGCTGCACCTCGGGATCACCGAAGCCGGCGGCGCGCGCAGCGGTGCGGTAAAATCAGCGATTGGCCTTGGTCTGCTGCTGAACGAAGGCATTGGCGACACTCTGCGTGTCTCGCTGGCCGCCGATCCGGTGGAAGAGATCAAAGTCGGTTTCGATATCCTGAAGTCACTGCGTATTCGTTCCCGCGGCATCAACTTTATCGCCTGTCCGACCTGTTCGCGTCAGGAGTTCGACGTCATCGGTACGGTGAATGCGCTCGAGCAGCGTCTGGAAGATATCATCACCCCGATGGACGTTTCGATTATCGGTTGTGTGGTGAACGGTCCGGGTGAGGCGCTGGTGTCGACGTTGGGCGTTACGGGTGGTAACAAGAAAAGTGGTCTCTATGAAGATGGCGTCCGCAAAGATCGTCTGGATAATAACGACATGATCGATCAGCTTGAAGCCCGCATCCGCGCCAAAGCCACCATGCTGGATGAAGCGCAGCGCATTAGCGTGCTACAGGTAGAAAAATAACGAGATGGGAAGCGGTTCGCTTCCTGTGTATGATTGAACCCTTCGGTTATGAACCCCAGGGTTCATTTTTGTCTATAGAAAGAGAACAAACGTGGCAAAGAACATTCAAGCCATTCGCGGCATGAACGATTATCTGCCTGCCGAGACCGCCATCTGGCAGCGCATTGAAGGCACCCTCAAGCAGGTGCTCGGCAGCTACGGTTACAGTGAAATCCGTTTGCCGATTGTAGAGCAGACCCCGTTATTCAAACGCGCTATCGGTGAAGTCACCGATGTGGTTGAAAAAGAGATGTACACCTTTGAGGATCGTAACGGCGACAGCCTGACCTTACGTCCGGAAGGTACGGCGGGATGTGTACGCGCCGGCATCGAGCATGGTCTCCTGTACAATCAGGAGCAGCGCCTGTGGTATATCGGCCCAATGTTCCGTCACGAACGTCCTCAGAAAGGTCGCTACCGTCAGTTTAACCAGCTGGGTGTCGAAGCCTTTGGTCTGCAGGGCCCGGATATCGATGCGGAGCTGATTATGCTCACCGCCCGCTGGTGGCGCGCGCTGGGTATTGCCGATCACGTCTCCCTGGAGCTGAACTCCATCGGTTCTCTTGAAGCGCGTGCAAACTACCGCGATGCGCTGGTGGCCTTCCTCGAGCAGCATAAAGAGAAGCTGGACGAAGACTGCAAGCGTCGTATGTACAGCAACCCGCTGCGCGTGCTGGATTCCAAAAACCCGGACGTGCAGGCCCTGCTGAACGACGCGCCTGCCCTGGGCGATTATCTGGACGAAGATTCCCGCGAACACTTTGCCGGTCTGTGCAAACTGCTGGAAGCTGCCGGTATTGCTTACACCGTTAACCAGCGCCTGGTACGCGGTCTGGACTACTACAACCGTACCGTGTTTGAGTGGGTTACCACCAGCCTCGGTTCACAGGGAACGGTCTGTGCGGGCGGTCGTTACGACGGTCTGGTGGAGCAGTTAGGTGGTCGTCCTGCACCGGCAGTAGGCTTCGCCATGGGTCTTGAGCGACTTGTTTTGTTAGTTCAGGCAGTTAATCCGGAATTTAAAGCCGATCCTGTTGTCGATATATACCTGGTGGCCTCAGGCGCGGAAACGCAGTCTGCGGCAATGCAGCTTGCCGAACGCGTGCGCGATGCGCTGCCAGCGGCTAAGCTGATGACCAACCACGGCGGCGGCAACTTTAAGAAACAGTTCGCCCGTGCCGATAAGTGGGGCGCGCGTATTGCACTGGTACTTGGCGAGTCAGAAGTGGCTAACGGCGAAGTGGTGGTGAAGGATCTGCGCTCTGGTGAGCAAACAACGGTAACGCAGGACGGCGTTGCGGCGCACTTGCGCACTCTACTGGGCTAAGGAGAAGGACTGCGTGGAAATGTACGAGAACGAAAACGACCAGGTTGATGCGATTAAACGCTTCTTTGCTGAAAACGGCAAAGCGCTGGCTGTTGGGGTCATTTTAGGTGTTGGTGCCCTGGTGGGCTGGCGTTACTGGAACAATCATCAGGTCGATTCCGCGCGTGGCTCCTCCTTACAGTATGAAAATACCGTGAGCGCCATTCAGGCCGATCGGCCGGAAACCCTGGCGGCAGCAGAGAAATTTGCCGCCGACAATAAAAATACCTATGGCGCGCTGGCGTCATTGGAAGTGGCTCAGCAGTTCGTTGATAAAGGCGAGCTGGACAAAGCGGCAGCTCAGCTGCAGCAGGGTCTGGCAGCCGCAGGCAACGATAACCTGAAAGCGCTCATCAATCTGCGTCTTGCCCGTATTCAGGTGCAGCAGAAGAAAACAGACGAAGCGCTGAAAACCCTCGACTCTGTTAAGGGTGAAGGTTTTGCCTCGATTGTTGCTGACCTGCGTGGTGAAGCACTGCTGAGTAAAGGTGACAAACAAGGCGCGCGCAGCGCATGGGAAGCGGGCGTGAAAAGCAACGCCTCGCCAGCGCTGAGCGAAATGATGCAGATGAAAATAAATAATTTGTCCGTCTGAGAGGGACCCGATGCAATTGCGTAAATTACTTCTGCCAGGACTGCTTTCCGTTACGTTATTGAGCGGCTGTTCACTGTTCAGCGGCGAAGAAGATGTTGTCACCATGTCTCCACTGCCAACGGTTGAAAACCAGTTTGCGCCGTCTACCGCATGGAGCACTTCCGTCGGTGACGGTATTGGCGACTTCTACTCCAACCTGCATCCGGCTTCTGCGGACGGCGTTGTCTATGCGGCTGACCGCAAAGGCATCGTCAAAGCCGTAAACGCCGATGATGGCAAAGAGGTGTGGTCGATTAATCTGGCAGAAAAAAGCGGCTGGCTGTCACGCACGCCGGCTCTGCTGTCAGGCGGTGTGACGGTTGCCGGTGGTCATGTCTATATCGGCAGCGAGAAGGCCCAGGTCTACGCCCTTAACGCCAGCGACGGCTCCATCGCATGGCAGACCCGTGTCGCGGGCGAAGCGCTCTCCCGTCCGGTGGTCAGCGACGGCATGGTGCTGGTGCATACCGCCAACGGTCAGCTGCAGGCGCTGAATGAAGCTGACGGTGCGGTGAAGTGGACGGTTAACCTCGATATGCCGGCGCTCTCCCTGCGCGGTGAATCTGCGCCAGCCACTGCCTTTGGCGCGGCTATTGTCGGCGGTGATAATGGTCGCGTTAGTGCCGTATTGATGCAGCAGGGCCAGATGATTTGGCAGCAGCGTATCTCTCAGGCAACCGGTCCGACCGAAATCGACCGCCTGAGCGATGTGGACACCACGCCGGTCATCGTCAATGGCGTGGTTTACGCTCTGGCCTATAACGGCAACCTGACTGCGATGGATCTGCGTAGCGGCCAGGTGATGTGGAAACGCGAGCTGGGCTCCGTGAATGATTTCGTGGTGGACGGCAACCGCATCTACCTGGTCGATCAGAACGATCGCCTGCTGGCGCTGAGCACCGAGGGTGGCGTGACGCTGTGGACGCAGAGCGATCTGCTGCACCGTCTGCTGACCGCACCGGCGCTGTATAACGGCAGCCTGGTGGTAGGTGATAGCGAAGGCTATATGCACTGGATTGACCCGAGCAACGGTCGTTTTGTCGCCCAGGAGAAAGTCGACGGTTCCGGTTTTCTGACCGAGCCGGTGGTGGCTGACGGCAAACTGCTGATCCAGGCAAAAGACGGTACGCTGTACGCGATCACGCGTTAATCACCGCGGTTGTAGTATACTCAACGGCTCCTGTTGCTTCAGGGGCCGTTTTGATTTTTTAAAAAACGCCGCAAACGCGACGTGATATCGAATTTTATGAGGCTTTAAACATGGTACCTGTGGTCGCGCTTGTCGGGCGCCCGAACGTTGGAAAATCCACTCTTTTTAACCGTTTAACACGCACCCGTGATGCGCTGGTTGCGGATTTCCCGGGGCTCACGCGTGACCGTAAGTACGGTCGTGCAGAAGTGGAAGGTCGTGAGTTTATCTGTATCGATACCGGTGGTATCGACGGGACAGAAGACGGCGTTGAAACTCGCATGGCGGAACAATCTCTGCTGGCGATTGAAGAAGCGGACATCGTGCTGTTTATGGTTGATGCGCGCGCGGGCCTGATGCCTGCCGACGTTGCCATCGCTAAGCACCTGCGCTCACGTGAAAAATCCACCTTCCTGGTGGCGAACAAAACGGACGGTATCGATCCCGATCAGGCGATGGCCGATTTCTGGTCATTAGGTCTGGGCGATATCTACCCGATCGCCGCCTCTCACGGTCGTGGCGTGACCAGCCTGCTGGAAACCGCGCTGCTGCCGTACGTTGACGAGATCAACCCGCCGGAAGAGGTCGACGAAGACGCCGAGTACTGGGCGCAGTTTGAAGAAGGCGAAGAGGGTGAAGAGGAGCCGGAAGACGACTTTAACCCGCAGGATCTGCCGATCAAGCTGGCCATTGTCGGTCGTCCGAACGTCGGTAAGTCAACGCTTACTAACCGCATCCTCGGTGAAGACCGCGTGGTGGTGTATGACATGCCGGGCACCACCCGCGACAGCATCTACATCCCGATGGAGCGTGACGAGCGTGAATACGTTCTGATCGACACCGCGGGCGTGCGTAAGCGCGGGAAAATCACTGATGTGGTCGAGAAATTCTCGGTCATCAAAACCCTGCAGGCGATTGAAGACGCCAACGTGGTGATGCTGGTTATTGATGCCCGCGAAGGCATCTCCGATCAGGATCTCTCCCTGCTCGGCTTTATCCTTAACAGCGGTCGCTCGCTGGTTATCGTCGTCAACAAGTGGGACGGCCTGAGCAACGAAGTGCGTGAGCAGGTCAAAGAGATGCTGGACTTCCGTCTGGGCTTCATCGACTTTGCCCGCGTCCACTTTATCTCTGCCCTGCACGGCAGCGGCGTCGGCAACCTGTTCGAATCCGTGCGTGAAGCCTACGACTGCTCAACGCGTCGTGTCGGTACCGCAATGCTGACCCGTATCATGACCATGGCGGCAGAAGACCATCAGCCACCGCTGGTGCGCGGTCGTCGCGTGAAGCTGAAATATGCCCACGCCGGCGGTTACAACCCGCCTATCGTGGTTATCCACGGTAACCAGGTGAAGGATCTGCCGGATTCTTACAAACGCTACCTGATGAACTACTTCCGTAAATCGCTGGAAGTGATGGGTACGCCGATCCGTATCCAGTTCAAGGAAGGGGATAACCCGTTTGCCAACAAACGTAACACCCTGACGCCAAACCAGATGCGTAAGCGTAAGCGTTTGATTAAACACATCAAGAAAAGCAAATAATCCTTGCTGCTCTGCCGAAAAACCCGCGCCTGTCGCGGGTTTTTTTATGCCTGAAAGGAACGAATAATTATTGATGTGATGTCAATCACTATTCATGTTTATCCAACATAAAATCTAAGAAATAAGACGATTGTCGAACTTTCATCTTTTGGTGGTGGGGTGGGGGCTGGACAAAAGTTGCCTCAGGTTATCAAATGGTTAAATAACATTTCGCTGGATGTAAAAAAGCCGCCCGATTGCTAACCGGGCGGCGGGCTTCCGGTGTTTACAAGTAAGACAACACATCATCTCGGGAGAATTATGCAATCCTCTGTTAATAAAAACGAAAGCCGAACTTTCTTCGGCCATCCTTATCCACTCGGCGCGCTGTTCTTCACGGAGATGTGGGAGCGCTTCTCGTTTTACGGTATTCGTCCACTCCTGATCCTGTTTATGGCGGCCACGGTGTATGACGGCGGCATGGGGCTGGCGCGTGAAAATGCCTCCGCTATTGTTGGTATCTTCGCCGGAACTATGTATCTGGCGGCGCTGCCTGGTGGCTGGCTGGCGGATAACTGGCTCGGCCAGCAGAAAGCGGTCTGGTACGGTTCGATTCTGATTGCACTGGGCCACCTGTCAATTGCGCTGTCGGCGGTGATGGGTAACAACCTGTTCTTTATCGGTCTGATGTTTATCGTCCTGGGCTCGGGCCTGTTCAAAACCTGTATCTCGGTGATGGTGGGCACGCTGTATAAGAAAGGCGATGCACGTCGCGACGGCGGCTTCTCGCTGTTCTATATGGGCATCAACATGGGGTCCTTTATCGCGCCGCTGATCTCCGGCTGGCTGATTAAATCCCACGGCTGGCACTGGGGCTTTGGTATCGGCGGTATCGGGATGCTGGTGGCGCTGGTCATCTTCCGCCTGTTTGCCGTGCCGTCGATGAAGCGCTATGACAGCGAAGTGGGGCTGGATTCAACCTGGAACAGCCCGGTCGCGAAGAAAAACGGCGTCGGCGGCTGGTTACTGACGCTGGCGGCGGGTATCGCCATTATCGTTACCCTGATCGCGCAGGGCGTGATTGTCATTAACCCGGTCGCGGTGGCCAGCGTGCTGGTATACGTGATTGCCGCCTCGGTGGCGCTCTACTTCATCTGGCTGTTTATGTTTGCCGGCCTGAACCGCAAAGAGCGCGCCAGACTGCTGGTCTGCTTTATCCTGCTGGTGTCTGCGGCCTTCTTCTGGTCTGCATTTGAACAAAAGCCAACCTCGTTCAACCTGTTTGCCAACGATTACACCAACCGCATGATCGGTGATTTTGAAATCCCGGCGGTATGGTTCCAGTCAATTAACGCCCTGTTTATTATCCTGCTGGCACCGGTCTTTAGCTGGGCCTGGCCGAAGCTGGCGAGCAACAACATTCGCCCGAGCAGCATCACCAAGTTCGTGATCGGCATTCTGTGTGCGGCAGGGGGCTTTGGCCTGATGATGCTGGCGGCGCAGAATGTCCTGAGTAACGGCGGGGCGGGCGTGTCGCCGTTCTGGCTGGTGGGCAGTATCCTGATGCTGACCCTCGGCGAACTGTGCCTGAGCCCGATTGGTCTGGCGACCATGACGCTGCTGGCCCCGGAAAGAATGCGCGGCCAGATGATGGGCCTGTGGTTCTGCGCCAGTGCCCTCGGCAACCTGGCGGCGGGTCTGATTGGCGGTCATGTGAAGGCCGATCAGCTGGATATGCTGCCGGATCTCTTCGCACGCTGCTCCATCGCGCTGCTGATTTGTGCCGCCGTTCTGACGGTGCTCATTGTTCCGGTGCGTCGTATGCTGGAAAATACGCAGACGAAAAACGAGCCGAAACCGGTAACCAACGCCTGATATCAGCCTGAGCTGGCCGGAGCGTGCGTTACGCTCCGGCCTTGCCAAAACAGAGGTGATATATGCAGATTGGGTTTGTTGGACTTGGCGCGGTGGTTGAAACCGCCTACTTACCCGCACTACAAAACACCTTCGGCGCTTCTCTCCGCTGTCTGGGCTTTGATATCCAGGCGACAAGAACACTGGATGGAATCACCCGCTGCTCAACGCTTGCCGATCTCCTCGCCCAACCCCTCGATACGCTGTTTATCACCACCGCATCGCTGCAGCACCTTGAGGTGCTTGAGCTGGCGCTGGCGTCCTCCATCCCGCGCATTGTGGTTGAAAAGCCGATTGTCGCCACCCTTGCCCAAATCGCCAGGCTGAAAACGCTGCTGGCGAAACCGGAGGCGGCCGCCCGGGTGCTGGCGCTCGATCACTGGATGGCACGCATTAACCTGGTGTCGCTGGGGTTGTTCGAGGCCTTTTCGGATATCGTCCGCATTGAGGGCTTTTTACAGGAGCCGAGCGGGTTTAACGCGGCGGGGGAGCCCATCGCGCTCAACTTTGCCACCGGGGAACCCGATACCCGAACGCTGCGTCATCCTGACGGGGTGATCCTGGATATCGGCACGCACGTGCTGGCGATGATGCGCGAAACGGTGCGCTACCTGGGAGGCAATGGCGATATTGCCTTGCAGGTTGTAACGGCTAAAGACCGTCTGGGGCGCGATATCGCCAAAGGCGATCTGACCACGGCGGAAGGCGAGGCGCATCTTCAGGGGCAGATCGGCGGTGTGCCGGTGAATATCTGGCTCAACAAATATGCCGGGCCGTCCGGGGGGCAAAAAGGGCTGCGGCTGCATCTGCGGGACGGTCGCGTCATCAGCCACGACCGGCGTGGGGCAGAGGATGTGCTTGACCTGATCGATGGCGATAAAATTCAGTCCTGGCGTTTTGGCGGCACGATCTACGAACGCTGTCTGGCGGAGCATATTCTGGGGGAGCAAAGCCTGTTTACACGCGATCCGGACGAGGTGAGCCGCACGACGCAGCGCAGGCTGGAAGAGGTGGAGATCCTGCTGACGTTACAGCAACAGCTACGTGGCCCCCACTAAACGCATCGTGTTAATATCAGGGCAGAACTGAATGTCCTTTGAAGGAGTCATCATGTCGATTACCTGCCCGGATTGCCATGCGGAGATTGAACCGCAAAACGGTGTGGCGCACTGCGAGAATTGCCACAAAGATATCGCCCTGGAAGCGCGCTGCCCGGAATGCCATCAGCCACTTCAGGTGTTAAAAGCCTGCGGTGCGGTGGACTATTTCTGCCAGAACGGCCACGGTCTGATCTCGAAGAAGCGCGTGGAGTTCGTCAGGACTGACGCTTAATCGCATACGCAGCCTTCGCCTTTTTGCCAGAGCTCGACCAACGACTCTGGCGCTTCCTGCTCGGGAACCAGCACAATGATGTCGGTGTATTGCGCCTGATTGTGCCGGGTCCAGATTATCTGGATGCGAAAATAGCGCTGGTCGCCGCCGCCGGGTGACGAGCGCTGGCCGGGCGGCTCTCCCCGCGGAATAGCCTGCTCCAGTATATTTACCACGCGCTGGCGCTGGGCGCTGTTAAGCGTCGAGAGCGCAATTCGCCGCAATCCGCTGAGATGGGGAATATAGGCCACGCCGCCTTCACGCGCCAGCTCGACCACCGCGTCATCCGTCAGTTCCGGAACCTGCATTTACAACACTCCCACCTGTTTCCAGGCTTGCTCAATGGCTGCTGCGACGTCGCCACCCGATCGCTTTTCACCGTGCGCCACCGTCAGTTTCGCAAAGGCGTCAAAATCTGCATCTTGCGCCAGCTGTCGATCGCAAACCGTGTCATACCAGGCATAACCGGCTTTCTCCCAGGCATGGCCACCAATGGCCGTCGCGGCAAGATAAAACGCGCGATTAGGAATACCCGAATTAAGATGCACGCCGCCGTTATCTTCGCGCGTTTTGATAAAGTCTTTCATATGCCCGGGCTGCGGATCTTTGCCGAGCAGGGGATCGTCATAGGCGGTTCCGGGTTCTGACATCGATCGCAGCCCTTTGCCATTAATCCCCTTAGCCAGCAGCCCTTCACCAATCAGCCAGTCGGCTTTATCGGCCGTTTGCTTCAGGTGATACTGTTTCACCAGCGAGCCGAAAACGTCAGATAAAGACTCATTCAGCGCACCCGATTGTTCAAAGTAGATAAGCCCGGCTTCGGTTTCGGTCACCCCATGGCTAAGTTCATGTGCCACAACGTCGATGGCAATAGTGAAGCGGTTAAATATCTCGCCATCACCATCGCCAAATACCATCTGCTGACCATTCCAGAAAGCGTTCTGATATTCCCGCCCATAATGAACGGTGCCCGTCAGTATCAGCCCTTTATTATCCAGCGAGTCGCGATGATAATTTTTCCAGAAAAAATCATGGGTGATACCTAAATAATCATAGGCTTCATCAACAGCAATATCCCTGTTTGACGCCTGTCCCTCATAACGCACCTGGGTGCCCGGCAGTTCCTGGGTCTGTTTTGCATCATAAATATCACGCTCCAGCTGCCCGGCTTTATTAACGTGCGGCGCAGCGGGTTTACCTGGCATATGTGCCATCAGCGTTTGTACATGCGTCAGCGTCTGGCGGGCGCAACGCTGCTGCGGCTCAGAGCCACTCTCAATAATACGACGAAGAATATAGGGCGGGATCACGCTAAAGGTTCGGGTCATGCGTCTCTCCTGTTATGGCAATGCCGAAAAAAGAAACACTTTGAGTGTAAATGATGAAGCCGGGAGCGGGGAGAAGTCAGAGTATTCGTACCGGTAAAAACTGGCACAACGCCTGCTCAGCGTTTAGGTTTTTACTGCGGGTAAAAAGAGGGGCGTAATGAACAGACCGATTGCACTGGGTATAACCGGGTTCTCATTAATCGCGGTGACTTACGGCATGGCGAGATTTTCCTGGGGGCTGATGTTGCCCGATATTCGTCAGGCCATCCCTTTCTCGCCCCAGGTTGCCGGGGGGATTGCAGCCTGTAGCTATGCGGCTTATTGCCTGTCAGTCCTCTTTGCCTCTTTCCTCACTTACCGTTTCGGCTCCCGCGTACCGGCTTTGCTGGCAGCCGTCACGGCAGCAAGCGGGCTGTTTATTCTGGCATTCTCGTCGCTGCCGCTCACCCTTGCGACAGGATTATTTATTGCCGGATTAAGTTCGGGGCTGGCCTCACCCGCGCTTGCCGGAGCCGTAGATGACACCATTGCGCCAGATCGCCAGACCCTGGTGAATACCGTCATTAATGCCGGAACAAGCGCCGGGATTATCCTCTCGGTGCCGGTTCTGTTTTTTATGCCGGGCGGCTGGCGTGCGGCCTGTATCGTCTTTGCCCTCCTGGCACTGCTCTGCCTGCTGGCAGCGTGGCGTTATCTGCCGGGTCGGGCTACGCGCAAGCGTGAACGAACACCCTCCTGGCGCGATTTGCTTCGCAAGACGGGTATGTGCCGTCTGTTAATGATTACTTTCGTGAGCGGCATTGCCAGCGCCGCCTGGTGGAGTTTTGGCCCGGTGTTGCTAACGAGCCATACCGGGCTTGATAGCGCCGTGACGCGGGTTCTGTGGCTGGTGAGCGGCGGGGCAGGGATCGTCGCCGTGTTTACCGGAAGTGCGGCAAAACGTATCGGGATGCGCGGCGTTTATCGAGTTTCGCAGATTTTCATGGCCGCCTCGCTGCTGGCCCTTGCGCTAACAGAAGGGTTTGCCTGGTGGCTGGTCCCGGTGGTGGCGATGAGCGGGGCGGGATACGTGATTTTGTCCGGCGTACTGCTGGTGCAGGGCGCGGTTATCACCCATCCGTCACCTGCTGTGGGTGTCAGTATGGCTTTTCTGATGCTGGCAGCCGGACAGGTTGTCGGCTCCGTAGCGTTTGGCCTGTTACTGGGAATGGCAGGCGCAGCGGTAGCGCTGGTCATTTTTTCCGGGCTGTCCTGGGGGCTGCTTGCCGTCACGCCTGACGGCAAACCATGATCACGCTTTTTTGCGGGCGCGCGTTTTCTTCACTGGCGTCACGCCTTTCACTTCGCTTTCCACCCAGCCGTCTGACAACCGGGTGGTGAGCACATCCCCGGCTTTGACCTGTTTGGTCTGCTTCAGCACTTTGCCATCGTTCGCGGTGGTCACGCTGTAACCGCGAGCCAGCGTCGAGAGCGGACTGACGGCTTCCAGATGGGTGACCGCCTTACCGAAGCGCTCGCGGGTGCTGCTCAGTTGCGCGCGCAGGTTTTCCGCGAGGCGATACTCCAGCTGCTGAATACGCGTTTGCGCGCGCCAGATGCGCGGCTGCGGGTTGTGCTGGTTCAGGCGCTGAGTAGTGCGCTGCTGGCGCTGCACCGCCCGTTTAAGCTGACTGTCCACCGCGAGGTTCATCCGCTGGCGCAGACGTTCCAGTACGGTTTGCTGACGGGCCAGACGCAGCTGCGGGTGCTGCTGCTGCAGGCGATGATGCAGCTGGGTAAAACGACGGGTGCGGTTGGCGAGGAAATAGTCCATCGCCATCTCGAGGCGCTGTTGGCCGTTTTGCATCTGGCGCAGCAGCTCGAGCTGGTTACGGCTCACCACTTCTGCCGCGGCAGACGGCGTCGGCGCCCGCAGGTCGGCGACAAAATCCGCAATGGTGACGTCGGTTTCGTGCCCGACGGCGCTAACCACCGGGATCTGGCTGGCAAAAATTGCCCGCGCCACGCGTTCGTCGTTAAAGCTCCAGAGATCTTCCAGCGAACCGCCTCCGCGCCCGACGATCAGCACATCACACTCCTGACGGGCGTTGGCAAGCTGAATGGCGCGGACAATCTGCCCGGGCGCATCGTCACCCTGCACTGCGGTCGGGTAGATAATGACCGGCAGGGAAGGGTCGCGGCGTTTCAGGACGTGCAGAATGTCATGCAGCGCGGCGCCGGTTTTCGAGGTAATCACCCCTACGCAGTGGGCAGGGGAGGGGAGCGGCTGTTTATATTGCTGATCGAACAGCCCTTCCGCCGAAAGCGTGGCTTTCAGCTGCTCATATTTCTGCTGGAGAAGCCCTTCACCCGCTGGCTGCATGCTCTCAACGATAATCTGATAATCACCGCGCGGTTCGTACAGGGTGATACTGGCGCGAACCAGCACCTGCTGCCCGTGCTGTGGCCGGAAGGTCACCCGACGGTTGCTGTTGCGGAACATCGCGCAGCGCACCTGAGCGGTATTGTCCTTCAGGGTGAAGTACCAGTGACCAGATGCCGGCTGGGTGAAATTGGAGATCTCTCCGCTAATCCACACCTGGCCAATTTCCTGCTCAAGCAGTAAACGGACCGTCTGATTCAGGCGGCTAACGGTATAAATTGAGGGGGATTGAGAGGATAACATGTGAGCGGGATCAAATTCTAAATCAGCAAGTTATTCAGTCGATAGTAACCTGATAAGAGGCAATCGCAAGCATTTTTTATAAAAAAGTGTAGATGCAATCGGTTACGCTCTGTATAATGCCACGGCAATATTTAACCACCCAGGTCAGAGATATTGCCCATGCTACGTATCGCTAAAGAAGCACTGACGTTTGACGACGTCCTCCTCGTTCCCGCTCATTCCACCGTTCTGCCGAATACTGCCGACCTCAGCACGCAGTTGACCAAAACCATTCGCCTGAACATTCCTATGCTCTCCGCGGCAATGGACACCGTGACTGAAGCGCGCCTGGCTATCGCCCTGGCTCAGGAAGGCGGCATTGGCTTTATTCATAAAAACATGTCTATCGAGCGTCAGGCGGAAGAAGTTCGCCGCGTGAAGAAACATGAATCTGGCATCGTTACCGATCCACAGAGCGTTCTGCCAACCACCACCCTGCACGAAGTGAAAGCGCTGACCGAGCGTAACGGCTTTGCAGGCTACCCGGTTGTGACCTCCGATAACGAACTGGTGGGTATCATCACCGGTCGTGACGTGCGTTTCGTCACCGACCTGAACCAGCCGGTCAGCGTCTACATGACCCCGAAAGAGCGTCTGGTTACCGTGCGTGAAGGCGAGTCCCGCGACGTGGTCTTCGCAAAAATGCACGAAAAACGCGTTGAAAAAGCGCTGGTTGTGGACGACAGCTTCCACCTGCTCGGCATGATCACCGTTAAAGACTTCCAGAAAGCAGAACGTAAACCGAACGCCTGTAAAGACGAGCATGGCCGTCTGCGCGTCGGTGCTGCGGTTGGCGCGGGCGCAGGCAACGAAGAGCGCGTTGATGCGCTGGTTGCTGCCGGCGTTGACGTGCTGCTGATCGACTCCTCTCACGGCCACTCCGAAGGCGTGCTGCAGCGTATTCGCGAAACCCGTGCAAAATATCCTGATCTGCAAATTATTGGTGGCAACGTGGCCACCGGCGCAGGCGCTCGTGCCCTGGCTGAAGCGGGTTGCAGCGCGGTGAAAGTGGGCATTGGCCCAGGCTCCATCTGTACCACCCGTATCGTCACTGGCGTGGGTGTTCCGCAGATCACCGCGGTATCCGACGCGGTAGAAGCGCTGGAAGGTACCGGTATTCCGGTTATCGCTGACGGCGGTATCCGCTTCTCCGGCGACATCGCCAAAGCCATCGCGGCCGGTGCGGCAGCGGTAATGGTTGGCTCCATGCTGGCCGGTACCGAAGAGTCCCCGGGCGAAATCGAACTGTTCCAGGGCCGCTCTTACAAATCTTACCGCGGCATGGGTTCTCTGGGCGCGATGTCCAAAGGCTCCTCCGACCGTTACTTCCAGACCGATAACGCTGCCGACAAACTGGTGCCGGAAGGTATCGAAGGTCGCGTGGCCTATAAAGGCTACCTGAAAGAGATCATTCACCAGCAGATGGGCGGCCTGCGCTCCTGTATGGGTCTGACCGGCTGTGGTACCATTGACCTGCTGCGTACTAAAGCGGAATTCGTGCGTATCAGCGGTGCAGGTATCCAGGAAAGCCACGTTCACGACGTGACGATCACCAAAGAGTCTCCGAACTACCGTATGGGCTCCTGATTAATTTCCGCGCCCGGCTTTGAGCCGGGCGCTCTGTTTTTGTTTCACTTGCCTCGGAATTAGCGTCAATGACGGAAAATATTCATAAACATCGCATTCTCATCCTCGATTTCGGTTCTCAATACACTCAGCTGGTGGCGCGTCGCGTGCGTGAGCTGGGCGTTTACTGCGAACTGTGGGCGTGGGATGTTACGGAAGCTCAGATTCGCGAGTTCAACCCAAGCGGTATCATCCTTTCCGGTGGTCCGGAAAGCACCACCGAAGATAACAGCCCGCGTGCACCGCAGTACGTGTTCGAAGCCGGCGTGCCGGTGTTCGGCGTCTGCTACGGCATGCAGACCATGGCGATGCAGCTGGGTGGTCACGTTGAAGGTTCTAACGAGCGTGAATTCGGCTACGCGCAGGTTGAAGTGCAGACCGACAGCGCCCTGATCCGCGGTATCGAAGACTCCCTGACCGCCGACGGCAAAGCGCTGCTCGACGTGTGGATGAGCCATGGCGACAAAGTCACCGCTATCCCATCCGACTTCGTGACCGTTGCCAGCACCGAGAGCTGCCCGTTCGCCATCATGGCTAACGAAGAAAAACGCTTCTACGGCGTGCAGTTCCACCCGGAAGTGACCCACACCCGTCAGGGCCTGCGCATGCTGGAGCGTTTTGTCATCGACATCTGCCAGTGTGAAGCCCTGTGGACGCCAGCAAAAATCATCGACGATGCGGTTGAGCGTATTCGCCAGCAGGTCGGTGATGACAAAGTGATCCTCGGCCTGTCCGGCGGCGTGGACTCCTCCGTGACCGCAATGCTGCTGCACCGTGCCATCGGCAAAAACCTCACCTGTGTCTTCGTGGACAACGGTCTGCTGCGTCTGAACGAAGCCCAGCAGGTTATGGACATGTTCGGTGACCACTTCGGTCTGAACATTGTTCACGTGGAAGGCGAGAAGCGCTTCCTGGACGCGCTGGAAGGCGAAAACGATCCAGAAGCAAAACGTAAAATCATCGGCCGCGTCTTCGTAGAAGTTTTCGATGAAGAAGCGCTGAAGCTGGAAGACGTGAAGTGGCTGGCACAGGGCACCATCTACCCTGACGTGATCGAGTCCGCGGCTTCTGCCACCGGTAAAGCACACGTCATCAAATCTCACCACAACGTGGGCGGCCTGCCGAAAGAGATGAAGATGGGTCTCGTTGAACCGCTGCGTGAGCTGTTCAAAGACGAAGTGCGTAAGATCGGTCTGGAGCTGGGTCTGCCGTACGATATGCTCTACCGTCACCCGTTCCCGGGTCCGGGTCTGGGCGTACGCGTGCTGGGCGAAGTGAAGAAAGAGTACTGCGATCTGCTGCGTCGTGCCGATGCGATCTTCATCGAAGAGCTGCACAAAGCGGATCTGTACAACAAAGTGAGCCAGGCGTTCACCGTCTTCCTGCCGGTTCGCTCTGTCGGCGTAATGGGCGATGGCCGTAAGTACGACTGGGTTGTCTCCCTGCGTGCGGTTGAGACCATCGACTTTATGACTGCCCACTGGGCACACCTGCCGTATGACTTCTTAGGCCGCGTGTCTAACCGCATCATCAACGAAGTTAACGGTATTTCTCGCGTGGTGTATGACATCAGCGGGAAGCCACCGGCTACGATTGAGTGGGAATAATCCCCGCCCGTTAATCGTTCTCTATTCAAGCCCGCATCCTGCGGGCTTTTTATTGCCTGTTTCACTTCACCGCTTGCTCAATCACCCGGGCAATCTCCTCCGGCTGGCTCACCATCGACACATGGCTTGCCGCTACCTCCGTTGTTTTGGCATTAATCGCCTTCGCCATCGCACGCTCAAGATCCGGGTTGATCATCCGGTCATTCTTGCTGACCACATACCAGCTTGGCTTATCGTGCCAGGCCGCATGGGTGATCTTTTCCGCAAAGGCGTCGGCGCGGATCGGGCCCTGAGTGACGGTCAGCGTGCTTTGCTCACCTGCCTTAATATCTGGTGCAAAATCCTGGCGTACCGATTTGGATGGCAAATAGAGAAAACCGTCTGCGGTTTTGGCGATACCTGCGCTGCCCGGCGGGGCGGGATAGCTCCCCGCCAGATCCGCCGTTGACTGGCCCGAGTCCGGGGCAAACGCCGCCACGTAAACCAGCGATTTTACCCGCGCATCGTTGCCCGCTTCGCTAATCACCGTCCCGCCCCAGGAGTGGCCCACCAGCACCACATCCCCGTGAGTCCGGGCGATGGCGCGCTGAGTCGCGGCGACATCCTCTTTTAACGAGGTGAGCGGCAGCTGAACGGCAATAACCTCGGTATGCTGGCGTTGCAGTTTGTCGATCACCCGGTTCCAGCTGCTGCCGTCGGCAAAAGCGCCGTGCACCAGTACCACGGTTTTACTGTTCGCCAGCGCCGTGCCGCTGGCGGCGGCCAGCAGCAGACCCGCCGCTAAGGTATGGATAGACAGTTTTTTCATGGTTACGCCTCAACGATAAATATCCGCAGTGCCTGACAGGGTGTTATTTCCCCCGGCGGAGGTAATGCGAAACGCGCTGGCTCCCGCTTCGGCGGCTTTGGCCTGCAGTTTCGCCTCCAGATCCGCGAGCGACCTTGTGCCGCTGCTGTCGGAAACGGTGCCAATTTTTTGCAGCCCCTGAGGCTGGTTAACTTCCTGGGCGGCGAAAGCGGAAGAGGCCATTGCAGCAGTAAAGGTCAGTACAGCAATCAGTAATGTTCTCATGGTTTAAATCCTTAAAAATAAGTGAGTGGCTGCGTTCAGTGCGTAACCGCGGCATGCGGCGGCACGGTGAATTCGATGGTTTTACGGTCAACAGGTTTATGGGTTGGGTCGGCGAGAATAAGAGTCACTTTGTGAGGGCCTGCGGGCAGCCCCACCAGAATGACCGGCTCGCCGCTGGCATCGGCCCAGTGCCAGGGATTGTCATCCACGATGACGTGGATATGGCCGATGCGCGGCGTTACTTTGAGCGCCTCGGGCCCGAATACGGGTTCAATGCGCATGTTCTCGGTGCGGTATTGAATAAAGACTGCGCCTTTACTCAGCGGGCCCGCCAGCGGCGGATCCACAATCAGCCTGGCCGGGGGCTGAGGCTGATCGAGCGGTGCAACGGCGGCCGGGCCGTTAACATCTGCGGCACTGAGCCCGCTTAACGGTGCGGCCCAGGTGCAGCCAGATGTCAGCGCGAACAGAGTGAGCAGTAAATGTCGACGCATCATTCGGGTATCTCCTCTTCAGGTCATCAATGGCGACAGATACAGAAAACCATTTTTATGTATCGGGTCTGTTTGCTGCGGGTGGCTTTTTTGTATGGCTGCGTAAGCAGGGCGGCGTGGATACAGTGCGATACATTCCACGCATGCGCGGGGCTGTTTCTGCTGGCATGGTGTCTGCCTGGGCACCCGGGTGGGTGCTGAAGCTAACAGGAGAATGACCATCATGAATTACGAAAAAGTAGCGTTAGTTTTCGGCGGCGCGCGCGGTATCGGGGCGGCCATTGCGGCGCGACTGGCGCACGACGGCTATCGGGTTGCCGTCACCTGGGTATCACGCCCGGACCGGGCGCAGGCGCTGGTCTCAATGATTGAGCAACAGGGCGGACAGGCGACAGCCATTGAAGCCGACAGCGCAGACGCGAAGGCTATCCAGAGGGCGGTAGATAAAACATTGCAGCAGTTTGGCAGGCTGGATGTCGCGGTGGTAAATGCGGGCGTGCTTCGGCTCGGGACTATTGAGCAATATTCGCTGGACGATCTGGATGCTACCCTGGCCGTCAACGTGCGCGGCGTCTTCCTTGCTATTCAGGCGGCGGTTAAGCCGATGGCTGAAGGGGGGCGCGTGATCACCATCGGCAGCAATACGGCGGTGCGTACCGGGCATGCAGGCAGCAGCGTTTATGCCATGAGTAAAGCGGCAGTCGCCTCGATGGTGCAAAACCTCGCGCTGGACCTGGCGCCACGCCGCATCACCATTAACAACATTCAGCCAGGACCTATCGCCACCGATATGACTGCCGGAATGGCGGAGCAGATCGTCGGTAGCATTCCGCTGCAGCGGATGGGCGAGCCGGATGAGATCGCCTCGCTGGCGGCATGGCTTGCTGGTGAATCGTCTGGCTATATGACGGGTTCAAGCCTGACCATTGACGGCGGATTCGTACTTTAGTCGCTAAGGGCAGGGATGCCCTGACTGTGATGCGAAGCCTGACCCTTCACGATAGCCATCGCCAGCCCGGCAATCACCAGCGTCAGCCCCCACGACAGCCACATCGCACCGAGGGTCCCGAACGCCCGGTTCAACCACGCATAAGCCAGCGGGGAGGCCGCCGCCATCAGCTGGGCCGGGATCAGCAGTACCCCGGTGCGCCTGGCGTACTCTTCAGGGGCAAACAGCTGCAAGGGCAGGGTGGCTTTCACAATGGTCACCAGCCCGTTTATCGCCCCGTAGCCCAGCACAAAACCGGCGGCAGACCAGAGGAAGAGCGAACTGCTCAGCCCGAGCATAAAGCACACCGGCATGGCAAGGGCGGTGAGCAGCGTCAGGCGCAGCGGGGTGAGTCTCGCCCCGGCAACTACCTCCAGGAACCGCGCCCCGGTCTGCCCAATCCCCCATAGCATGCCGATGGTAACCGGCAGGCCGACGCTGGCGATAAATTCCGGCAGGTGCGTGGAGGTGCCGTTAGAGACAAAGGTGATCAGCGCAATAAAGGCGGCATACAGCCAGCCGTTGCGGCGATCCTGTCCACCGGCAGGCGGGTTGGGTTGCTTTACTGGCGGGAGGGTTTGATTGGGTAATGACAGGGTTAACGCGGCGCTCAGCAAGCCGAACAGAGCATAAACCAGCAGCGCGCTCCGCCAGGTCATAATCGTCAGCAACGCCTCTCCCAGCGGCCAGAACACCACCGAGGCCAGCCCGCCCGCCAGCGTCACGCGGGAAATGGTTCCCCGCGCCTGCTGGCCGTAGAGATTGACCAGCGCCGCGAACAGCGCGTCGTACAGCGACAGGCGCATGCCGATGCCGGTCACCATCCATGCGGCATACCAGACGACAAGCGATTGGGCATAAGCCATCACCACGCAGCTGGCGGAAATCAGCAGCGATCCGAGCATCACCACCCGTTGCCCACCCGCCCGCGCCAGCAGCTTAGCGACAAACGGCGAGAGGGCGGCCATCACCAGCATGGCCAGCGTCAGGCCCGAATAGATCGCCGGTGAAGACCAGCCGCTGTCCGCCGTGATTGCCCGGGCGAACGTGCCCGGCATATAAAAGGAGATCCCCCAGTTGATAAGCTGGTTACAGCCGGTAGTCAGGGGGAGCGCGCGGGGCATGGCCAGGTTTTTCATTATCATTCATTCCTTCAGACAGTTATCCTGAGCATATCCCGCGCATCAGGATGCTGGCAGGCCGGTGCGTTTATGGCTTCTATAAGAGAAACTTTGTGATGACGACGCTGAATCTGGGACAGCTGGCAACCTTTCGACTGGTCGTGCAGCGGGGCAGTTTTTCTGCGGCAGCGGATGTGCTTGGGCTTTCACAGCCCGCAGTAAGTTTGCAGATCCGCCAGCTGGAGCAGTTTCTGCAGGCGCGATTAATCGAGCGTACCGGAAGGGGCGTCAAAGCCACGCCGGCCGGGCTGGCGTTGTTGACCCACGGCGAGCGGATAGAGCAGGCGGTAGACGAGACGATCCGGGCGGTGGCCGCGTTCAGCCATGAGGTGAGCGGAACGATCACTGTCGGGATGGGGGCTACGGCCTGTATCCATCTTTTGCCGCCGCTGTTGCAGCAGCTGCGTCAGGATCACCCCCTGCTGCGGGTCGGCGTCACCACCGGCAATACCCTGGAGATTGTTCGCGCCATAGAAGAGAACCGTCTCGACCTGGGACTGGTGACCTTACCCGCTGCGGGCTCGGCGCTGGCGATCGCGCCGGTGCTGGATGAAGAGTTTGTGTTTATTGCCGCAGAGGATCAGCAGGGGCTGTTTACCACGCTGACCGCCACTGCGCTACAGGCCCACCCCTTTATCGCCTTTGGTGCCGGGAGCAGCACCAGGGCGGTGATCGACGCCTGGTTCCAGGCCAGCGGTGTGGACGTTGAGCCGGTAATGCAGTCGGGCAGTATCGAAGCCATCAAACGTATGGTTCGCGTCGGGCTGGGGTACAGCATTATTCCCCGCATGGCGGTGGATTGTACGGAAGACAGGCAGGGGTTATGCGTGCGATCGCTTACGCCGGTTTTACAGCGTCAGCTGGCCATCGTTATGCGTCAGGATAAAGTGCTGAGTAAAGGCATCAGCGAAATTATTCGATTATTACAAACGGCGAAATAATTTAATTAGCCCATAAAAACAACAGGATTAATTAATTGTTGTGGAGGAACGTTCGACGTATTCGCCAGAGAGGCTGGATTGTTGCGCCTGCTTTTTTTCCTGGTGGTGATACCAGGCACCAATGGAGGAGTAAACGAAGCGGCCCACAAAAAAGAATAAGCTGATAAGGAGTATGATACGCGTCATCCGAGTGTTAAACCGATGTCGTTTTCGCATACGTGTAGCCTGACTCACTGTCGTTTTCCTGAAAATACCCTGCGGGCGATGTGCCATTAAGGCATACGGGGCAACAGGGGTCAATTATTCGGAATGTAAAATTCTGTCAACGATTAAGCCGCCAGATGTTATATATAATAATTAGTTTATTTACGCCATTGATAATTAGCACAAAAGTAGGGTTAAAAAATGTGAATATTCTTTTCTGGAATTAATCTGTTTGATTTAAGTCAAATCTTGCTCGCCATGGCTTACTAAAATCTTTGCTCCTTTCGTGCAAACGTTATTTCGTCTGCACGGCAACGTCGTCAGGTTGGATGCCTGTCAGAACTGCCCCTGGATGAGCGGGTTAACCATGGCATCTATGACTATTTTCTCGTTATACAAAAAATATAAAGACCGCTGGTGGGCGCTGCCGTTGATTTTGCCGGTCGTTCTGCTGCCCGTCGCGCGCCTTGCCACTACCTACACCCAGGTTCAGGGGAATATGGTGGTGCTCTATTACATGCCGCTGGCTTTTTTATTATCGCTGATGCTCTTTTACGGCATGGCGGCGGTGCCGGGCATTGTGCTTGCGCTCTTTGTTCGCTACTACCCTTCGGTGGGCGGTTACGAGACCGCCGTGGCGATTGGCCATTTTTTGATCCCGATAACCCTCAGCTGGGGCGGATATCGGGTTTTTGCCCCTCGCCGCAATAAAGTCTCCTATGGTGACGCACGGTTAATGGCGCAACGGATGTTCTGGCAGATGTTCTGTCCAGCCACGATTTTCCTGCTGCTGTTCCAGTTTGCCATCTATCTTGGCGTCTATAAGACACGCTTTGACCTGGCGGGTATCAGCATCCCCGGGATCCGCTCGCTGATTAACTATCAGGGATTACTGGTCGGGTGCCTGACGGGCGTGCCGTTCTGCTACCTGATCATCCGTACCCTCCGCCATCCCCGCTATTTACGAAGCCTGCTGTCGCAGATTTGGTGCCAGATCGACCGTAAAGTGACGGCGTCGGAGGTGGCTATCTGGCTGGTAGCAACCAGCGCATTGCTGGCTTTGCTTCTGTGGCCCATCACCGAAAACAGCACCATCTTCAGCACTAACTACACGCTGTCGCTGTTGATGCCGGTGATGCTGTGGGGATCGATGCGCTTCGGCTATAAGCTGATGTCCCTGATCTGGACCCCGGTGCTGATTGTCTCAATTCACTTTTTTGACAGCTACATCCCCCGGGCGCAGGGCTATGACATTCAGCTCACCATCACCTCCTCCAGCTATCTGGTCTTTACCTTCGTGGTGGTTTACATGTCGATGCTGGCGACGCGTCAGCGGGCGATCAATATTCGCGCCAGACGACTGGCATTTCTCGATCCGGTGGTGCATATCCCCAACCTGCGGGCGCTCAACCGCGCCCTGGGGAAAAAACCCTGGTCGGTGCTCTGTTTCCTGCGTATCCCGGAGCTGGAAGTGTTAGGGCGTAACTACGGCGTCTTGCTGCGTATCCAGTACAAACAGAAACTGGCCGCGTGGATTAACGGCTATTTGCAGCCGGATGAGTGCGTGTATCAGCTGTCCGGGCACGATCTGGTGCTGCGTCTGAATACCGAGTCGCATCAGTCCCGGATTGACGAGCTGGATTTGCATATCAAGCGCTTTCGCTTCCTCTGGGACGGGATGCCGCTCCAGCCGCAGGTGGGGGTCAGCTATTGCTATGTGCGCTCACCGGTAGTGCATCTTTATCTGCTGCTGGGCGAGCTGAGTACCATCGCCGATCTCTCTCTGGCGACCAATCACCCGGAAAACCTGCAGCAGCGGGGCGCCATCAATCTGCAACGCGGCCTGAAAGACAAAGTCGCGATGATGAACCGCCTGCAGCGTGCGCTTGAAAAGGATGAATTTACTCTGCTGGCGCAGCCCGTGCAGGGGATCCGTGGCGATGACTATCACGAGGTACTGCTCCGGCTACAAAACGATGGCGCCGAGCTGATTTCGCCCGATGAATTTCTGCCCGTCGCGCAGGAGTTTGGCCTCTCCTCGCGTATTGATCTGCTGGTGCTGGAGAAGACGCTGCAGTTTATGGCCGACAACCGGGAGAGTCTGCCGGGACAGCGGTTTGCTATCAACCTGTCGCCCTCATCCGTTTGCCGTGCGCAGCTGCCGCTTGAGGTGAGCCACATGCTGCAAACCTATGCTATTGAGAGCTGGCAGCTGATATTCGAGATCACCGAGAGCAGCAGTTTTGGCAACGCCGGGCTGGCCATGCAGACCATGAACCATTTGCAGGAGATGGGATGCCGGGTCGCCATTGATGATTTTGGCACTGGCTATGCCAGTTACGCCCGTTTAAAAAGCGTGGATGCCGACATCCTTAAGATCGACGGCAGCTTTATTCGTAATATCGTCAGTAACAGCCTGGATTATCAGATAGTGGCCTCGATTTGCCATCTGGCGCGGATGAAGAAAATGCTGGTGGTGGCGGAATATGTCGAGAGCGAAGAGATTCGTTGCGCCGCAGAGGCGCTGGGGATTGATTATTTCCAGGGTTATTTAATCGGTAAACCCGTACCGCTGGACGCTTTACTGCCTCTTCAGGCGCTCACGAAGAGCGCCTGAAGAGGAGATTACGCGGCAACGTTTGGAGAGTGCTCTTCCTCAATTTTCAGGCACCAGCCGGTGACGGCGCTCCAGTACTGCTGCTCTCTTTCCAGATCCAGTAGCACCAGGGCATTCTGGCTAAACCAGTCGTGCGGGAAGCTCAGCGTCCAGTGATTATCATCCGTGGTGAGCGTCAGAGTTGGCGGTGTGGTTGTCGCCTGACGCTGGTTGTTGAGCAGCACACCCAGACGTAACAGCTGGATCAGCGGCAGGAACTGTTTTTTCTTGAACAGCGTAAAGCGCGGCAACTCGTCCAGCTTAACGGCTTTGCGATGATAGCGTACCAGCGAAGCCATCATGGTCTGCTGCTCCTGATTAAAGCCTGGCAGATCGCTGTTTTGCAGAATGTAGGCCGAATGGCGGTGCATCCCGCTGTGATTGATGTTCAGCCCGACTTCGTGCAGCATCGCCGCCCACTTCAGCAGGGCCGCCAGCTGCGGATGCGCCAGTTTGGGGTTCTGGGTTTCCCACTGCTCATACATATGGGTAGTGGTTTCCAGGACCCGCTTCGCCTGCTCGCGGTCGATGTTGTACTGATTCGCCAGGCTCTGTGCGGTACGGCTGCGAATATCCTGGTGGCGGAATCGGCCTTCCATCTCATACAGCACGCCTTCGCGCAGCGCACCGTCAGACAGGCGCAGCTCGCGAATGGCCAGCGCATCGAACACGCCGCACAGGATCGCCAGACCCGGAACAAACACCGCTTTGCGCTCTTCGGACAGGCCAGGCAGGCTCAGAGCTTCAAAGCTCTTATGCTTGATCACCTCTTCCATCAGCATCGACAGACGCTCCGGGGTGATAAAGCCATCTTTTTCGCCCATCTCCACCAGCACTTCATGTGCGGCTTTAATCGTACCCGAGGCGCCAAGCGCCACGTTCCAGCCCTGCAGTCGGTACTGCCAGGCGAGCGACTCCAGCTTCTGCACCGCGGCCATGCGCGCACGCTGGAAGTTTTCCCGGCTGATTGTTCCGCCCGGGAAGTAGATCTGGGCGAAACTGACGCAGCCCATCCGGCGGCTTTCGACCAGATGCGGCTCAAAGTTTTCGCCAATCACCAGTTCGGTAGAGCCACCGCCGATATCGATCACCAGCTTGCGGCCTTTTTCCGGCTGAGTATGTTCCACACCCATGAAGATCAGACGGGCTTCTTCATTCCCCGAAATGATCTCGATAGGGTAGGGGATCACCTGCTCCGCGCGCTTTAAAAAGTCCGTGGCGTTCGCCGCCTGGCGAAGGGTGTGGGTTCCGACAATGCAGACGCTCGACGGGGTGAAGCCCTGCAGGCGTTCGGCAAACAGCGACAGGCAGTTCAGCCCGCGCTCCATCGCCTCTTCGCTGAGCATGTTGTCGGCGCCCAGGCCGTCAGCCAGGTGGACGCGCTGTTTCAGTCGACCGATGATCTGCATTGCGCCATCAACCTCACGGGCAATGACCATGTGGAAGCTGTTAGAACCAAGGTCGACCGCAGCAAACTCCTGCGGTCGTGGGGTCTTATCGTTTATCGGCATAGGTTAATCGGGTTGCTCGAGTGATTTGATATAGTCGTAAATCGCCAGCTGTGACCGCACCTTACGGCGATTGCCGCGCGGCACATAGCGGTTACTCAGTTCTTTATCGATATAGCGTGCTTTTACGGTATCGTTTAACAGTAAATCAATAATATCAAGTACTTGTTGCTTAAGCCGCGGATCGAGCAGCGGCGTCGCTACCTCGATGCGATAGTCGATGTTGCGCGTCATCCAGTCGGCGGAAGAGAGGTAGACCTGTTTATCGCCACCGTTCTCAAAAATATAGGTGCGATCGTGCTCGAGGTAACGGTCAACGATGCTGATGACGCGAATATTTTCGCTGATACCCTCCAGTTCGGGGATCAGGGAGCACATGCCGCGGATCAGCAGATTGACCGGAACGCCTGAGCCGGAGGCGGCATACAGGCGATCCACCAGCCCTTTATCGACCAGGTTGTTGAGCTTCAGCGTAATGCCGGAAGGCAGGCCTTTCTGCGCATTAGCGATCTCACGGTCGATCATGTCATACAGCAGGCGACGGGAGTTCTGCGGCGACACCAGCAGATAGTCGAAGCTGACCGGACGGTACGGGTTCTCAATGAAGTTGAATACCCGGCGCACCTCGTTGGTGATGCGCGCATCGGCGGTGAGCAGCGAGTAGTCGGTGTAAATTCGCGCGGTCTTCTCGTTGAAGTTGCCGGTGCCGATATGGGCATAACGCACCACGTCATCACCCTCTTTACGGGAGATGAGGAACAGCTTGGCGTGGATCTTCAGCCCCGGGGCCGAGAAGATCACGTGTACGCCCGCCTCGGTCAGACGGCGGGCCCAGTGGATGTTCGCCTCTTCGTCGAAACGCGCCTGCAGCTCTACCACCACGGTCACTTTCTTGCCGTTATGGGCGGCATGGATCATCGCATCGATAATGCGGGAGTCTTTCGCCACGCGGTAGATGTTGATTTTGATCGCCAGCACGTTAGGGTCGAACGACGCCTGACGCATCAGCTCCAGCACGTGCTCAAAGGTGTGGTACGGATAGTAGAGCAGGACGTCGCGCTCGCGGATTGCGTCGAAGCCGTTGCGGAACTTATCGAACCAGATATGGCGCAGACGCGGCAGCGGCTTGTTCACCAGGTTGGCCTTGCCGACGTTCGGGAAGCCGATAAAGTCTTTGAAGTTGTGATAGCGACCGCCCGGCACGATGGAGTCGTAGCGGGAGATGGTCAGCTTTTCACGCAGCATCTCGACCATCGCGTCCGGCATATCGCGCTGATAGACAAAGCGCACCGGCTCGGCGGTCAGACGCTGCTTAAGGCTGGAGGACATCAGCTCCATCAGGCTGGCCTCCATCTCGTGCACCAGGTCGTACTCGGCGTCACGGGTCATCTTCATCGAATAGGCGTTCAGGGCATCGTAATCGAAGAAGCCCTTGAAGATGTCGTCCAGGCAGTAGCGCAGGATGTTATCCAGCAGGATCATCGGCTTGCGACGGCGCGGCGTTTCCGGCGGCAGGTTGACGAAGCGCGGCACCTTGTCGGACGGGATCTCCAGCAGCGCATAGCGAATGCTGTCGCCGCGGATAATCTCCACCGCCAGATAGGTGTAGTCGTCCTTCAGGAACTGCACCAGATCGGTTTCACGGTTAATCAGAATAGGGGTGATGTGCTGGCGCAGATACTGTTTGAAATAGTGGCGCAGCCAGCTCTGCTGGTTGACCGAGAGCTGTCGCTCGTTGATCAGGAAGATTTGGTTGCGCGCCATCTCCAGCAGCAGTTCGTTATACAGGCTGTCAAATTCCTGATCGGCTTTCAGGACCCGGGACTGGATCTTGCCCAGCAGATGACGCGAATTCGAGTTTAAACCCTGCTCTTCGCTAATGATGATTCGACGCTTCAGTTCAGCAAAGCGAACTTTATAGAACTCGTCCAGGTTATTGGAGTAAATCCCCAGAAAACGCATGCGCTCAATCAGCGGGTTACTTTTATCCGCCGCTTCCTGAAGCACGCGCTCGTTGAATGCTAACCAGCTTAGCTCTTTCTCGATGTATAACTTTTCCTGACCCATTACTACTCACACTCCAGTTCAATCACAGGACGTGGTAAATCCGTCTCGCCTTTATTATGGCGAGCATTTCCACTATATGTCCAACTGTGTCAGAAAAGTATGACAGTTAAATTTATTCTTGAGGGATAATAGAGGGTTGAAGCGATGGTGCAACGGCTGTCGGGTGGCGCTATCGCTTACCCGACCTACGTACCGTAGGCCCGTGCAAGCGTAGCGCCGCCGGGCAAAAAACTACTCTTCCGCCGCATGTCCTTGCGGAGGTAACGGCGCGCCGTCCAGCCAGGCGGCGCCGTCGCGCATTTCCAGGCGGCCATCAACAAACCAGCTCACCACCAGCGGGTAGATAGCATGCTCCTGGGCCTGAACCCGGGCGGTGACGTCATCTTCGCTGTCGCCTGCAAACACCGGCACTTTCGCCTGCAGGATCACCGGGCCGCCGTCCAGTTCGTCGGTGACGAAATGGACCGAGGTGCCGTGCTCCTCGTCGCCGTTATCCAGCACCTGACGGTGGGTATTCAGGCCGGGATATTTTGGCAGCAGGGAAGGGTGGATGTTCAGCAGACGTCCGGCATAGTGCGCCACAAACGCCGGGCTGAGGATCCGCATATAGCCCGCCAGCACCACCACATCCGGGGCGTAGGCGTCGATCTCCTGCACCAGCTCGCGGTCAAAGGCCTCGCGGCTGGCAAACTGGGAGGCGCTGAGCGCATGGGCGGCAATGCCCGCCTCGCGGGCACGCTCAAGGCCGAAAGCGTCGGCCTTGTTACTGAATACTGCGCGGAGGGTGCCGTTGATTTTCTTCTGTTTGCAGGCATCGATGATAGCCTGCAAATTACTTCCGTTACCGGAAATGAGCACCACTATGTTTTTCATTCAATGACCACACGCTGTTCGGAATCAGACGCTTTGATGATACCGATTTTCCACGCGTTTTCACCTTTCGCCTGCAGCAGCGCCAGGGCATTGTCCACTTCGCTGGCCGGCAGGGCGATCAGCATCCCTACGCCGCAATTGAAGGTGCGATACATTTCGTGATCGCTGACGTTACCGGCATCCTGCAGCCAGTTGAACACCGCCGGCCACTGCCAGGATGACTCGTCGATCACGGCCTGGGTGTTGTCCGGCAGCACGCGCGGAATGTTTTCCCAGAAGCCGCCGCCGGTCAGGTGGGCGATAGCGTGAACGTCCACGTTCTCGATCAGTTCCAGAATGGATTTCACATAGATGCGGGTCGGTTCGAGCAGATGATCGGCCAGCGGTTTGCCTTCCAGCTCGGTCGTCAGCGGGTCACAGCCGCTCACTTCGACAATTTTACGCACCAGTGAATAACCGTTGGAGTGCGGACCGCTGGAACCCAGTGCAATCAGCACGTCGCCGTCGGTCACTTTGCTGCCGTCAATGATCTCTGATTTTTCGACAACGCCCACGCAGAAGCCGGCGACGTCGTAATCTTCGCCGTGATACATCCCCGGCATTTCAGCGGTTTCACCGCCGACCAGCGCACAGCCAGACTGCAGGCAGCCTTCCGCGATACCGCTGATCACGCTGGCTGCGGTGTCAACGTCCAGCTTGCCGGTCGCGTAGTAGTCGAGGAAGAACAGCGGCTCAGCGCCCTGAACCACCAGGTCGTTAACGCACATGGCGACCAGGTCAACACCGATGGTGTCGTGGCGTTTCAGATCCATTGCCAGACGCAGCTTGGTGCCCACGCCGTCGGTGCCCGAGACCAGAACCGGTTCACGGTATTTTTGCGGCAGCGCGCACAGGGCGCCGAATCCTCCCAGCCCACCCATGACTTCCGGGCGGCGGGTTTTTTTAACTACCCCTTTGATACGGTCAACCAGCGCATTACCTGCGTCAATATCCACACCGGCATCTTTGTAGCTGAGAGAAGTTTTGTTGGTCACGGCTCAAGTCCCCACGCGATTGCATTGCGATAGTAAGAAAAATCGGCGCAATTCTAACAGTCCAGGCAAACGTTTGCGAGCCCATTCTGCAACAGAAAAAAGCGCCTCTGAAAATCCAGAGAAAATCGCACTCTGGCGCACAAACTTGAACCCGTTCACGAAAATGAAACCGGGTACATTCTTATTCTTGCAACCCCTTCGCTGAATGCACATCATTTCACTGAAACCGGTTTCTGTACTCTTTTTTGCCGATAATTAACGCTGAATGAGGGATATCGCATGTCAGGATTCAAAGAGGGTTTTCTGTGGGGCGGCGCGGTGGCGGCGCATCAACTTGAAGGCGGCTGGCAGGAGGGCGGGAAGGGCCCGAGCGTCGCAGACGTAATGACCGCAGGCGCGCACGGCGTTCCGCGCGAAATCACCGATGGCGTGCTGCCGGGCAAAAATTACCCCAACCATGAAGCCATCGATTTCTATCACCGGTACAAAGAAGATATCCAGCTGTTCGCGGAAATGGGCTTTAAATGCTTCCGTACCTCGATAGCCTGGACGCGGATTTTCCCCAAAGGCGATGAACAGCAGCCCAACGAAGCGGGCCTGCAGTTTTACGACGATCTGTTTGACGAGTGCCTGAAGCACGGCATCGAGCCGGTTATTACCCTCTCGCATTTCGAAATGCCTTATCACCTGGTGAGCGAATACGGCGGCTGGCGTAACCGCAAACTGATCGACTTCTTTGTGCGCTTTGCCAGCGTGGTGTTTAAGCGTTATCAGCACAAAGTGAAGTACTGGATGACCTTCAACGAGATCAACAACCAGGCCAACTTCCACGAAGATTTCGCCCCGTTCACCAACTCCGGCCTGAAATATCAGCCGGGCGAAGATCGCGAGCCGGTGATGTTCCAGGCGGCGCACTACGAGCTGGTAGCCAGTGCTCTGGCGGTAAAAGCCGGGCGTGATATTAATCCGTCCCTGCGAATCGGCTGCATGATTGCCATGTGCCCGATCTACCCGCTGACCTGCGCCCCGGACGACATGATGATGGCGATGAACGCCATGCATCGCCGCTACTGGTTCACCGACGTACACGTCCGCGGCGCCTATCCGCAGCACCTGCTGAACTACTTCGCCCGTCGCGGTTTTGATCTTGATATCACCGAAGAGGATAAAGCGGCGCTGAAACAGGGCTGTGTGGATTACATCGGCTTCAGCTACTACATGTCGTTTGCCACCAAAGCGACGGCGGATAATCCGCAGCTGGATTACGACGAAAGCAAAAGCCTGGTCTCCAACCCCTACGTGCAGAAATCAGACTGGGGCTGGCAGATTGACCCCGTTGGGCTGCGCTACTCCCTGAACTGGTTCTGGGATCACTATCAGCTGCCGCTGTTTATTGTTGAGAACGGTTTTGGCGCCATCGACGTGCAGGAGAGCGACGGCACGGTGAACGACCAGTACCGCATTGACTACCTCAGCGCCCATATCCGTGAGATGAAGAAAGCGGTGGTGGAAGACGGCGTGGATCTGATGGGCTACACCCCATGGGGTTGTATCGATCTGGTCTCTGCCGGCACCGGCGAAATGAAAAAACGCTATGGCTTTATCTATGTTGATAAAGATAACGAAGGCAACGGTACGCTGAATCGCAGCAAGAAAAAGTCGTTCGCCTGGTATCAGAAGGTGATCGCCAGTAACGGCGAGTCGCTTTAATTTCTTATTGCCGGGTGGCGGCTTCGCCTTACCCGGCCTACAAAATCGTAGGCCCGTGCAAGCGCAGCGCCGCCGGGCACAAAATCCGCCGCTCCCCCTCCAGATTTATTTGTCTGTTTTATAATCTGTAACGGTCTGTTATTCACTTTGGTTGATCCCGGTCAAGCAAGATGGGTATGGCGCTGTCCGAAAAAAGCGGTATAATCCGGCGATTTTTTTTGTGGCTGCCACCCGAAGGAGAAAGAGAATGAAGATTGTGGAAGTGAAACACCCACTCGTTAAACACAAGCTGGGCCTGATGCGTGAGCATGACATCAGCACTAAGCGCTTTCGTGAACTTGCCTCTGAAGTTGGCAGCTTACTGACCTATGAAGCAACCTCCGATCTGGAAACTGAAACTGTCACCATTGAAGGCTGGAACGGCCCGGTACAGGTTGAGCAGATCAAAGGTAAAAAAATTACCGTTGTGCCAATCCTGCGTGCGGGTCTGGGCATGATGGAAGGCGTGCTGGAGCACGTTCCGAGCGCGCGTATCAGCGTGGTCGGTATCTACCGTAACGAAGAAACTCTGGAGCCAGTACCGTACTTCCAGAAGCTGGTGTCCAACATCGACGAGCGTATGGCGCTGGTCGTTGACCCGATGCTGGCGACCGGTGGTTCGATGATCGCCACTATCGACCTGCTGAAAAATGCCGGCTGCAGCAGCATCAAGGTGCTGGTACTGGTTGCCGCGCCTGAAGGCATCGCCGCGCTGGAAAAAGCGCACCCGGACGTTGAGCTGTACACCGCCTCTGTCGATCAGGGGCTGAACGAGCACGGGTATATCATCCCGGGCCTCGGCGATGCCGGCGATAAGATTTTTGGTACTAAGTAATCGCATAACGATAAAGAAGCCGACTTTGATAGTCGGCTTTTTTTTGAATAAAACACACACAACCAATAATACTCAGAGGAAAACATTATGACGCGCCGTGCTATCGGGGTGAGTGAAAGACCGCCGCTTTTACAGACTATCCCGCTTAGTTTGCAGCACCTGTTTGCGATGTTTGGCGCAACCGTGCTGGTGCCAATCCTGTTCCACATTAACCCGGCCACCGTGCTGCTGTTTAACGGTATCGGGACGCTGCTGTACCTCTTCATCTGTAAAGGTAAAATCCCGGCCTATCTGGGCTCAAGCTTTGCCTTTATCTCCCCGGTACTGCTGCTGCTGCCGTTAGGCTACGAAGTGGCGCTGGGCGGTTTTATCATGTGCGGCGTGCTGTTCTGCCTGGTGGCCTTCATTGTGAAGAAAGCGGGTACCGGCTGGCTGGATGTGATGTTCCCGCCTGCGGCAATGGGCGCAATCGTTGCCGTTATCGGTCTTGAGTTAGCCGGTGTTGCGGCGAACATGGCAGGCCTGCTGCCTGCCGACGGTCAGTCGCCGGATACCAAAACCATTATCATCTCGCTGGTAACGCTGGGCGTGACGGTCTTTGGCTCCGTGCTGTTCCGTGGCTTTATGGCGATTATCCCGATCCTGATTGGCGTGCTGGCGGGCTATGCGCTCTCCTTCGCGATGGGCGTTGTCGATACTACCCCGATCGCGCAGGCCCACTGGTTTGCCCTGCCAACCTTCTATACCCCGCGCTTTGAGTGGTTTGCGATTTTCACCATTCTGCCTGCGGCACTGGTGGTGATTGCCGAGCACGTTGGCCATCTGGTCGTCACCGCGAACATCGTCAAGCGCGACCTGATTCGTGACCCGGGTCTGCACCGCTCGATGTTTGCTAACGGCTTCTCGACCATTATCTCCGGTTTCTTTGGCTCCACGCCAAACACCACCTACGGTGAGAACATCGGCGTGATGGCGATTACCCGCGTTTACAGTACCTGGGTTATCGGCGGCGCAGCGATTATCGCTATCCTGCTCTCCTGCGTCGGTAAACTGGCGGCAGCCATCCAGATCATCCCGGTGCCGGTGATGGGCGGCGTTTCGCTGCTGCTGTACGGGGTGATTGGTGCTTCCGGTATCCGCGTCCTGATCGAATCAAAAGTCGATTACAGCAAAGCGCAGAACCTGATCCTGACCTCGGTGATCCTGATTATCGGCGTCAGCGGCGCCAAAGTTCATATTGGCGCAGCAGAGCTGAAAGGCATGGCGCTGGCGACCATCGTTGGTATCGGCCTGGCGCTGATCTTCAAACTGATCTCTGTCCTGCGTCCGGAAGAAGTTGTACTGGACGCCGAAGAGAGCGAAAAAATCTCTCATTGATCGTCCAACCGGGCGGTCGATCCGCCCGGTTCTCTCCCCGCTTGTTCCGTGTTAAACTCTGGGCCGATTCTGAGTAAGACCTGGTTGAGGTATTTCTGAACGCACCGGCACAGCTCTCTTTGCCACTCTATCTTCCCGACGACGAAACTTTCGCGAGTTTCTGGCCGGGTGATAACCCCTCTTTACTGGCTGCACTGCAAAACGTGTTGCGCCAGGAGCACAGCGGTTACATCTATATCTGGTCACGCGAGGGCGCGGGGCGTAGCCATCTGCTCCATGCTGCCTGCGCCGAACTCTCACTGCGCGGGGATGCGGTCGGCTATGTGCCGCTGGACAAGCGCACCTGGTTTGTGCCGGAAGTACTCGATGGGATGGAACAGCTGTCGTTGGTCTGCATCGACAATATCGAATGCGTGGCAGGGGATGAGCTGTGGGAAATGGCGATTTTTGATCTCTATAACCGCATTCTGGAGTCCGGTAAAACCCGGCTGCTGATCACCGGTGATCGTCCACCGCGCCAGCTGAATCTGGGGCTTGCCGATCTGGCTTCACGTCTCGACTGGGGACAAATCTACAAGTTACAGCCGCTTTCCGATGAAGATAAACTCCAGGCTTTGCAGCTGCGGGCGCGGTTGCGGGGGTTTGAACTGCCGGAAGACGTGGGGCGCTTTCTGTTAAAGCGGCTGGATCGCGAGATGCGCACGCTGTTTATGACTCTCGATCAGCTGGATCGGGCATCCATCACCGCCCAGCGGAAACTCACCATTCCCTTTGTAAAAGATATTCTTAATCTTTAGGCCCGGCACAGGCAGACTACCGGGCCACTTCACGCTTACTTCACAATCTCCAGCACCTGTTCAGGCGGACGGCCAATACGCGCTTTGCCGTTTGCCACCACAATCGGGCGCTCGATCAGCTTCGGATTATCCACCATCGCCTGAATTAACGCGTCTTCACCGAGCGCGCTGTCAGCCAGGCCCAATTCTTTGTAAAGCTCCTCTTTCTGGCGCATTAACTCTCTGGCGCTGGCCATTCCCAGCTGGCTTAACAGCGTGCGAAGGGTGTCCGCATCCGGCGGCGTATCCAGATAAAGCACCACCTGCGGCTCAATGCCGTTGGTTTTCAGCAGGGTCAGGGTTTCGCGGCTCTTTGAGCAGCGAGGGTTATGGTAGATCGTAACCGCGTCAGACATCTCTTCTCCTTTTACATCTTTTCATACGGGCGGTAGCGCTGCTGCAGCTGGCGCAGCTGATCGATGCGGGCATCGTAACGGGCCTGCTGCAGGCTACCGAGTTTCACCTGCGAGCTGGCGCTGCTCAGCAGGGAGATGGCCTGGTCCAGGCGTCCGGCCAGGGCGTAGCCTTCGGCGCGGGCCGCCAGCTCCTGATCGCGATGGCCAAGCGCGGCTTCTACCTGGGCCAGCAGATCCCAGCCGTTAGGATCATCTTTATTATTAAAGGTGTAGCGGTTGAGAATGGGGGCGGCTTCCTGCGGCTGTCCACTTTGTAAGTAAGCATTCGCCAGGTTGAGTTGCAGCACCGGATTGGTGCGCAATTCCCGGGCACCTTTCAGACGGTTGATCGCATCCTGGCCTTTTTTCTGGCCTAAATCGATGTCGGTGGCCAGATCGAGATACCAGGCATTGTTCGCCTCTGCGGTCAGCAGCGGCTGCAGATTTTTTCGGGCCTCATCATAGTTGCTGGCCTCCATCGCCTGTAACGCCCGGCCATACTGGGCCGCACGCTGTTCACGCACGTTGCCTTTGGCCAGCGCGTCCAGCAGATCGTTGGTCAGCTGGTTGCGCCCGGAATTGTACATGCCGAGGGTTCTGACCTTCGCCATATAGAAATCTTCCGAGGACTGCACCACCACCGGACGCATCTGGTTGGCGCGGTTGCGGGCATCCGAGAGGCGGCTTTCCGGCAGGGGGTGAGTCAGCAGAATTTCCGGCGGACGCGAAGAGTAGCGCGCCCGGTCGAGTAACTTTTCGAGGAAGTTCGGCATCGCCTGCGGGTCGAACCCGGAGCGTTGCAGTACCTGAATACCGATGCGGTCCGCTTCCTGTTCATTTTGTTGGGTAAAGCTGATCATCCCCTGACGCGTGCCCGCCAGCGTACCGGTCAGCGCCGCCATGCCCGCCTGCGGACTGGCCATCGCCAGCAGAATGGAGCCCAGTGCGCCCACCCAGGTCAGCGGGGCGCTGCGCTTCTGATCTTCCATTGCCCGCGCCAGATGTCGCTGGGTAACGTGAGAAATCTCGTGCGCCATCACCGAGGCAAGCTGGCTTTCGTTATCGGCATAGCGGAATAACGCCGAGTGCAACACCACATTGCCGCCGAAGAAGGCGAAGGCGTTGATCTCATCGTTATTGATTAAAAAGAAGTGGAAAGGGGTCTTCACCGAATCTGCATGGGAGACAAGACGCATCCCCAGGGAATTGATGTACTGCACCAGCAGCGGATCGTTAATCAGCGGCGCACTGCCGCGCAGCTGGCGCACATAATAGTCGCCCATTTGCATCTCCTGACCAATGGAGAGCGTGCTGCCTGCCGAGGTGCCCATGTCCGGCAATGATTCTGCAGAGTCAGCGAACGCGGGCATCATCTGGCCGGCGGTCAGCGCAGCGATGAGCGTCGCAACCAACGTTTTTTTCAACTGCCTGAACATAACCTCTGTCCTGTCTGGTGAGTGTGCTAATTTGACCGAAGAACCCGCATATCGTTCATCTGCGGCTGCTCTGCGAGTGTAGCCGCGTCAGGGCGATAAGAAAATCCCTCTTTTCAGGCTTTTGCGTTTTGTGACAGAGCAAGAAAAAGCGAAAGTCTTTTCATTGACTCTCCGATACAATTCACCCTTTACGTCCAGCCATCATCTTCAGGGAAGGGTTGCATGCTCGAGTTATTAATGCAGTGGTACCGCCGACGCTTTAGCGATCCCGAGGCCATTGCTTTGCTGGTTATTCTGGTTGCCGGTTTTGGCATCCTTTTCTTCTTTAGCGGGCTGCTGGCCCCGCTGCTGGTGGCGATTGTGCTCGCCTATCTGCTGGAGTGGCCGACGGTGCGGCTGGAAAATATCGGCTGTTCCCGCCGCTGGGCCAGCATCATCGTGCTGGTCTTTTTTGTCGGTATCCTGCTGGTGATGTCCTTTGTGGTGCTGCCGATCGCCTGGCAGCAGGGGATCTACCTGATTCGCGACATGCCCGGCATGCTCAGCAAGCTCTCTGATTTTGCCGCTACCCTGCCGCGCCGTTATCCGGCCCTGATGGATGCGGGCATTATTGATGCGATGGCGGAAAACATGCGTACCCGCATCATGACCATGGGGGACACGGTGGTGAAATTCTCCCTCGCATCGCTGGTGGGTCTGCTGACGCTGGCGGTTTATCTGGTGCTGGTGCCGCTGATGGTCTTCTTCCTGGTCAAGGACAAAGAGCAGATGCTGAACGCGGTGCGCCGCGTGCTGCCGCGTAACCGTGGCCTGGCAGGGCAGGTGTGGAAGGAGATGAACCAGCAGATCACCAACTATATCCGTGGCAAAGTGCTGGAGATGATCGTCGTCGGGGTCGCCACCTGGATTGGCTTCTTTATCTTCGGCCTGAACTATTCGCTACTGCTGGCGGTCCTGGTGGGCTTCTCGGTGCTGATCCCCTACATCGGGGCCTTTGTGGTCACCATTCCGGTGGTGTGCGTGGCGCTGTTCCAGTTTGGACTGGGCACCGAGTTCTGGAGCTGTTTTGTCGTCTATCTGATTATTCAGGGGCTGGACGGTAACCTGCTGGTGCCGGTGCTGTTCTCGGAAGCGGTGAACCTGCACCCCATCGTCATTATTCTGTCGGTGGTGATTTTTGGCGGGTTATGGGGATTCTGGGGCGTGTTCTTTGCCATCCCGCTGGCCACGCTGATTAAAGCGGTGGTGCATGCCTGGCCGGATGTGCCGGCGGTTGAGGAGTAATTTTTTCGCCGGGTGGCGCTTCGCTTACCCGGCCTACAAATCCTGTAGGCCCGTGCAAGCGTAGCGCCGCCGGGCGGCAAGCCGAATCAGGCGTTCTCTTTCACCCAGTTCAATACCACGTCGTGGTGATTGCTGGTTTTGAAGTCGTCAAACACGTGTTCAACCTTACCTTCGGCATCGATCAGGAAACTGATGCGGTGGATACCGTCGTAGGTTTTGCCCATAAAGGTTTTTTCACCCCAGATACCAAACTCGCTGCAGACCTGATGGTCTTCGTCGGAGAGCAACGTGAAGTTGAGCAGCTCTTTTTCGGCAAAACGAGACAGCTTTTCAGGCTTATCGGTACTGATACCCAGCACTTCTACACCTGCGTTTTTCAATTCGTCCATGTTATCGCGTAGACCGCACGCTTGTACGGTACAGCCTGGCGTCATGGCTTTCGGGTAGAAATAGACCAGAACACGCTGTCCCTGGAAGTCGGTTAAATTTACTTGCTCACCGTCTTGATCGGGCAAGCTAAATTTCGGTGCGATGTCACCGGCTTTCAGTGGATTCATTACTCAACTCCGTCTTGTTCATGCTGGGAATAATTGACGACGTTTATACTGCCTTGCGCATTTAATTCTGTACAGAGGGCTTTGAACGCTTGCTCGATATTTGACGCATCCTGAGAGGCCGGGCTGTGCGCGGTGATCTGGATGAACAGTTTAGGGATGGTGTCGCCTTCACCCGGCTGGGTACGGGAGACCAGTTCGGCAATGTTCATCTGATGGCTATCAAACAGGGCGGTAAAGCGTTCGATTAAGTGCGGGGAGTCAGTCACTTCCACCTGAACCCAGACGGTTGCCGGCAGGGCCGGCTGCGGGCGCGCGGTGGTGCGCTTCATCACGATCAGCAGATCCAGCTCTGCGCCTTTTAACGGCAGGGTCGATTCAATTAAGGTAATCGCATTCCACGACCCGGAAAGCAGCATGATGAAGGTGAACTCTTCTCCGAGCATTGCCAGGCGGCTGTCTTCAATGTTGCAGCCGCAGCTACTGACGTGGCGGGTGATGGTATTCACGATCCCCGGCCTGTCGGCACCCAGCGCAGTGATAACCAGGTAATGTTGTGATGAGGTTGTCAAACCTGTTCTTCCTTTGCGTGGTTTAGTCTTTCTAAGGAAAGCATAAAAAAAACCGGCATACAATAACCTGGAGGCCTCATGTCCCTTGCTTTTATTACAGCACCAAACGTACCATTGAGACTCTTGTACGCACAGAGGATGGCCCATGTTCACGGGAAGTATTGTCGCGCTTGTTACACCGATGGATGAGAAAGGTAATGTCTGCCGGTCAAGCCTGAAGAAACTGATTGATTATCATGTCGCCAGCGGAACCTCGGCGATTGTTTCGGTAGGGACTACCGGTGAATCTGCTACGCTGAGCCATGAAGAGCATGGTGAAGTGGTCATGATGACCCTCGAACTGGCTGACGGGCGTATCCCGGTTATTGCCGGTACGGGCGCCAATGCGACTGCGGAAGCCATCAGTCTGACCCAGCGTTTTAACGATAGCGGCGTAGTGGGTTGCCTGACGGTAACGCCGTACTACAACCGTCCGACCCAGGAAGGTCTGTTCCAGCATTTCAAAGCCATCGCTGAACATACTGACTTGCCACAAATCCTGTATAATGTGCCGTCGCGCACTGGCTGCGATATGCTGCCAGAAACGGTTGGCCGCCTCGCGAAAGTAAAAAATATTATCGGTATTAAAGAGGCGACCGGGAACTTAAGCCGTGTTCATCAGATCAAAGAGCTGGTTTCAGACGACTTTATTCTGCTGAGCGGTGATGATGCGACCTCGCTGGACTTCATGCAGCTCGGCGGCCACGGCGTAATTTCCGTGACCTCCAACGTTGCAGCCCGCGATATGGCTGAAATGTGTAAACTGGCAGCTGCCGGTCACTACCAGGAAGCGCGCGTGATTAACCAGCGTCTGATGCCGCTGCACAACAAATTATTTGTCGAACCCAATCCGATCCCAGTGAAATGGGCATGTAAGGAGTTGGGACTTGTAGCGACCGATACGCTGCGTCTGCCGATGACCCCGATTACCGACCACGGTCGCGAAACGGTCACCAGCGCGCTGAAGCATGCCGGTCTGCTGTAAAGTTTAGGGAGATTTGATGGCTTACTCAGTACAGAAGTCGCGCCTGGTGAAGGTTGCGGGTGTTTCGCTTGTTATGCTGCTCGCGGCCTGTAGCTCAGATTCACGCTACAAGCGCCAGGTGAGCGGTGACGAATCCTATCTGGATGCTGCGCCGCTTGCTGAACTTCATGCGCCCGCTGGCATGATCCTGCCGATTCAGAATGGCGACTACAATATTCCGGTCACCAACGGGAGCGGCGCGGTAGGCAAAGCGCTTGATATCCGTCCACCAGCACAGCCTCTGGCGCTGGTGAGCGGGGCGCGTACTCAGTTCACCGGCGATACCGCGACGCTGCAGGTTGAGAGCGCGCGTAATGCCACGCTGTGGCCGCAGGTTGTCAGCGTGATTCAGTCGAAGAACTACACAATCACGCAACGCGACGACGCCAGCCAGACGCTGTCGACAGACTGGATCGAATGGACCCGTCTGGATGAAGATCAACAGTACCGTGGACGTTATCAAGTCTCTGTTAAACCTCAGGGTTACCAGCAGGCGGTCGTGGTTAAGCTGCTGAACCTGGAGCAGGCGGGCAAGCCAGTCTCAGATGCCGCGTCCTTGCAGCGCTACAGCACCGAGATGCTTAACACCATCGCTGCGGGCCTCGACAAAAACGCAACCGACGCTGCCAATGCTGCCCAGAGCCGCAATGGCGCAACCTTCGACGTGCAGAGCGCTGCCGACGATACCGGTCTGCCAATGCTTGTCGTACGTGGTCCGTTCAACCAGGTCTGGCAGCGTCTGCCTGCAACGCTTGAGCGCGTCGGCATGAAAGTGACCGACAGCACCCGCTCAACCGGCAGCATGGCGGTGACCTACAAGCCGCTGTCTGACAGCAGCTGGGAAGAGCTGGGCGCACGCGACCCGGGTCTGGCTTCCGGCGACTACAAACTTCAGGTCGGCGACCTGGACAACCGTAGCAGCCTGCAGTTTATCGATCCGAAAGGTCACACCCTGACTCAGTCGCAGAACGATGCGCTGGTGGCTGTCTTCCAGGCAGCATTCAGCAAATAAAAAAGAGGGCTGGTTAATCCAGCCCTTTTTATTTTAGTGCTACGCAAACGTGTGCGTGGCATAATATCTCCAGTTTTGAACACAAATCATCACACCAGGAGTAATGAAGATGCAGAAGCAAGCTGAGTTGTATCGTGGCAAAGCGAAAACCGTATACAGCACGGAAAACCCGGATCTGTTGGTGCTCGAGTTCCGCAATGATACGTCAGCAGGAGATGGCGCGCGCATTGAACAGTTCGATCGTAAAGGGATGGTGAACAACAAGTTCAACCACTTCATTATGAGCAAGCTGGAAGAAGCGGGTATCCCGACGCAGATGGAAGCGTTGCTGTCCGATACCGAATGTCTGGTGAAAAAGCTGGATATGGTGCCGGTGGAATGTGTCGTCCGTAACCGCGCCGCAGGCTCCCTGGTGAAGCGTCTGGGTATTGAAGAGGGCATCGAGCTCAACCCGCCGCTGTTCGACCTGTTCCTGAAAAACGACGCCATGCACGATCCGATGGTCAACGAATCTTACTGCGAAACCTTTGGCTGGGTAAGCAAAGAGAACCTGGCGCGTATGCAGGAGCTGACCTTTAAAGCCAACGACGTGCTGAAGAAGCTGTTTGATGACGCGGGCCTGATCCTTGTCGATTTCAAACTGGAATTCGGATTGTTTAAAGGTGAGGTGGTTCTGGGTGATGAATTCTCCCCGGACGGCAGCCGCCTGTGGGACAAAGAGACTCTGGATAAAATGGACAAAGACCGCTTCCGCCAAAGCCTGGGCGGTCTGATCGAAGCGTACGAAGCCGTAGCCCACCGTCTGGGCGTCAAACTCGATTAATACCGCCTTACCGCCAGGGGAACCTCTGTTCCTCTGGCATCTCACCCCTGTTTGCAGTGGTAATCTTGCCCCGAACCGCCTACGATCATACTTATTATCAAGATGATATTTTCGAGGTGGTTATGCGCTGGCAAGGGCGTCGTGAAAGTGACAATGTGGATGACAGACGCAGTAGCGGGGGCCCATCGATGGGCGGCCCGGGATTTCGCCTGCCGGGAGGCAAGGGCGGCATCATTATTCTGCTGGTAGTGGTGGTGGCCGGCTACTACGGCGTCGACCTGAGCGGATTGCTGACCGGGCAACCGATGCAGCAGCAGCAGTATCAGTCGCCGCGCTCCATCAGCCCGAATGAAGATGAAGCGGCGAAATTTACCTCAGTGATCCTCGCTACCACGGAAGATACCTGGGGCCAGCTGTTTGATAAAATGGGCCGGACCTACCAACAGCCGAAGCTGGTGATGTACCGCGGCGCCACGCGTACCGGCTGCGGGACCGGGCAGTCGGTAATGGGACCGTTCTACTGTCCTGCCGATTCGACCGTCTATATCGATCTCTCCTTCTACGATGACATGAAACGCAAGCTGGGCGCCGATGGCGACTTTGCTCAGGGCTACGTTATCGCCCATGAAGTGGGCCACCACGTACAGAAACTGCTTGGCATCGAGCCTAAAGTCCGTCAGCTGCAGCAGAACGCCAGCGAGAAAGAGGTTAATGCGCTGTCGGTGCGTATGGAGTTACAGGCCGACTGTTTTGCCGGCGTCTGGGGCCACAATATGCAGCAGGAGGGCGTGCTGGAAGCAGGCGATCTGGAAGAGGCCCTCAACGCCGCCCACGCCATTGGCGATGACCGTTTGCAACAGCAAAGCCAGGGGCACGTTGTACCGGACAGCTTTACACACGGAACCTCGGAACAGCGCTATAGCTGGTTCAAAAAAGGTTTTGACGGCGGCGATCCGGCACAATGCAACACCTTCGGTAAGGCCATGTAATTCTCAATGTCAGGGATGAATTTATCAGGATTGCCTGAACAACTGGCGCGAAAAGGGCACCGGCGATTGCTGGTGCTGAGCGGTGACGAGGCGTGGACACAGCAGCAGGCGCTGCTGCTGAAGGGGGATTATCCTGGCGACTGGCTGTGGGTAGGCGACGATGCCCCACAGCTCCCCTCATGTTCGCCCCAGGCGCTGAATCAGCTGCTGGGCCGCGAGTTTCTCCATGTCATCTTCGATGCCCGTCACGGCTTCGACGTCTCGGCCTTTGCGGCCGTAGGCGGCACGCTGCGTGCCGGAAGCCTGCTGGTATTACTTACGCCAGCCCTGGAACATTGGCCGGAGAAAGCCGACCAGGATTCGCTGCGCTGGAGCGACAGCCCAGACCCGATCCCCACGCCACGCTTTATCGAACATTTTTGCCGCCACGTTTCGCGCGATCCGCAGGTTATATGCTGGCAGCAGGGCGCACCTTTTCCTCATCTGCGCAATGCATATGCCCCCGACTGGCACCCGGCCAGCGGTGAGCCGCAGCGCGAGCAGGCCGGGATTCTCCATTATCTGACAACGATGCCAGAAGGGGTGGCCGCCGTGACCGCAGCGCGCGGACGCGGAAAGTCGGCGCTGGCGGGCATGCTGCTGCAACGCATTACCGATCATGCCATTGTGACGGCCCCCGCCAGAGCGGCGACGGAGGTTATCGCCCGCTTCGGTGGCGACCGCTATCACTTTATGGCTCCTGACGCGCTGCTGGCCTCTGACCAGCGCGCCGACTGGCTGATCGTCGATGAGGCGGCGGCGATCCCCGGCCCGCTGCTGGCGCGGTTGGTGACGCGCTTCCCCCGGGTGCTGCTGACTACCACCGTGCAGGGGTATGAGGGCACCGGCAGGGGATTCCTGCTGAAATTCTGCGCCCGTTTTAGCGGGCTGCGATACTTTACCCTCAGCGAACCGGTGCGCTGGGCGGCGGGCTGTCCGCTGGAGCGCATTATTGCAGAGGTACTGCTGTTTGATGATGCGCCCGACGACAGCCTCCCGCAGGGGGAGATCGTATGTACGCCGCTGGAGCAGGAGGCCTGGAGCCGCGACCCTGAACTGCCGGCGGTGGTCTATAAACTGCTCTGCGCCGCTCACTACCGGACCTCACCCCTCGACCTGCGGCGCATGATGGACGCTCCCGGGCAGCATTTTTCCGTGGCCCGGGCCGGCGAGCGCGTCTGCGGCGCGCTGTGGCTGGTGGAGGAGGGCGGTCTGAGCCCGGCGCTCAGTCAGGCGGTGTGGGCGGGCTATCGCCGCCCACGCGGCAATCTGGTGGCGCAGTCGCTGGCGGCCCACGGCGGCTCACCGCAGGCCGCCACCCTTACCGCCCGACGAGTGACGCGCGTTGCCGTCCAACCTGCCCGCCAGCGCGAAGGCATTGGCCGGGCGCTGGTTGCCGCTGCCAGCCAGCAGGTGAACATTGACTACCTTTCCGTCAGCTTCGGCTACACCGAAGAGCTCTGGCGCTTCTGGCAGCACTGTGGCTTTGTGCTGGTGCGCATGGGAAGCCACCGCGAGGCCAGCAGCGGCTGCTACACGGCGATGGCGATCCTGCCCCTCAGCGCGGCGGGGCAGGCGCTGTGCCAGCGCGAGCATCAGCGGCTCTGTCGTGATGCGCCGATCGTTGAACGCTGGAACGGTGAAAAGATCCCGGTAGTGCCAGCAGGTGGGGCTACCCTTAATGATGATGACTGGCTGGATCTGGGCGGGTTTGCCTTTGCGCATCGCCCCCTTCCTGCGGCGATGGCCAGCCTGACGCGGCTGCTGCAGGCGACGGATCTGCCGCTGGCAGGACTGCGGGGCAGGATTGAGCAGGGGCTGGACGATAGCGCCCTGAGTCGCGCGTTGTGTCTTAGCGGGCGCAAAGCCTTGCTGAACCATCTGCGTACCGAGACGGGCCAGGCGCTGACGCAGCTGGACAACGAACGTTGTCAGAGGCTGAAGCACCGCGTTTTGCAATGGCAATTTTTTCAATGACTTCATCAGTAAACCGGCATGTTCATTCTGCCTGTCAGGCGTAGAATCCCGCTTATCAATCAAGGAGACTGCCATGAAACATGACCATTTTGTTGTCCAGAGCCCCGATCGCCCGGCTAAACAGCTGTTGCTGCTGTTTCATGGCGTCGGCGATAACCCGGCTAATATGGCGCAGATTGGCAGCTGGTTTGCGCCTCTGTTTCCCGATGCCCTGGTGGTGAGCGTGGGCGGCGTTGAGCCGTGCGGTCCGAATGGCCGTCAGTGGTTTTCGGTGCAGGGCGTGACCGAAGAGAACCGTCAGGAGCGTGTGGATGCGATCATGCCGACCTTTGTTGACACGGTGCGTTACTGGCAGCAGCAAAGCGGTGTCGGGGCAAATGCCACCGCGCTGATCGGTTTTTCTCAGGGCGCGATCATGGCGCTGGAGAGCGTGAAGGCCGAGGCGGGATTAGCCTCCCGGGTGATTGCATTCAATGGCCGCTATGCGACCCTGCCCGAGCGGGCGACCACCGAGACCACTATCCATCTTATCCACGGCGGAGAAGATCGCGTAATTGAGCTGTCTCATGCGGTTGCCGGTCAGGAGGCGCTGATCCGCGCGGGCGGCGATGTGACGCTGGATATTGTCGACGATCTGGGACATGCCATTGACGACCGCAGCATTCAGTTCGCGCTGGACCATCTGCGTTTTACCGTGCCGAAACACTATTTCGATGAAGCGCTCAGCGGCGGCAAGCCGAACGACGACGGTATTGTCGAGTTTTTCTGAGGATAACCCTCTCCCCGTAAGGAGAGGGTAAAAGCGTTACTTCTTCTGGTCCTTTTTCGGCCAGTCGTCTTCGTCGTCCCACTTGTCGTTAAAGTCACGATGCGGAGGGAGGTCAGGTTTGTTGGCGAGGAATTTCTTGTGGTCAACGCGCTTGAGATCCTTGATCACGTTCAGCAGCACGCCTACCAGAAAAACCAGTACCAGGATCCACCAATATTTAGCCAGCCAGTCCATTCGCTTATCCTTCTTGGGGCAACCGTCAGGCGACGAGCTGCTCCATGATTCGTTGATACATACGGGCCAGCAGCTGCAAATCAGCGGCATTCACGCATTCATTGATTTTATGAATCGTGGCATTTACCGGCCCAAGTTCCACCACCTGCGCACCCATACGGGCAATAAAACGTCCGTCGGATGTGCCGCCCGTGGTCAGCAGTTGCGGTTTAATTTCATTATAGTGCGCGATAGCGTTAACCACCGCATCCACCAGCTTACCGCGTCCGGTCAGGAACGGCTGACCGGAGATCCACCAGTCCACGCTGTAGCGCAGCTGGTGTTTCTCCAGCAGTGCCGCGACGCGGGCTTTAATCATCTCGTCCGTCAGCTCGGTGCTGAAGCGGAAGTTAAACTGCACAAACAGATCGCCGGGGATGACGTTGTTGCTGCCGGTGCCGGCCTGGATATTGGCAATCTGCATACTGGTTGGCGGGAAATAGTCGTTGCCCTTGTCCCACTCGATACCCACCAGCTCGTTGAGCATCGGCGCGGCGCGGTGCACCGGGTTATCTGCCAGATGCGGATAGGCTACGTGGCCCTGAACGCCGTGAATAGTGAGGTTACAGGTCATGGAGCCGCGACGGCCATTTTTGACCACGTCACCCACCACTTCGGTGCTGGACGGTTCGCCCACCAGGCAGTAATCCAGGCGTTCGTTACGCGCCATCAGCGTTTCTACCACCTTCACGGTGCCGTTTTTGGCACTGGCCTCTTCATCAGAGGTGATCAAAAACGCCAGACGGCCTTTATGATTCGGGTATTGCGCCACGAAACGTTCGGCGGCAACCACCATCGCTGCCAGAGAACCTTTCATGTCCGCCGCGCCGCGACCAAACAGCATGCCGTCGCGGATCGTCGGTTCGAAAGGAGGATTGATCCAGCGGTCAGCGTCACCGGCTGGCACCACATCAGTATGTCCGGCAAACGCCAGCGTTTCGCCCTGACCACGCCAGGCCCAGAAATTTTGCGTATCGCCAAAATCCATAGGTTCGACGGTAAAACCAATCGCCCGCAGGCGTTCGATCATCAGCGCCTGACAACCCGCATCGTCCGGGCTCAGGGAGGGGCGGCGAATAAGCTGCTGAGTCAGCTCAATGACCGGGCATGACATAGACTACACCTCAATAAAATAGGTTTGGTATTGGTTTTCGTTGAAACCCAGCAGCATAGGCTTACCGGGCGCCCAGAGCAATGGGCGTTTAATGATTGCTGGCATTTCAACCATTAAGGCGGCGGCGCTGGCGGCATTGTCGATGCTGGCGCGCAGGCTCTCATCCAGTTTGCGCCAGGTGGTACCGCGGGTGTTCAGCAGGGCTTCCCAGCCCAGTTCCGCGATGAATTTCTGCATTAAATCCGCATCAAGACCGTCGGCGCGATAGTCGTGAAAACGGTAATCAACTTTGTTTGCCTCCAGCCAGCGGCGGGCCTTTTTGATGGTGTCGCAATTTTTGATGCCGTAAAGGGTAATCATGGTGAATCCTTTTGTCTTAACAGGGAGCGATTGCTCAGTATTTTCGATGTTTAAGCGATTGCGAAAATATAACACATTTGTTTTATTACTTAATTTTATATTGAGGGGTGGTATAAATAATGTACAGCGCATGAATATTATTTCACCTTTATCGCATAGAAGTCCAGGTGCTAAAAAGTCGTGTAAGAACAGCCGCTAATTATTTTTTTCGTCGTTAATTAAGGTTATTTCAAAATATTGCAGTTGGTCACATAAAATTTATCGGACTGGACCCATATTATCTACAAGCCAGTCGTACCAACGGGGGTAGAGCAGTATCACTGATTAAAAAGTCTTCACAATGATGATATATTCTCGTAGAATGGCCATAATAATAAGAGAGGTAGTTATGATTGAACGTGAACTGGGGAACTGGAAAGATTTTATCGAAGGCATGCTTCGTAAATGACATTCAGGAAGAACTGCAAGAGCACTTAATTAGCTAAATAACAATAATGTGAAAATAAACACATAAAAAAGGCGGCCGGTAAGGACGCCTTTTTCATTTTCAATATCTTATTTCTGTTTTTCCTTTAGCGGGAAACGTCGGCGGACCAGCACAAAGAACAGCGGAACAAAGTAAATGGCGAGGATGGTGGCGGAGATCATCCCGCCCATTACCCCGGTTCCCACCGCGTGCTGGCTGCTCGATCCCGCCCCAGAGCTGGTGGCCATCGGCAGCACGCCGAAGACAAACGCCAGCGAGGTCATCAGGATCGGACGCAGGCGCTGGCGACAGGCGTCAAGGGTCGCAGCCATCAGCTCCTGGCCTTTCTCATTCATCTCGTTAGCAAACTCGACGATGAGAATGGCGTTCTTCGCGGAGAGGCCAATGACCGTTAACAGCCCGACCTGGAAGTAGACGTCATTCTCCAGCCCGCGCATCCAGGTGGCGAGCAGGGCACCGATTACCCCCAGCGGCACCACCAGCATGACCGAGAACGGCACTGACCAGCTCTCATACAGGGCGGCCAGACAGAGGAACACCACCAGCAGCGACAACGCATAGAGCGCCGGCGCCTGGGCACCGGAGAGGCGCTCCTGATAGGACATCGCGGTCCACTCAAGGCCAAACCCGGCAGGCAGCTGCCGCACCAGATTTTCCATCACGTCCATGGCGGTGCCGGTACTGACCCCCGGCGCGGCCTCACCGACAATCTCTACCGCTGAATAGCCGTTGTAGCGTTCCATACGCGGAGATCCGGTCTCCCAGCGCGAGGTGGCGAAGGCCGAGAAGGGCACCATGCCGCCGTCTTTGTTGCGCACGTACCACATGTTGATATCGTCCGGCAGCATGCGGTATTTGGCTGCCGCCTGCACGTAGACCTTTTTCACGCGGCCCCGATCCATAAAGTCGTTCACGTAGCTCGAGCCCCAGGCGGTTTGCAGGGTGTCATTGATATCGTCAATGTCCACGCCCAGCGCCTGCGCCTTACGCTGATCAATATCAATCTGCAGCTGCGGGCTGTCATCCAGACCGTTGTGGCGCACGCGCGTGAGGGAAGGATCCTCCCCGGCCAGCTCCAGCAGTCGGTCGCGGGCGGCCATCAGCGCCACATGCCCGGCTCCGGCGTGATCCTGCAGCTCCATATCAAAACCTGCCGAACTGCCGAGCCCGCTGATGGCCGGTGGGCTGCTGGCGAAGACCCGCGCCTCTTTGATGTGGCTGAAGGCTTTGGTGGCGCGCTCGATGATGGCGAACGAACTGCCGGTTTTGGCATCGCGCTCATCCCAGTCTTTCAGGCGCACGAACATACGCGCCACGTTCTGCCCGTTCCCGCCAGGGCCAGAGCCCACGGTAGCAAACACCGACAGCACGTTGTCTTTCTCTTTGGTGAAGAAGTAGGACTCCACCTGCTGAACCACCTTCAGGGTCTGCTGCTGGGTAGAGCCGCTGGGCAACTGCACCGAGGTGATAAACATGCCCCGGTCTTCAAGGGGCAGGAACGAGGTCGGCAGACGCAGGAACAGGAACACCATACCGCCCAGCAGAAGGACGTAGATCAGCACCCAGCGCAGGCTGCGGTGCAGGATCCGCCCGACGCCCGCCTCATAGCGCGCGGCGTTGCGGTTAAACATGCGGTTGAACCAGCCAAAGAACCCTTTCTGGCCGTGCTGTTCGCCCTTATGCAGCGGTTTAAGCAGAGTGGCGCAGAGGGCCGGGGTGAGGATCATCGCCACCAGTACCGACAGCACCATGGCTGAGACGATGGTAATGGAGAACTGGCGGTAGATTGCGCCGGTGGTACCGCCAAAGAAGGCCATCGGCACGAATACCGCAGACAGCACCATGGCAATACCTACCAGCGCCCCCTGAATCTGTTTCATCGATTTTCGTGTCGCTTCGCGCGGGGAAAGCCCCTCTTCGCTCATGATACGCTCGACGTTCTCCACCACCACGATGGCGTCATCCACCAGCAGGCCTATCGCCAGCACCATGGCAAACATGGTGAGGGTGTTGATGCTATAGCCAAAGGCGTAGAGCACCGTAAAGGTGCCCATCAGTACCACCGGCACGGCGATGGTCGGGATCAGCGTGGCGCGGAAATTTTGCAGGAACAGGTACATCACCAGGAACACCAAAGCGATGGCTTCCAGCAGGGTTTTCACCACATCTTCAATCGAGGCCTTCACGAAGGAGGTGGTTTCATAGGCGATTTTGTACTCGAGCCCGTGAGGGAAATAGTGCGACAGCTCATCGAGGCGGTTAATGACCAGTTCTGCCGTGGCCATCTCGTTGGCGCCGGAGGCCAGCTTTACCCCCAGGCCGGAGGCCGCTTTGCCGTTAAAGCGGCTCAGGTAATCGTACTTCTCGGCGCCCATTTCGACGGTGGCGACATCGCCCAGCCGCACTTCCGAACCATCCTGGTTGACGCGCAGGGTGATATCGCGGAACTGCTCCGGGGTCTGTAACAGCGACTGGGAGTTAATGGTGGCGTTCAGCGCCTGCTTATCAATGGACGGCGTACCGCCCAGCTGGCCGACCGCAATCTGCGCATTTTGTGATTCGATGGCGTCGGTAACATCTTTCGCCGTCATCTGAAAACTGTTCAGCTTCGCCGGGTCGAGCCAGATGCGCATCGAGTATTGTGAGCCGTAGGCGTCGATATCCCCCACGCCGTTGATGCGGCTGAGCGGATCCTGAATATTACTGGCGACATAGTCAGCGATATCCTGCTTATCCATCGATCCGTCATTGGAGACAAAGGCGATGGTCAGAATGTTGGTATCGCCGGTTTTACGCACCGTCACGCCCTGATTCTGCACCGCCTGCGGCAGCTTACGCAGCGCGGACTGCAGCTGGTTTTGCACCTGCTGCACCGCTTCATCCGGGTCAGCGCCCGCGGTAAAGCTCAGCGTAACCGTCGCCTGCCCGGTGGCGCTGCTCTGGGAAGACATGTACATCAGGTTGTCGAGGCCGGTCATGTTCTGCTCGATCACCTGGGTGACGGTGTTCTCCAGAGTTTGCGCGGATGCCCCCGGATAGTTAGCCGTGATCCGCACGTTAGGCGGGGCCAGATCCGGGTACTGCTCAACAGGAAGGGAAAAAATGGCCAGCGTGCCGGTCAGGCACAACAAAATTGCCAGCACCCAGGCAAAAATGGGGCGATCGATGAAAAAATTCGCCATTAAAATAAGACCTCGTTTTGCTGCGCGTCGTCATTGTACATTGCCCGCATAACTCTAGCGGCAAGGCGGATGCCAAACGTGGAGAAATAAAGGAGATAATGTAAATTATCATGCGCTTTATTCGCGTCGTTGCCCGTTGTGAAGCGGTGAGTATTGTCTATCCGCATGGCTGACTGGTGACATTCCCCCCCGTTTTTACCGTTATTTACCCTCGGTAGCGGCTGACGAGCGGAAACAGACGCTGACCTGCGTCCCTCCGCCGGGCGGCTGCGAGAAGTGCAGGGTGCCCCCCAGCCTGTCGGCGCGCTCGCGCATGATGTTCAGACCGTAGTGACCCGGCGGCTCGCTGGCGTCGCCAATCCCGATACCGTTGTCGCAAATGTTCACCCTATGGCTACCGTCCGGGGCGGTAACGCAACTGACCTCAATGTCGCTGGCCTGGGCGTGCTTGATGGCGTTTAGCACCGCCTCGCGCACAATTTGCAGCAGGTGGACCTGCATCTGGGCGTCCAGCGCCAGGGAGGAGAGCTGGCAGTCGAGGCGCAGTGTTGCGCCGGTCTGCTTCTGGAGATCCTCCAGAGTCTCCTGTAGCGCAGCGGGCAGGTTGGCCTGGTTCAGCGTCAGGCGGAAGGTGGTAAGCAGCTCGCGCAGCTGACGGTATGCGGCATTCAGCGCCCGGGAGAAATCGGTAATGATCGCCTGCGCTGCCTCGTTTTCCTCCGGCACCGCATGTTTAAGCAGCGTCAGCTGAATGCGCAGATACGACAGCACCTGCGCCAGCGAGTCGTGCAGCTCGCGGGCGATGGTGGCGCGCTCCTCCATCAGCAGCAGCTGGTGGTAGTGCTTTTGCGCCTGGTTGGAAAAGAGGCCGCGCCCGAGCATGGTGGCGACGCTTTTCATCAGCGGGATCGGCACGGCGCGCTGCTCGCTTTGCCAGCGTAGCTCACCGAACCGGGTCTCCAGCATAATGACCGGCAGCACCTGCGTCTCCAGGTGCTCGGCGGCCTCGCCCTCCTGCATTTTCCAGCCGTCGCTGGTATGCAGCGCCAGCCAGGCGATCCCGGTGTATTCGCGCACGGTTTGCAGGATATGACGGAAGCAGTGGCTGTCGATCTTGCTGGTGTTCATCTCCTGTGAGCAGGTAAACAGCATCTCCAGCTGCTGGTGGGCCTCGTGCAGATGGTGCGTCTTCTCTTCAACCGAAATTTCCAGAGAGCGGTACAGGGTGTGCAGCTCGGCGGCCATATGGTTAAAGGTGCGGGAAAGCAGGCCAAGCTCGTTCGGCAGATCGGTATCCGGCACCGGGATATCAAACCGGCCCTGTTCGATGTGCAGGCTGGAGGCGACCAGACGATTGAGCGGGGCGACCACCTGCTGGCGGATCCGCCGCAGCGTGCTGAGCGCCAGCAGAATGATGCCGATCGCGCCGGCAAAGGAGATGGCGAACACCAGCTGGATTTTATGTTCGGCGTAATGCTGCAGGGAGAGAACAAAGGCGTCGATACGCGCCACATACTCATCCATATGGTTCTGATACCAGGCGTAATCACCCTGATCGAGTTTCTCGTTAACACCCTGCCACGCGAGCTGCAGCAGGTGATAACGCTGTTGAACCTCATCCGGCACGTACCAGCTTTTCAGGGTGAGCAGGGCGGGGGCATTCAGCGTTTGCTGCCAGGCCTGTCGATGAGGCAGCAGATCGGCGCTGCCCCGTTGTATATCGTAACCCAGGCGATAGCTCTGCATCCGCAGTGACCCCGCCAGGTTGATCGCTTCGGCGTCGCGCTGGCTGCTGGCGAGGGTAAACAGCGCAATGGCGCTCGTCAGCAGCGACAGGGCAATGATGGCGAAAAAGGCCCGGGCAAGGCTGCGTGAAACCGGTTGTTTAACTATCACAAATCGCGTCCTGAGCTAATACGAAACAGACCTGAACAACGTTTCCGTAGGGGGAATGAAACGTAATTTCATCAGGAATGAAATTAATTGATCTGACACAGGTTCAGGCGAAATAGTTCGCGTTCCTGGGCAATTGAACATTGCCTCAACCCGTTGCGGTGGGTAAATACATTATTCATACAAAGAATAAGGTTATTTGGGCCAGCAGGGGAACCGTGATGAATCATTTTATTATGGCTAATAGCCAGTTATGCATTGGATGTCGAGCCTGCGAAGTGGCGTGCGTCATGGCGCATCATAATGAACAGCATGCCCTCAGCGCGCGCCATTTTACCCCCCGTATCACCGTGGTGAAAGAGGGCAATAAGCACAGCGCTGTTACCTGCCACCACTGTGAAAACGCCCCCTGTCTACAAAGCTGCCCGAATGGCGCCATCAGTCGGATGCGCGACAGCGTGCAGGTTGATGAGCAGAAGTGTATCGGCTGTAAAGCCTGCGTGGTGGCTTGCCCGTTTGGCACTATGGAGGTGGTCACCGGGGCGCAGTCGGCCACCGCGCAGAAGTGCGATCTCTGCCTGGATCGCCCCGAGGGGCCGGCCTGCGTGGCGAACTGCCCGGCGGATGCCTTATCAAGGGTCACGCCCGATACCCTGAATCAGCTGACCCGTACGCGGCAGGTGCGCACGGCGCGCCATGAGGCGCAGCCGTGGCAGACCGGGGCGGCGGTGACTCCCCGGACGATCGGCAAGCGCGAGCGGATGTATGCCCTGGCCGCGCGCGGCGAGCCGGATAAACTCTCCCCCGAGGCGCGGGCGGGTAATTTCGACGAAATCTATCTGCCGTTCCGTCCGGCGCAGGCGCAGCGTGAAGCCGACCGCTGCCTGACCTGCGGGGAACATTCGGTATGCGAATGGACCTGCCCGCTGCACAACCACATTCCCCAGTGGATTGAGTGCGTCAAGGCCGGGGATATCGACGCTGCGGTGGAGTTATCCCATCAGACCAACTGCCTGCCGGAGATAACCGGCCGGGTCTGTCCCCAGGACAAACTGTGCGAAGGGGCCTGCACGGTGCGCGACGTTGCCGGGTCGGTGACCATCGGCAACATCGAACGCTATATCTCCGACCAGGCGCTGGCCAAAGGCTGGCGGCCCGATCTGAGCCAGGTCACGCCCGTCAATAAGCAGGTCGCCATCATCGGGGCCGGGCCCGCCGGACTGGCCTGCGCCGATGCGTTAATCCGCCGCGGCGTTAGCGTCACGGTCTTTGACCGCCACCCGGAGATCGGCGGCCTGCTTACCTTCGGCATTCCGGCCTTTAAGCTGGATAAATCGCTGCTGGCCCGCCGTCGGGAGATCTTCACGGCGATGGGCATCCGCTTCGAGCTGAACTGCGAGGTGGGTAAAGATCTCCCGCTGGCGCAGCTGCTTAGCGAATACGATGCTCTGTTTGTTGGCGTGGGCACTTACCGTTCGATGAAGGCGGGCATTCCCCATGAGGATGCGCCCGGGGTCTACGATGCCCTGCCGTTCCTGGTGGGCAACACCCGGCAGCTGATGGGGCTGGCCCCGTCGGTAGAGGAGCCCTTTGTCGATACCGCCGGGCTGAACGTGGTGGTGCTGGGCGGCGGCGATACGGCGATGGACTGCGTGCGCACCGCGCTGCGTCACGGGGCCGCCAGCGTCACCTGCGCCTACCGCCGGGATGAAGCCAACATGCCGGGCTCGAAAAAAGAGGTCAAAAACGCCCGGGAAGAGGGGGCCGCCTTTGAGTTTAACGTGCAGCCGGTGGAGCTGACCCTCGACGAGACCGGGCGGGTTAACGGCATTCGCCTCCTGCGCACCCGGCTGGGCGAGCCTGATGCCCAGGGCCGCCGCCGTCCGGTGCCTGTCGAGGGTAGCGAGTTTGTCATGCCTGCCGATGCGGTGATCATGGCCTTTGGCTTCAACCCGCATGCCATGCCCTGGCTGCAGGCCCAGGGGGTCGAGGTGGATGACTGGGGGCGGATCGCCGCCAGCGTCGAGACGCGCTACCGCTATCAGACCAGCAACCCGCAGATCTTTGCCGGTGGCGACGCGGTGCGCGGCGCCGATCTGGTGGTCACGGCAATGGCGGAAGGGCGGCATGCCGCCAAGGGCATCGCTGACTGGCTTGGGGTCGAGGCACCCGCCCCGCATTAACCTGACGGACGACAACGCGGGCTTCTCAGCGTAGTATGACCAGCATGACGCGTAACGGAGCCCGTATAAACTTGAAAATTGAACTGATTAAAGACAAGTGCCTCTCGGATAACTATTTCATTCTGCGCAACCTGACCTACGATCTGACGCGGCGTAACGGCGAAGTGGTGCGCCACAAACGTGAAGTCTACGATCGGGGTAACGGCGCTACTGTCCTGCTCTACAACACTGAGAAGCAGAGCGTGGTGCTGATCCGCCAGTTCCGCATCGCCACCTGGGTGAACGGCAATCCCGACGGGCGACTGATCGAAACCTGCGCCGGGCTGCTGGATAACGATGAGCCGGAAGTCTGCATTCGCAAAGAGGCGATCGAAGAGACCGGTTTTGTCGTCGGTAACGCGCGCAAGGTGTTTGAGCTGTACATGTCCCCCGGCGGCGTGACGGAAATCGTCCATTTCTTCGTGGCGGAATACAGTGACGCCCAGCGCGCAGGCAAGGGCGGTGGGATAGAGGACGAAGAGATCGAGGTCCTGGAGCTGCCCTTCAGCGAGGCGTTATTGATGGTTCAATCGGGTGAAATACGGGACGGCAAAACGGTGATACTCTTACAGTATTTGCGCAGCTCCGGGTTAATGGATTGATATTATTATTCTTAATAAGATGTATTTCATATAAATCTATCCGATAAATCTGATTGAGTAACCCCGGCCTGAGCAGGAAGATACGGTCTGTTTGTCTGTCTTTGCTTCCGGGATCCTGCTATTCATGCGTCACAGCCTTTTTCTTATCTTTATGCTCAGCGTGCTGCCCGCGGCTCTGGTTCAGGCGGCACCTGCACAGCAGTCGTTTACTGACTGGCAGGTGACCTGCAACAACCAGAACTTTTGTATCGCGCGCAATACCGGTGAGCATAACGGGCTGGTGATGACGCTGAGCCGCAGCGCCGGGGCAAAAACCGATGCGGTGCTGCGCATCGATCTCGGCGGGCTGGCCACGCCCGACCCTAAACAGCCCGCTATCGCGCCCCGCCTTATGCTTGACGGCGAGCCGCTGCAGCTTGCTCCACCGCACTGGCAGGTGACTCCCTGGCGTCTGACCACCGATCATGCCGCCACTATTACTGCTCTGTTGACCACGCTTCAGCAGAAAAAGGCCATCACCCTGGCGGATGGCAAGCAGGTCATCTCCCTGGATGGTCTGAAAGAGGCCCTGCAGTTTATCGATGCCCAGCAAAAGCGTGGCGGGAGTGAAACCGCGTGGATCAACAAAGGCGCGCAACCGCCGCTGAGCGTACCGCCCGCACCGGCGCTGAAAGAGGTTGCCGTAGTCAACCCGACCCCCACGCCGTTAACCCGCGAAGAGCGCAGCGATCTGACCGACTATGGCACCTGGCGCATCAACAACAGCCAGTGCTCACTCGACCCGGCGCGTCGTGAAGTGCGGGTCACCGCCTTAACCGATGACAAAGCGCTGCTGATGATTAGCTGTGAGGCCGGGGCCTATAACACCGTCGATCTGGCCTGGCTGGTGTCGCGTAAGAAGCCGTTTGCCTCCCATGCGGTGCGCCTGCGCCTGCCGTTTGTGCCGTCGAGCGACAGCAGCGAGATGGAGTTGATGAACGCCAGCTTCGATGAGAAGAGCCGCGAGCTGACCACCCTCGCGCTGGGACGCGGCATTGCCGATTGCGGGATCCAGACGCGCTGGCGCTTTACCGGACAGCGTTTCCGTCTGGTGCGTTATGCGGAAGAGCCGAGCTGCGATAACTGGCATGGACCCGATTCCTGGCCCACGTTGTGGATCACAAGATAAAAGCAAAACGGTAACCATAAGGTTACCGTTTTTTGGTTTTGTAGGCCCGTGCAAGCGTAGCGCCGCCGGGCAAGGCTCTTACAGTAAGGCCTGCGCCTTCTCTACCACGTTCTCAACCGTAAAGCCGAAGAACGGGAACAGCTTGTCGGCAGGCGCCGATTCACCATAGCCGGTCATCCCGACAATCTTCCCTTTCAGCCCGACATACTTGTACCAGTAGTCCGCAATACCCGCTTCGACCGCCACGCGCGCCGTAACGTCCGACGGCAGCACCGACTCGCGGTACGCCTCATCCTGAGCATCAAAAATATCCGTTGAAGGCAGGGACACCACCCGCACCGCGTGGCCTTCCGCGGTCAGCTTCTCCGCCGCCTTGACGGTGATCTCCATCTCCGATCCGGTGGCAATCAGAATAATATCCGGCTTGCCGCCGCTGTCTTTCAGGATGTATCCCCCGCGGGCAATATTTTTTACCTGGTCCGGGGTACGCTCGATCTGCGCCAGGTTCTGACGGGAGAGGATCAATGCCGTCGGGCCGTTGTGCCGCTCTATTGCCAGCTTCCAGCCCACCGCGGCTTCAACCTGATCGCACGGACGCCAGGTGCTGAAGTTCGGCGTCAGACGCAGGCTGGCCAGCTGCTCCACCGCCTGGTGGGTCGGGCCATCTTCCCCCAGCCCGATGGAGTCGTGAGTATAGACCATGATCTGCCGGGCCTTCATCAGCGCCGCCATACGCGCGGCGTTACGCGCATACTCCACGAACATCAGGAAGGTGGCGGTATAGGGCACAAATCCGCCGTGATGGGCGATACCGTTGGCAATGGCGGTCATGCCGAACTCGCGCACCCCGTAGTGGATGTAGTTCCCGGCGATATCTTCTTTAAGCGAGGTTGAGCCCGACCATATGGTCAGGTTGCTCGGGGCCAGATCCGCCGAGCCGCCCAGCAGCTCCGGCAGGATCGGGCCAATGGCGTTGAGGGTATTCTGCGAGGCCTTACGGGTGGCGATCTTCGCCGGGTTGGCCTGCAGGTTTTCGATCAGCGCTTGGGTAGTCTCTTCCCAGTTCTCGGGAAGCCCGCCGCTCATGCGACGGCTAAACTCGGCCGCCAGCTCCGGGTGCGCTTTCTGGTAGGCAGCAAATTTGTCGTTCCAGGCCGCCTGCGCTTTTTCGCCCTCTTCGCGGGCATCCCAGGCTTTGTAGATCTCTTTCGGGATCTCAAAGGCCGGGTATTTCCAGCCCAGCTTCTGGCGGGTCAGGGCCACTTCCTCTTCGCCCAGCGCGGCGCCGTGCGACTCCTCTTTACCGGCTTTGTTCGGGGAACCAAATCCGATGACCGTGCGACAGATAATCAGCGACGGTTTATCGGTCACGCTTTGCGCTTCCTGGATGGCCGCCTTCAGCGCCTCAGGATCGTGACCGTCAATCTCATGCACCACATGCCAGTGGTAGGCTTCAAAGCGTTTTGCCGTGTCGTCAGTGAACCAGCCCTCGGTCTCGCCGTCGATGGAGATACCGTTGTGATCGTAGAAACCAATCAGCTTGCCCAGCCCCAGCGTGCCCGCCAGGGAGCAGACCTCGTGGGAGATCCCCTCCATCAGACAGCCGTCGCCCATAAACACATAAGTATTGTGATCGACAATCTCATGTCCCGGCTGGTTAAACTGCGCCGCCAGCGTGCGCTCGGCAATCGCCAGCCCGACCGCATTCGCCAGCCCCTGACCCAGCGGGCCGGTAGTGGTCTCCACCCCAGGGGTGTAACCCAGCTCCGGGTGACCCGGGGTTTTCGAGTGCAGCTGGCGGAAGTTTTTCAGCTCCTCAAGCGGCAGGTTATAGCCGGAGAGGTGCAGCAGGCTGTAGAGCAGCATCGACGCGTGACCGTTAGAGAGAATAAAGCGGTCGCGGTCGTACCACGTCGGATCGTTGGGGTTGTGCTTCAGGAAATCATTCCATAACACTTCTGCGATATCGGCCATACCCATTGGTGCGCCTGGATGACCGGAATTGGCTTTTTGCACGGCATCCATGCTGAGGGCGCGAATGGCATTGGCTAACTCTTTACGGGACATAGTTCACTCCATGGCAAGGTTACAGTTTGGCGGCGAGCAGATCTTCGAGTTTGCGTTGGTCGACCGCGAAAAGACGGATCCCTTCTGACAGCTTATCGACCGCCATGGCGTCCTGATTATGCTCCCAGCGGAATTCGGCTTCGGTCATTGGTTTTGGTTTTGGCAACACCGTTGAAGAAGGCACCAGGCGACGGACCACCTCTTCCTCTTTCTCCTGTAACTCCTGCAGCAGGTTAGGGGAGATGGTCAGGCGGTCGCAGCCGGTAAGGGCAAGGATCTGCTCGGTGCGGCGGAAGCTGGCGCCCATCACGATGGTTTCGTAGCGGTGCTGCTTATAGTAGTCGTAGATATTGCGAACGGATTTTACGCCCGGATCTTCCTCTACTACGTAGGGGTCCATCGGCTGGCGGGCCTGATACCAGTCGTAAATACGCCCGACGAACGGTGACACCAGGAACACCCCGGCTTCGGCGCAGGCGCGTGCCTGAGCAAAGGAGAACAGCAGCGTCAGGTTGCAGTTAATTCCCTCTTTCTCCAGCACTTCGGCGGCGCGGATCCCCTCCCAGGTGGAGGCCAGCTTGATCAGAATGCGCGATTTTTCGACGTCCTGCTCCTCGTAGAGCTTCACCAGATGGCGCGCTTTGGCGATGCTTTTCTCCTGGTCAAAGGAGAGGCGTGCGTCCACTTCGGTAGAGACCCGTCCCGGAATGCTTTTCAGAATTTCGCTACCAATATTGACCGCCAGCTTATCGCTGGCCTCAGCGACCTGTTGCTCTTTGGTTTTCCCCCGTCCTTTACCGTACGCAATGGCGTCGTCAATCAGGTGCGAGAAGTGCGAGAGCCCGGCGGCTTTCAGCAGCAGCGATGGGTTGGTGGTCGCATCCTGTGGCTGGTAGTGGCGGATGGATTCGATATCACCGCTGTCAGCAACGACCGTGGTGAATTGTTTGATGCCGTTTAGTTGGTTCATAAGTAATGACTCCTTGAAAATAAAAGAGTTGGTGGAGTGTGTTAGATCACACTTCTGTGAAATTCGCGATGTACTTAACAAAAAAGCATAGCAGACGGACATGGTCTTGCTTTGATGGGCAGGTAACATGATTGTTATAAATTGATAACAATTTTTGTTTTTTGATGGTGAGAGTTTGGCAGCCTTCAAAGTTTGAGCGGCGGGCAGCAGCGATACTATCCGCCATCCAGGGTGAACTCAGACCATAACAACATCACCCATTTTGAACGATACGTGAAAGGAACCTTACAATGGACGAGCAGTTACGACAGAGTGCCCTCGATTTTCATGAATTCCCCGTACCTGGCAAAATTCAGGTCTCTCCGACCAAACCCCTCGCCACCCAGCGCGACCTGGCGTTAGCCTATTCGCCGGGCGTGGCCGCGCCCTGTCTCGAAATCGAAAAAGATCCGCTGGCGGCCTACAAATACACCGCCCGCGGCAATCTGGTGGCGGTGATCTCCAACGGCACTGCGGTGCTGGGGCTGGGCAATATCGGGGCGCTGGCCGGTAAACCGGTAATGGAAGGCAAGGGCGTGCTGTTCAAGAAGTTCGCCGGTATCGACGTGTTTGATATTGAAGTGGATGAACTCGACCCGGACAAATTCATCAACGTGGTGGCCGCGCTGGAGCCGACCTTTGGCGGCATCAACCTCGAAGACATTAAAGCGCCGGAATGTTTTTATATCGAGCAGAAGCTGCGCGAGCGAATGAACATTCCCGTGTTCCACGATGACCAGCACGGAACGGCGATCATCAGCACCGCCGCTATTCTGAACGGCCTGCGGGTGGTGGAGAAGAACCTCTCTGACGTGCGGATGGTGGTCTCCGGCGCGGGCGCGGCAGCCATCGCCTGTATGAACCTGCTGGTGGCGCTGGGGATGCAGAAGCACAACATCGTGGTCTGCGACTCCAAAGGGGTGATTTATAAAGGCCGCGAAGCCAATATGGCGGAGACCAAAGCTGCCTACGCCGTGGACGACGACGGCAAGCGCAGCCTGGCGGATGTGATGGACGGGGCGGATATCTTCCTCGGCTGTTCGGGCCCGAAAGTGCTGAACGAAGAGATGGTGATGAAGATGGCGCGCGCGCCGCTGATCCTCGCCCTGGCGAACCCGGAGCCTGAGATCCTGCCGCCGCTGGCAAAAGCGGTCCGCCCGGATGCGATTATCTGTACCGGCCGTTCCGATTACCCGAACCAGGTGAACAACGTCCTCTGCTTCCCGTTCATTTTCCGCGGAGCGCTGGACGTCGGCGCGACCGCCATTAACGAAGAGATGAAGCTGGCGGCGGTTCACGCCATTGCCGAGCTGGCCCATGCCGAGCAGAGCGAAGTGGTGGCTTCCGCCTATGGCGATCAGGATCTGAGCTTCGGCCCGGACTACATTATTCCGAAACCGTTCGATCCGCGTCTGATTGTCAAAATCGCCCCGGCGGTCGCCAAAGCGGCGATGGACTCCGGCGTGGCGACGCGGCCTATCACCGACTTCGATGCCTATGTCGATAAGCTGACCGAGTTTGTCTATAAAACCAACCTGTTCATGAAGCCGATCTTCTCCCAGGCGCGCACGGACGCCAAACGTGTGGTGATGGCAGAAGGGGAGGAGGCGCGCGTCCTGCACGCCACTCAGGAGCTGGTGAGCCTGGGGCTGGCGAAGCCGATCCTGATTGGTCGTCCGAGCGTGATCGAGATGCGTATCCAGAAGCTGGGGCTGCAAATTAAGCCGGGCGTGGACTTCGAGATCGTCAACAATGAGTCCGATCCGCGCTTTAAGGAGTACTGGAACGAATACTATGCCATCATGAAGCGCCGGGGGATCACCCAGGAGCAGGCCCAGCGGGCGGTGATCGGCAACACCACGGTGATCGGGGCGATCATGGTTCACCGCGGTGAAGCCGACGCGCTAATCTGCGGCACCATTGGAGACTATCACGAGCATTTCAGCGTGGTGCAGGAGATCTTCGGCTATCGCGAGGGGGTACATACCGCCGGGGCGATGAATGCCCTGCTGCTGCCAAGCGGCAACACCTTTATTGCCGATACCTACGTCAACGACGATCCTACCCCGGAGCAGCTGGCGGAGATCACGGTGATGGCAGCGGAAACGGTGCGTCGCTTCGGTATCGAACCGAAGGTGGCGCTACTGTCGCACTCCAACTTTGGCTCCTCCAAATCGGCGGCCGCGTGCAAAATGCGCCAGACCCTGGAGCTGGTGCGCGCGCGCGCGCCGGAGCTGATGATCGACGGAGAGATGCACGGCGACGCCGCGCTGGTGGAGAGCATTCGTAACGAGCGGATGCCGGACAGCCCGCTGAAAGGCTCTGCCAACGTGCTGATCATGCCGAACGTCGAAGCGGCGCGTATCAGCTACAACCTGCTGCGCGTCTCCAGTTCGGAAGGGGTGACCGTTGGGCCGGTACTGATGGGCGTGGCGAAACCGGTGCATGTGTTAACCCCGATTGCGTCCGTGCGTCGTATTGTGAACATGGTGGCGCTGGCGGTGGTAGAGGCGCAGACCCAGCCGCTGTAATGGGGATGTGTCGGGTGGCGCTTTCGCTTATCCGACCTACAGGTTTTGTAGGCCGGGCAAGCGAAAGCGCCGCCCGGCAATTAAATCCAGTCCCGAACCTTAATAAACTCCTTCAGGGCAGCCTCGCGGCTGCCTTCTTTCGGATCAAAGTTATACTCCCAGCGCACCAGCGGCGGCATCGACATCAGAATCGACTCCGTGCGCCCGCCGGTCTGCAGGCCGAACAGCGTGCCGCGGTCCCACACCAGATTGAACTCCACGTAACGCCCCCGACGATAGAGCTGGAACTCGCGCTCGCGCACGCCGTAATCGTGGCTTTTACGCCGCTCGACAATGGGTAAATAAGCGTCGGTATAGCCGTTGCCCACCGCCTGCATAAAGCTAAAGGCGGTATCAAAATCCGGGGTGTTCAGATCGTCAAAGAACAGCCCGCCAATGCCGCGCTGCTCGTCACGGTGCTTCAGATAAAAGTACTCATCGCACCATTTCTTGTATTTCGCGTAGACGTCCTCACCAAAGGGCTGGCACAGGTCGTGCGCGGTCTGGTGCCAGTGGATTGCGTCTTCCTCAAACCCGTAGAAAGGCGTTAAGTCGAAGCCGCCGCCAAACCACCACACCGGATCGGCACCCGGTTTTTCGGCGATAAAAAAGCGCACGTTGGCATGGCTGGTGGGCACCCAGGGGTTATGGGGATGCACCACCAGCGAGACCCCCATCGCTTCGAAGCTGCGGCCCGCCAGCTCCGGGCGGTGCGCGGTGGCCGAAGCGGGCATGGCATCGCCGTGAACGTGGGAAAAGTTAACCCCGGCCTGCTCGAACACGCCGCCGTTACGCAGCACGCGGCTGCGCCCGCCGCCGCCGGCTTCGCGCTGCCACTCATCCTGCTGAAATTCACCGCCATCGACGGCACTCAGTTTCTGGCAAATTTCATCCTGCAACTGCAGCAGAAAGGTTTTGACCAGCTGTGCATTGGGTTTCATTAACGTTTCCTGGAGTGCGCTTTCTGGTTATCGAACCAGTTGAAGTAACTGATGATCCCGGAGGCGATGGCGTTGGCGATCTTCTGGCGAAACGCCCTGGTGCCCAGCAATCGCTCTTCTTCCGGGTTGGTGATAAAGGAGGTTTCCACCAGCACAGAGGGAATCGACGGGGATTTCAGCACCACAAACGCCGCCTGCTCGGTACCCTTGCTGTGCAGACGGTGCACCGGCTTAATCTTCTTCAGAATATGCGAGCCGAGGGTCAGGCTATTCTTGATGGTGTCGGTTTGCACCAGGTCAAACAGCACCTGCTGGAGCAGATGATCTTTGTCGGTGGTCTTCTTTCCGGCAACTTCATCCGCACGGTTTTCACGGTCGGAGAGGTATTTTGCCATGGCGCTACTGGCGCCACGATTGGAAAGGGCAAATACCGAAGCACCCGCCGCCGAGGGGTTAGTAAAGCCGTCAGCGTGGATCGACATAAACAGATCGGCGCCGTGCTGGTGGGCAATCTCCACCCGGTCGTACAGCGGAATAAAGGTGTCGCCGGAGCGGGTCAGGCGGGCGTCAATGCCGTTGCTGCGTAAAATCGCCCGAACGTTTTTTGCAATCGCCAGCACGACATGTTTTTCTTTAGAGCCGTTACGGCCTATGGCGCCGGTATCGATGCCGCCGTGGCCCGGATCGAGCATCACCAGACGCTTCGCACCGGGTTTTTTAGTTTTCGGCTTGCTGTGTCCGTTACTGGTTTTAAGGGTGCTTTCGTCTTTTGCCTGAGCCTGCTTTGCAATGCCCGTTAACGTTAAGGCCGCCAGCCCCGCTTTGAGAACCTGACGACGCGATGTGAGTGCTTTTAATGGTTTGAATGTGCTCATGCGGCCTGAATTGTAAAAATTGGGGTCCTGGTGTTATATCGTATCGTCTTTTCCGTTACGACAGTCCATGTGGCGAATTGTTTTACTTTTCATTTCAATACGTGACAAAGTGCCATTATGCCAAATTTCCTGACCTTTTTCGCTGGATATTGGCGAAAGAGGGCGTTCGCGTCATAATCACTGTTTTTAAACCCAAAAAGGCGGTTAATACCATGGAGATACGCGTTTTTCGCCAGGCAGACTTCGAAGAGGTGATCACCCTTTGGGAGCGCTGCGATCTACTGCGACCGTGGAACGATCCGGAGATGGACATCGAGCGCAAGCTCAACCATGACGTCAGTCTGTTTCTGGTCGCGGAAGTGAATGGCGAAGTAGTGGGCACGGTGATGGGCGGCTACGACGGGCATCGTGGTTCGGCGTACTACCTGGGGGTTCACCCGGAGTTTCGCGGGCGTGGCATTGCCAACGCGCTGCTCAATCGTCTGGAAAAGAAACTGATCGCCCGGGGCTGTCCGAAGATTCAGATCATGGTGCGTGAAGATAATGACGTGGTGCTGGGTATGTACGAGCGTCTCAACTATGAACATGCCGACGTGCTGACGCTGGGCAAACGCCTGATAGAAGATGAAGAGTATTGATTTTCACCCCGGGGACTATGACAGCCACGGTCGGGTTCGCCTGCCGTTTCTGTTCTGGTGCGTGCTGCTGCTTCAGGCGCGCACCTGGGTATTGTTCGTGCTGGCCGGGGCCTCCCGCGATCAGGGCAATACCCTGCTGAACCTGTTTTATCCCGATCACGATAACTTCTGGCTCGGGCTGCTGCCGGGGATCCCGGCGGTGCTGGCCTTTTTACTGAGCGGGCGGCGCCATCTCGTGCCGCGCCTGTGGCGCGCGCTGCGCTGGCTGTTGATCCTCGCCCAGGGCGTGCTGCTGGGCTGGCAACCCCTGCTGTGGCTCAACGGTGAGGCCGTGAGTGGGCCGGGCATTGCGCTGCTGGTAGCCGATATCGTGGCGCTGCTGTGGCTGCTGACCCATCCCCGCCTGCGCGCCTGTTTTACGCCTGAAAAAGATTAAACGGCACTTTTTAGCGATGCTGCACTCCAACAAGCGTCAAATTAACCAGAAAGGATCTCCCGATGAAATCGCTGCGTTTACTGTTATGCGCGCTCCCCGTTGTCCTGACGGGCTGTTCAACGCTCTCCGCCGTGAACTGGTCTGCGGCCTACCCCTGGAACTGGTTCGGTTCATCCACGGAGGTGACCGAGCAGGGCGTGGGGAATCTCACTGCCGCTACGGCGCTGGAACAGAGCGCCATCGAATCGGCGTTAGGCGGCGATTACCGTCTGCGTAGCGGCATGAAAACGCAGAACGGTACCATCGTGCACTACTTTGAAGCGATGAAAGATGACCAGCTGGCGCTGGTGATTAACGGTGATAAATCCACTGTCGGGCGCATTGAGGTGCTGGACAGCGAGATCGAAACCGACAATGGCGTGAAGATCGGGACCCCGTTCAGCGACCTGTATCAGAAAGCCTACGGCAACTGCGTCAGCGTGGCGGGTGATGACAGCGTGACGGTGGAGTGTAAGGCCGACGGCAGCCAGCATATCAGCTACCAGTTCAGCGGAACCTGGAGCGGCCCGGAGGGGTTGATGCCGTCTGACGACACGCTGAAGAACTGGAAAATCAGCAAAATTATCTGGCAGCAGTAAATTGCGCCTGGACAAGCCGCCTCGCTGAAAAAGCGGGTATAATCGCCGCCAACAATGCCACGACGTCGTGGCATCTTTTTTTCAGGAGGAGCGATGTCTCAGGTTCAGAGTGGCATTTTGCCAGAACATTGCCGCGCGGCGATTTGGATTGAAGCCAATGTCAAAGGGGATATTGATGCCCTGCGTGCGGCCAGCAAAGTTTTTATCGATAAACTGGCCACCTTCCAGGTCAAATTCCCGGATGCCCACTGCGGCGCGGTGGTGGCGTTCGGCCACAACGTCTGGCGTCAGCTGAGCGGTGGGGAAGGGGCCGAAGAGCTGAAAGACTTTGTCCCTTACGGCAAAGGTCTGGCCCCGGCCACCCAGTATGACGTGCTGATCCATATTCTCTCCCTGCGTCACGATGTGAACTTCTCCATTGCCCAGGCCGCGATGGCCGCCTTTGGCGATTGCGTCGAAGTGAAAGAAGAGATCCACGGTTTCCGCTGGGTGGAAGAGCGCGATCTGAGCGGCTTCGTTGACGGCACCGAAAACCCGGCAGGGGATGAGGTCCGTCGTGACGTGGCGGTTATTAAAGAGGGCGTGGACGCCGGCGGCAGCTACGTTTTCGTCCAGCGCTGGGAGCACAACCTCAAACAGCTTAACCGTATGAGCGTACACGATCAGGAGATGATGATTGGCCGCACCAAAGAGGCCAACGAGGAGATCGACGGCGATGACCGTCCGGCGACCTCGCACCTGAGCCGTGTGGATCTCAAAGAAGACGGCAAAGGGCTGAAGATTGTGCGCCAGAGCCTGCCGTACGGCACCGCCAGCGGTACGCACGGTCTCTACTTCTGCGCCTACTGTGCGCGTCTGTATAACATCGAACAGCAGCTGCTGAGCATGTTCGGGGATACCGACGGCAAGCGTGACGCCATGCTGCGCTTCACTAAGCCGGTCACCGGCGGCTACTACTTTGCGCCGTCCGTTGAGCGTCTGCTTGCACTGTAATTCCCTCAGCCTGACCCTCTCCCCACAGGGGAGAGGGGAGTAATGCCTTATTCCCTTTTCTGCTTCTAAATCACCAAACGGTATATAAAACCGTTACTCCTTTAGTACTCGTTATAAATATGATGACCCTAAGAAAATCATCACAACTCTTAGGGTGCGCAATGGCCGTTACTGTACTGAAAAAAGGATCTCTGGTGCTGGCAGCTTCAGTGTTGCTGGTCGCTCAGGCGCAGGCAACCGAGCTGCTGAACAGCTCTTACGACGTCTCCCGCGAGCTGTTTGCCGCCCTGAACCCGCCGTTTGAACAGCAGTGGGCGAAGGATAATAACGGCGACAAGCTGACCATCAAACAGTCTCACGCCGGTTCGTCCAAACAGGCGCTGGCGATCCTGCAGGGGCTGAAAGCGGATGTGGTGACCTACAACCAGATTACCGACGTGCAGATCCTGCACGACAAAGGCAAGCTGCTCCCGGCCGACTGGCAGAGCCGTCTGCCCAATAACAGCTCGCCGTTCTACTCCACCATGGGCTTCCTGGTGCGTAAGGGAAACCCGAAGAACATTCATGACTGGAACGACCTCGTGCGTTCTGACGTGAAGCTGATTTTCCCGAACCCCAAAACCTCCGGCAACGCCCGCTATACCTATCTGGCCGCCTGGGGGGCTGCGGATAAAGCTGACGGTGATGATAAAGCCAAAACCGAGCAGTTCATGACCCAGTTCCTGAAAAACGTCGAAGTGTTTGATACCGGCGGACGCGGCGCGACCACCACCTTCGCCGAGCGCGGTCTGGGCGATGTGCTGATCAGCTTTGAATCGGAAGTGAACAACATTCGCAAACAGTATGAAGCGCAGGGCTTCGAAGTGGTTATCCCAAAAACCAACGTGCTGGCGGAGTTCCCGGTCGCCTGGGTGGATAAAAACGTGCAGGCAAACGGCACTGAGAAGGCGGCAAAAGCCTATCTCAACTATCTCTACAGCCCGCAGGCGCAGACCGTGATCACCGATTACTACTATCGCGTGAATAACCCGGACGTGATGAACAAGCTGAAAGATAAGTTCCCGCAGACCGAGCTGTTCCGCGTGGAAGACCATTTTGGCTCCTGGCCTGAGGTGATGAAAACGCACTTCGCCAGCGGCGGTGAGTTGGACAAATTGTTGGCGGCGGGGCGTAAGTAATGTTTGCAGTTTCCTCCAGACGTGTGCTGCCGGGCTTTACCTTAAGCCTCGGGACCAGCCTGCTGTTCGTCTGTCTGATTTTGTTGTTACCGCTCAGTGCGCTGGTGGTCCAGCTCTCTGAGATGAGCTGGTCCCAGTACTGGGAGGTGATCAGCAACCCGCAGGTGGTGGCGGCCTATAAGGTGACGCTGCTGTCGGCGTTTGTCGCCTCCATCTTCAACGGCGTGTTCGGCCTGCTGATGGCGTGGATCTTAACCCGCTACCGCTTCCCGGGCCGCACGCTGCTGGATGCGCTGATGGATCTGCCGTTTGCGCTGCCTACCGCCGTGGCCGGTTTAACCCTGGCCTCGCTGTTCTCGGTGAACGGGCTTTACGGCGAGTGGCTGGCGAAGTTTGATATCAAAGTGACCTATACCTGGCTCGGCATTGCGGTGGCGATGGCCTTTACCAGCATCCCGTTTGTGGTGCGTACCGTGCAGCCGGTGCTGGAGGAGTTGGGTCCGGAATACGAAGAGGCGGCAGAAACCCTCGGCGCGACGCGCTGGCAGAGCTTCTGCAAAGTGGTCATGCCGGAGCTCTCTCCCGCGCTGCTGGCGGGCGTAGCGCTGTCGTTTACCCGCAGCCTCGGTGAATTTGGCGCGGTAATTTTTATCGCCGGTAATATCGCGTGGAAAACGGAAGTCACCTCGTTGATGATTTTTATCCGGTTGCAGGAGTTTGATTACCCGGCGGCAAGCGCGATTGCCTCGGTGATCCTGGCGGCCTCGCTGCTGCTGCTGTTCTCAATTAACACTCTGCAAAGTCGCTTTGGTCGACGCGTGGTAGGTCACTGATGGCGGAAGTTACTGAATTGAAACGCTACGACGCGCCCCGTATTAACTGGGGGAAATGGTTCCTGATAGGGACGGGCGTGCTGGTGTCCGCCTTTATTCTCGTTGTGCCTATGGTGTACATCTTTGTCCAGGCGTTCAGCAAAGGGATCATGCCCGCGCTGCAAAATCTGGCCGATCCGGACATGCTGCATGCCATCTGGCTGACGGTAATGATTGCCCTGATTACCGTGCCGGTGAACCTGGTTTTCGGCGTTTTGCTGGCCTGGCTGGTGACGCGCTTTAACTTCCCGGGCCGCCAGCTGCTGCTGACCCTGCTGGATATTCCGTTTGCGGTGTCGCCGGTGGTGGCCGGTCTGGTCTATCTGCTGTTCTACGGCTCCAACGGTCCGCTGGGCGGCTGGCTGGATGAACATAACTTACAGATCATGTTCGCCTGGCCGGGCATGGTGCTGGTGACGGTGTTTGTGACCTGTCCGTTTGTGGTGCGCGAGCTGGTGCCGGTGATGCTCAGCCAGGGCAGCCATGAAGACGAAGCGGCGGTACTGCTGGGCGCATCCGGCTGGCAGATGTTCCGTCGCGTGACGCTGCCCAACATCCGCTGGGCGCTGCTGTATGGCGTGGTGCTGACTAACGCCCGCGCGATTGGTGAGTTTGGCGCGGTGTCGGTGGTTTCCGGCTCGATCCGCGGCGAAACCCTGTCGCTGCCGTTACAAATTGAATTGCTGGAGCAGGACTATAACACCGTCGGTTCCTTTACCGCCGCAGCCCTGCTGACGCTGATGGCTATTTTGACCCTGTTTTTAAAGAGTATGGTGCAGTGGCGTTTAGAGAATCAGGCCAAACGCCAGCATCAGGAGGGAAATCATGAGCATTGAGATTGCCAATATTAAGAAGTCCTTTGGTCGCACCCAGGTGCTGAACGATATCTCGCTGGATATCCCTTCCGGACAAATGGTGGCGCTGCTGGGGCCGTCTGGCTCCGGTAAAACCACGCTACTGCGTATTATTGCCGGTCTGGAGCATCAGACCAGCGGGCATATTCGCTTCCACGGTACCGACGTCAGCCGCCTGCATGCGCGCGATCGTAAGGTGGGCTTCGTGTTCCAGCATTACGCCCTGTTCCGCCATATGACGGTGTTCGACAACATCGCCTTCGGCCTGACGGTACTGCCGCGTCGTGAACGTCCGAACGCCGCCACCATCAAAGCGAAAGTGACCAAACTGTTGGAGATGGTGCAGTTGGCACACCTGGCGGACCGTTATCCGGCCCAGCTCTCCGGTGGACAGAAACAGCGCGTGGCGCTGGCCCGTGCCCTGGCGGTTGAGCCGCAGATCCTGCTGCTGGATGAGCCCTTCGGCGCACTGGATGCACAGGTGCGTAAAGAGCTGCGTCGCTGGCTGCGTCAGCTGCATGAAGAGCTGAAATTCACCAGCGTCTTCGTCACCCACGATCAGGAAGAGGCGATGGAAGTTGCCGACCGGGTAGTGGTAATGAGCCAGGGGAATATCGAACAGGTTGATGAGCCAGAGCACCTCTGGCGCGAACCGGCTACCCGCTTTGTGCTGGAGTTTATGGGCGAAGTGAACCGTCTGCACGGCCATATTCGCGGCGGTCAGTTCCACGTTGGCGCCCATCGCTGGCCGCTGGGTTACACGCCTGGCTATCAGGGGCCGGTGGATCTCTTCCTGCGCCCGTGGGAAGTGGACGTCAGCCGTCGCACCAGTCTGGATTCCCCGCTGCCGGTACAGGTGCTGGAAGCCAGTCCAAAAGGCCACTACACCCAGCTGGTCGTGCAGCCGCTGGGCTGGTACAACGAACCGTTGACGGTGGTCATGCGCGACGAGGAGCCGCCATACCGCGGCGAACGTCTGTTTGTCGGGCTGCAACATGCGCGCATTTATCACGATAAGGATCGTATCGAGACGCGTGGAGATCTTGCTCTGGCGGAATCTGCCTGATAGGTTAAGCCCACGTAGTTTTGCCGGGTGGCGCTGCGCTTACCCGGCCTACCATATGCTCTCTGTAGGCCCGGTAAGCGTAAGCGCCACCGGGCTTTTTATTGGACAGCGATCATGAATACATTAGAACAAACCATCGGCAACACCCCTCTGATCAAACTGCAGCGCATGGGACCGGACAACGGCAGCGAAATCTGGATCAAACTGGAAGGCAATAATCCGGCGGGATCGGTCAAAGACCGCGCCGCGCTGTCGATGATCGTTCAGGCGGAAAAGCGCGGCGAAATAAAACCCGGCGATGTGCTGATCGAGGCGACCAGCGGTAACACCGGCATTGCGCTGGCGATGATTGCTGCTCTCAAAGGCTACCGCATGAAGCTTCTGATGCCAGATAACATGAGCCAGGAGCGCCGTGCCGCAATGCTGGCCTATGGCGCCGAGTTAATTCTGGTCAGTAAAGAGCAGGGGATGGAGGGGGCCCGCGATCTGGCCCTCGAGATGGCGAACCGGGGCGAAGGCAGGCTGCTGGATCAGTTCAACAACCCCGATAACCCTTATGCGCACTACACCACCACCGGCCCGGAAATCTGGCAGCAGACCGGGGGCCGCATCACCCATTTCGTCTCCAGTATGGGCACCACCGGCACCATCACCGGCGTCTCCCGCTTTCTGCGCGAGCAGGAAAAGGCGGTCACTATTGTTGGTTTGCAGCCCGAAGAGGGCAGCAGCATTCCGGGTATTCGCCGCTGGCCTGCGGAGTACATGCCGGGCATTTTTAATGCCTCGCTTGTGGACCAGGTGCTGGATATTCATCAGCGCGAGGCGGAAAATACCATGCGTGAACTGGCCGTGCGCGAAGGGGTTTTCTGCGGCGTCAGTTCTGGCGGCGCGGTAGCCGGCGCTCTGCGGGTAGCCGCGGCAACGCCGGGGGCAGTGGTGGTGGCGATTATTTGCGATCGCGGCGATCGCTATCTGTCTACCGGCGTCTTTGGTGAGGAGAGCTATGCGCAGGGCGCAGGGATCTAAACGCTATGGAAATGATTTTATTCCGGGACAAAACCCGGGCGCAGCAGACCGACATTGTGGCGGTGCAGTCGCAGGTGGTGTACGGCAGCGTCGGTAACAGCATTGCGGTGCCCAATATTCGCCAGCATCACCTCAACGTGACGGCGATACCGACGGTGCTGTTCAGCAATACCCCGCACTACGACACTTTTTATGGCGGGGTGATACCCGACGAGTGGTTCAGCGGCTACCTGAAAGCGCTGGGCGAGCGCGATGTGTTGCGTGAGCTGAAAGCGGTCACTACCGGCTATATGGGCAGCGCGAGCCAGATTGCTCTGCTGGCGGAGTGGCTGGGTGCGGTCAAGGCGCAGCATCCCGATCTGCTGATCCTGGTGGACCCGGTGATTGGTGACACCGACAGCGGAACCTACGTCAAACCAGAGATACCGGAAGCTTACCGCCAGCACCTGCTACCGCTGGCGCAGGGAATTACGCCGAACGTCTACGAACTGGAAGTTCTCAGCGGCAAGTCGTGCCGGGACAATGCCAGCGCCATTGCCGCCGCCAAAGGCCTGTTATCCGATACGCTACAGTGGGTGGCGATCACCAGCGCGCCGGTTGTCGGTGATGCTGACAGCATCCACGTGGTGCTGGTTTCACACGACAACGTGACGGTCAGCGCCCACCCGCGCATTAAAGCCGATCTGAAAGGTACCGGAGATCTGTTCTGCTCTGAGCTGGTGAGCGCCCTGGTGCAGCGCGAAAGCGTGGCCGCAGCGATAAGCCGGGCAGGTGATCGGGTAACGCAGGTGATGCAGCACACCCAGGAGAAAGGGTACGACGAGCTGGTTCTGCCGGCCTGACAAACAAAAATGGCGCCCGAAGGCGCCATTTTTCTGTGCGGCAAGAAATTACTTCTTGATGCGGATAACCGGGGTTTCACCCACGGTAACGCTGCCGGACAGTTTGATCAGTTCTTTGATTTCGTCCATGTTGGAGATAACAACCGGAGTCAGGGTAGACTTGGCTTTCTCTTCCAGCAGTGGCAGATCGAATTCAATAACCGGGTCGCCAACTTTAACGCGCTGGCCTTCTTCAGCGATACGCTTGAAGCCTTCGCCTTTCAGCTCGACGGTGTCGATACCGAAGTGAACGAACAGCTCAATACCGCTATCAGATTCGATAGAAAATGCGTGGTTGGTTTCAAAAATCTTACCGATGGTACCATCAACCGGCGCAACCATTTTGTTACCGGTCGGTTTGATAGCAATGCCATCACCAACAATTTTCTCTGCAAACACGACATCCGGCACGTCTTCGATGTTGACGATTTCACCAGACAGCGGAGCAACAATCTCAATAGTTCCGGTGTCGCTGTTGCCTTTGTCACCGAACAGTTTACTAAATAACCCCATTAGCCATCTCTCCTAAGCAGTAAATTGGGCCGCATCTCGTGGATTAGCAGATTGTTTTTTCTTCAATGAACTTGTTAACCAGCGTCATTAACTCGTCCGTTGTCGGTTGAGCAAGAGCCTGCTCTGCTAATACCTTCGCATCTTCGAAGTTCGTGTTACGGATAATCTTCTTGATGCGCGGGATGGAAATGGCGCTCATAGAGAACTCGTCCAGACCCATACCCAGCAACAGAAGTGTAGCACGTTCGTCGCCTGCAAGCTCACCACACATGCCAGTCCATTTGCCTTCGGCATGAGAAGCATCAATAACTTGCTTGATAAGCGTCAGCACGGACGGTGACATTGGCTGGTAAAGATGTGAAATCATATCATTACCACGGTCAACTGCCAGAGTGTACTGGGTTAAATCGTTGGTACCAATACTAAAGAAATCGACTTCTTTCGCTAAGTGACGGGCAATCGTCGCTGCGGCTGGGGTTTCCACCATGACGCCAACTTCGATAGCTTCGTCGAAGGCTTTACCTTCGTCGCGCAGTTCCTGTTTGTAGATTTCGATCTCTTTCTTCAGTGCACGCACTTCTTCAACAGAGATGATCATTGGGAACATGATGCGCAGTTTACCGAAAGCGGAAGCACGCAGGATGGCGCGAACCTGGTCGCGCAGGATCTCTTTACGATCCATGGCGATACGCACTGCACGCCAGCCCAGGAACGGGTTCTCTTCTTTCGGGAAGTTCATGTACGGCAGCTCTTTGTCGCCGCCGATGTCCATGGTACGGACGATAACCGCCTGTGAGCCACAGGCTTCAGCTACCGCTTTGTAAGCAGCAAACTGCTCTTCTTCGGTTGGCAGGGCGTCACGGTCCATGAACAGGAATTCGGTACGGTACAGGCCTACACCTTCCGCGCCGTTGCGCTCTGCGCCATCAACGTCGCGTACGGTGCCGATGTTGGCACAAACTTCAACCTGATGACCATCCAGCGTAATTGCCGGCAGATCTTTCAGTTTTGCCAGTTCGGCTTTCTCGGTCGCAACCTGTTCCTGAACGGCACGCAGCTGTTCAATTTGGTCGTTGGTTGGGTTGACGTAAACCAGATTGTTTACGGCATCCAGAATCAGATAGTCGTCGTTTTTAACCTGTGCGGTCACGCTACCGGTACCCACGATGGCAGGCAGTTCCAGAGAACGCGCCATGATAGAGGTGTGGGAGGTACGGCCGCCGGCGTCAGTGATGAAACCCAGCACCTTGTTCAGGTTCAGCTGTGCGGTTTCTGACGGGGTCAGGTCAGCAGCAACCAGGATCACTTCGTCCTGAATCGCGCTCAGATCGATGATGGCCAGGCCGAGGATGTTGCGCAGCAGGCGCTTACCGATATCACGCACGTCAGCCGCACGTTCTTTCAGGTACTCATCGTCCAGCTCTTCCAGGGCAGTCGCCTGACCTTCGATAACTTCATGTGCAGCCGCATCGGCCGTCATGCCTTTATCTTTAATCAGGGCTATGATTTCCTGCTCCAGCTCCTCATCTTCGAGCAACATGATGTGCCCTTCGAAGATGGCTTCTTTTTCTTCACCGAAAGTTTCGCCAGCTTTAGTTTTGATCGTTTCCAGCTGCGCAGATGCTTTTGCACGGCCACTCAGAAAACGCTCAACTTCCTGATTTACCTTATCAGCAGAAATTTTTTTCCGGTCGATGACGATCTCGTCTTCTTTCAGCAGCAGTGCTTTGCCGAAAGCGATACCCGGGGATGCTAAAATGCCTGAAATCATAACCCTACCTTACTTGTGACTGATTTTTACAAAGAACCCGGAAACTTACTCGAGCTCAGCCATCAGTTTTACCAGATGCTCAACTGCTTTCTGCTCGTCTTCGCCTTCAGCGGAGATGGTCACAACAGTGCCCTGAGTCAGACCCAGAGTCTGCAGTTTGAACAGGCTTTTTGCGCTGGCGCTTTTGCCGTTGGAAGTCACAGTGATCTCAGAAGTGAAGCCTTTCGCTTCTTTAACAAACTGAGCAGCAGGGCGGGTGTGCAGACCGTTCGGAGCGGTAATGGTAACTTCTTGCTGGAACATTGTATTTCCCCAACTTATTGGTTTAGTGTTGTGGAACTAAAGTCTAGCCTGGCGGCAGGACTTTAGCCTGTATTGTTAGCACCGGCTTAACGGCACGAGGCACAGATGTGTCAAACGTATTTTCGGTACTGGCATGTCAGGCTGCTGACGTCTCGTTCGACATTAAACATTATGCCGCGAAAGCAAGACTTGAACCAAATCATAAAATCGATTCAGCAGCGGGAATTCGTGTATCGATTAATTTCGAGCTTCAAAATAATTGTCAGCTTAAATACCAGAGCTAACAGGGTGAAGCAATGCCAGACGAGATAAAACTTTGAAGCAGGCCACAAAAAAGCACCCGGATGGGTGCTTTTTTACGCGATATTTACATTCTGGCACTACTGTTGCAGTTCTTTCTCTGTGAAGAGATCGGCAAACAGTGCAGTACTTAAATAACGCTCACCCGACGATGGAAGAATAACCACGATATTCTTATTGGTAAAGGTTTCATCTTCGAGTAATTGCAGCGCCGCGGCTACAGCAGCACCGGAAGAGATACCAGCCAGAATACCTTCTTCTTCCATCAGACGACGGGCGGTAGAGATGGCTTCATCGTTGGTGATAGCCACCACTTTATCAATCAGTTTCAGATCCAGGTTGCCCGGAATGAAGCCTGCGCCGATACCCTGAATTTTATGCGGGCCTGGTTTCAGCTCTTCACCTGCCAGCGCCTGGGCAATCACCGGGGAGTCTGTTGGCTCAACGGCAACGGTAATCAGATCTTTTTTACCTTTTGTGCCTTTAATATAGCGAGACACGCCGGTGAGCGTACCGCCGGTACCCACACCTGAAATAAAGACATCAACCTGACCGTCAGTATCTTCCCAGATCTCCGGGCCGGTGGTCTTCTCGTGAATTTCCGGGTTAGCCGGGTTGCTGAACTGCTGGAGCAGCAGATATTTAGCCGGATCGCTGGCAACAATCTCTTCAGCTTTCTGGATAGCGCCCTTCATCCCTTTTGCGCCTTCAGTTAACACCAGGTTCGCACCCAGCGCCTTCAGCAGCTTGCGACGTTCAATACTCATGGTTTCCGGCATGGTCAGCGTCAGCTTGTAACCGCGCGCGGCGGCCACGTAGGCCAGAGCAATACCGGTGTTACCGCTGGTTGGCTCAACCAGCTCAACGCCAGGTTTCAACACGCCACGCTTTTCCGCATCCCAAATCATATTGGCACCGATACGGCATTTTACGCTGAAGCTTGGGTTACGAGATTCTACCTTCGCCAGGATGCGTCCATTACCGATACGGTTCAGTCGAACCAGGGGCGTGTGACCGATAGTCAGCGAGTTGTCTTCAAAAATCTTACTCATGGCCTGTCCTTAACTGTTTGAAATTGGGATACCGACCCAGCATACCTGTTGAATAAGTATGGGGAAGTAAGGAATTCGCATATCTATATGCTGCGTGGAAATAATGGGGATCAGTATGGAATAAGGGATGGCATAAGCCATCCCTCGTTTACACATTTTTGCATTATTTCCATAACGCGTGTTTATCACGGTAACAGTCAACCCACATCGCCGTTGCGCCGCAAACCGCAACCGGCATGATGAACAGGTTCAGGAACGGGATCATGGTGAACAGGCTGGTCAGCGCGCCAAACTGCATATTGGTCATTTTGCGGGCACGCAGGGCGGTACGCATCTCTTTGAACGGGACTTTGTGGTTATCGAACGGGTAGTCGCAATACTGGATCGCCAGCATCCACGCGCTGAACAGGAACCATAGCACCGGGGCAACCGTCTGCCCGATCCCCGGAATAAAGTAGAGGATCAGCAGCACGATAGCGCGGGGCAGGTACCAGGCGAACTTCTGCCATTCACGTTTCATAATGCGCGGCAGATCTTTCATGATGCCCAGAACGCCGGTGTCCGGCGGCGTAGCGCCCGTCAGACGCGCTTCAAGCTGTTCAGCCAGCAGGCCGTTAAAGGGCGCGGCTATCCAGTTAGCCAGGGTTGAGAAAAAGTAGCCAAACACCAGCAGCACCGAAACGATCGCCACGGGCCACAGGAGATAGCTCAGCCACTGCAGCCAGTCGGGAACGTGGCTCATGAGCGCCGGGATCCAGGTGTCCAGGCGGGTAAACAGCCACCAGAAGGCACCCCCCATCAGCAAAATGTTAATCAGCAGCGGGAGGATCACAAAGCGCCGGATACCCGGCAGCGAAACCAGTTTCCAGCCCTGAGAAAAGTACCAGACGCCGCTGCGGGGAGGGGAAGATGTTGATGAAACCATAACCAGGTTGAGCTCCTTTTATCACAACCAGTGAAATTGCCTGCCTATATTAGCCAGTTGCGGCGCGTTGACCAGTTCGGAAATGTTCGAAAAAACAGCATAAAGCACGATTTAGTTCATCTTTATGCTGCGAATGCTCCCCATACACTTGCACTTGACGTAATCGGCAAATACTCTTAGTGAGTAAATGTTTGCCGTGGTGGCAAGGTGTTAGAACAACAGAGAATATAATGATGCAGGATTTGCGTCTGATATTAATCATTGTTGGCGCGATCGCCATAATCGCTTTACTGGTACATGGTTTCTGGACCAGCCGTAAAGAGCGCTCTTCTATGTTTCGCGATCGCCCACTGAAGCGCATGAAGTCTACTCGTGACGACGATAGCGATGACGATATCGAAGAAACGGAAGACGAGGGTGTGGGTGAAGTACGCGTTCATCGGGCCAATACTGCGCCCGGCGCAGGCCATGGGGAGCAAGAAGCGCCTCGTCAGCCTCCGCAGCATCAGTACCAGCCGCCTTACGCATCTGCTCAGCCACGTCCTGCTGCACCGCAGCCGGTGGTCGAGCCGGTACACCAGCCGCAACCGCAGCAGCATGAGCCTGTGCGCCAGCAACCTGTGCAGCAACCCCAGTATGCCGCTCAGCCTGAACCGCAGCCGGTGGTGCAGCAGGCACCTCAGCCTGTCGCACCAGCGCCGCAACCGCAGCCGGCCCCTGCACCTGCACCTGTTGTCGAGCCGGAACCGGTAGTTGAAGCTGCGCCAGTGGTTGAAAAGCCGCAGCGCAAAGAGACGGTTATTGTCATGAGCGTGGCGGCCCACCAGGGCACGACCATCAATGGCGAAGTGCTGCTTAACAGCATCCACCAGGCGGGCTTCAAATATGGCGATATGAACATCTTCCATCGCCATCTGAGCCCGGACGGAAGCGGCCCATCGCTGTTCAGCCTGGCGAATATGGTTAACCCTGGAACCTTTGATCCGGAGATGACCGGTGATTTCACTACCCCGGGCATTACCATCTTTATGCAGGTGCCGTCTTATGGCGATGAACTGCAAAACTTCAAGCTGATGCTGCAGTCTGCCCAGCATATCGCGGACGAAGTCGGTGGTATGGTGCTCGACGATCAGCGTCGAATGATGACGCCGCAGAAACTGCGCGAGTATCAGGACCGCATCCGCGAAGTTAAAGAAGCTAACGCGTAAATTTCCGCGTTTTGTTTCACACCTCTTCAACCCCCGCATGTCGGGGGTTTTTCTCATTAATGGTGCGACACATGGACTCAATCGAACAACAACTTACCGAACTGCGAACCACGCTTCGCCACCATGAATATCTTTATCATGTGATGGATGCGCCCGAAGTGCCGGACGCGGAATATGACCGTTTGATGCGTGAACTGCGCGAGCTTGAAGCGCAGCGTCCCGATTTAATTACCCCGGACTCACCGACTCAGCGTGTCGGCGCCGCGCCGCTGGCCTTTTTCAGCCAGGTGCGTCATGAAGTGCCGATGCTGTCGCTGGATAACGTGTTCGACGAAGAGAGCTTCCTCGCCTTCAACAAACGCGTCCAGGATCGCCTGAAGCAGACCGATGCCCTGAGCTGGTGCTGCGAGCTGAAGCTGGATGGTCTTGCCGTCAGCATTCTGTATGAAAACGGTGTGATGACCCGGGCCGCCACTCGCGGCGACGGCACCACCGGCGAGGACATTACCACCAACGTGCGCACCATCCGCGCTATCCCGCTTAAGCTGCATGGTGAAAACATTCCGGCACGTCTGGAAGTGCGCGGGGAAGTGTTCCTGCCGCAGGCGGGCTTTGAAAAAATTAACGAAGAGGCGCGCCGCACCGGTGGCAAAATCTTCGCCAACCCACGCAATGCTGCGGCAGGATCGTTGCGCCAGCTGGATCCGCGCATTACCGCAAAACGCCCGCTGACCTTCTTCTGCTATGGCGTAGGTATCCTGGAGGGGGGCGAGCTGCCCGATACCCATCTGGGCCGCCTGCTGCAGTTTAAGGCATGGGGGCTGCCGGTGAGTAACCGTGTGCAGTTGTGCGACTCACCGGAAGCGGTACTGGCGTTTTATCGGCAGGTCGAAGCAGATCGTCCGACGCTGGGCTTTGATATCGACGGGGTGGTGATCAAAGTTAACTCCCTCGCGCTTCAGGAACAGCTGGGCTTTGTCGCCCGTGCACCGCGCTGGGCGGTAGCCTTTAAGTTCCCGGCGCAGGAGCAGATGACCTTTGTGCGCGACGTGGAGTTCCAGGTGGGTCGTACCGGGGCAATAACGCCGGTTGCGCGTCTGGAGCCCGTTCAGGTGGCAGGGGTGCTGGTCAGCAACGCGACCCTGCATAACGCCGATGAGATCGACCGTCTGGGGCTGCGTATTGGCGATAAGGTGGTTATCCGCCGTGCCGGGGACGTGATCCCGCAGGTGGTGAACGTGGTGGAGTCAGAACGTCCTGAAGATACGCGCGCGGTTGAATTCCCAACCCACTGTCCGGTGTGCGGTTCAGACGTTGAACGCGTTGAAGGCGAGGCTGTGGCCCGCTGTACCGGCGGTTTAGTCTGCGGCGCTCAGCGCAAAGAGTCGCTGAAGCACTTCGTCTCTCGTCGGGCGATGGACGTTGACGGCATGGGTGACAAAATCATCGATCAGCTGGTTGAGAAAGAGTACGTTCATACGCCGGCTGACCTGTTCCGCCTGACGCCGGGTAAGCTGACCGGACTGGATCGGATGGGGCCGAAATCCGCGCAGAACGTGGCCGACGCGCTGGAAAAATCCAAAGACACCACCTTTGCCCGTTTCCTCTATGCACTGGGTATCCGTGAAGTGGGCGAGGCGACCGCGGCGGGGCTGGCAGCGTATTTTGGTACGCTGGAGGCGCTTGAAAAGGCCACGATTGACGAACTGCAAAAGGTGCCGGACGTCGGCATTGTGGTCGCCACTCACGTCTTTAATTTCTTCTCGGAAGAGAGCAACCGCGAGGTGATCGGTCAGCTGCTTAACGAAGGCATTCGCTGGCCGGCGCCGCAGGTGATCAATGCCGAAGAGATCGACAGCCCGTTCGCCGGGAAAACCGTCGTGCTAACCGGTAGCCTGAGCCAGCTTTCTCGCGATGATGCCAAAGCGCGTCTGACGGCGCTGGGGGCTAAAGTGGCCGGCAGCGTGTCGAAGAAAACTGACCTGGTGATTGCCGGGGAAGCGGCGGGCTCCAAGCTGGCAAAGGCTCAGGAGCTGGGTATTGACGTGATTGATGAAGCAGAGATGCTGCGTCTGTTGGGAGAGTAACGTGGATAAAGCGCAGCTTATCGAGATAGCCAATACCGAAATGCCCTTCGGGAAGTATAAAGGCCGTCGACTGATTGATGTGCCGGAAGAGTATCTGCTGTGGTTTGCCCGTAAGGATGAGTTTCCTGCCGGGCATCTTGGCGAGCTGATGGCGCTCACGTTGCTGATTAAAACCGAAGGGCTGACCCAGCTGGTTCAGCCCCTGCGTCGTCCTTAAACTTTTGCCGTGCGGGCCTGCTCCTGGGCCTGCAACTCGTCGGTCTGGCGTTTGTAGCGACGCGCCATGACCGCGCAAATCATCAGCTGTAGCTGGTGGAAGATCATCAGCGGCAGCACCATCATCCCAATCACCGAGGTTGGAAACAGAATATTGGCCATCGGGATCCCGTTTGCCAGGCTCTTTTTCGAACCGCAGAAGACAATGGTGATCTCATCGGCTTTGTTAAACCCGAAGCGGCGCGCGGCAAACACGTTGATACCAATAATAATTGCCAGCAGCACCAGGCTGACCACCACGATAAACAGCAGCGATCCGATCCCGACTTTATGCCAGATGCCATTGACTACGGCTTCGCTGAAGGCGGAGTAAACCACCAGCAGAATCGATGACTGATCGGTTTTGGCAATCCACTTCTTATGCTTCGCCACAAAGGCTCCGATCCACGGACGGGAAAGATGTCCCAGCACAAACGGCAGCAGCAGCTGCAGCATGATTTTGCCCACCTGCTCCAGACTGCCTTCCGCCCCGTGCATGTCCATCACCAGGCCAACCAGCAGCGGCGAGAGGAAAATCCCCAGCAGGCTGGAGGCGGACGCCGAGCAGACGGCCGCCGCCACGTTGCCACCCGCCATTGAGGTAAAGGCGATGGCTGACTGCACCGTAGCCGGCAAAATACAGAGATACAGGAAGCCGGTATAGAGTGCCGGATCGACATTGACCGGCGCCCACCAGGCAAAGAGCACGCCCAGCACCGGGAAAACGACAAAGGTGCTGCACATTACCCACAGATGCAGTCGCCAGTGGCTACCGCCGGAGATAATTGCTTCCCGGGAGAGCTTTGCCCCGTGCATAAAAAACAGCAGCGCGATGGCGGCGGTGGTAAGGCCTTCAAAAAACGGCACAAAGCCACCCTCGGCGGGGAAGAAGGAGGCGAGCAGGACAACCACGATAAGGGTGATGGTGAACGGATCGAGAATGCGGAAAAGTTTCATAAACACTCCTGAAAACAGATAGCGCTATTGTGCTTTCTTCCTTTTGAGAAATAAAATTGATTTATTGCATCAATTCATGAGTAAAACAGATGAATTACTCGTTACGACAGTTGCGTGTTTTTGTTACCGTCGCGCAGGCGAAAAGTTTTAGCCGTGCAGGGGAAATTATCGGCCTGAGCCAGTCGGCGGTCAGCCACAGCGTGAAAGAGCTGGAGCAGCAGACCGGCGTGCGGCTGATCGACAGAACCACCCGAGAAGTGATGCTGACCGAGGCGGGTCATCAGCTGGCGGCCCGGCTGGAAAGGATCCTCGATGAACTCTCCAGCACTTTGCGGGACGTGGGCCGGGTAGGGCAGCAGCTCTCCGGGACGGTGCGCGTCGCTGCCAGCCAGACCATTTCGGCACATCTCATTCCTCACTGCATCGCGCAGAGTAATCAGCAATATCCGGATATCAATTTTGTGCTGCACGACCGACCGCAGCAGTGGGTACTGGAGAGCATCCGTCAGGGGGAAGTAGATTTCGGCATCGTTATCGATCCGGGGCCGGTCAGCGACCTCGAGTGCGAAGAGGTGCTCTCGGAGCCCTTCTTACTGCTCTGCCGTGACGACGATCCTCTTGCCGCTCATGAGCAGGTCACCTGGCAGGCGCTACAGGGGGCAAAGCTGGTGTTACAGGATTACGCCTCTGGCAGCCGGCCCCTTATTGATGCAGCCCTTGCAGAACAGCAGGTAAAGGCGACGATTGTGCAGGAGATCGGCCATCCCGCCACGCTCTTTCCGATGGTGGAAGCCGGGATTGGCATCAGCGTACTTCCTGCACTGGCGCTGCCGTTGCCCCAGGGGAGCCGGTTAACGGTCAAACGTTTCACGCCGATTGTCGAGCGTAAGCTGATGCTGGTACGGCGTAAGAACCGTTCTTTGTCAGGGGCGGCACAGGCACTGTGGGAGGTGGTTCGTATGCAGGCGCAGCGGCTGACCGAGGCCCGCATACGGGATCCACTGTTTACTGCCGGGGAGCATTAAACGTAGATATCAATCTGGTGATCGGCAGAAGGGGTATTAATCCCTTCCGCTTTGGCCTGATTTTGTTCTTGTTTCTGTTGTGCTTCTTCAGCCTGACGATGTTGCAGTTGGGCCAGCTGCGCCTCCAGCATGGCGATCTGATTCTGAATAAGCTCTTGCTGTTTCTTTTTTTCCTCAGCGCTACCGCTTCCATCGGCAAGTTCTTTGAGCTGCTGGGTCAGTTTAGTTATCTGGGCCGTGATGCGGCTGATCTGAGAAGCGATATCGTTGCCGCCGGAACTGCTGCTGCCACTGCTTTGAGTTTGTATGGAAGGTGTGGAGGCCTGGATGGTGGTCATGCGTATTTCCTCTGCCAAAGAAAGAGATATCGGCAGGGAATAGAAGGACTTGAGTGAAACTACCTGTATTGGCAGAAATCGCAGATAGCAAAAAAGCGCCTTTAGGGCGCTTTTTTACATTGGTGGGTCGTGCAGGATGACTCGCTTCGCTCGCCCTTCGGGCCGTCGCCGTACGGCTCCGGTGCCTCACTGTGTTCGGCTCGAACCTGCTGCAGGTTCGAATCGTCTATATCGCAGACAGCAAAAAAGCGCCTTTAGAGCGCTTTTTTACATTGGTGGGTCGTGCAGGATTCGAACCTGCGACCAATTGATTAAAAGTCAACTGCTCTACCAACTGAGCTAACGACCCGAAATGGTGGGCGATGACGGGCTCGAACCGCCGACCCCCTCCGTGTAAAGGAGATGCTCTACCAACTGAGCTAATCGCCCATTTCGGAACTGCTATCGATAAAGTGAGAATGGTGGGCGATGACGGGCTCGAACCGCCGACCCCCTCCGTGTAAAGGAGATGCTCTACCAACTGAGCTAATCGCCCATTCTCAATTCTTATCTACACTGCGGCATCTATCGAAGTAGATGGTGGGTGATGACGGGCTCGAACCGCCGACCCCCTCCGTGTAAAGGAGATGCTCTACCAACTGAGCTAATCACCCCCGCTGTGTGGAGTCGCATTATAGGGAGAGTTGAAAATGAGTCAACGGCTTTTCTAAAGATTTTGTTCGTTCGTCGTAAAATTAAACAAAACGATCGCGAAACCACCAGTGATGCATGATTTCTAAACAAAAACGGCTATGAATAAGGATCTGACAGCAACAAGATTGAGGAATCAGGCGGGAGTGATAGAATATTGCCCACTTTAGTTTCCAGGATATGCCGGTTGTCGGCATCTTTATCACTGTAAGGCCACTTCATGAAAATCAAAACTCGCTTCGCGCCAAGCCCGACCGGCTATCTGCACGTCGGCGGCGCGCGTACTGCTCTCTATTCCTGGCTGTTTGCTCGCAACCAGGGCGGTGAGTTTGTGCTGCGTATCGAAGACACCGATCTCGAACGCTCCACGCCGGAAGCAATCGAAGCCATTATGGATGGTATGAACTGGCTTAACCTGGAGTGGGATGAAGGCCCATATTTCCAGACCAAACGTTTTGATCGCTATAACGCGGTTATTGATGAGATGCTTGAAGCGGGCACGGCGTATAAGTGCTACTGCTCGAAAGAGCGTCTGGAAGCCCTGCGTGAAGAGCAGATGGCAAATAATGAAAAGCCGCGTTACGACGGTCGCTGCCGCCACGATCACCAACATCACGCCGCGGACGAGCCATGCGTGGTGCGTTTCGCAAACCCGCAGGAAGGTTCGGTCATTTTTGACGATCAGATCCGCGGCCCGATCGAATTCAGCAACCAGGAGCTGGACGATCTGATTATCCGCCGTACCGACGGTTCTCCAACCTATAACTTCTGCGTCGTGGTCGATGACTGGGATATGGCGATCACCCACGTGGTGCGTGGCGAAGACCATATCAACAACACCCCACGTCAGATCAACATCCTTAAAGCGCTGAATGCCCCGGTTCCGGTTTACGCGCACGTGTCGATGATCAACGGCGACGACGGTAAAAAACTGTCCAAACGCCATGGTGCAGTCAGCGTGATGCAGTACCGTGACGACGGCTATCTGCCGGAAGCCCTGCTCAACTATCTGGTGCGTCTGGGCTGGTCCCACGGCGATCAGGAGATCTTCAGCCGTGAAGAGATGATCCAGCTCTTCACCCTGAGTGCGGTGGGTAAGTCTGCCAGTGCGTTCAATACCGATAAACTGCTGTGGCTGAACCATCACTACATCAATACTCTGCCACCAGAGTACGTTGCGACCCAGCTGCAGTGGCACATCGAGCAGGCAAACATCGATACCCGCAACGGTCCTCAACTGGCCGACCTGATTAAACTGCTGGGTGAACGTTGTAAGACCCTGAAAGAGATCGCGGAAAACTGCCGCTACTTCTATGAAGAGTATGACGAGTTCGATGCCGACGCCGCGAAGAAACACCTGCGTCCGGTTGCGCGTCAGCCGCTGGAAGTGGTTCGCGACAAGCTGGCCGCCATTACCGACTGGAGCGCTGAGAATGTGCATCATGCTATTCAGGCGACAGCGGATGAGCTGGAAGTCGGAATGGGTAAAGTTGGCATGCCGCTGCGCGTAGCCGTTACCGGTGCCGGTCAGTCTCCTGCTCTGGACGTTACGGTACACGCGATTGGTAAAACCCGCAGCGTGGCGCGTATTAACAGAGCGCTCGACTTTATTGCTGAGCGCGAAAGCCAGCAGTAATCAGGAAGTAAAAAATAAAACGGCAGGTTTCCCTGCCGTTTTTTAATTCTCAGGCTGATGAATGCTCAGCCGCACGAGAAAACCTTGTATCCCTTCCCGTGTAAGCAGCGTTTCAAGCCGCTCCTGTTCCGTTAAGGTCATATTCTCCAGCGCGTTGATGATCCCAGGAAGCACGGCAACCGGCTTGGCGTCACCGTAGCTGGCCGTGCTCTCTGCCAGCTGGTAGAGGGCCTGTCGTTTACGAATGGCGGGAATATTCATGATGTGCGCACGCACCTGCGCATCAATATAGATAAGGCGCGCCCGCCCACCTTTTACGCCATTGATCCCTTCCGTCTTCCAGTCATTTTTGCGCACCCAGCGGTTTACGGTCTGTCTGGCGACGCCCAGCGTATCCGCCAGCTCCTCGGTGGTCATTTTGCTACGTAATCTTTTCATATCAGTTCTGATCGCGAATCCCTAAGCGTTGCAACAATCCGGTGATCCCTTCCCGGAGTAATAAAGAGGTAAGTTGTTTCTGTTCTGTCGGTGTCATTTCGTTGGCCAGCGTGATCAGCAGGGCCTGCAGCGAGTTATCCGGGGTTGCTTCCAGTAAGGTCGCCACATCCGGGGCTCGACGCGCATTGCGAATAAATTCCCGTACTTTCTCATTAACATGGACCAGACGCGCTTTACCGCCCTGAACACCAGGTTTTGGCGATGTGGACCATCCCTCTTTACGCACCCATTTATTGATGGTCTGTCGGCTATAGCCAGTGAGCCGGGCCAACTCTTCTGGCGTCATTCGTTCCTTGATCATGCAATTTCCTGAGTAAGAGTGTGGGTAATGAGTGGTTCATTTTATAACACCGTTTTACTGGAAAACGTGACAAGATTAACTCATGACTGCGAGCATTCTCGCAATGTGATTCATTTGCATGAATTTTCAGCGGTTGAACGCCAGAGTGATAATTTGCCGTTGACACTCAGCAAGGGAATTCATATTATGCCGCCCGTCAACACGACACGCTTTACGCGATGGGGCTATAGCTCAGCTGGGAGAGCGCTTGCATGGCATGCAAGAGGTCAGCGGTTCGATCCCGCTTAGCTCCACCAAACTCTGAACCCAACAGAGTCTGGCGCGTAAACAAAATTGTGGGGCTATAGCTCAGCTGGGAGAGCGCTTGCATGGCATGCAAGAGGTCAGCGGTTCGATCCCGCTTAGCTCCACCAAAATTTGAACCCTCGCCGAATGGCGGGGGTTTTTTTATGCCTGCAATAAATCCTTTACTATCACCACGTTGACAAATACATCGCTTTTTTGGGTAAAAACTTTACTTTATGTAATGACTTTTCCTGGCCTGGAATGTTGAATCACGGTTTTAAAGAATCTATTATTAATATGGATTTAATTTCGCCAGGTAAACAGTTAAATAAAATTAATGAAAAACATAATTGATATTAACGGAAAGAGCTTCCTGCTTGCTCTGGCGTTATGCATGATTGTCGTGCCTTTTTCCCGCCTTATTTCACCCAAATCTGTTGTCGATGGCTTTGAGGTTTATCTTGCTTGGATGCCGCTGAGCGTCATGCTGGCGATCGTATTATTATTTGGTCGTCAGGCCATCCTGCCGATTATTATCAGCTTTGCCATCCTTAACGAATGGAATTTACAGCTGTCGGCAAAGCAGGATCTTATCCTGCTTTTTTGCCAGGTATTTAGTACTTTAGCGGTATGCGCCATACTCCGCTGGCAGGTGGGGTCGCGCTGGCGCTACCATGTTCCCAGCCGGTTCATGGCGGCGCGCATTGCGTGGCTGGGGTTTGTTCTGCCGCTGGCAATAAAACTGTCGATGTACCTGGCAGGCTATATTTGCGATTTTCCCGTTACCCTCGCCAATTTCACCGACCGGGGCTCAGTAATATATCATGTTGTCGATGTTCAGAGCCTGGTTTGCGCCGTTATCATCTTTACCATGCTGTTCTATTATCCGTTAAGAATGATTATTAATCCGAATTATGCGCGCGCCTTCTGGCGAAGAAATATACATAATTCCTTTTCGTCCCGAAACCAGTTATTTACATCTGCATTACTTATTTGCCTTATTGTTGGGCTTCTTCTGCTCTGTTTACCCTTTACGTCAGATATTATTGCCGGCTATCTGGTGCCTGTTATTTTCATTTTATTTACAATTGGCATCAGTCGATTTCGCTATCCGCTGATAATCCTGGGTTGGGCGTTGAGCGCATTGATGCTGCTGACCTATAACAGCAATTTTTTGCAGGGCGTGCAGAATGGTTACTCGCTGGCGTTTGTGCTGTCGGTACTTATCTCATTCGCCATCTGTCTGGCTTATATGTCGCGCATTTATCAGCGCAGCGAATGGCTTAAGCGTGGCTGGCAGGAGAGGGCGCTGGTCGATCCGCTGACCGGCTTGCGTAACCTGCGCGCCCTGGAGTCCTTTCTGACTGACAACAAGGGCATCACCCTCTGCTGTTTGCGAATGGATAACCTGGAGTTTCTGAGTCGTCATTATGGCCTGATGATGCGGGTGCAGTGTAAACGCGCCATCATTCGTGAGTTGCAGCCGTTGCTGATGCCTAATGAATATGTTTTCCAGATCCCCGGTAATGAACTGGTGGTGGTGCTCAGCGGCCCGGAAACGGGGGCGCGGTTACAGCACATTGTTGATCATCTGAATAGCCGTAAAATCTACTGGAACAACACCGGGCTGGATATTGAGTTTGGCGGCGCCTGGGGAGGCGTGGAGTACAAATGCGGTGAAAGTCTTTACCATACGCTGGGTCAGCTCAGCTGGCTGGCCGAAAAGTCCTGCCCGGCGCATCAGGTTCTGTCGCTGAATAACAGTCTGGAGACGGTCTCAGGGCAGACGACGGAGCGCGTGCTAATGCTCAGCCGGGTCAAACGGGCGCTGGATGAGGGCGACTTACGCCTGTATGCGCAGCCCATCCAGAGAGGCGATGGCGTGGGCTACCACGAAATCCTTTCGCGTCTGGAGAGCGAAGGGGAGATCCTGACCCCCGATAAGTTTCTGCCGCTGGTGGCGCAATTTAACCTGAGTCGGCGCTTCGATATCAGCGTGGTGGAGGCGTTGCTGGCATGGCTGCGGGATCATCCCTCGGAAAATTGCTGTGCGCGTTTCTCGGTGAACCTGATGCCCTTGACGCTGATGCAGAAAGAGGTCGCGACGGAGATCATTGCCCTGTTTGAACGCTACGGGATAAGGCCGCAGACGGTGATCATCGAGGTGACCGAAGAGCAGGCGTTCTCTAATTCGGAAGTCAGTATCGCCAACATTCAGCAGCTGCGTCACTACGGCTTCAAGCTTGCCATCGACGATTTCGGTACCGGTTACGCCAATTATGAACGTCTCAAGCGCCTGCAGGCGGATGTCATCAAAATTGATGGCTGCTTCGTGAAGGATATTTGTAGTGACAGTATGGATGCGATGATCGTGAAGTCCATCTGTAACCTGGCGAAGACCCGGTCCCTGTGTGTGGTGGCGGAGTATGTCGAAACGGAGGAGCAGCGCGAGATGTTGCTCGCCTCGGGGGTAGATTATCTTCAGGGGTATTTAGTGGGCAAACCGCGCCCGCTCAATGAATTACAGGCGTAAAAAAACCGGGGAGGATAAGTCCCCGGTTTTTTTAGCTGATTACAGAACCAGTGCAGCGATAGACGCAGACAGGACGCTGACCAGCGTGGAGCCGTAAACCAGTTTCAGACCGAAGCGGGAAACCACGTTACCCTGCTCTTCGTTCAGGCCTTTAATCGCACCGGCGATAATACCGATAGAAGAGAAGTTGGCGAAGGAGACCAGGAAGACGGAGAGAATGCCTTCGGCGCGCGGGGAGAGGGAACCGGCGATTTTCTGCAGATCCATCATCGCGACGAATTCGTTAGAAACCAGTTTGGTTGCCATAATACTGCCCACCTGCAGCGCTTCGCTTGCCGGCACACCCATTACCCAGGCTACCGGGTAGAAGATGTAACCCAGAATGCCCTGGAAGGAGATGCCCAGCACGGCAGCAAACAGGGCGTTCAGCGCGGAGATCAGGGCGATAAAGCCGATCAGCATCGCCGCAACGATAACCGCTACCTTGAAGCCTGCCAGGATGTATTCACCCAGCATTTCGAAGAAGCTCTGACCTTCATGCAGGTTAGCCATCTGCAGGTTCTCTTCACTCTCATCCACGCGGTACGGGTTGATCAGTGACAGAACGATAAAGGTGCTGAACATGTTCAGAACCAGCGCAGCAACCACGTATTTTGGCTCAAGCATGGTCATGTACGCGCCCACGATAGACATGGAAACGGTGGACATTGCCGTGGCCGCCATGGTGTACATGCGATTGCGGGACATTTTGCCGAGGATGTCTTTATAGGCGATAAAGTTCTCAGACTGACCAAGGATCAGGGAACTTACGGCGTTGAAAGATTCCAGTTTGCCCATGCCGTTCACTTTAGACAGCACGGTACCGATAGCGCGGATCACAATTGGCAGAATGCGAATGTGCTGCAAAATACCGATCAGGGCAGAGATGAAGACGATAGGGCACAGCACCTTCAGGAAGAAGAATGCCAGACCTTCATCGTTCATTTTACCGAACACGAAGTTGGTCCCTTCGTTAGCGAATCCGAGCAGTTTTTCGAACATCTCGGAGAAGCCTTTCACAAAGCCCAGCCCCACGTCTGAGTTCAGGAAGAACCAGGCGAGCAATACTTCAATAACCAGTAACTGAACAACATAGCGAATGCGGATCTTTTTGCGATCGCTGCTGACCAGCAACGCAAGCACGGCAACAACAACGAGTGCCAGGACAAAATGTAGGACGCGGTCCATATTTGCTCCAAATATGAGGCAGGTTTAATTTCGCTGCACATTCTATGAAACAAGCGTAAAGAAAACGAGATCAAAGCCACACTATAGTCACGTCCTGTGACGAGACTCAAAAATAGTGACATACGATACATTTTCGTTATGTTGTGTAAATGAATTAAAAGTTAAGTTTCTGTGCTACGCTTCACAAAGGTTGCGTGCATTTTTTGCCCGTCAGCCTATCCACGAGTCCAGCCTGCTTATTGTTCTTCGCTATCACTGTAATCAATACAAACAAACTAAATGAACTTGATAATCATTCGCATTTTGATAGCATTAAACATAGCAAAGGCTATATTTCTGAGGCAAAAATGACCAATAGTCGCGTTGATGAGAGTAGCAGTGGCAGAGCAGCACGCAAAATGCGGTTTGCATTAATGGGACCTGCGTTTATTGCCGCCATTGGCTATATCGATCCCGGTAATTTTGCGACCAACATCCAGGCCGGGGCCAGCTTCGGCTATAAGCTGCTGTGGGTGGTGGTGTGGGCCAACCTGATGGCGATGATGATCCAGGTGCTGTCGGCCAAACTGGGCATTGCCACCGGTAAAAACCTCGCAGAACAGATCCGCGACCACTATCCGCGTCCGCTGGTCTGGTTTTACTGGGTGCAGGCCGAGATAATCGCCATGGCGACCGACCTTGCAGAATTCATCGGAGCCGCGATCGGCTTTAAGCTGATTCTGGGCGTATCGCTGCTGCAGGGCGCGGTTTTAACCGGTATCGCCACCTTCCTGATCCTGATGCTGCAACGACGCGGGCAGAAGCCGCTCGAAAAGGTGATTGGTGGCCTGCTGCTGTTCGTAGCGGCGGCCTATATTGTTGAGCTGATTTTCTCCCAGCCTGACTTCGTACAGTTAGGTAAAGGGATGGCGATCCCGAGCCTGCCCACCACCGAAGCGGTCTTCCTGGCGGCCGGGGTTCTGGGGGCGACGATTATGCCGCACGTGATTTACCTGCACTCCTCGCTGACCCAAAACCTGCACGAAGGGTCGCGCCATGAACGTTACTCTGCAACCAAATGGGACGTGGCGATCGCCATGACTATCGCCGGTTTTGTTAACCTGGCGATGATGGCCACCGCTGCGGCGGCATTCCACTTCAACGGCCATACCGGTGTTGCCGATCTCGATCAGGCCTATCTGACGCTGGAACCTTTACTCAGCCACGCGGCGGCCACCATTTTTGGCCTGAGCCTGGTGGCGGCGGGACTCTCGTCGACGGTGGTCGGAACCCTGGCGGGGCAGGTTGTGATGCAGGGATTTGTGCGCTTCCATATTCCCTTATGGGTGCGTCGCGCCGTCACTATGCTGCCGTCCTTTATTGTGATCCTGATGGGGCTGGATCCAACCCGCATTCTGGTCATGAGTCAGGTGCTGCTGAGTTTTGGTATTGCGCTGGCGCTGGTGCCGCTGCTGGTGTTTACCAGCGACAAGACGTTGATGGGCGATCTGGTGAACAGTGCATTGGTCAAACGGGCAGGGTGGGCGATAGTGGTGCTGGTGGTAGCCCTGAACCTGTGGCTGCTTATCGGCACGGCGTTGGGGTTATAAAAAAAGGCGCCGCGAGGCGCCTTTTTTATATTAGTGACGATGACCGTGTCCGTGACCTTTGCGGCCGCGATGGTCATCACGATCCCGCCAGCCTTCGCGGTAGCCGCGCTCATAGGCGTTACGTTTATCCCAGCCACGATGGTAGCCGTTGTCATGTTTGTGCCAGCGTTTGCCACGCCATTCATAATTACGATGCCAGTAGCCGCGGTCACGCCAGCCGCCACCGTCCCAGTAGTTACCGTAATTATCGCGATCGCCAATTTGTAATTTTACTGATGGCAACAGGGTGATTTCGCCAGCATTAGCGACCAGCGGAGCTGAAGCCATTAATACTGCTGCCAGAATCAGGGACCTGAACATTATTATTCTCCTTCACGATCGGAGCCGTAATCGGCTTGTTAACGCAATATTAAGGGGCGGTAAAGCCCCGGATAATCGCTTTAACTCCTAATTCAGAAGGCATAGCACTTTTTGCTAAAAGTGCTTTTAATTCGCGCTGCTCAGGATAGATTCTATTTCGTTCAGTTCCTCAGGCGTGAAGTGACGATTCGCCAGCATACCTACGGCGTCGTCGATTTGCGCCGTTTTGCTGGCACCAATCAGCACTGAGGTGATAGCTTCGTGATGTAATACCCAGGCCAGCGCCATCTGCGACAATTTCTGATTACGGCGTTCGGCCAGCGCATTGAGTTTACGGACCTTCACCAGCTTTTCTTCCGTGATCTGATCCGGGTTCAGGAAGCGGCTGCCGCTGGCCGCGCGGGAATCTGCCGGGATCCCGTTCAGATAACGGTCGGTCAGCTGGCCACCTGCGAGCGGCGAAAATGCGATGCATCCCACCCCCTTCTGCTTAAGCACATCCAGTAATCCCTCCTCAGGCGCGCGTTCCAGCATCGAAAATTTAGGCTGGTGGATCAGGCAGGGGGTGCCTAAATCATCGAGGATCTCGATAGCCTGTTGGGCCAGCTCTGCCGGGTAGTTGGACAGCCCGACATACAGCGCCTTGCCCTGACGCACGACGTGGTCCAACGCTTTCATCGTCTCCTGCAACGGCGTTTCCGGATCCGGGCGATGATGATAGAAGATGTCGACATACTCCAGTCCCATCCGTTTCAGGCTTTGGTCGAGGCTGGCAATCAGGTATTTACGCGAGCCCCAGTCGCCGTAAGGCCCGTCCCACATGGTATAGCCCGCTTTGCTGGAGATGATCAGCTCATCGCGCAGGGCGCTGAAATCTTCCTGCAGGATCCGCCCGAAGTTACGCTCTGCCGATCCCGGCGGCGGACCGTAGTTGTTGGCAAGGTCGAAATGGGTAATGCCCAGATCGAAGGCACGATGTAAAAGTTGACGGCTGTTTTCAATCAGGGTGGCGTCGCCAAAGTTGTGCCACAGCCCGAGGGAGATGGCGGGCAGCTTAAGACCACTTTGCCCACATCGTTGATACACCATTGATTGATAACGGTTTTGATCTGCCTGGTAACCCATGAGTTTTTCCCTCTGCGTCAGAAAGTCATTCAGTGTATACGTTTACACCACGACCGAAGCAAACAGATTACCGCGCAAAAATACGTAAAGCATGGTTTCCACGCTCTGATTATAACCATTCCTGGACAGCTATCACGCTTCTTCAATACTCAAAGTGAAGTCAACATTATAAGGATAATAGTCATGCTTACCCCCTACACCGTCGCCGATTACCTGCTGGACCGCCTTACAGATTGTGGTGCCGATCATCTGTTTGGTGTGCCAGGCGACTACAACTTACAGTTCCTCGATAACGTTATCGCCAGCCCGGATATTGGCTGGGTGGGTTGTGCTAACGAATTGAACGCCGCCTACGCCGCGGATGGCTACGCGCGCTGCAAAGGGTTTGCCGCGCTGCTGACCACCTTTGGAGTGGGCGAGCTTAGCGCCATGAACGGTATCGCGGGCAGTTTCGCCGAGCACGTACCGGTTCTGCATATCGTGGGTGCGCCGGGAAGCGCCTCGCAAAAAAGAGGGGAGTTGCTGCACCATACCCTCGGTGACGGCGAGTTTCGTCACTTCTATAAAATGAGTGAGCCCGTGACCGTCGCGCAGGCGCACCTCACCGAACAAAATGCCTGCTATGAAATCGACCGGGTATTGACCGAAATGCTCCGGGAGCGCCGTCCCGGCTACATCATGCTACCTGCTGATGTGGCCAAAAAACCTGCCAGTCCGCCTGTAAGCGCTCTCATTGACCGTCTTTATGAAAGCGACAGCTTCCGCCTCGATGCCTTCCGCCAGGCGGCAGAGAAACGGCTGGCTGCGAGCGACCGCACCGCGCTGCTGGCCGATTTCCTGGTCCTGCGCTACGGTCTGAAAAACCAGCTCCAGCGCTGGGTGGAGCAGACGCCAATGGCGCACGCCACCCTGCTGATGGGGAAAGGAATTTTTGACGAGCGCAAACCGGGCTTCGCGGGCACCTATAGCGGTTCTGCCAGTGCGGGCGACGTCAACGAGGCCATTGAAGGCGCCGATACGGTGATCTGCGTGGGGACACGATTTACCGATACGCTTACCGCCGGGTTCACCCATAAGCTTACGCATCAGCAGACGATTGACGTTCAGCCCCACGCCTCGCGGATCGGGGATGTCTGGTACACAGGGATCCCAATGTCCCAGGCGATTGAGGTGCTCTCGAGCCTGTGCCATCAGTACGTCAGCGCCACCGCGGCGAACCGTCCGGCACGGCAGCTGCATGCGGTCCATCCCGGCACGCTGACGCAGGATAGTTTCTGGAAAACGCTGCAAACCTTTATTCGCCCCGGGGATATTATTCTCGCCGATCAGGGCACCTCGGCCTTTGGTGCCGGCGCGCTGCGTTTACCCGAAGACGTGAATTTTATCGTTCAGCCGATCTGGGGCTCGATTGGCTATACCCTTGCCGCCGCCTATGGCGCGCAGACGGCCTGCCCGGATCGCCGCGTGATTGCCATCACCGGCGACGGCGCGGCGCAGCTCACGATTCAGGAGCTGGGCTCGATGCTGCGGGATAAACAGCGCCCGGTGATCATGGTCCTGAACAACGAAGGCTACACGGTGGAGCGTGCCATTCACGGCCCGAATCAGCGCTATAACGACATTGCGCTGTGGAACTGGACGCAGATCCCGCAGGCCCTCAGCCTGGATTGTCAGGCCGAGTGCTGGCGGGTGAGTGAGACGGTGCAGCTGGAAGAGGTGCTGGAGAGAGTGGCGCACCCGGAACGGCTTTCGCTGATTGAGGTCATGCTGCCGAAAGCCGATGTTCCGCCGCTGTTGAGCGGCATCATCCAGGCGCTGGAAGCGCGTAAAAGCGCCTGATTACTTATCTTCGCGCCAGGCAATCATCATCGGTCTGCCCGCCAGCAACAGCCAGGCGGGCAGCATCACGATACAGAGCAATGGCAGCAGGGTGGTGTCTGGCACCACCACTGCCGCCATAAACAGGCTCAGCCAGGCATCCCGGGTAACAACCAGCACCAGCCCCAGAATTGAACAGGAGATGGTGATCGCCGCCGGTACCGCCTCGACGTGCTCATGCAGCATCAACCCCAGGGCGACGCCGATAAAGACCGCCGGGAAAATGCGCCCCCCGCGAAAACCGCAGGCCGCTGCCACCACCAGCGCCGCCAGTTTGATCAGCGCAAAGAGCAGATAATCTGAGACGCTGAACAGCTGGCCGAACGCCATCTGCTGCATCTCATCCAGTCCTTTGAACAGCGTAATGTTGCCCCCGATAGCACCGAGGATCCCCAGTATCAGCCCACCCACACCAAGAATAAGTACCGGGTGCTTCAGGCGATGCATCAGCCGGTGCAGGCGCGGCAGACACCAGACCGCCACCATCCCCAGCGCGATGGCAATGGCGGCGACAATCGCCCCGCTAAAAATATCCACCAGCTGCATCTGGCTGTAGTGGGCGAGGGGCAAGGAGAAGTGGGGATGGAAAAACAGGCTGGTGGTCAGAGCGCCGGCGGCCGCAGACAGCAGCGGGGCGAACAGGCGATCCCAGAGGGGGATCTCGGCGTTGCCGCTCAGGGTCTGGGAGAATATCAGGGCCGCTGCGACGGGCGTGCCGAACAGCGCGCCTATGGTGCCCGCCGAGGCGAGGATGGTCCAGTCCAGGGCGTTAACTCGGGGAAAGACACGCGAACCCACGGCAACGGCGAGGGCGATATTCACCGCCATCACCGGATGCTCTGGCCCGAGGCTGACGCCCCCCGCGAGTCCGATAATCAGGGCGATAATCAGCCCGGGCAGGGCTGCGGCGTCCACCGGCGCGCCAATCAGCGGTTCTGTCGCCGGGTCCGGCCCGGCGTGGCCCGGGCTGTAGCGGATCACCAGCCCTACGGCGATACCGGTCAGGGTCAGGGTCAAAATCACCCAGGTCGGGGAGCTCGCGCTGAGGCCGACCGTGGAAGGCAGTGACGTCCACAGAATTGACTGTAATACTGAGGCGACTTTCATAATCACAATCAGAATCAGGCTGGAGGCGACGCCAATAATCAGCGCGGGAGGGGCCAATAGCAGCATCGTTCTGGCTCGCGGATGGAGCATGATGATTTCCTTGTAAAAATTGGCGGTCTTTACTTTGCACGCTCAGACTGATGCTAATAGTGCAAATGGTGCTGAAACGGTAAAGTGAATCTGTGACGAAGATCGATAATCCTGGGGTGCTTTTATTCAGGTCGTTGTTGTTATCGGGCCTTGAATTTAGAGTGTGCCAAAGAGTTATTTTGACTTTAGCGGAGCAGTAGAAGAATGACAAAGTATGCTTTGGTAGGTGATGTAGGAGGCACTAACGCGCGTCTGGCGTTATGTGACGTCAACTCGGGGGAGATCTCCCGCGCCAAAACCTATTCCGGGCTGGATTATCCCAGCCTTGAAGCGGTGGTTCGTGTCTATCTGACCGAGCATGATGTCAGCGTTGAGGATGGCAGTATCGCCATTGCCTGCCCGATTACCGGTGACTGGGTGGCGATGACCAACCACACCTGGGCGTTTTCCACGGCGGAGATGAAAGCCAACCTTGGCTTTGCGCATCTGGAAATTATTAACGACTTTACCGCGGTGTCGATGGCGATCCCGATGTTAAAACCGGAACATCTGATCCAGTTCGGCGGTACCCAGCCAGTGGAAGGTAAGCCGATCGCCGTTTACGGTGCCGGCACCGGTCTTGGCGTCTCGCATCTGGTACACGTCGACAAGCGCTGGATCAGCCTGCCAGGCGAAGGCGGCCACGTGGATTTCGCGCCTAACAGCGAAGAAGAGGGCATTATCCTCGAAGAGCTGCGCGCAGAGCTCGGCCACGTGTCGGCGGAGCGCGTGCTCTCGGGCCCGGGGCTGGTGAATCTCTACCGGGCAATCGTCAAGTCTGACGGGCGTCTGCCGGAAAACCTGCAGCCGAAGGACGTAACCGAACGCGCGCTGGAAGATAGCTGCACCGACTGCCGTCGTGCGCTGTCGCTGTTCTGCGTCATCATGGGGCGTTTTGGCGGCAACCTGGCGCTGAATCTGAGCACCTTTGGCGGGGTCTACATCGCGGGTGGGATCGTACCGCGCTTCCTCGACTTCTTTAAATCCTCCGGCTTCCGCGGCGGGTTTGAAGACAAGGGCCGCTTCCGCGACTACGTTCGGGACATCCCGGTATACCTGATCGTGCATGACAACCCGGGCCTGCTGGGTGCCGGGGCGCATCTGCGCCAGACCCTCGGCCAGGTGCTGTAATCCTTCCTCCCCGGTGAACGTCCGTTCACCGGGGATCGCCTTCACAGGTGCATCAGCTGGCGAAAATCTTTCACCTTGCTGCGACTTACCGGCACCTGAAAATCCAGATCCTTCAGCCGCAAAATGTAGGTGTTGTTAAACCAGGGCTCGATCTCGCGGATCTTGTGCAGGTTTACGCAGAACGAACGGTGGCAGCGGAAAAAATGGCTCGTCGGCAGCTTGCTGCAGAACTCGGTGATGTTCATCGGCATCACGAACGACTCGCGACGGGTATAGACAAACGTCATCTTCTCATGCGCTTCGGCGTAATAGATATCGTCCACCGGCGTCACGATGATGCGCTCGTCCTTGATCAAATTGATGGTGTCGTTTTCACGCGTTACCGGTGAGGCTGCGACCTGTCCCGCGCCCGACTGCTGGTGCCAGGCTTGCTCAAGCTTTTGCAGCATGCTGACGATCCGCGACTCCTGATACGGCTTCAGAATATAGTCGAAGGCTTCCAGCTCGAACGCCTCCACCGCATGCTCTTTCCATGCGGTAACAAAGACGATAAAAGGCTTACTGGCAAACTGGCTGATGTTTTGCGCCAGCAGCACGCCGTCCAGCGACGGAATATTAATATCCAGAAATATGGCGTCGACCCTGTTGTGCTGAAGGTATTTCAGCACGTCCAGCCCGTCCTCAAAGGTGCCGACAATCTCCATCTGGCTATGTTCTTTGATAAGCCAGCTCAGCTCCTGTTGAGCGAGTATTTCATCTTCCACAATGATGACTTTCATGGGCACTCTCTCTACGACAATAACAACGTCTGCGCATGAACGGCGGAGCGTTCATTAGGCACATAAAAGGCGATCTCGGTACCCGGCTCAAGGCGGCGAATGTGCAGCCCTTCACCATAGAGCAACTTCACGCGGTGGTGAACATTCAGCAGGCCAATTTTATTGCCGGGCATTTCGTTCGACTCCACCCGCTCAATCACTTTCGGATCGATACCGTGGCCGGTGTCGCGTACCGCCACCCGCACGCGGTTACCGCACTCCGCCACGCTTATCGTCACTACGCCTTTACCCTTACGCGGCTGAATACCGTGGACAATGGCGTTCTCCACCAGCGGCTGGATCAGCAAACTCGGGATCACACAGTTCACCTCTTCATCTATGTCATAGATGACGGTGAGCTTATCGCCAAACCGCGCCTGCTCGATGGCGATGTAATCCTTAATCTGGTAGAGCTCTTTTTTGATGTCGATCTGCTCATCATCCTTCAGCTCAATGTTGTAGCGCAGGTAGCGCGACAGATTAAAGATCAGCTGACGGGCGGTGTCCGGATTCAGGCGGATCGATGAGGAGATGGCGTTCAGGGCGTTGAACAGGAAATGGGGATTAATTTTACTCTGCAGGGCGCGTAGCTCGGCTTTGTTGGCCATCTCCCGCAGCTGCTCGGCACGGGACACCTCCAGCTGGGTGGAGATAATCTGCGACAGCCCGACCGCCATCTCCTGCAAGGATGAGGTGATCTGGTGCGCGTGGCAGTAGTAAATTTTTAGCGTGCCGGTGACGATCCCTTTCTCCCACAGCGGGATCACCAGCATGGAGTGGATCTCCGGGGTGCGGTGGGCTTCATCGTTATTCTTGATGATGATTTTGCCGTCGCTGATGGCCTGTCGGGTGGTGGGGCTAACGGTATCGTCATTATCCCGGTAGTTATGCTCGCCCACGCCCACGTAGGCCAGCACCCGGTCAATATTGGTAATGGCCACCGCATCGGCGTGAATATCGCTGCGGATGATGTCGCACACCTGACGCAGGGATTCGGCATTAATATCGCGAAACAGCGGCAGGGTTTTATTGGCAATATCCAGCGCCAGCTTGGCCTGCCGGGCGGCGCTGGCCTCTTTTTCACCCTCCACGCTCTGCACCAGCAGCACGATAAAGCCGATGCAGACAGTGCCGAGGATCATCGGGATGCCGATTTTCGACACAATATCCAGCCCCAGTTCGGCGGTCGGCGCCCAGGCCACCACCAGAATCATGGTCATCGTTTCACAGACCATCCCGCCGATAATGCCCGCCCGCCAGTGCTGCTTTTTGGGGAATTTGCGGTTGATCCAGCCCGACATCGCGCCCGCGATGACGCAGGTGATAAGGCAGGGAACAGCCGTCACGCCGCCGATATCGATCAGGTAACGGTGAAGCCCGGCGATGACGCCGGTGATAATCCCCACCCAGGGGCCAAACAGGATCCCGCCTGACATCACGGCAATAATACGCACGTTGACCAGGGAGCCTTCCACCGGCACCCCGGACCAGGTGCTGAACAGGGCAAACATCGAAAAGATGACGGTGACCGCCAGCAGCTCGCGCGGCGAGTGGGCTGATTTATGCAACAGCTCGCGGAACAGGCGGATACGGATCAGGAAGAACAGGCAAATCAGCATTAATGCCGCGCGATCGAAGACCGCCAGCAGCATATTGAATATTTCGTGCACGGGTAAACCTGGGAAAACGGGAAAGAACCATGATAAAAAACCTGACGCCCAATGACCAGCCATCCGTAGAATTTATGAAATGAGGATAAACCATACAGTTCAAAGGGGATAAATTGAGGTTCACCTGAAAGTTGTACTTGTGAGAAAAACCACCCAAAAGTCGTAAATCCATTGATATTAAAATGTTAAGAAAAAGGCATCAGAGATGCCTCTTTTTATTATCACTTCCCGTTTTAGCTGCAGCAGTGTTCCCGTTTTAGCGCTACGTTTTTTTTATTTTTGCCTCTCGACAAGTCGATTTTTTTCAGGTTATTTTCTAAGCACGCCACACATCGTGGCGACGTCGCTCGGACGGTCCGGGCGCTAACGTTATCTGAGGTAGGTATGGCTGATTCCAGTCCTGAACGCCGTTTTTCGCGTATCGATCGTCTCCCCCCGTATGTGTTTAATATTACCGCTGAACTGAAAATGGCTGCGCGTCGGCGCGGCGAAGACATTATTGATTTCAGTATGGGCAACCCGGACGGCGCCACGCCGCCGCATATCGTGGAAAAACTCTGCACGGTCGCCCAGCGCCCGGATACGCATGGCTACTCCACCTCCAAAGGGATCCCGCGTTTACGCCGTGCCATCTCGCGCTGGTATCAGGACCGCTATCAGGTTGATATCGATCCCGAGAGCGAAGCCATCGTTACCATCGGCTCGAAAGAGGGGCTGGCGCACCTGATGCTGGCGACGCTGGATCATGGCGACACGGTGCTGGTGCCGAACCCCAGCTACCCGATCCACATTTACGGCGCGGTCATTGCCGGCGCGCAGGTACGCTCCGTGCCGCTGGTGGAAGGTGTCGACTTTTTCAACGAGCTGGAACGCGCTATCCGCGAAAGCTATCCGAAGCCGAAGATGATGATCCTCGGTTTCCCCTCCAACCCGACCGCCCAGTGTGTCGAACTCGATTTCTTTGAAAAGGTGGTGGCCCTGGCGAAGCGTTACGATGTGCTGGTGGTCCATGACCTGGCCTACGCCGATATCGTCTATGACGGCTGGAAAGCCCCGTCGATTATGCAGGTTCCCGGCGCACGCGACGTGGCGGTGGAGTTCTTCACCCTGTCGAAAAGCTACAACATGGCGGGCTGGCGTATCGGCTTTATGGTCGGCAACAAAACGCTGGTGAACGCCCTGGCGCGCATTAAAAGCTATCACGACTACGGCACCTTTACCCCGCTGCAGGTGGCGGCCATTGCTGCCCTGGAAGGGGATCAGCAGTGCGTGAAAGATATCGCCGCCCAGTACAAACGCCGTCGCGATGTGCTGGTTAAAGGGCTGCATGAGGCGGGCTGGATGGTCGAGATGCCGAAAGCCTCGATGTACGTCTGGGCAAAAATCCCGGACGCCTACGCCGGAATGGGCTCGCTGGAGTTCGCCAAGAAACTGCTGCAGGACGCGAAGGTCTGCGTCTCACCGGGCGTGGGCTTTGGCGAGTACGGCGATACGCACGTGCGTTTCGCGCTGATTGAGAATAGCGACCGTATTCGTCAGGCGGTGAGGGGGATCAAGAGCATGTTCCGTGCCGACGGGCTGTTGCCCCAGGCGACAAAAACCTCGCCAGAGCAGGCCGGTCAGTAAGCGCCAAAAAAAACAGGAGCCAGTGGCTCCTGTTTTTTTAACTGCATTTTCTTCGCTCAGTTCATCATCAGGGCAAAAGTGCCGACCCAGGCGAACACAATAACCGAAAAACCCATAAAGAAATATTTCACGTTCATCGCTCCGCGTATATCGTGATACGCATTAAATACAGAGTCCAACTGAGTATAGAGAGGTGAAGTCAGGCCAGGACGGAAATGAGAATTATCCCCGTTATGGCGTCAACTCCAGCTCAGAATTCTGCGCTTCCCGCTGCCAGACGGCGCTAATGTACGCCTAAATTTCAGGGGTGACAAGATGCATTTTTTTAAATAATTTCCGCGACTTACGAGTGTCGTGGAACGGCGACAGTTTAATTTCGTGGGGTAATAAATCGCGCTTGAGCAACATAGCGTGCTAACGATAAAGCGGGGTGATTACAGGTGATTGAAAAGGTTAGTCTCAAGGCGAAACTAACCTTCGGCAGAGGCTTAACGATAGAGGGACGCCTCGCCCTCGGGACGAGTTTTGAAGCGGCGATGCACCCACAGATACTGTTCTGGCGCACGCATGATCTCTTTCTCGATCACCTTATTGATCCAGGCTGCGGCAGCAACCTCTTCCTGCGGATAGTTTTCCAGTTCTGGCATGATAAACAGGCGATAACCGCTATTATCCGTTTTTCTCACCATTGTGACGGTCAGCATCGTGGCTTTGGACAGGCGTGAAATCACGAAGGTTCCGTTAGTCGTCGCGACATCTTTCACCGCAAAGAACGGGGCGAAGCTGCTGCCATTGCGGCCATAATCCTGGTCCGGGGCAAACCATACCGCTTCCCCTTTTTTCAGGGCGCTGACCAGTCCGCGTAAATTATTACGGCTGATCATCGCCTTATTAGACCGCATACGACCGCGGGTCTGTACCCACTCCATCAGCGCGCTGTTGTGCGGCCGATAGGTGGCCATCATGGGCTGGCACAGCCCCATCACGCGACCGCCCAGTTCCAACGACATAAAGTGCACGCCGATCACCATCACTCCACGGTTTTTGGCCTGCGCACGCTGTAAATTTTCCAGACCTTCGACATCGAACCACTTGCGTACCCGTTTGTCCGGCCAGAACCAGGCCATCCCCGTTTCCAGTAACGCCATGCCGATGGATTTAAAGTTTTCAGTAATCAGATGTTCGCGCTCTTCGGGCGATAAGGCCGGAAAACAGAGCTCGAGGTTTCTGCGGCCAATGGATTCCCGACGTTTCAGAAAACGACGCGAGAGACTACCAAGGGTGGCACCCAACCAGAGCAGCACCGGGTAGGGAAGTTGTACGAGCAGCCACAGAACACCCAGACCAAACCACGTAAACCAGTAACGGGGATGCAGAAGGGTGAGTGTGAATTTGCATTGAGACAAGATAAGACAACCTTTATGAAGAGTGTGGAGGTAGCGCCAGACGGGCGATACGCCGTACTGCTTTTATGACCCGTATTAATACTAACGGTTCCGGGCTGTTACCGTACAGGTCGACTGGTCTGATAATGCGAGTTGCCGTTGGGCGGCGTAATGTAGCACTGAATATATCTTAACTGCTATCACTACTTTGTGCTCAAAAAACAGCAGTAAAAGGCGTCGAAAACGGGCCGATTCATTGTCCCAAAAAAGACATTAGTTTTCATGTGTTTCATAGCCAAAATCAAAGCCCATCAGCAGGTTCTGGCGCAGGGCGTGATTCAACGGATAGCTGTAACTTTGTCCGATGCTGACCGCATGAATAACCCGTAACAGTGTCCCGCCGCCCAGCCTCGAGGGTTCGTCGGTGATCGCCACCTCCGCCCCCTGCAAGCCATGACGTAAGGCGTGATAAGCCGGAGAGGCCGTGATGCTGTTATTCATCATGCTAAACACGCCCGGCAGCAGGCAAATCGTCAGCACCGGGAAGGTCAGCGGATGGCGATTGAGCAGGCGAACCGGCCGCCAGGAGGTGATATAGAGCAGGGCCGCGCTCAGGGGGAGCAGCAGCAGGTAGAGCAGTTTTGCCAGATGGGTGAGGGCACCGAGCAGCGAGAACATTAACGCAATCGGCGGGACAATCACCGCCCGCGCCGCATCCTCTCCCTGCTTTTCATTCGCGCCGCCCGCGCCGTAGCTTGCCAGCTCGGCCTGCAGGCGCGGGATCTGCTGTTGCACAGCGTAATCAAGATGGGGTGCCTGTAGCTCAAGCGCAAACAGTTTCAGGGCGTCGTCTTTGGGGTACTCAAAAAGGATCCTGCTCTGGCGGGGGAGGGACAGCTTGTCACGCAGCGTTTTCTGCACCACCTCCAGCATGAAAAACGCCTCCCAGTCGAGCCGGGCAGGGATTATCTCCCCCTGATAACGCACCTCTTTCTGTGAAACATCGTAGTAGTCGAGATAGTCCCTGTAAATTTCCGCGCGCGCCGCCAGCCAGGCTTTGTAATAGCCGAGGAGCCCCCCCTCCTGGACGCTGATGCTGTCACGCAGGTTCTGCGCCGCCTCGCTTTCGAGCAGGTCGTGATAGCGGCTGACCGAGCTCATCAGAAGCGGCAGCATAGCTAAAAACGCTTTCCCCGACGGGCTGGTCCAGGTCTGCCGCTGCCCGCCGTCGGGATCCAGCGGGATCCCCTCCAGCGTCTGATGCCCGTCAATTAAGGATTGCTGGTAGAGCTGCGCCAGCAGCGCCTTATGCCGAAATTCGCCGGTGCTTTGCGCAACCTGATGCTCAATCACCCGTTCCACCGTCTGCCAGGTCACCACGCCGGCCAGCAGGCAGAGCGAAAACACCATGCTTGCCACATACAGTGCGGGAAAATCGATGCCACGTTTTTTCAGCCAGGCGTTGCCGCCCAGCACCAGCTGCAGTATCAGCAGGGACGCGGCGATGGCGGTTAACGCCCGGCCGTAGCGTTCCATACTGTGGATTTCATCGGGCGTGGAGAGACTTCCCACCAGATCCAGCAGGCGCGAGTTGAATGCCAGCTCGCAGATGAGATAGGTGAGGGTGAGGATAATTACCAGGACGTTCTGCCAGAGAGGCAGCGTCGGGCGCTTGATCTCAGGGCGGCTGCTCAGTTCACCGATGACGCGTTCCGTCATGATTTCAGCTCCAGACTCGTCTGACGGGTTATCGCCGGTTGCCAGATCTGCTCGGGCAACGAATTGTCCAGCACCGGCATTGCCCTGGGCTGTGGTTGGTCTGCGGCTTTGATCTGCGGCCGTTTTTTCACTTTCACGGGTGGCGGCTCGTCCTCTGGCATTTCGCTGAACGATTCCTGCACGCGCTGCACGGGCATCACCGGGGGATGAACGTACCCAGGGCGATAGTATTTTTGTACCGGCCGTGCCCGGCTGGAGGCATTTTCATGGGAAGAGCACCCGCTTACGCCCAGGAGTAGCGCTAACAGCATCAGCCCGCAGCGGGGTATTTTTTGCAGTGGCACGCTCATCAGTTTGTCCTGACCCTGTTCACAGCGGAGGGATGTCTCCTTAACTGTAATCGGGAATTTTAAATCAGGCAGTTGTATCGCCTGAAAATTCGCCCTTTGCGCCGCTCCGGTGAGGCGGCGACATGGTCAGTATGTATTCAACGCCAACATTTATTCCTCATGATTTTTTATTATTCATTTCAGGACCATCAGCCTGGGTGATGAGACCAAAGCTCATGGTCAGCCTGCGTTTATCACTACCACGGGCGGGGGCGCAGGGTTGTATCCTCAGGATTTTGGGATATGTCCGCGCTGCGGACAAAGACGAATGGCGTTGACCGCGGCATTACCCAGCAGATTGTGGTACATCGGCGGGGCGGCGGGGCGTTCCAGCAGTTCCACCCGGTGGCCATGTTCCCGCAGCGCAGCGGCAAAGCGCGCCTGCAGATCGAACGGCGTATTGCGGTCCTGTGGGCTGCCGATCACCATGATCAGCCGCAGAGGATCGGCGGCGATCCCGTCAAGATGATCGAGCGGATCCCATGGGTGCGGGAGCCCGGTGGTGTCCAGTGCCGGTGTCAGAGCTTTGCCCTGGCGCAGACGTAAACGCTGCGCCCGCTCCAGCAATCCCCAGGCGCCGGAGGAAAGTACCGCGCAGTCGATATCGCGACGGCCGGTGGTCAGCAGCGCCGAGGCGGCGGTTGAGCCGCCGCTGTGACCGCTGAGGATAAAACGCTGAATACCGTAGCGGGCTTTGATGGCGTCAAGGGCGGCCGCGATCGCCTGAAACTCTTCCAACTGACGACGACGGTAGTGGTTGCCGCTGGAGCCGTAGGTGCCGGGGCGGGCGATAACAATCGTCGGCAGCCCGGTCTGGCGCAGCATGGTGCGGGCCAGTCGGCGCTGGGCACCGGCAGTGTTGCCGGGGATGGCGTCGGGTGAACGCTTTATCTGTGAGACCCGGTCGCCTTTCAACACCACCAGCGCCAGCGGGGCGTCACGCAGATTTCCGGCGCTGAAATAGCGCATGCAGGCCTCGCCGCTCGGGTACTGCACCCAGGCGGCGTCGTTGCTGGAGGGGCAGTGTTGTCGGCTGGCCGGTTGGTTCCACAGCAGCGGCTCTTCAGCGTGAGCGAAAGCGCTTATCAGCAGCAGAAACCCTACCCTGGAACATCGACTCACAATACCTCCCCGGCAGAAACAATAGACATACAGAATACACAACGCATTACACATAATGTTATCATCGGTTAGGATTTTTCTGACAGGGTTCCTCTGGCGTTATCAGGAGTTAACATGCCGCTCAGTGACTTACTTGCGCAGACCCGCCCGGCGATGGAATTGCTGGACGTTGCGCCTAAACCGCCCGTTTGCCCCTCCTGGGCGATCTTTTTTAGTGCTTCCGACAGTCAAAACCGTGCGCACATTGTGCAGGGTCATGGCGATACCTTTGATCAGGCCTGGCAGCAGGGCGCCGGGGCGCTACAACAGTGGCAACAGCAGAGCGGAGCTGACGTCCGCTGGCTGCGGGTTGACCTCGTCGATAAAGTGAAAGCGCTGCGCTGGGACACGCTGCAAGCCCAGTTAGCCAAAACAAAACGTAACTATTTTCGCTATGGCCTGAGCTTCGATCCGGCATTTCGCTACGCCATGCTGGAGCAGGAAATTGCCGCCAACGCGCTGCTCTATCACGGCGATCACGGCGTCGCCACGCCGAATGCCAACAACCTGGCCCATTTTACCCGTCGTCGCTTCGGGGCGGTGCTGAGCTGGCCCGAACAGCCTGACCAGGCGCTCTGGCGTTTCACCACCCGGGCCTTTTTCTGCGATGGCGAGCAGCTGTTGCCTGTCGAGTCGATCGGGCGTAACAGCGGTTACCGCCAGCTACCCGACTGGCAGGCGACGGCGCTGGATCCGATGATCGCCTCGGCCACTGATTATCTGGCGCGCCAGATTACCCCTTCCGGGCGCTACCAGTACGGCTGGTTCCCCTGCTTCGATCGCGCCATTCCGACCTATAACGCCCTGCGCCACGCCAGCTCAACCTATGCGCTGCTCGAAGGCTGGGAGGTGACGCGACAGCCTGCGCAGTTCGCGGCGATCGAGCGGGCGCTGGCCGATCTCTGCACCAGCTTTATTCGCACTTATACCCTGCCGGATGGCAGCGAAGCCGATTTCCTGGTGGATACCGGGGATGAGATCAAGCTGGGCGGCAACGCGGTATGCATCCTGGCGATGGCGAAATACAGCGAGCTGACCGGCGATCCCCGCTACCTGGAGCAGATGGCGCGGCTGGCGAACGGGATTGGCTTTATGCAGGATCCCCAGACGGGTGGGTTTGTGCATGTGCTGAACGGCCGGGATCTCTCCCTGAAGGCGGCGCACCGCATTATCTATTACGACGGTGAAGCGGCTTTCGCGCTGATGCGTCTCTACGGGCTGACAAAGGCGCCGCGCTGGCTGGCAATGGTCGAGCGGGCAATGGATCACTTTATCGAACAGAAGCACTGGCAGGCCCACGATCACTGGCTCAGCTACTGCGTGAACGAGCTGACGCTGTACCGGCCGCTGGAGCGTTATTACCAGTTTGGGCTGGATAACGTGCGCGACCACCTCGATTTTGTCCAGAACCGGGTTACTACCTATCCCACGCTGCTGGAGCTGATGATGGCGGCATCGCGGATGATCGCGCGGCTTGAAACCTCGCCGCATAAACACCTGCTGGCGGGCTTCGACATGGCGGTATTCAATCAGGCGCTGGAGACCCGCGCCCGCTACCTGGCTAATGGCTTTTTCTGGCCGGAGCTGGCGATGTTCTTTAAAAACCCGCCACGTATCGTCGGCAGTTTTTTTATTCGCCACCATAGCTACCGGGTGCGGATCGACGATGTTGAGCACTACCTGTCTGGCTATGTCGCGTATCGTCAACGCTGGCGCGCCCGGTCAGGCGAGCAGTAAGCCGCTCCCATGCGACCTCCGCGTTCCTTCATCTCAGTGCAGTGTCGACGTTGGTTGTCGCTCTGGCTGGTGGCATTGCTGGTTATCTCCCCCGGGCTCGGCGCCGGGTGGGATTTCAGTGCCATCAGCACCCGCACCGAGCGGCTGTATGGCCCAGCCACCCCCGCCGCGCGGCAGCGGATCGATGAGTGGGCGGCCTTGCTTAACAACCCAGCGCAGGGCACGATCCAGGACAAGTTAAAGCAGGTTAATCAGTTTTTTAACGCCAGAATGGCCTTCCGGGATGATATCGTCGTCTGGAAGCAGCAGGATTACTGGGCAACGCCGATTGAATTTCTCCGTAAAGGGGCAGGGGACTGCGAGGACTTTGCGCTGGCGAAATATTTTACCCTGCGCGAAATGGGCGTTCCTGCGAACCAGTTACGTATTACCTATGTAAAAGCACTCGAACTGAATCAGGCGCATATGGTGGTGACATGGTATTCCACCCCCACGGCGATCCCGCTGGTTCTGGATAATCTTAAAACCGCCATCCTGCCGGCCACCCAGCGTACTGACCTGCTTCCGGTGTACGCGTTTAACGGCGAAGGGCTCTGGCTGCCGCAGTCCGGCGGCAACAAACGCGTGGGCGACAGCAAAAGGCTCTCCCGCTGGCAGGATCTTCTCACCCGAATGCGTGCAGAAGGATTTGTAATTAATGAATAGGATAGGGCCATGTCTCTTTATAAACAGCTACTGATTGGCATCTGTTTATTTACGTTCGTCATTTTCTGCGGGAACTTCGTGGTGACCCTGGAAAGCTCACGGGAGCAGTACCGCAACCAGCTCAGCGCCCACGCGCAGGATGCGGCGACGGCGCTGGGGCTGTCGCTGACCACCCATATCGACGACCCGACCATGACCGAGCTGATGGTGAACTCCATCTTCGACAGCGGCTATTTCTATCGCATTCGCGTGATCGACATTAAGACCAATAAGCCGATCATCGAGCGCAGCGATGTGCCCCAGGATACCCGCGTCCCGCAGTGGTTCGTGCGGCTGGTGCACCTTAGCCCTGGCGAAGGCGATGCCATCGTGATGCGCGGCTGGACCCAGGTCGCCCGGGTCGAAGTGGTCAGCCATCCGATGTTTGCCCTGGCGCGCCTGTGGAACGGCATTGTCGCCAGCTTTTTGTGGCTGACCGGCTGTAGCCTGCTGTTCCTGCTCGCCGCCACCCTGCTATTACGCCGCAGGCTGCGCCCGCTTAACTATATTGTCGACCAGGCGATGGCCATCTGCCGCCGCGAGTTCCTCAATGTGCCGGCCCTGCCGAAGACCCCGGAGCTGCGCCGGGTCGTTGAGGCCACCAACATGATGGTGACCCAGCTTAAAGCGTTATTCAGCGAGCAGGCCCGGCGCACCGAGTCCCTGCGTCAGGAGGCCTATCATGACAGCCTGACCGGTCTGAGCAACCGCCGCGCGTTTGATATGCAGCTACAGTCGCGCCTGAGCGATGAAGAGAACGCCGGCGGCCACATCCTGCTGCTGCGGGTCCAGGATTTGATGGGCCTCAACCAGCGTCTTGGCGGGGCGAAATCCGATCGGCTGCTGGTGGCGGTGGCGGATATTCTGACCGGCCTGCAGCGCAACTATTTTCACAACGAAGGCTTTGTCGCCCGCGTGCGCGGCGGGGAGTTCGCCATTATCGCCCCGCAGATCCTCGGGCAGGATCTCGATAACCTGAGCAACACCCTCAGCACCCAGCTGAAGGCGCTGTCTGAGACGGGCATGAGCGACGTGACGCCGGTCGCCCACTTCGCGCTGGTTCCTTTTAACGTGGGCGATACCCCCCAGGCGGTGCTGGCGCAGGCGGACCAGGCGCTGGCGAGAGCGGAAACCGAGATGCGCTTCTTTGCCAGCTCCGATACCGTACCGACCGGAGAGCGCGAAGAGGATCATCACAGCTGGTACACTCGCCTGGATACCGTGCTGACCAATGGCACCTTTGAGCTGTTCTCGCAGCCGGTGTATGAGTGCAACAACGCGCATGTGGTGCTGCACCATAAGATCCTTGCCCGCATTAAAACCCGTGAGGGTGAGCTGGTGCCGGCGGGGCGCTTTATGCCGTGGATCCACCGTCTCGATCTCAGCCGTCGCATGGACATCGTGATGCTGCAACAGACCCTGCAAGAGCTGGCAAAATCGCCGCGCCCGCTGGCGCTCAGTATCAGCGGTGCCAGCGTCAGAGACGACCAGAGCCTGAACGCTCTGCTGCAACCGCTGAAAGGTGCACCGCAGCTGGCTACCTGGCTGACTCTTGAGCTGGATGAAAATGAGCTTCCCGATGTTGAGCGCGTAAACGTGCTGGTCAGTCGTCTGAAGGCATTGGGTTGTCGTCTGGGGATCCAGCATTTTGGTGGTCGTTTCCACCTTATCGGCAATTTACCGCAGTGGGGTCTGGCCTGGATTAAAGTTGATGGCAGTTATATTCGCGATATAGACAGCGAGGACGATAAAAAACTGTTTATTGAGGCAATTTACTGGGCGACACGCCAGATTAACCTGCCGCTTATTGCCGAACGTGTGGAAACAGCTGGTGAACTGACGATTCTGGAAAAAATTGGCCTTCATGGCGCGATGGGTCGCTATTTCGCTGACGCCAGTACGCTGGGCGGAAATTAACCTCACAGGCTGAACGGAGGCTGAAAATGTATTACGTAGAACGCGATACGGAAAGACGAATTATTCGGGTGGAGCTGACCCCTTTTTCCACGATGACGGAACAGCATGACCTGTGCACACCCGAGATTGACGAGTGGATGCGTCAGCGAGAGATCCGCGAAGCCACGCTGTATCAACTGCGGCAGAGCGACCTTGAAATGGTGCGCGTGCTTGAAGACTTGATCGAGGTGCTGATGAGCAAAGGCGTGATCACCATTACCGATCTGCCGCCAGCTGCGCAGGCGAAACTCACCAGCCGTGCGCAGGCGCGCCGCTCGCTGAGTGGTCTGGAAGGGTTAATCGCAGAGGATGATGAAGGGCTTATTTAATCCCTATCGTTACGTGAAGGGATTAATCAACAATGACCAGGGGGCGATGGCCTGGCTCCCTGTTTTGATAGGCATACCTTTTAAAATTTCTATTCATTCATGTCATCTATTAATATAAGGCCCTGACTCGGGCCTGCATCAATAAATTTGTTGCTGAAAGGCGTATCGTAGTCAGAGTTGCACAGCAAATTACTAATACAGATTTAATTCTCTTTTAGCATTCTAAGCCTGAGCAATGGATGAATTGGGCGTGAAAAGGATTGAGGGATAAATATATGAGCGGCGTATCCGGGATCGTCAAAGCAGTAATAGGGCAGGTATTCGCAGTCAGTCCTGATGGCAGCACGCGGTTGCTGACGGAAGGTGACAGGGTCCTCGACGGGGAACAAGTCCAGACGGGAGCAACTGGTGCGATTACCTTATCGCTGGCGAACGGCAAACAGTTAGATCTGGGCCGTGACAGCCACTGGGACAGCGCAGGGCATGTGGCCACCGATGCCACAGCGGCCCAGCAGCAGGACGTTGCAGCTATTCAGCAGGCCATTGCCGACGGGCAGGACCCGACGCAAACCCTGGAGGCGCCGGCCGCAGGTCCTCAGCCCGGTGATTCTGGGGGTGAGCCAGGCGGCAGCGGCGGAGGGTCGCATACCCACGTCGTGCTCGATTTAACCGCTGAGATTGTCGACCCTAATGCAGGTTACCCGACGATCGGCCTTGATTTTCCTGATGATGAGCCCCCGGAAGAATTAACGCTGCTCGATACTGACGATTCGGATTCGGATGCAGATGCAGACGCAGACGCTGATGCCGACGCGGATGCCGATGCCGACGCCGACGCAGATGCCGATGCCGATTCTGACGCGGATGCCGATGCAGACTCTGACGCCGATGCCGATGCCGATGCCGATGCGGACGCAGACTCTGACGCGGATGCAGATGCAGATGCAGATGCCGATGCGGATGCAGACGCTGACGCTGATGCCGATGCCGATGCCGATGCCGATGCCGATGCCGATTCTGACGCCGATGCCGATGCTGATGCCGATGCTGATGCGGATTCTGATGCGGACGCCGACGCCGACGCAGATGCCGATGCTGATTCTGACGCGGATGCCGATGCAGACTCTGACGCCGATGCCGATGCCGATGCGGATTCTGATGCGGACGCCGACGCCGACGCCGACGCCGACGCCGATGCGGATGCAGATTCCGATTCTGACGCTGACGCGGATGCGGATGCGGACGCCGATGCCGATGCGGACGCCGATGCGGATGCGGACGCCGATGCGGATGCAGACGCCGATGCTGATGCCGATGCCGATGCCGATGCTGATGCTGATGCTGATTCTGACGCCGATGCAGATGCGGATGCCGACGCGGATGCTGATGCTGATGCTGATGCGGATGCGGATGCGGATGCGGATGCGGATGCGGATGCGGATGCGGATGCGGATGCGGATGCGGATGCCGATGCCGATGCCGATGCCGATGCCGATGCCGACGCGGATGCCGATGCCGATGCCGATTCTGACGCCGATGCGGATGCAGACGCTGATGCCGACGCAGATGCTGATGCAGACGCGGATGCGGACTCTGATGCAGACGCAGACGCCGATGCGGATGCCGATGCCGACGCCGATTCCGATGCTGATGCTGATGCTGATGCTGATGCTGATGCTGATGCTGATGCGGATGCTGATGCCGATGCCGACGCGGATGCCGATGCGGATGCAGATGCTGATTCTGACGCCGATGCGGATGCAGACGCTGATGCCGATTCTGACGCTGACGCGGATGCGGATGCCGATGCGGATGCAGATTCCGATTCTGACGCTGACGCGGATGCGGATGCCGACGCTGATGCCGATGCTGATTCTGACGCCGATGCAGACGCAGACGCAGACGCAGATGCCGATGCCGACGCCGACGCCGATGCAGATTCTGACGCTGACGCCGATGCGGATGCAGATTCCGATTCTGATGCTGACGCGGATGCCGACGCAGATGCCGATGCCGATGCCGATGCCGATGCCGATGCCGATGCCGATGCTGATGCCGATGCTGATGCCGATGCCGATGCTGATGCCGACGCGGATGCCGATGCGGACGCTGACGCTGATGCCGATGCTGATGCGGACGCCGACGCCGACGCAGACGCCGATGCGGATGCAGATTCCGATTCTGATGCTGACGCTGATGCCGATGCGGATGCCGATGCCGACGCTGACGCGGATTCTGATGCGGACGCCGACGCAGACGCCGATGCGGATGCAGATTCCGATTCTGATGCTGATGCCGATGCGGATGCCGATGCCGACGCTGACGCGGATGCCGATGCCGATGCCGATGCGGATGCTGATGCAGATTCTGACGCTGATGCCGATGCGGATTCTGATGCGGACGCCGATGCAGATGCCGACGCAGATGCCGATTCTGACGCCGATGCCGATGCCGATGCTGATGCCGATGCTGATGCCGACGCCGACGCCGATGCTGATGCCGATGCGGATGCGGATGCGGATGCAGATTCCGATTCTGACGCTGACGCTGACGCTGATGCAGATGCAGACGCTGATGCTGACGCGGATGCCGATGCAGACGCTGATGCTGACGCGGATTCTGACGCGGATGCAGACGCGGATGCCGATGCCGATGCCGATGCCGATGCAGACGCTGATGCCGATGCGGACGCGGACGCAGACGCTGACGCAGACGCAGATGCCGATGCCGACGCCGACGCTGACGCGGATGCCGATGCGGATGCGGACGCCGATGCGGACGCTGACGCAGATGCCGATGCCGATGCCGACGCGGACGCTGACGCAGATGCCGACGCGGACGCCGATGCGGATTCGGATTCGGATGCCGATGCGGACGCTGATGCAGACTCTGACGCGGATGCCGATGCGGATGCAGATTCTGATGCGGACGCCGATTCCGATGCCGATGCCGATGCGGACGCGGACGCCGATGCAGATTCTGACGCAGATGCCGATGCCGATGCTGATGCCGATGCAGACGCAGATGCGGATGCCGATGCCGATGCCGATGCCGACGCAGACTCTGACGCGGATGCAGACGCCGATGCCGATGCGGATTCCGATGCGGACGCCGATGCAGACGCTGACGCCGATTCCGATGCCGATGCCGACGCAGACTCTGACGCGGATGCAGATGCAGATGCCGATGCGGATGCTGACGCCGATGCCGACGCAGATGCCGATGCCGATGCCGATGCAGATGCAGATGCAGATGCCGATTCCGATGCGGACGCCGATGCGGACGCCGATGCGGACGCCGACGCGGATGCAGATGCCGATTCTGATGCTGATGCTGATGCTGATGCTGATGCTGATGCCGATGCGGACGCTGATGCCGATGCGGACGCTGATGCCGACGCCGACGCGGATGCCGATGCGGATGCCGATGCGGACGCTGATGCAGATGCAGATGCAGATGCGGACGCCGATGCTGATGCTGATGCGGACTCCGATGCGGACTCCGATGCGGACTCCGATGCGGATTCTGACGCCGATGCGGATGCGGACTCCGATGCGGATTCTGACGCCGATGCGGATGCGGATGCCGACGCGGATGCCGATGCCGATGCGGATGCCGATTCTGACGCTGATGCGGATGCAGATTCAGACTCTGATGCCGACGCGGATTCGGATGCCGACGCGGACGCGGATGCAGATTCTGATGCGGATGCCGATGCCGATGCAGATGCCGACGCAGATGCCGATTCTGACGCTGATGCGGATGCAGATTCAGACTCTGATGCCGACGCGGATTCGGATGCCGATGCGGATGCCGACGCCGATGCTGATGCTGATGCTGATGCCGATGCGGACGCCGACGCCGATGCGGATGCAGATTCTGACGCCGACGCAGATGCCGATGCGGACGCCGACGCCGATGCGGATGCAGATTCTGACGCGGATGCGGATTCTGATGCGGACGCCGATGCCGATGCCGATGCCGATGCAGATGCCGACGCAGATGCCGATTCTGACGCTGATGCCGATGCGGACGCTGACGCGGATGCAGATTCTGATGCTGATGCTGATGCGGACTCCGATGCGGATTCGGATGCAGACGCGGATGCTGATGCCGATGCGGACGCCGATGCGGATGCAGATGCTGATGCAGATGCGGATGCAGATTCTGACGCGGATGCAGACGCCGATGCCGATGCGGACGCGGACGCAGATGCCGACGCGGATGCCGATGCGGATGCAGATTCTGACGCCGATGCCGACGCAGACTCTGACGCCGACGCAGATGCGGATGCGGATGCGGATGCTGATGCGGACTCTGACGCGGATGCAGATGCGGATGCAGATTCTGACGCCGACGCCGATGCAGATTCTGACGCTGATGCCGACGCGGATGCCGATGCGGACGCTGACGCAGATGCCGACGCGGATGCCGATGCGGATGCTGACGCCGATGCCGATGCCGACGCAGATGCCGATGCTGATGCTGATGCCGACGCCGACGCCGATGCTGATGCCGACGCCGATGCTGATGCTGATGCTGATGCGGATGCAGATTCTGACGCCGACGCCGACGCCGACGCGGATGCTGATGCGGACGCAGATGCGGATGCCGACGCGGATTCTGATGCTGATGCCGATGCCGATGCCGATGCCGATGCCGATGCCGATGCGGATGCGGATTCTGATGCGGATTCTGATGCGGACGCTGATGCCGATGCCGATGCTGATGCTGATGCGGATGCGGATGCAGATTCTGACGCTGACGCTGACGCTGACGCCGACGCCGACGCCGATTCCGACGCAGATGCTGACGCCGATGCAGACGCAGATGCCGATGCCGATGCCGATGCCGATGCGGATTCTGATGCGGATTCTGATGCGGATTCTGATGCGGACGCTGATGCCGATGCCGATGCTGATGCTGATGCGGATGCGGATGCAGATTCTGACGCTGACGCTGACGCCGACGCCGACGCCGATTCCGACGCAGATGCTGACGCCGATGCAGACGCAGATGCCGATGCCGATGCCGATGCCGATGCCGATGCCGATGCGGACGCTGACGCTGACGCTGACGCTGACGCTGATGCCGATGCCGACGCCGATGCTGATGCGGACGCTGATGCCGATGCTGATGCTGATGCTGATGCGGACGCTGATGCCGATTCTGACGCTGATGCCGATGCCGATGCCGATTCCGATGCGGACGCCGATGCGGACGCCGACGCCGATGCGGATGCGGATGCGGACGCTGATGCCGATGCTGATTCTGACGCCGACGCCGACGCCGATGCTGATGCGGACGCCGATGCGGACGCCGACGCGGATGCCGATGCCGATGCGGACGCTGATGCCGATGCGGACGCCGATGCCGATTCGGATGCGGACGCTGATGCCGATTCGGATGCGGACGCTGATGCCGATTCGGATGCGGACGCTGATGCCGACGCGGATGCAGACGCCGATGCAGACGCAGACGCTGATGCCGACGCGGATGCCGATGCCGATGCGGATTCTGATTCTGATGCCGATTCCGATGCCGATGCCGATGCGGACGCGGACGCCGATGCAGACTCTGACGCTGATGCCGACGCGGATGCCGATGCGGACGCTGACGCAGATGCCGATGCCGATGCGGACGCCGATGCGGACGCAGATTCCGATTCTGACGCTGACGCGGATGCGGATGCCGACGCGGATGCCGACGCGGATGCCGACGCGGATGCGGATGCAGATTCTGACGCCGACGCAGATGCCGATGCTGATGCAGATGCGGATGCTGATGCGGACTCCGATGCGGATTCTGACGCTGACGCCGACGCGGATTCTGACGCGGACGCCGATGCAGATGCCGACGCAGATGCCGATTCTGACGCGGATGCCGATGCAGACTCTGACGCCGATGCCGATGCCGATGCCGATTCTGACGCCGACGCCGACGCAGATGCCGATGCCGATGCTGATTCTGACGCGGATGCCGATGCAGACTCTGACGCCGATGCCGATGCCGATGCCGATGCCGATGCCGATGCCGATGCCGATGCCGATGCGGATTCTGATGCGGACGCCGACGCCGATGCGGATGCAGATTCCGATTCTGACGCTGACGCTGACGCTGATGCGGATTCTGACGCTGATGCGGATGCGGATGCAGATACGGACGCCGATGCAGATGCGGATGCTGATGCAGACGCTGACGCCGACGCAGATGCTGATGCCGATGCCGATGCCGATACCGATGCGGACGCAGATGCAGATGCAGATGCTGATTCCGACATCAAACTGACCGTTACCGTCACGCCAGGCAGTAAAACGACCGAGACGTCAGATGACAAGATCATCCACATTAACGGCGGCAGCGGCGATCCGAACGGTTACGATATTCAGAACGGCGTGATCGTGGCGATCGGCAGTAATGTGCACGTCTGGCTGACCCCGGATAGCCCGGACGGCAAGGTGCAGGGCGACTTCGTGCCGAAGGCTGACAGTGCGGATCAGATCCACTACTACAACAGCCAGGGTAACGCTAACGCCAATAATGGTGATAAGACCCATACCGATATCTTTGTGGTCGGTGACCATACGGGTGGCTACTACCAGCAGAGCGACTGGCCGCAGGATCGCTATGACTTCCGGCCGCTCAACGGCATTACCGGCAACCAGGGCTTACCGCAGAGCAGCGTAGGTAAGGACTATATCTTTGTTCAGGGTAATGAGGCTGACTACACCGTCACCGGGGTCGATCATCCACAGAACGGCAAAAACAACGACATAGATAACCTGCATGTGGTTGATAATGAGACCGGGAAGTCGCCGTTCCAGAACGCCAACGGCATTGAGGGCGTTATTTTTGGTGACGGGCCATCCTCTTCGCACGGGGGCAGTACCACCGTTACCACAACGGCTACCCTGAACCTTGACGTGAATCTCGAAAGCTCAGACAGCACCGACCACCTGAGGAGCATCACGCTGGACGGTATTCCTGAAGGTGCGACCTTTACGGGTAACCACACCAGCGTCACTTACGATGCGGAAAAAGGGGTCTACATCCTGACCTTTGATAACGATACCTCGCACTATACCGGCCAGGTCAGCGTCGAACTTCCGGCCGGTAGCAGCGATTTTGGTAAGGTCACGCTGGAAGTGGACTCTACCGCTGTCGAACAGCACGAAACCGAATTCACGGTTGACGGCAAAGAGGGCGGAACCTTCGTCAGCGAAAGCCACGGTGGGGAAGAGCATGCCGATGACGCTGTTGACGACGATCGTTCTCTGATGGCCAGCCACAGCGTTGAGGAGAGTCATCCCGATCATGACGGTGAGGAGAGCGATAAGCAGACGCACACCAGCAGCCTGGATGCTGACGATCGCGCCGCCTCGTTAATCGATGACGACAATCTGATGCTCAACACCACGAACGCAGAGCACAGCGAGACGTCGACGGCATCGGCCGATCATGCCAGTGATGCGTTGTTGGGCGATGCGCAGAGCGAGTCCCTCGCCACGCTGCAAAGCGCCAGCCCGGGTCAGGAGGAGCAGCTGAACTTCAGCGATCTCATCCACGACGAGGAGCATAACGATCTCAGCAATCTGATTCAGGCCGGTCCGCAGAGCGATGCGGCAGAGGGCCCGGGGGAGGTCGAACATGTTCCCGCTGAAGGCGGTGAGATAGCCGGAGCGGACGGTTACGATGCCGGTAACGACGCGATGCTGGATAATCTGATCGCGAAACCGGAAGAGCACGTCTGATCCGCCGCCGCGCAGGGTGCAGTTGGGCTCTGCGCGGCAACAAAAATGAGATGAATTCAGGTCAGACGAGGGATCCCGTCCGATCATAAACTCGCAGGATGCATTTTTTCCCTCGGTCTAATGGGATTTTCTCTGGTGGGTATTGACCAACAATCAAGGGATATGAAGGAAAAACAGCAAGATGAAACAGTATAGTCAGATTGTGATGGGTGCGGCGCTGGTGTTGAGCGCCACGCAGAGCCAGGCCACTACCCTGGAGCAGGCCGTAAAAGATAGCCTGTTATGGCACCCGGAAGTTAACGCGTCGGTCAACAGCCGCTATTCCGCAGATCAGGATCTCCGCGCCGCCAAAGGCGGTTATCTGCCGACGCTGGATCTCACGGCCGGTACCGGCTGGGAGCAAACCGATAACGCCAGCACCCGTGCGGCAGGGGATCATCTGCGTGATTTGCACCGCAGCGAGTCCGCCATCAACCTGCGGCAGAACGTCTTCAATGGATTTGCGACCACCAGCGAAGTGGGCCGCCAGAAAGCGACGGTCAACTCGCGTGCCTGGACGGTGCTGAATACCAGCGAATCTACCGCTCTGCAGGCGATCCAGAGCTATCTCGATGTCCTGATGCGCCAGCAGATGGTGGCGCTGGCAGAAGATAACCTGAAGAATCACGAGCGGGTGTTCGATCAGATCCGCCTGCGTACCGAGCAGGGCGTGGGCCGTCAGGCAGACTTCGATCAAGCGGAAGCACGCCTGGCGCAGGCGCGCAACAACCTGCTGACCGAGCAAACTAACCTCGAAGACTCCCGTGCCAACTACCAGAGCATTACCGGCAAAGAGCCTGATACGCTGGTGATGCCCACTAAAATCGTGGTTCCTGCCTCGCTGGACGCCGCGCGTTCGGTGATGCTGGAAAATAACCCGCTGCTGAAGCAGGCCGATGCCGATGTGGAAGCGACCCGCCAGCAGTACGAGGCGGCAAAATCGCGCTTCTACCCGGATGTGAATGTTGAAGTCGGTCGTACCATGGATAACAACATCGATGGCACCCGCGGGCACAGCCAGGAGTGGCAGGCGATGCTGCGTATGCGCTACAACCTGTACAACGGCGGCAGCGACCAGGCCACGCTCACCTCTTACGCCTACAAAATGAAAGAGGCGCAGGATGTGAAAAATAACGCCCAGCGTCAGCTGAACGAAGAGCTGCGTCTGGCCTGGAACGCCCTGAAAAACGCCAGGCAACAGGTGCCTATCGCCAAAGACTATGCCGATCGCAGCGTGAAGGTGCGGAGCGCCTATCAGGAGCAGTTCAGCCTGGGCGACCGTACCTTGCTCGATATGCTGGACAGCGAAAACGAAGTGTTCAGCGCCCAGCGCCGTTACGTCGAGCTGCAGTTTGTGGACATGTTTACCACCTACCGCATCAACGCCCGAACCGGCGAACTGCTTAAGAGCCTGAACATTCAGGCGCCGTCGGCAGCGCAACCGCTCGATCAGGCACAGCGTTCACAGACGGAGCTGCCTGAATTAAAATAAGCCGCCCTTAAAGGCTGACGGGGTTATTGCCGACACAACGACCGGTAATAACCCTCTTTTTTTTACCTGCGGCAGACGTCTGCAGAACACTGAGGCAGAGAATGACGCCTGACATTGACTCCCCCGATCGCATCGAGATGACCCCGCAGGCGCAGGGCAGACAGGATCCGCGGCAAAGCCATGACGATCCGCTGCTGGATGCGCTGATGATCGTCTGTAAACTGCATAACATTGCCACCAGCCGCAACGTCCTGACCACCGGTCTGCCGCTGGAAGCCCACACCCTGACGATTGAGAGCTTTCCGCGCGCCGCCGGGCGGGCAGGGCTCAAGGCGCGGGTGGTGCAACGTCCGCTGGAAAACATCACCGCGATGTCACTGCCCGCCGTTCTGCTGCTGAAAAACAATCAGACCGCGGTGTTGATTGGCTGGGATCAACAGCAGCGCGCGCGTCTGCTGCCCAGTGAAACGGAAGGCGGTGAGATTACCGTCTCGCCCGAGACGCTGGCGGAGAACTACAGTGGCCGGGTGATTTTCATCTCCCCGGAACATGAGTTTGATGCGCAACCGACGGCCACGCTGCCGCGCACCAAAGCCTGGTTCCAGGACACGCTCAAACTGTCGAAATTCCTCTACCTGGATGCGGTGGTCGCCAGCTTCCTCGTTAACCTGGTGGCACTTGCCGCCCCGCTGTTCGTGATGAACGTCTATGATCGGGTGGTGCCCAACCAGGCCACCGCTACCCTGTGGGTGCTGGCGATCGGCATCAGCATCGCGTTTGTGTTCGACTTTGTGCTGAAGATCCTGCGGGGCATTTGCCTCGACCTGGCGGGTAAAAAGACCGACCTGGTGGTCTCCTCGGCGCTGTTCGAGCGGCTGCTGGGGATGAAGATGAAGCTCCGCCCGCAGCGGGTGGGGAGCTTCGCGCAGAACTTTCAGGAGTTCCAGTCGATCCGAGACTTCCTGTCATCGCTGACGCTGACCGCCTTTATCGACCTGCCGTTTACCCTGCTGATCCTGCTGGTTATAGGCATCATCGGGGGGCCGCTGGTCTTTATCCCGCTGCTCTGCTATCCGCTGGCGCTGCTGGTGAACTGGCTGATCCAGCGCCCGCTGATGTCGCGGGTCAAGAAAACCTATCAGCTCTCCAACGAACGCCAGGCGATGCTGGTGGAGACGCTCACTGGCCTGGATGCCATCAAGATCAACAACGCCCAGAGCGAGCGCCAGTATCAGTGGGAACACCTCACCGGTCAGCTCAGCAAGCTGGAGTTACGGGTGAAGTCGCTCTCCTATGTGGCGGTGAACTTTACCGCCTGGCTGCAGCAGTTCAGCGGGGTGGCCATTATCGTGGCCGGGGTCTACATCATTATTGGCGGCAACCTGAGTATGGGTGGGCTGATTGCCTGCTACCTGCTGCACCGTCGCGCCATGATGCCCATCGGCCAGCTTTGTAGCCTGATCACTCGCTATCAGCGGGCAAGAATGACCAAAGGCACCATTGACCGGATGATGGGCCTCGAGCAGGAGGTGCAGGACAACGAGGTGCCGCTGAAGCGGGAAACACTCTCCGGTGCCATTGAGCTGCGCGACGTCACCTTTATCTACCCGGGCAATCAGTATGCCTCGCTCAGCAATGTCTCGCTGACGATCCAGCCCGGCGAGAAGGTAGGGATCATCGGCCGCAGTGGGTCGGGCAAAAGCTCGCTGGCGAAACTGCTGGTCGGCTTTTATCAGCCGGACAGCGGCAACGTGCTGATCGACGGCATTGATGCCCGCCAGATAGACGTCCACGATCTACGCCATAACATCGGCTATGCCCCTCAGGATATCCACCTGTTCAGCGGTACCCTGCGGGAGAATCTGGTCTACGGCGCCAGCTACGTTGACGACGAGACCATGCTGCGGGTCGCCACCCTGACCGGGGTACATGAGTTCGCCCGTCGCCATCCGTCCGGTTACAACATGCAGGTGGGCGAGCGGGGGATGAGTCTCTCCGGCGGCCAGCGGCAGGCGGTGGCGCTGGCGCGCGCGCTGCTGCTCGATCCCCCGGTGCTGCTGATGGATGAACCTACCAGTTCGATGGATAACACCAGCGAAGATCTGATTAAAAAAGCGCTGATACCGGTCATCAGCAACAAAACGCTGCTGATGGTGACGCATCGTGCCTCGCTGCTGACGCTGGTGGATCGTCTGATTATCGTCGACAACGGCAAAATCATTGCCGACGGTCCAAAAGAGAGCGTTATGAGCGCGCTGAAGAAAGGACAAATTCATGCGAATCGTTGAGTCGCTTAGCCGTCTGATGAGCTGGCTGTCAGGAGATAAACAGCCGGCACCGTTCACCACCAATGAGGTGAACAAAGCCTTGCTGGATGATGCCCCGCGGGTGGTACGCGTGACGCTGTGGGCAATTCTCGTCTTCTTTATCGCTATGATCCTCTGGGCCTCGCTGGCCAGTATTGATGAAGTGACGCGTGGGGAAGGGCGGGCTATTCCCTCCTCCCGTTTGCAAAAAGTGCAGAACCTCGAAGGGGGGATCGTGGCCGAGGTCTTTGTGCATGAAGGCGAGGTGGTGAAAGCCGGGGCGCCGCTGCTGCGTCTGGATGATACCCAGTTTCGCTCCAACGCCGGGGAAACCGATGCCGATCGACTGGCGCTGCAGGCGCGGATCCAGCGTCTGACCGCACAGCTTAACGATGCCACCACCCTGACCCTGGCGCCGGAAATTGTTCAGCAGGCACCGGATATCGCCAGTGGCGAGATGGAGCTGTTCACCAGCGTTAACAAACGCATTCAGAGCGAGCTGGCCGGGCTTAACGAACAGCTGGTACAGAAGAAGCAGGAGCTGCTCGACTTCCAGGGCAAGGTCAGCCAGTACCGCCGTAGCCTGGGGTTGCAGCAGCAGGAGGTCAGCATGTCTGAACCGCTGGTGGCCAAAGGGGCAATCTCAAAAGTAGAAGTGCTCCGTCTGCGTCGTGGCGTGGTGGAAACTCAGGGGCAGCTGGACTCGGTGCTGCTTGCCATCCCCCGGGCGGAAGCGGCCATCAAGGAGATTGAGAGCAAGGTCAGCGAAACGCGGGGCCGTTACCGCAGCGAGGCGCTGGGGCAGCTCAACGAGGCGCGAACCGATCTCAGCAAAATAGAGGCTTCGGGTAAGGCGATTACCGACCGGGTGAATCGCACCCTGGTGACGTCTCCGGTGCGCGGCGTCGTCCAGCAGCTGCTGGTGAACACCATCGGCGGCGTGATCCAGCCGGGTAACGACCTGGTGGAGATTGTACCGCTGGACGACAAGCTGCTGGTGGAGGCCAAGATCCGTCCGCAGGACATTGCGTTTTTGCGTCCGGGTCAGGAGGCGACGGTGAAGTTCACCGCCTACGACTATACGATCTATGGCGGGCTGAAGGGCACGCTGGAGCAGATCAGCCCCGATACGGTGACCGACAAAGACGGGAAGAGTTTTTATATCATTCGTCTGCGCACCGACAAAAACCATCTCGGCACGGATGAGAAGCCGCTGCTGATTATTCCGGGGATGGTGGCCTCGGTGGATATCATTACCGGCAAGAAAACGGTGATGGCCTATCTGCTGAAACCGATCCTGCGGGCGAAAGCGGAGGCGTTCCGCGAGCGTTAAGAAGGGAGAAAGACCACCTCTCCGGGAGGTGGTCTCTCAGGGTTACCACATCAAATCATCAGGCACGACAAAATCAGCATAGGGATCGTCTTCGTCCTTCGCTTCCTGAGTCAGCTCGCTGCTTAACACGATATAGCTCGCATCACGCTGGGAAATTTTCTCGGCAACGATGGCGGGGATAATTGCATATTCGCTCTCACGGCCCGCTTCGGCAACCAGTCGCGCAATGGCGAGACGGCCATTGATCAGCTGCGCCTGGGTGGTCTTATCGACATAGATTTTTTTAATCAGATTATTGTCGGTGAAGTTAAAACCGATATCGCCTTTTGCCACTACGACCCGGTTCATCTCAATTAACTGCTTGATCTGCGCCTTATACTCTTTCGCCAGCGTGGCCTGCTTCTGCTGCTCGCTCAACTCTTTATCACGTTCAAGTTGCGCCTGCTTGTTTACTTCCACCGCTTCGCGCGCCTCGCGGGCCTGCACGCGGGATTTTTTGGCGGTGCGCTGCACTTTCGCCATTTTTTTGCTGGAGACTAAGCCAGCTTTAAGCATCTGCTCTTGTAGTGTGAGTTTGGTCATGTTCGTTTCTGAAATCTGTCAAATGATTGGCAGATTATACCCTGGAGGACGGCACAGGGCACAGTATTCAGGACAGCTGCAACGCGGTGGCGTCGGTAACCTGCGCAAAACCGGCCTCAAGCAGCGCCAGAGTGACATCATGAATGGCCTTCGCGCTGAGCTGAGATTTTTCCAGCTCAAAGCTGAGCACCGCATCTTTTAGCACCGTCATCTTTAACCCCAGATCGGCACCCATTCTGACGGTGGAGTTAACACAAAATCCTGCAACGGCACCGATAACCACCACCTCTGAAATATTTGCCTCCTGGAGATGAGCCAGTAATCCCGTTGAGCTGAACGCAGAAGAGGTGTGTTTGATAAATACCGGCTCGCTCGGGCGTTCCTCAAATGAGGCAAGGGGCTGGCTTGAGGGGGAACCGTGATGAAGAGGCGAACCCTGCTCAGGCGTCTGGTGTCGCACATGGATGACAGGTCGGCCAGAGGTTCTGAATTGTTCAATTACAGAGGTCATGTTTTCAATGCTGTTCTGAGGGAAGTAATCCACACCCTGTTGAATTCTATCCGTTACAAAATTCTGCATATCGATAATCAGTAGTGCTTTTGACATGATACTTTCCTTAAACCGTGCCGTTGGCAGGGCTAATCGCCGTTGAAAGGCCTCACCGTAACCCTGAAGCCAATTAACATATCCGGTGTTAAGTAAGGTGCGCGCCTACTAAATTTGGTTAAGGCCCAAAAAAATCATCAACTAATCCAGAGTATGACCGATAACAACTCCAGAGAAACCTGAACGGGTACATGGGAATGTTAAGCCTGAATACCAATTTAACTGCGTTAACGATCCAGGGGAAATCCTCACAAAATACGTCTGCCCTCTCGCAGGCCATCCGCAATCTTTCTTCTGGCATGCGTATCAACAGTGCTAAGGATAATGCGGCTGGTCAGGCGGTGGCTAACCGTATGACCAGCGAGCAGAATGCGCTGCAACAGACGCAGCGTAACGCCGGGGATGGTTTGTCGCTGGTGCAGACTGCCGAAGGTGCGATGAGTGAAATTAATAACAGACTGCAGCGCATCCGGGAGCTTACGGTAAAAGGGCTAAGTGAAACCAACAACCTGGTGGATGCGGATGCTATTCAGGCTGAAATTAATTTAAACCTGAAAGAGATCGATCGGTTAAATACGTCCGTCGACTTTAACGGTATTAATCTGCTGGACGGCAGTGCGGGCACGGTCGGTTTTCAGGTCGGCTCCCGTGATAATGAAAAAATCTTCCTCGATTTATCGAAAAACTTCAGCGTGGAGAATATCGGGCTGAAAGATTTGGTTATTCGGGGTATCAGCGGGTCGGTATCCGATATTAACAAGGTTACGGGCGTTGCGAATAATATCGACCTTACCAGCAGCAATGTGAGCGTAACCTGGTCTCCGACAGGCACCTTTAATTTGCCGCAGCTGGTGCACAACGGCATGAACGGGCAGACGTATATTCAGGATACGGGAGGCGATGGCAAGCCTGTTTATTATCAGGCCACGTATAACGCTAGCTGGGATACTGCCAGCGGAACCGGCAGCGTGAGTATTGGCGCGACCACTGGAACACCGCTCTACAGCGATGTGCCTCAGTACAGCGGCCTACCGATAACTTCCGTGAACTATCTTGATACGAACGGCGGTGCATTAAGTAACAGCCCGGTGCCATCGCTGAGAGAATCCAACGGCCAGTATTATATTGAGCAGGATGAATTGTATTATCCTGCCGTCCTGACATACGGTTCAACCGGTGCGGTTAGTGCGCAAATGACCAGTACCAGTTGGGTAACGGATACAAGTTTCTCTGTTATCCCTGCGGTCGTAGCGTCTACACCCAATATTGATACCACGACGGCAACGCTGAGCTTTGTGGACTCCAGTAATAATTCGGTCTCAGAAGATAAAGCCAGGCTGCTGAAATCCGGTAGCCAGTACATTATGGAGGTGGACGACGGCAGCGGTAATTTTCGCTACTACAATGCCTCAGTGTCTGTAACGACCGATGGCAACGACAGTTCGCTTGTCGTCAAGGCGAATAGCGCCACCAGCCTGAATAATTTCTCTGCCGTTACCCTTGTGGATGGAACATCAACCGTCACGATGGATCCCGCAAAGGTCAATGTGCGTTATACCGATGCTGAGGGCAATGTATCGGATGATGTATTGCGCAAGGATTCAGACGGCAATTACTACATGGACGTGGTGAAGGGCACGGACTCAAAAAGAGTCACCCTGGTTGTGCCCGATGATAACGTCAGCCAGATCATGCTAAAAACGCAGAACGGCGTGGGCGATCTCCTGCTCTATTATAACGCTTCTCATGGGGCGTCTACGGATACCGAAACCAACTATACGACCTTGAATATTTTTGAAGTCGGTAATGAAATACGGCTGAAAAAACCGGAAAATCCCCTGGCGGCAATCGACAATGCCATCAAGCAGGTTGATACCAGTCGCAGTACGCTGGGTGCCATGGCCAACCGTCTGGCGTCAACGCAAAATCAACAGGCGACTATGTCAGTCGCGGTCAACGCTTCCCGCTCACGTATTGAAGATGCTGATTACGCCCTCGAAATGTCAAATATGGTACGGGCGCAGATATTCCAGGAATCACTTGGCTCGATGTTGTCGAAAGCCAATCAGATGCCACAGGTCGTGTTGTCATTACTGAATGGTGCGATCAAATAAGATCCTCAGAGATGAAATCGAGCTCCGGTATTCCGGAGCCCTGTACTTCTTATCGAATCACGTTACCGTGCTGTACGCAGCGTCCATCGTTGCAGTTAACGGCATCCACTCTGGCGGCACGGTGGTTTCTTGCCTGCGCGGTGACCGTCGCGGCAGCAACGGGGTGATCGGAATTCGCTACCACGGCAGCGCGCTCAACCGGGTGAAAGATAACCCCGGCAAAGGCTGAGCAAGGGGCGATTAATGCCATAACGATGAGGATTCTTTTCATTCCATTTCTCCGTTGTTTTTTTGAGGCGTGAATGCGTTTAACGGCGGGAGAGTACAGCACAGCGGCACATAACGTTGTGTGTATGGGTGCTATTGGTTGGAAAGGGGTTATAAAGCCGGTAAGGAAGGTAGGCAAATGTCCCCTGCAGGAATAATTAATGATTTTAAATAATTGATTTAAATTAATATTTTATGGTTATGGCTTAAGGGGGGATACTGCGAGGGATATGCTATTTATAAGGACTGGCAACGATACTCATATGAATTAGCCGCGATTTGGACTGACATACGACCTTTAACGGCTGGCAGTTACCAGTTTTGATATGGGTGTCGAATCCTTGTGCAAATAACCAAGTACTCCCATGCTTCGTACTACCCATCTGGTTATCAAGCATGAAGCTAGTTTACTCAATCGGGTGAAGAACTGAGCAACGTATAGCAAATCTGTAAAATCATAGGTGTTTCATGTGGCACGGTTTACCATTATCTCGAACTGGCCGATGAGGGTGGCATAGATGCGCTGAGTAATCGTAGTCGTCGCGCCCCTTACATTAAAATCTGGACTTTTGTGGCGATTCCATAGGTTCGGGCAGCGACGGCACTTCGAGCATTGGGGCATTCTGTGTTTAAAGCCAACCATAAAACATCATTCATTTTATTACCGAGCGCCATAACAATAAATTGCATAGATTATCGCCGTAGATTAATTTCGGTTAGGTGCTTTTTTTTACTGCATACCGCTAACTTGTTGAGAACCTGGGGTTTAGTGCATCCAGTAAAACCTAGAATGCATAAAGTTGTAAGTTCAAAAGAATTTTGACCTTAGACATTGTTTCTGATTATAAACACTGATAATGTGCATTCAGCTCAGGCGTTTCGCTTTGAATGCTGCAACCATTTTTACAATTTGCTAGCTTTGCCTCCTTCTGGGGGCGTCTGGTTTACCAGACTCGATCCGAGGCCCCACCGTCGCCACCGACGGCTGGCGCCGTAGCTGTCGGGCATTACTTACGGTCGTAGAACGCAGAGGCTGTTGCTAGCAATGTTTGGTGTATGCATCTCTGTCTTTCTGCACCCTTGATCATGGGGAGACCGTAAGTAACTTTGCCTCAGAGGTTTTTATCATGTCTAATGATCTTCCTTCGAACAAAAGCAATTCCGGCATATCAACTTTGACTTCACTTTCTAAGGCATTGGGTTTTTCAATTGATGAACTCGTAGAAATAAGAAGCATTCCATTGGATAGAAGATACCATAAATTAGAAAAGCCTAAATCTGATGGTTCAATGAGAATTGTATATCGTCCTCATCATAAGTTGAAAAGATTGCAGCGCAGAATTAATAATAGAATATTTCGCGAGTTGGTAATATGGCCTAATTTTTTATTTGGTTCTGTGCCCAATGACAATGATGGTGAAGACTCGCTGAATAGAGATTATATAACTTGTGCCAATCAACACTGTGGTGCTAAGACTCTCCTTAAAGTAGATATCAAAAATTTCTTTGATAATATTCATAAAGAATTGGTAAGTGATATTTTTAGTGACTTTTTCTATATAAACGCAGAGGCGAATGATTACATCACGGATATTTGTTGTGCTGGTGAGTTTATCGTTCAAGGAGCGTTGACGTCAAGCTATATCGCATCATTATGTTTGCACGATGTTGAAACAACGGTTTATAGAAGAGCAAAAAGAAAAGGTTTGGTCTATACAAGACTGGTAGATGATATAACTGTTTCATCAAAGGTGTATGATTATGATTTTTCTCAAATAAAAAAACATATAGAGGATATGCTCGCCGAGAAAGATCTTCCAATTAATATTGTTAAATCGGGTGTTTTCCAAGTTTCTACAAAACCACTTCTAGTGCATGGTTTGAGAGTAGACCACAATAAACCTAGACTTCCTTCTTATGAAGTGAGAAAAATTAGAGCGTCCCTGAATAATTTAATTGGGAACTCTATTAAAAATAATAATAAGACATCGTTGGCATATAGAGTTGAATACAACAGATGTATGGGAAGGATTAACAAACTTGGGCGATTGGGCCATGAAAAACATGCTGTTTTTATGGGGAGAATTAAAAAAGTCAGGCCCATGCCATCTTTTCAAGATGTTAGGGAGTGTAAAAAGAAAATAAAATGGCTTGAGATACAGTATTCTAAAGGTTTTAACAAGTCGGATAAATACTTTCGAGTATTTCAGATAACAGGTCATGTTATATCTCTTATCAATAGAAGTGATGCATTTTCCACGATAGCAAAAGAGTTAAGGACAAGGTTGAACAAGGTAAAGCCAGATGTTGAAAAATAGAATGAGTAATACGGATAAATTCATTGTGTCTGTGGCTTTTGTTTGTTTGCTTTCTATTTTGTTTTTATTTGTTTCATTGGTTGCAACTATATATTCAACTAAGATATATAAATTTGATTTTTGTATACAAAGCCAATGTATTGATTACTTTGCAAATAAAATTACAGGGGTTGTGGTTCTTGCTCAATTTTTTGGATGGTTTATTACTTTAGTCGCAGCATTAGGGGGGGCGATAATTGCTCTTCGAACTTATGTTACAGGTGTTGGAAATAGTAACATAACAAATCATATTGCACATTTTTCAATGTTTAGAGATTTTCTTAATTCTGAAATTAATAAGAGGAAAAAAATATCACCAGATAGTGTTGATGTACATCTTTGGTATAATGTCATTTTTCCTGAATCTAAATCAGGTCGTTTGGAATGTAGCCAAAACTATAGGGATCATTTGAATAATATTAAGGAAGTTGTTGATGAAGCCAATTCTCATATGTCAACTCTTTCAGGTAAGTATAAATACCAAACACATCAGCGTAAAATAATAGAGGCTTTTGCTAATTTTGGGGTAGTCATGAATAATGGTCCAAAAAACATTTTTATTGACATAGAGTACGAGGTTTTCGGGTTGATTGATTCAGTTAACTCGACTTTTGTGAATGAATCCCCTGTATTCTGTAAGATGGAGAGAAGATACAGTTAGGTGTAAACATTAACAAAATACCAAAGATCATTCTTGTTCATGCAAATAATTCGCATGATGCGGTTTCCACGAATTGAATTTATATCAATGGGGAGCAGAAAAATTTAGGCTCTTGATGCTATAGGGTATATTAATGACAAGTAGTTGGCCGCTAACAGTATTCAATCAAGGTGGTGATTAATAGCAAGGTAATTTTATGGTCGTTCTGATTTTGCACGTGCCAGTGTTTTGTGCAGTCGTGCCTCTGGCTGTCTGGCATATAAGAGCCCACCTATGAGTGAAGTAATGAAGTTGTCCGTTTCCTCGTCAATCCCATACCAGAGGCTTTGCTGCGCGATGCCAAAATGCGAACTGTAGACGTTGCACGAAGCGATAGGGGATGCGTGTTCCGGCATTTCGTTGTCGGGGTATTCCTCTGCATACTCTTCCGGGTCAATGTACCGCCACCATTCTTCATGCGTCAGGCCGCAATTTTTATAAGGCTCAACCATATTGACGCAAGCGCACTCCACCAGCTCTGACGCCTCACGAATGATAAGCCCGGCAATCATTGGCGGGAGTTCGTCCGTATCGACACTGCGAAGGATGGTGTATGCATATTCCTGATACCGTTCATCCAATCCCTCATAACGGTACTCACTGATATGCTCCACAATATGACAAAGCGTGTCGGAAATTTCCCGCCTGTCCTTCTCTGCGCTTCTCCTGAAAGGAATATCCATCAAGCCTGTGAGAATATTCAAATAGTGGGGCTTAAGGCCATAGCACCGCGCTGGAAGCGTTTCTACGGCGTTCCTGATGTAAGCCTCATATTTCTTCTTTCCCTCGATGTTAAGAACGTCACGCGCCGCTATGAGCTGACTCCTGACATAGCCTAACCCATGAAGATATTTAGCGAGGGTGTCATGGCATAGCTTGTCATACATCTGTTGAATCGAATGAGCGCGTATGCCGAGCACGTTGTATGGCGCAAGGTCAAACTCTTCGAATTTAACCTTGTCATATAACGAGGCGTGTGACCATCCGTTGGCTTTTTCCTCTTTACGGAGTTCATGAAATTGTTGCAGGCCGTCAGCAAGTGACCATTCACGAACCGCATGGCGTCCATGGCGTTGTTCCTGAGCCTGATGCTCGCGAAGCCTTTGCATGGCCTCGTTCAGTTTTCTGACGTTCTCACTGGTTTCATTATTTGCATGTACGGTATCGCTCATAAACACGGGGTTATTGGTCGGCATTGTGGCTCCTTGGCGGTAACGGGAAAGGGCGTTTAACGTTTAAAGCGATAGATTGTGGTCTTACCCGCTTTGATATCTTTGGAAGCAAGCTCGGCTACTATTTGCGGGTAACTCAAACCTTCCGTCCACAAAGACGCGATCAATTCACCATGCTCGTACTTGGGGCGACCCATATGAACACCCTCGGCTTTTGCCCGCGCTATGCCCGCAGTGCGACGCTCTGCGATAAGGTTTTTTTCCATCTCAGCAAAACCCGCCATCATATGAAGCATCATTTTCCCGGCTGGCGTGCTGAGGTCGAATCCTTCCCGAAGGCTGACAACTTTAACGCCTTTAGAGTCGAGGGTTTTAACTGTGGTTAGAACATCAACGGCATCGCGTCCGAGGCGGTCAATGGCGACCACAACAAATACGTCGCCTTTACGAGCTGTTTTGATTGCTTCATTCAGGGCGGGGCGCTTTTGGGCGGGAACCGCACCGCTAACTCCCTCATCATAAAATTCGAAGTCCTGTTCCACCTGATAACCGGCTTCCTGAATCTGACGGCGCTGGTTATCTATGCTTTGATCGTTGGTTGAAACTCGAAGGTAGGTGATAAGCGCCATCAGAGATATCCGTGTTCATAAAGTTAGTTCGTAAACTATATCGTTCGTAAATACTCAAAACAATCTTTATGAACACTTACTGAGTGGCTTTTAGTGCTGTTCGTAAAGGAGTACCTTTATGAACAGCTTTTGGTTTTTACATGATCGGAGTAAACAGGCTGCTATTTCTCTTCATGACATACTAAAGAAGTGAATGCTTCATAACCTAAGGTATGCAACATTGTTGTTGTTGCAAGTCCCGTCAGTTCAGATATCTGTAATATTTCTTCTCCGCCATTAGGTGCCTTAAACTTATATTGTCTGGATACCCTTGTTTGGTCATCAATGGCTGTAAGAGTAATTGTAATCGGTTTGGGGGCGTTTTCTGCCACGAGGATTTGGTTAGCACCACCAGCATATTCCTGCACAGTAAGCACAGCAGCTCTTCCAGTACTTACACCCATACAGTTGTAATCATGGGTTATGCTTTCCTTACCGTTTAAAGGTGCATCCTTGGCTGATGCCTCAAAGCAGGCTAGCGTCAATAATATAATTAATAATCTTTTCATAATCCCTCGCAGTCAAAATAAACCTGTTGATCATGAATGAACTGGATATGGAGTTTTGTTCTAAGGATGCTTAGTGGTGAATAGTCAGAGGCATTTTCTGTATCAGAATCTTGCTGCATTTGGTGCGATTTTGATTCTATGCGAGGTTAGAGCCGCAACCTGAATGACTTCCCATCAACACATCATTAATCAACTGTAGTGTTCTAAGAATTTATTCATCCCTCATACCCGGATACAGAAGCGGATTTCTCCGCCAGAAATATGCGTTAACTCACTAGCGAGGACGGAAAAGGGCGGCAAAACGCTGAGGCGGTAAGTAATTTGTCTGCACACGAGCTGCTTTGTCTGCATGGAGGAGGAATTTGTCTGCATGAAATGATTTCCAGGAAGATCTTTTGAATGTCACGCAATTCCTCGTGCAGACATGCAGACAATGCAGACAACCAAAAATACCTATATACGTACACGCAATGGCTTGACGCTGTATTAAAAACGCACAGGGTGGCGCGTTATGATTTTCCCATACGCGAGAAAACACATGTCTGCATTGTCTGCATGTCTGCAAGGGTGTTTATATTCATATATGACAAGCGGTTATGACTATTTTTATGCAGACATCATGCAGACAAAATGCTTGTCATGCAGACATTTGAATATTAAATGAACTACGACCTACATCGATTTGTATGCAAAGTGAGCATAAAAAATAAAAAAAGTTGTAGTGAGGTAAAAGATAGTGTGGCTGTGAACGAAAATTAAGCCCTATTCCGTTAGGGCTTGGTTTTTGCTTTTGGGGTTTTATAGAGGTGAGGTTGTTAGGGGGAGCCCGCTGAAACGATAGGTGGTTAAATCTCACCTATCTCCTCTGGCGCGGAAATTTTTATTACCCTCACATTAGTTGTCGCCGACCCGCTTCTGACGCGGCGCTGTACTGTTCCGTCCCTTTCGCCACGAGTGTCCAGCGGTATTTCGTGGTAGCCGTATTTTGTGAGTATCGACAACATGTCTCCACCAGACATCCCGCAGGCTTCTTTTGCGGCGTTGTTGAGTTGGCGCTTGTTGAGGTAGAACACCGGGCGACATTCATCACCGTTGCCAGATTCAACCATATCGAGCCATCCCGCTGACTCATCGCCACCTCGCTGGAGGTTAGCTTTGTTTCCCTCTCTGGCTATAGCCCCCATGCGACCAGTTGCACCTGTCAGGTAATCCCAAAGCTCGACGGCCGCAGCCATATCACGAGCATGGCCTACATCGTTGCTTGCCATCTCCTTAATCATGTTTTCCCTTACCGCATCAAATATCTCATCCGGGCTGTAACCTGTGATACCCGTTGACATCATCCCGGCAGCATAAATAATTCCATACAGAGAGTGCGCTCTAACTTTATGACCCTCTCGGGCATTCATCACATCCGGGTACAGATCGCACATCAGGAATTCGAACCGCTCGGAATAGCTCTTTAGCTCGGCTTGAATCCTACCCCATCCAAGCTCAGCAAGGTGCTTGAGCCATTCAATCCCAGCCACGCCGTTATATGACAGCATAGCCGACGTAAGAGAGCTGGCGAACGCCCTTATATCTCTGTTTCCTTTGAGGTCTTCCGTCTCAATGAATGGTTGTTCGATTAGACGACCTTCAGCACCAGCTTTAAATCTGTGCTTCTCTTTTTGCCAGAGTTCGTCGGCGATGGTCTTTTCGGCGGTCATCAGACAGATGGTGCTAAATGAAGTTACAGGCAGATTCTTTCCGTCCTGTCCGCTGCGGCCTTTAGCTTTGCCGTTTGCGATTGAGTAAACAAGGTTCTCAAAATCAGCACCTCGGAGGTTAGGCATTGCTGACAGGTCATCGATACGCATCGCGGAGCCGCTGGAGTTCACCGCGCTATTAATTATCGCTGTATATGTGGCGTTTGCGCTTTCTGTGAGCTGGTCAGGGTCGCCCCATAAGCTTGCGCCGAGCTTCATAGCCAGTGTTTTACCTTTGCCTGAGCGCCCATATACATTGACCGTGATACCTTCAGCCTTGATTGAGCCATTACGGACAGGAAACAGGACTGAAGCCAGCTCAAGCAATAATTGAAACGTAAGGCCGTGGTTGCCTTTGGTTAACTCAATAACATTCTCTCGATAATCTGAAATGGATCCTGATGGGGAGGCCCTGTATTTGCTTTCAATGGGGCTATCGAACTCAAAAAGTACGCTGTCAGCCAGGTATGTTTTCCCCGCCTGTGATACGTAGAATTTTTTGCCTTCATGCTCATGCCAGCCAGGAGCCGAGCCATAGACGGCAAATGGTAAGTCCTGCTCTACCAGATAAGCATTGCGGTAGAAGTCAATATAGGCACCGTCAACTACGACCTCCGAGCCAAGCGAGCGCAATGCAGCAGCCAAGCGCTTAGCATCACTTGACCACGGCAACGATACGCGGCGTGAGGAGGCTCCAGTATTTTCGAAGGTTATATAGGCTTCATGGTCTTTGTAACCTTTAAGGACGGGCTTAACTCCGCGCAGAATTTCTGACGTTCTTGCATGCTTGAATACTCCTGATTGCCCATCCTCGCCACGCCCGGTCATCGGGTCGACCAATGCAATTGACCTATCTTCGCGTTCGACAATGAAATCAGTTCCGTCAGGTTGCTGGTCTTGCGGAGTAACCTTGTCTGAATAGTATTTTTTGTAGTGGTCGGGGGTGCGGAACTTTGCAATATTTACCGTTGCTGGGACGCGCGGAATACTTGCAATGGGCAGGTTTAGCGATGGTTTTCCTGCCGTTACATTTGATACGTTGCCCTTCCAGGGAAGTGGGTTATTATCGACGCCGATATTCTGCGTATTACCCAATGAAGCCTCTTGCACGGAGGCTTTTTCTTTTCTGACCTTCTCAAGTTCACGGTTAAATTCTTCTGTCATCCGTTCAACTCCCAGCTCCATGCGCACATCATCCCAATCCTGTTTTTTTCTACCCAGGCAAAGCGGGGCTATCACCAGACCATTAACAGCCCTAGCGGCTTCATTGGCTTTCACCAGCCCAGTGTTTTGCTTTGGTCTACCATTCGCATCAACATCACTAGGCGCGTGATAGTCATTATCAGCTGCAATGATAATATCTAGCGCAGGAAAACGATCTCTAAAGGTCGTAGCGACGTTTTGTAGGTTGCTGGCGTTAATAGCTGCAATAATGTGCGCGTATGGCTCAGCAAGCGATACGCTGCGCGCAGTGGCGTATCCCTCGGTAATGATGAGAGTATTGGTTTTATCATTTGGCAGCACATCGACAAATGCACCTGATGTGGGAGCGTCTTTCATTAGGCTTTTAGGGCGCTTATTGCCCTCGCCATCGAAAGAGCCAGGCGCGGGCAGATATTGCACTGACCGGGCGCAACCATCGATATCAACCAGCTCTAACACACCGTCACCCCATGCCGTAACGGGAAGAATGCAGTCCTCAAAGCCCTTAGCCTTGAGGTATGCGCATTCAGAGGGTTTAGCCTTTGCCAGAATTTCCCGGACTCGCAGCGCTGCCTCTATTATCTTCTGCGATTCCTCTTCGGCTGCATCATGCTGACGGCGTTCACGGGCTTCTTTCTGTTCCCGCTCTCTTGCTGCCCTTTCTTCAGCGCTTGGTGGTGTGTAGCTCTCGTCCGCTGCGAAAAATCCAAGGCCCATGCGCTCATCCACCAGCTTAGCGGCTTGGCGAATGAGGGGCCCTGGTACTTTCTCATCTGTAGGTGCGCCCAGTTCTTTACGTGCTATAAGGTCGAGGACACCGAAGCCGCAGCCTTTTACGCCGCACGTGCAAATGTAAGTTCCGGCTGTAGCCCCAGTCATGCGAACCCGGAATTTGCTCTTGCCGCATAGCGGGCATTCATGCTCTTTGCTGGATGATTCACATGGGATTGAAAACGCCGCACAAGCGGCGGCGTAATTGGTTTTTATCCAGCGTTTTACTTCGTCGAGGGCGCTCATTTGTACTTCCCTCTAACCGGCTTAATTTTTGGCACTCGGGCTGTAACCTTTCCCTCCCGTAATGAAGTGCAGCGAGTATTTTTCTGGCTCTTTTTCTTTGGCTTTGCGGGCTGGTAATCAGTAGTGAAATTGTGATTAGCCGATGCATAAGAGTGCGTTCCCTTGTCCACAACATAAACGCTTGAAAGCTCAACTGTGATTCTATCGGGAATGACCCCCACCGACTCAGCGTGGAAAGATTTAACGTACAGTGTAATTATTTCACCTGCACAACCACCCGCAACACAGTAGTTATCAACAAGAAATCGGCGGCTCACACCGTCAGTTGTGTGAGAAGTTTTGCCTACAAACTCTCCAACCAGCGATACCGTCACCCCTGACGATTGCCTGCCAGGGTGGGTAATTTTTTTGCTATCGGCTGACATAGAAGAAGGGCGGTTATTCATTGGTTACACCCTCCACAACGCCTGAACCGATGCGTTTTGCGGTTTCAATCAGGTAGTTTTCCACGTCCTCCACGCGCCAAACGCACAGGCAAGGGGAAATCTTTACGGATGCAGGAAAACTTCCTTTCTTCATCTCAGCGTAAATCCATGACGTAGAGCGCCAGACCATTTCGCGAACTTCTTTTATGCGAATGTGTTTTTTGGATGGGTCGAAAGGTTTGTGGTGAAAATTAATCGCGGATGCTGCCATTGGATGATGCCCTCTAAGTAATTCCAATTTGGTGGAGGGCATTCTGATTAGTTAGAGCCTATGGTTATTTTTTTTACTAGCTGTAAATTGTCAATTTATTGATTTAAGTGATTTTTTATTGTGGACCGTATTTTGCTTTCAGTTGGAGTATCCTCCCAATCAAGACGTTCAATGTATCTTATGAAGTCAGCTATGGTTGCCCATCGATTTGGGTGTGCATTCCACTCACAAATTATCTTAATCTCCAAAATACGCATTGATTCATTTTTGTTCTTTTTAGATCTCTGGGCATATTCCAGTTTCGCCCAATGGCGAATAATTTCGCACCCTACCTGAAAAGACAGTTCAAGAGGCCAGCCATTCATAATTGATTGGATAACATCGTATTTTTCGCTTTCGTTTTTTGTACTGACTTTTTCGCCCCATAGAGCCTCAAATAATGCTGCTTGTCTCTCGTTGGTTCCAGGGGTGGTGTTATTGCCATCCCGATTTGTCATGAGACGCAGTACGTCAAGGTTGGCCCGGTCTTGTTTTGCAATAACACGTACAAGATCAACTATCAGGCGGCATAACTCTATTCTCTCTGTTGGAAAGTCACACAACATGTTTTCGGTAAGTACAGGATATCCCTGAAGTGGTCAACAAAAACTGGCCACGGCTTTAGAGTTTTTCCAGAACAATCGCTCTGATTCATTGGGTGTTAAGCCACCGTTATATTGGTGGGGTCTGAGCTGGCTGTAATAACCAATGATGTAATTCGTTATTGATCTATTTGCTTCGCTAAAATTAGCGTATCCACAGTTCGGTACCCATTCTGATTTCAGGCTGCGAAAAAATCGTTCCATTGGGCTGTTGTCCCAGCAGTTCCCACGTCGACTCATGCTTTGCTTTATACGATAACGCCACAGTAACCGTCTGAACTCCCTGCTGGTATAGTGACTTCCCTGGTCAGAATGATACATAACGTCAGCCGGTTTTCCCCTGGCTTCCCAGGCCATCGTTAATGCTTTTCCTGTCAGAGCTGTGTCCGGAGAAAACGACATCGCCCAGCCTATTGGCTTGCGGGAAAATAAATCCAGAACAACCGCCAGATAAGCCCACCGTTTGCCCGTCCAGATGTAGGTCACGTCGCCGCACCAGGTCTGATTAGGTTCCGTTACTGCAAACTGGCGATCCAGATGATTAGGGATATCCACATGCTCTTTTGTGGCTTTTTTGTAGCGATGCTCCGGTTGCTGGCAACTAACAATATTCAGCTCTTTCATTATCTTACTGGCCCGCCAGCGACTCAACGGAACACCTTTTGCGCTGACCATATCGGCAATGCTCCGGGCCCCCGCAGAGCCATTACTGGCATGATGAACTTCACGAACCAGGCTAAGTATAACGATATGTTTTGCATCAGGTTTCTGCGGTCGGCTTAGCCAGTACCGATAGCTACTGCGATGGATCCCGAACACATTGCAAATAAAGGCAACAGGAAACCGCGTCCTGAGTTTCTCAACTAACGAGAATTGTTCAGGGAGTCTGACATCAAGAGCGCGGTAGCCTTTTTTAATATATCGTTTTCCATTTCAACACGTTGCAGTCGTTTTTCTAATTCACGAATGCGAAGTTGCTCAGGCGTCATCGGAGAGGCCTTTGGGGATTTACCTGCGCGTTCTTCTTTAAGCTGGCGAACCCATTTATCCATCGTGGATTTACCAACATTCATTGCCGTTGCAGCGGCGGCAACGGTGTAGTGCTGATCGAGTACAAGCTGGGCAGCCTCAAGTCGGAACTCGGGGCTAAAATTGCGTCTGTTACGTCCGGTCATAATGTCACCTGTTTTGACTATGAGGTGATGATATCACCTCTATTCAGGTGGCCAAATTCAGTAAACCACTTCACCCCCACCACGACGATACTCCCCGATAAGCCTTTCCATCCACCAATCAGTGGCATGCTTTGGCTCGTCAGTGTCAGAAGCAATTAGAGCCTCAAGCTCTACCTTCTCGTCATCTGTCATGGGTGGCGGCGAGTGAGGCTCGACTGGCGCGGTGTTAAATTTTGCGCGGGCTTTCCCCACATCGCGCCCCCTCGCTTTCAAATATGCATCTTTAGCCGCTTTGGCCTCAATGCAGGCTACTTTCCATTTGGCGTGAAGCTCCATCGCAGCTTGTGCTTTGCGGTTTCTATCTTGTTCTAAATCTTTTAGTGTATCGGTCATAGTATTGACGGTTACGGAAGAAGGGCGGTTTTAATGAGTGGAGAAGCCCAGTTCGTCCGTGTTGGTTTCATATTTCTGCCGAACTCAGCTCAAGGCTGTGTCCGCAGGTGTGGGATCCGCTGTTTTGCTACAGCTACGGCATACTCTCGCATAGGTTCAGCAATCAGGCCGCGTGTTATGGCTATTTGTGCGAATTGCGCTGGGGTATATTTAATACCCGGCAATCCGTATTCATCTACCAGTTCCTCAATGGCATCCACGGCGGCGGTCTCAGTGTTAAGATATGCACTACGCGCAGTCATAGCATGATTGACTTTATAAGCTTCGGCCTCAACTTTGCCCATATACTCAGCGGCGGCGACATGTACAGCGTTGATGAGTGCGGCGCGGTAACTATCAGGTGCTTGTGCCTGCTTGTGTTGTAGCTCCATAACCTCCGGCGTACGCTGGTAATTAATCATGTAAGTCATGAAGCGCTCAGCGGCAGCGCTGCGCTGCCTGTGTGTGTTTGACTCCATAATCAATGTAATGGCTTCCCCCTCGTCATATCCGGTTAACGGATCGCGCTGGCCGACAAAGAAGGTCACTCGGTAAGGGGGGAGTGTTCTTGGGTGTGCGCTGACGCTCACATATAGGTTATTCAGTTTCATTGGTTAAAGCCTTTGAAATGTAGTCGGCATACCATTGCATCATCTTTCTGCGGCCATCCAGATACTGTGCCCGGTTGTATGTACCGCGAATGGTATTTTGGTCAACGTGGGCAAGCTGTAGCTCAATCCATGCGCTGTTAAACCCTCGCTCATGCAAAATGGTGCTCATCATGTGCCTGAATCCATGCCCGGTCAGCTTATCCCCGTAACCGCAGCGCTTGATAAGCTGGTTCATTGCCATATCTGACATAGGGTGGCTAACATCATTTCTGCCGGGGAACATCAGCCCATAGTTGCCACTGATGGCGTGAACGGAACGAAGCAATTCGATTGTTTGGGTAGACAGTGGCACAAGGTGTGGGCGGCGTGCTTTCATTCGCTCGGCGGGAATTTCCCAGAGCGCGTTATCGAAATCGACCTCACTCCATTCGCCTTTGCGCAGTTCGCCGGGGCGTAAGCCGGTAAGCATCAGCAAGCGAACAGCAAAGTTCACCATGATGTTTCCGGTAGTTGTGTCCAGTACCGCCAGGAATGCAGGCAACTCAGATGCATTAAGAGATGGATAATGCCCGCGCTGGAAACGTTGCATAGCAGTGGCGAGGTCGCGTGCAGGGTTGTATTTGGCTCTCCCGGTTACGATAGCGTAAGCATAAACCTCACCGCAGCGGCGGCGAACTTTGGTTGCGAGTTCGTTAGCGCCGCGATTTTCTATCTTTCGCAGCAACTCCAGCAGTTCTAATGGCTCAATGTCCCCTATAGGACGTTTACCCAATACCGGAAACACGTTGCGTTCAAACAGGCGCTTTGTATCGTCTGCATACACTTCCGACCATGTTGCTTTCCGGGTGGCTTGCCATTCGAGGCAAACACCCTCAAACGAGTTAATAACCTTGCTTGCCTCTTTCTCTTCGCGGCGTTCATCTACCGGGCTAATCCCTTGAGCCAGCTTTGCACGGGCATCAGCGGCCTTACTTCGTGCCTGAGACAAGGTGATTAACGGATATGCGCCTAACGAGAGACGACGCAACTTACCCTCGCGGCGATAGCGGAAACGCCAGAGCTTTGAGCCGTTAGGCTTGATTATCATGAATAAGCCAGAGCCATCGGTGAGGGTATAGTCCGTCTCACCGGGCGTCGCGCTTTTAATCTGAAGGTTGGTTAATGCCATGAGTATCTCTCGCGAAGTTCTAACGGCGCGAGAGTAACGAAAAGAGATACTTTTGATCGTGGCTTAGAGTGCTATTCGCTGGAAATGGCTGGATAACAAAATCGGCTTAAAGCCTTGTGTCATGCGGGTTTGGTGGATTTTGCTAGAAGGAGAAAAAGAAGGTCATGGTGTCCCCTGCAGGAATCGAACCTGCAACTAGCCCTTAGGAGGGGCTCGTTATATCCATTTAACTAAGGGGACGAAGCGGCACGAGTATAACGCCATTTGTACCAGGCGTTAAGCACGCCGCCGCCTGACTGCTTAAAGTGTCGCCATTCAGGCCGAATTTTTATTTTCTTCCGCTTCCTCCTGCTGGGCCTGCTCTTTTGCTTTTAGCTCGGCTTTGCGCTTATTCGACATATCGTTACGGATTTGCGCATGGCTCAGCAGGGCAAATATAAAGGTGCCGCCGCAGATGTTTCCAGCCAGGGTAGGGATGGCGAAGGGCCAGAAAAACTCGCTCCAGTGAATGGTGCCGTTAAAGACCAGATATAAAATCTCCACCGTGCCCACCACGATATGGGTGGTATCGGCCAGTGCGATAAGCCAGGTCATCAGGATGATAACCACGATTTTGGCCGAACCGGCAGCCGGGAACATCCATACCATGGTGGCGACGATCCAGCCGGAGATAATGGCGTTGGAGAACATTTCGAGAGGGCTGTTTTCCATCACCCCCGTCCCGATTTTTACAAACGCGTCGCGGGTAGCCTCGTCAAAAATCGGCATATATTCAAACGCCCAGGCTGCGACGCCGGTTCCGATAATATTCCCGAACAACACCACGCTCCACAGGCGCATCAGCAGGCCGAAATTGCCCCATGTCGGGCTCTGCATCACCGGCAATACCGCGGTGACGGTATTCTCGGTAAACAGCTGCTGGCGCGCCATGATCACGATAATAAAGCCAAAGGTATAACCCAGGTTTTCCAGTACCATCCCGCCGGGGATACCTTCAAACTGAACGTGAAAAATCCCTTTGGCCAGAAAAGAGGCGCTCATTGATAACCCGGCAGCGATAGCCGACCACAGCAGGGCCATGGCATCGCGTTCCAGCTCTTTTTCACCGTCCTGGCGAATATGTTCGTGGATGGCCATCGCGCGTGAGGGGAGTTGGTCCTCATCGACCTCAATCTTCTTTCCCCGGCGCTTCTCCTCGCTTTCAACTTCCAGTTCTTCGGTATGGTTATCTATTTTCTCTTCTTTGAGTTCGTCCATTATGGTGCTCCAGAGGTGGCTGATACCTTTAAGCGTAGCGGTTTTTGTCCCAACGCCCGTGGGTATGCTCTTAAATTCCTGCAATGACAATAAAGGCGATACATCTTCGGCAAAGGCCGTATAAAATTGCCAGCCAAACGAAACTGCAAAGCCAGGCTATTCTGAGATCATAAAGAGGGTGTTTATTGCCCTGATTTGTGGTCGTAGACATCAGTAAGCGTGCTGATACAATCACTTGCACATCTACAGACGGAGCGCGAAAGCTCCAGTACGGATGGCTTTCGAAGATAGCCATACTTAACAGGGAGAAAGATATGAAACTTCAGCTGTCGGCGGTTGCGCTGGGCACCACGTTGCTGATGGGCTGCGCCAGCTCTGGCGAGCAGCAGGGGCGCTCCGATCCTCTGGAAGGATTTAACCGCACCATGTACAACTTCAACTATAACGTGCTGGATCCCTATCTGGTGCGTCCGGTTGCGGTGGCATGGCGTGATTATGTTCCACAACCTGCCCGTAACGGGCTGAGCAACTTCACCAGCAACCTTGAAGAGCCTGCGGTGATGGCGAACTACTTCCTGCAGGGCAATCCCTATCAGGGGATGGTCCACTTCACCCGCTTCTTCCTGAACACCCTGTTAGGGATGGGCGGCTTTATAGACGTTGCCGGGATGGCGAATCCGAAGCTGCAACGTGAGCAGCCCCACCGTTTTGGTAGTACCCTGGGTCATTACAATGTGGGTTATGGCCCATATGTGCATTTACCGTTCTACGGCAGCTTCACCCTGCGTGATGATGGTGGTGATGCGGTCGATACCCTCTATCCGGTACTGTCGTGGCTGACCTGGCCGCTGTCGGTGGGTAAATGGACGCTGGAAGGTGTCGAGTCGCGCGCGCAACTGCTGGATTCAGACGGACTGCTGCGTCAGTCTTCCGATCCGTACATCATGGTGCGTGAAGCCTACTTCCAGAACCATGACTTTATTGCTAACGGCGGCAAACTGAAACCGGAAGATAACCCGAACGCGAAAGCAATCGAGAATGAACTCTCCGAGATTGATGCGGAATAAAAAAGAAAAGGTGAGCACGAGGCTCACCTTTTTTTATCGCTACGTGATTAGAACGCGTAGTTGAAGTTCATGCCATACAGCCAGGCTTTACCTTCAGAAGAGAACTCATACGGACCTTCCTGGAACGTCACTTTCTGACCATGCATATAAGAGACACCCGCATCGATTGAGGCATCTTTGTTGAATGCATAGGTCGCGCCGGCGCTCAGCCAGAAGCGATCCTGATCCGGAATGGAGATAGAACGTTTGTCTGCCGGAACCGGGCTGTCATCGAAGGCAATACCGGTACGGAACGTCCAGTTATCGTCCATATAGTAGGTGGTACCCAGAGCGATGCGGTAAGCGTCACGGAAGCTTTCGTCTTTAAAGAACAGCGTATCACCGCCGCTGTTGGTCGCTTTCAGCTCCTGGAACTGGCTCCAGCTCGTGTAGGTCAGGCTATAGTGGATGGCCCATTGCGGCGCGACTCTGTTGTAACCGGACAGTTCCCACATCTCAGGTAAGTTCAGGGTCAAAGAACCGCCAGTGGTGCGGCCATCCGTCCCCATTGGCAGACCAAAGTTGCCGAGGATCTGGTTGTAGGCTGAAGGCAGGCTGCTCTTATAGTCGCCATCGAAATCGATTTTTACTTCAGAACGGTAGGTAAAGCCATAGCGGTTATTCTTGTCGATTTCATACAGAATACCGGCGTTCCAGCCAAAGCCCCACTCATCACCCTTCAGGTAGGCAATCTGGGTATCTCCAGGGATCCCCGCGACCGGTCTTGCCAGGGCTGGAGGTAATGCGCCGGAGCCTGCGACGATTCGACCCAGGTCACCCGCGTAGCGCTCAATTTTCGCTTTCGCATACACCGCATCAAAGCCAACACCGAAACTCCAGTGATTATCCAGGCGATAAGCACCGCTCAGGTTCAGGTTGAGGGTTTCCAGGTCGGTTTTACCGCCGTATGCCCCTGCTGCGTAGTTGTTATTGAACTCGGTCGCCAGTCCGTAGTTAGAGGTAACGGACGCGCCCCAGCCAAATTGTTCATTGATTGGCGCGACAAAGTGCAGGTTTGGAACCCATGCTGTTGGCGCGATGTTATCCGCGTTCAGGCTTGCGCCCGTTGGTGAACGTCCGGTGATATCTACGCCAGGGTCAACAAAAATGGCACCCGCGGAGAAGGTTGGACGATCAAACATCATGATCAGGGCAGGGTTACGGCTCGCATTTCCTGCGTCATCAGCGATAGCGCCTTCCCCGGAATAGGCGCGGCCCAGGCCTGAGGAAGAGAACTCATTTAGCTGAAAGCCCGCTGACCAGGCGGAGGTGGAGACGATTGCCACTGCGATTGCGAGCGCAGTTTTTTTGAACAGGGTTTTCTGGCTCATGACCATAACCTCATTGAGTTATTTTTATTCAATATTTGTTACACACCGTAACAGGAGCGCGAAGTGTAGGGTCTGTGGTAACACTTAGAAATCAGACCAGTGGCGAGAGTATAGGTCTGACCAGATAGAATGTTGCAAGTCTGTTTATTAATATTTACTGATATGTTTTTCGAAACGGGATCTGGTTGGCAAAATTGTGACCAGTTCGCTTACTCCAAACGGGTGATTTTTGTTTTAGATCATTTTTACGTGTGATATTGCTCACTTACCGGCTTTTACGCCATTAACGACTGGAGCCGCTTTCGGGCGGGGCGTAAAATATCAGCATCGTGTCTATTTCGCGCCGTGCGCGACTACAGAGGAAATCTACTATGAGTAAATGCAGTGCTGATGAAACCCCGGTTTGCTGCTGTATGGATGTGGGTACCATCGTGGATAACACGGATTGCACCGCCTCTTACAGCCGTGAGTTCGCCAGCCGTGCCGAAGCCGAAGAGACGCTGGCCGCACTGACTGCGAAAGCCCGCGGCGTTGAGTCTGAACCGTGCGATATCACCTCCACCTTCACCGAAGTAAACGGCGGGGTGCGCTTGGACATCGATTTCGTGTTCAGCTGCGAAGCTGAGTCCCTGATTTTCCAGCTCGGTCTGCGTTAATTTCCCTTCAACGCCTCCATTCATGGGGGCGTTTCGTTTGTGCTCTGTGGCTTCGCTCGCAATTTTTCTTCTCCCCGATTGGCTAATGTAAAAATTTGGTTAAGACTGTTATCAGGTCAGACCACTTTGCGCATTTGTTATTCACAGGGGAGCGTTATGAGTCAGGCATTACCGCTAATCACCCATCAGGGCGATCGCATTGCCATTGTCAGTGGATTACGTACGCCATTTGCCCGTCAGGCGACGGCGTTTCATGGCATACCTGCCGTCGATCTGGGAAAAATGGTGGTGGGGGAGTTGCTGGCTCGCAGCGAAATACCTCCTGAGGTGATTGAACAGTTGGTCTTCGGCCAGGTGGTGCAAATGCCGGAAGCGCCGAATATCGCCCGTGAGATCGTGCTGGGCACCGGAATGAATGTCCACACCGATGCCTACAGCGTCAGCCGCGCCTGCGCCACCAGCTTTCAGGCGGTGGCGAACGTTGCGGAAAGCCTGATAACGGGCACCATTCGCGCCGGAATTGCCGGGGGGGCCGACTCATCGTCTGTCCTGCCGATCGGCGTCAGCAAAAAGCTTGCCCGCGTGCTGGTGGACGTCAATAAGGCCCGCACCACCGGGCAGCGCTTATCCCTCTTCTCGCGTCTGCGTTTGCGCGATCTCCTCCCCGTGCCGCCTGCGGTTGCGGAATACTCCACCGGCCTGCGGATGGGCGATACCGCCGAACAGATGGCGAAGACCTACGGCATTACCCGCGAACAGCAGGATGCGCTGGCGCACCGCTCGCACCAGCGCGCCGCTCAGGCCTGGGCGGAGGGCAAGCTGGCGCAAGAGGTGATGACCGCCTACACCCCGCCGTACCGTGAGCCCTTAAGCGAAGATAACAATATCCGGGGCACTTCGACGCTGGCGGATTACGCGAAACTGCGTCCGGCATTCGACCGTAAGCACGGCACCGTGACCGCCGCCAACAGCACGCCATTAACCGATGGCGCGGCGGCAGTGATCCTGATGACCGAATCCCGGGCCAAAGAGCTGGGTCTCACCCCGCTCGGCTACCTGCGCAGCTATGCCTTTACCGCCATTGATGTCTGGCAGGACATGCTGCTGGGGCCGGCCTGGTCCACGCCGCTGGCGCTGGAGCGTGCCGGGCTCACTATGAACGACCTGACGCTTATCGACATGCATGAAGCCTTTGCCGCCCAGACCCTGGCCAACCTGCAGCTTCTGGCCAGCGAACGCTTTGCCCGCGACGTGTTAGGGCGTGCCCATGCCACGGGCGAGGTGGATGAAAGCAAATTTAACGTGCTGGGGGGCTCCATTGCCTACGGCCACCCCTTTGCGGCAACCGGGGCGAGGATGATCACCCAGACGCTGCACGAGTTGCGCCGTCGCGGCGGCGGGTTTGGCCTGGTCACCGCCTGTGCGGCGGGTGGCCTGGGCGCCGCAATGGTTCTGGAGGCAGAATAATGGAGATGACAACGGCGTTTACCCTCAATGTGCGTCCGGACAACGTGGCGGTGGTCACCATCGATGCGCCAGACGAAAAGATGAATACCCTGAAAGCCGAGTTTGGCGGTCAGGTCCGCGCGATCCTGAAGCAGGTGCGGGAAAACAAAACCCTGCGCGGGCTGGTATTTATCTCGGCCAAGCCGGACAACTTTATCGCCGGGGCCGATATCAACATGATTGCCCGCGCCAACAGCGCGCAAGAGGCGGAAGATCTTGCCCGTCAGGGGCAGCAGATCATGGCCGAAATTCATGCTCTGCCGATCCCGGTGATTGCGGCGATCCACGGCGCCTGCCTCGGTGGGGGTCTGGAGCTGGCTCTGGCCTGTCACGGACGAATTTGTACCGACGACGGCAAAACGGTGCTGGGTCTGCCGGAAGTGCAGCTCGGCTTACTGCCCGGCTCAGGTGGCACCCAGCGTCTGCCGCGGCTGGTGGGCGTCAGCACGGCGCTGGAGATGATCCTCACCGGCAAGCAGCTGCGTCCGCGTCAGGCCCTGAAGGTGGGGCTGGTGGACGAGGTGGTCCCGCATGCCATCCTGCTGGAGGCCGCAGTAGCGCTGGCTCTGAAAGACAAACCGGCCGGTCGTCAATTACCGGTGCGCGAGCGCGTGCTGGCAGGCCCGCTGGGCCGCACGCTGCTATTTAAGATGGTAGCGAACAAAACCGAACAAAAAACGCAGGGGAATTACCCGGCGGCAAAACGCATTCTCGAAGTTATCCATACTGGTCTGACACAGGGCAGCAGCAGCGGCTATGCCGCAGAAGCCAAAGCCTTTGGCGAGCTGGCGATGACCCCGCAGTCACAGGCGCTGCGCAGCCTCTTTTTTGCCAGCACCGAGGTCAAAAAAGACCCGGGTAGCGAGGCAGATCCTGCCCCGCTCGACGCCGTCGGCGTGCTGGGTGGCGGGCTGATGGGGGGCGGTATCGCCTTCGTAAGCGCCAGTAAGGGCAAATTACCGGTGCGGATCAAGGACATCAACCCGAAGGGGATCAACCATGCCCTGCAGTACAGCTGGCAGCTGCTTGATAAGAAGGTCAAACGCCGCCATATCAAAGCCAGTGAGCGCGATCGCGAGCTGGCGCTGATCTCCGGCACCACCGATTACAGCGGCTTTCGCCATCGCGATGTGGTGATTGAGGCGGTATTTGAGGATCTGGCGCTGAAACAGCAGATGGTGGCCGAGGTTGAAGCGCACTGCGCGCCGCACACCATCTTTGCTTCTAACACCTCGTCGCTGCCGATTGGCGATATTGCAGCGCAGGCTGCGCGTCCTGAACAGGTGATCGGGCTGCATTTCTTTAGCCCGGTTGAAAAAATGCCGCTGGTGGAGGTCATTCCGCACGCTGGCACCAGCCCGCAGACCGTTGCCACCACTGTTAAGCTGGCAAAAATGCAGGGCAAAACGCCGGTGGTGGTGGCCGATAAAGCCGGGTTCTACGTCAACCGCATCCTGGCACCCTATATCAATGAAGCCATGCGCCTGCTAACCGAAGGGGAGAAGGTGGATCACATTGATAATGCGCTGGTGAAGTTTGGTTTCCCGGTCGGCCCAATCCAACTTTTGGATGAGGTGGGAATAGATACCGGCACTAAAATTATACCTGTGCTGGAAAGGGCTTACGGGGAACGATTTAGCGCCCCTGCAAACATTGTTTCTGCAATTTTGAATGACGATCGCAAAGGCAGAAAAAATGGACGCGGTTTCTATCTTTACGATCCAAAAGGGCGTAAAAGCAAGAAGCAGGTAGACCCGGCGGTTTATGGGCTTATTAAGCCCACCGGCGAGGGCAAACTCTCTGCACAGCAGTGTGCAGAACGTTGCGTCATGATGATGCTCAACGAGGCGGCGCGCTGCTTTGATGAGCGGGTAATCAGAAACGCTCGCGACGGCGATATTGGCGCGGTGTTTGGCATTGGTTTTCCACCTTTCCTGGGTGGCCCGTTCCGCTATATGGATAGCATTGGCGCGGGTGAAGTTGTTGCGATTTTACAACGACTGGCTGTGCAATATGGGCCGCGGTTTACACCGTGTGACACATTGTTGCAAATGGCGGATCAGGGGCTGCGATTTTGGCCAGCAAAGGAAACTGACCCGGTAAATTAAGGTCAAATAAGAGTAAATCCGCCGTTGAAGGGTCTGGTCCTGTCTAATTTGTAAACTGACATTGACTATACTTACGCCGTTGAGGTAAAAAACAGCGTTTCATTCAACGGATGGATCAGGCACAATGCCCGGCCATCGGGTTTTCTACCTCGTGATGTGTTCACGCGGGGTGTTAACGCCGGTGATCCTGGTCAACAAAAGCGGTGCAATATGCAAGTTTTTATCATGCGTCACGGTGACGCGGCACTCGATGCTGCCAGTGACTCTGTTCGTCCTCTTACGCCTTGCGGCTGTGACGAGTCCCGTCAAATGGCAACCTGGCTGAAAGGGCAAAAAGTGGATATTGAACGTGTCCTCGTCAGCCCGTTCCTGCGTGCTGAGCAGACACTGGAAGTGGTAGGGGAGTGTATGAACCTGCCTGCCGGTGTCGATGTTCTGCCCGAGCTGACCCCCTGTGGCGATGTGGGTCTGGTCAGTGGCTATCTTCAGGTGCTGTGCAATGAAGGCGTCGCCTCTGCGCTGGTGATTTCCCATCTGCCGTTAGTCGGCTACCTGGTATCTGAACTCTGTCCGGGCGAAACGCCGCCGATGTTCAGCACTTCCGCCATTGCCAACGTCACTCTCGATGAAAAAGGTGTCGGCGTGTTCAACTGGCAAATGAGCCCCTGCAATCTGAAGATGGCGAAAGCTATCTGACGTAAACCACATCCAGGCGGGTAGCCTCAGCCACCCGCCTGCCTGTCAGGGCAGCTCAGGCGGTTGCCACTCTTCCACTTCAATCAGCACCAGCAAGGCGGCATCACCGCCGTACTCTTTGGGTGCCTGATGAAAAGCCATCACGTGCGGATGCTGGGCAAGCCATAGTGGGGTTTGCTGCTTGAGGATATGCTTTCCGTGGCCGTGCATCACGCAGGCGCAAAAGACATGTTCCCGGCGGCAGGCCGCAATCAGCGCGCCCAGCTCCTGTTTGGCCTGCATCTGCGTTAAGCCGTGCAGATCGAGAAACAGTTCCGGCGAATAATCCCCACGACGTAATTTTTTCAGCTCGAAATGGCTGACGTCCGATCGCACATACTTTACCGCGCCCTCGGTATTCAGCAGCGGCTGGAACTCATCGGAAAAATAGTGGCTGGCGTCTGCCTGCTCCTGGATCAGCCGTTTTACCGGAACTTCACTCACCTTTTTGCGTAACGGAGGGTGGACGATGGTGTCCTGCTTGATTTTACGCGTGCCGGTCATCAGCTGACGAAACAGCGTTTGATCCTCCTCGCTCAGCGATGTTTTCTTTTTCATGGGTCCGTCTCATCTCTTATTTCCCACAGTGTACCTGACTCGCCGCGCGGCAAAACGCATTTTTTACCCGCAAGGCGTTAGCGACAGTGCTGATTTATCGCCGTCTTCGTGGCACACTAGCCGCCGAAAATTTAGCGAGCATGCCCTGGAGAATATAGTGGATAAAATTTTTGTCGATGAAGCGGTGAATGAGCTGCAAACCATTCAGGACATGTTGCGTTGGGCGGTCAGCCGTTTCAGCGCGGCCAATATCTGGTACGGTCACGGTACCGATAACCCGTGGGACGAGGCGGTGCAGCTGGTTCTGCCGTCCCTCTATCTGCCGCTGGATATCCCGGAAGATATGCGCTCTGCGCGCCTGACCTCCAGCGAGAAACACCGCATCGTTGAGCGCGTGATCCGCCGCGTTAACGAACGTATCCCGGTGGCCTACCTCACCAATAAAGCCTGGTTCTGCGGCCATGAGTTCTTTGTCGATGAACGCGTGCTGGTGCCGCGCTCGCCGATCGGAGAGCTGATCAACAACCATTTCGCCGGCCTGATTGACCATCAGCCGGAGCACATTCTGGATATGTGTACCGGCAGCGGCTGCATCGCCATTGCCTGCGCCTACTCCTTCCCGGAGGCGGAAGTGGACGCGGTGGACATCTCACCTGATGCGCTGGCGGTAGCGGAACATAATATTGAAGAGCACGGCCTGATCCATCACGTGACGCCGATTCGTTCCGATCTGTTCCGTGACCTGCCAAAAGTGCAGTACGACCTGATCGTCACCAACCCGCCATACGTTGACGCAGAAGATATGTCCGACCTGCCAAACGAGTATCGCCATGAACCTGAGCTGGGTCTGGCGTCCGGCTCCGACGGCCTGAAGCTGACCCGCCGCATCCTTGCCTGTGCACCGGATTATCTGACCGACAACGGCATTCTGATTTGTGAAGTGGGTAACAGCATGGTACATCTGATGGAGCAATATCCGGATGTGCCGTTCACCTGGCTCGAGTTCGACAACGGTGGCGACGGCGTCTTCATGCTGACCAAAGCGCAGCTTCTCGCCGCGCGCGAACACTTCAGCATCTACAAAGATTAATCCAACGGGCTTCGGCCCGTTTCACATTGCGCAAACACAGAAAGCTCAAACACAGAACAACGAAAACGGAGCCGTGATGGCAGGAAACAGTATTGGACAATTATTCCGCGTGACCACCTTTGGTGAGTCGCATGGTCTGGCGCTGGGTTGCATCGTTGATGGCGTACCGCCAGGCATCGAACTGACCGAAGCCGATTTACAACATGATCTCGACAGACGTCGTCCAGGGACATCGCGCTACACCACCCAGCGCCGCGAGCCGGATCAAGTCAAAATCCTGTCAGGCGTCTTTGAAGGACGCACCACCGGCACCAGCATTGGCCTGCTGATTGAGAATACCGATCAGCGTTCGCAGGACTACGGCGCCATCAAGGACGTGTTCCGTCCGGGCCATGCCGACTACACCTACGAGCAAAAATACGGTTTTCGCGACTATCGCGGCGGCGGACGCTCCTCCGCCCGTGAAACTGCCATGCGCGTTGCCGCAGGCGCTATCGCCAAAAAATATCTGGCGCAGAAATTTGGCATCACTATTCGCGGCTGTCTGACCCAGATGGGCGATATCCCGCTGGCGATCGCAGACTGGGATCAGGTCGAGCAGAACCCGTTCTTTTGCGCGGATGCGTCAAAGCTGGAGGCGCTGGACGAACTGATGCGCGGCCTGAAGAAAGAGGGCGACTCCATCGGCGCCAAAGTCACGGTCGTGGCTGACGGTGTACCGCCGGGCTGGGGTGAGCCGGTCTTTGACCGCCTCGACGCCGACATCGCCCATGCAATGATGAGCATCAACGCGGTGAAAGGGGTAGAGATTGGCGACGGTTTTGACGTTGTGGCCCTGCGCGGCAGCCAGAACCGCGACGAGATTACGAAAGAGGGCTTCCAGAGCAACCACGCGGGCGGCGTGCTCGGCGGGATCAGCAGCGGGCAGCAGATTGTCACCCATATTGCGCTGAAACCGACCTCCAGCATTACCGTACCGGGGCGCACCCTTAACCGTGCGGGCGAGGAAGTCGAGATGATCACCAAAGGACGTCACGATCCGTGCGTCGGGATCCGCGCGGTGCCGATCGCAGAAGCGATGCTGGCAATCGTGCTGATGGATCACTTCCTGCGCCAGCGTGCGCAGAATGCGGATGTGACGACCCCACTTCCACGCTGGTAACCATGAAAAAAACCGCAATTGCTCTGCTGGCGCTGCTTGCCAGCGGGGCCTCGCTGGCGGCAACGCCGTGGCAGAAAATCACCCACCCGGTCGCGGGGAGCGCCCAGTCGATTGGTGCGTTTTCCAATGGCTGCATCGTCGGCGCCCAGGCGCTGCCGCAACAGTCCAGCACCTACCAGGTGATGCGTACCGATCAGCGCCGCTATTTTGGCCATCCGGATCTGGTGCTGTTTATTCAGCGGCTGGGCAATCAGGTGCATAACCTGGGGCTGGGCACGATGCTGATTGGCGATATGGGGATGCCAGCAGGCGGTCGCTTCAACGGCGGCCACGCCAGCCATCAGACCGGGCTGGATGTCGATATCTTCCTCCAGCTGCCGAAAACGCGCTGGAGTTCAGCACAGCTGATGAAACCGCAGGCGCTGGATCTGGTGGCGCGGGACGGCAAAAACGTCGTGCCGTCCCTCTGGTCACAGGATGTCTCCAGCATGATCAAACTGGCGGCAGAAGATAACGACGTCACGCGCATCTTCGTCAACCCGGCCATCAAGCAGCAGCTCTGCCAGGATGCAGGCACCGACCGCGACTGGCTGCGCAAAGTGCGACCGTGGTTCCAGCATCGCGCGCATATGCACGTGCGTCTGCGCTGTCCGGCGAACAGCCTCGAGTGTGAAGATCAACCGTTACCGCCGCCAGGAGATGGCTGCGGCGCGGAATTACAAAGCTGGTTTGAGCCAGCAAAACCTGGACCCAAGCCTGAGAAGAAGACACCGCCTCCGTTGCCGCCTTCCTGCCAGGCGCTACTGGATGAACATGCCCTGTGATGGACCAATTTACTGAGTTGTTTATGGTGTCGCCGCTGCTGCTGGTGGCGCTGTTTTTTATCGCCATGCTGGCCGGTTTTATTGATGCTCTGGCCGGCGGCGGCGGGCTCCTGACCGTTCCGGCGCTGCTGGCGGCAGGGATGAGCCCGGCGCAGGCGCTGGCGACCAACAAGCTACAGGCCTGCGGTGGTTCGTTATCGGCGTCGATCTACTTTATCCGCCGCAAGGTGGTGAGCCTGGCCGATCAGAAGCTCAATATTCTGATGACCTTTATCGGGTCGACCTCCGGCGCGCTGCTGGTTCAGCACGTGCAGTCCGACATACTGCGCCAGATTTTGCCGATCCTTGTGATCTGTATTGGTCTCTACTTTTTGCTGATGCCCAGGCTCGGGGAAGAGGACCGTCAGCGCCGCCTGCACGGACTGCCGTTTGCCCTGATCGCTGGCGGCTGCGTCGGCTTCTATGACGGCTTTTTCGGTCCCGGCGCCGGGTCGTTCTATGCCCTGGCCTTTGTGACGCTGGCCGGGTTTAACCTCGCTAAATCCACCGCCCACGCCAAGGTGCTGAACGCCACCTCTAACCTGGGCGGCCTGCTGCTGTTTATCATCGGCGGGAAGGTGATCTGGGCAACCGGCTTTGTGATGATGGCCGGCCAGTTCCTGGGCGCACGGGTGGGATCGCGCCTGGTGTTAAGCAAAGGGCAACAGCTCATCCGTCCGATGATTGTCATTGTCTCGGCCGTCATGAGCGCTAAACTTCTTTATGACAGCCACGGACAGGAGATCCTCTACTGGTTGGGGATGAACTAATGAACAGTACGCATAAATATGAACAGCTGATCGCGATTTTCGACGGCTGTTTTGCCGATGATTTTAATACCCGTCTGATTAAAGGCGACGACGAACCGATCTATCTTCCTGCAGATGCTGAGCTTCCGTTCAACCGGATCGTTTTCGCACACGGATTTTATGCCAGCGGTTTGCATGAAATATCGCACTGGTGTATTGCCGGAAAAGCGCGTCGCGAGCTGGTGGACTTTGGCTACTGGTACTGCCCGGACGGGCGAGACGCAGCGACCCAGGGGCAGTTTGAAGATGTGGAAGTGAAACCCCAGGCGCTGGAGTGGCTGTTCTGCGTGGCGGCAGGATTTCCGTTCAACGTCAGCTGTGACAACCTTGAAGGGGACTTCGAGCCAGACCGTATTGTCTTCCAGCGCCGCGTTCACGCGCAGGTGATGGACTATCTTGAGAACGGCATCCCGGAACGTCCGGCGCGCTTGATCAAGGCTTTACAGAATTATTACCACACGCCGGAGATCACGGCGGAATGCTTCCCGTGGCCGGAAGATCTTTAATAGAGGAAAGAAGATGATCGCAGAGTTTGAATCACGCATTCTGGCGTTAATTGATGACATGGTAGAACACGCCAGTGACGATGAGCTGTTCGCCAGCGGTTATCTGCGTGGACACCTGACGCTGGCCGTTGCCGAGCTGGAAGCCGGTGATGACCATTCACCACAGGCGGTGCACGCTGAAGTGTCCCGCAGCCTGGAAAAAGCCATTCTGGCGGGCGAGCTCTCTCCGCGCGACCAGTCGCTGGTGCTGGGGATGTGGGAAACCTTGTTTCAGAAAGCCAGCCTGACGTCATAAGTTAGCGCCTGTAGGCCGGGCAAGCGCATGCGCCGCCCGGCGTGAAAACGGCTCCTCTGCCAGACGCCCGGTGGCGCTACGCATACCGGGCCTACGCTTTCACCATCTTCCCTTTCAACAACTTCCTCACCCATAACCGGTTCGGATTCAGCGCCGCCAGCGTATGCGCATCCAGCGGGATCGGCTCGTGGCTCATCTGCGCGGCGAGTATTTCCGCCGTCAGCGGTGCCGTACAGAGCCCGCGTGAACCCAGTCCGCCCAGCATAAACAGATTGCGGAATTCCGGGGCATTCACTGCCTGGTCCTTGTTGTGGGCTAAATCCTGATACGCCGCCAGGGTGGCGTCATAGTCCGGCACCGCCCCGGTCATCGGCAGGTGATCGCGGGTGGCGCAGCGAATACCGTTGCGCGCCTCTCCGGCGCTGACGTCTACCTCTTGTGCCCATGTCGCCTGGGGTAAACAGTCGATCAACCGCTGGCGGTTATGCTGCTGATCCTCGTCGCTGTACTGCGGCTCCGTCTGTCCACGGTGATAGCTCGCACCGATACAGTGGTGGCCGTTGGTCGGATTTTGCGGCGTCAGATACCCGTCGTAGCAGAGTACCTGGCGCAGCTGGCTCAGCTGCGGGGCGGCCGGGATATGGCTCACCTGACCACCCACCGGATAAACCGGCAGCTGTGCGGTCTGGCTGAACTGGCTGATGCCATGTCCGTTGGCCAGCACCACGCTGCCGTGTTGCACGTGCTCGCCCCCGGCGAAGTGCAGCGTCCAGCGCGCGTCGGTCTGCTCAAGCGACGTCACTTTGCGACCGTACTGCACCTGCAGGCCGAGCGTTTGCGCCTCGGCAATCACCGCCGCGGTAAGCTGCGCCGGACACAGCCAGCCGCCGAGCGGGTACTGGATCCCGCCGCAGCCGGTCGGCACCCCGATACTCTCTTCCACCTGTTGGGCGTTGACCGCAACGGCGATCTGCTCGGGCAGGCCCAGGGCAAGCATCTGGTTGATTTTCTGCTGACTCTTCTCGTCCCAGCCAAGCTGGGTGACGCCGCACCAGGTATGATCAAACGCGACCGGCAGGGCATCGTACAGACGACGGGCAAAGGTAAATGCCGTCGGGAAAAACTGGCTGAGCGCCGCATCGTGCGCGCTCAGCAGGGGATAGAGCGCGCCCTGGCGATTGCCGGAGGCACCCGTCGCCGGGGCCAGGTCGGCGCAGTAGAGCGTCACCTGCCAGCCGCGGCGCAACAGCGCCAGCGACAGCAGGGCGCTGGCGATCCCGCCGCCCACCACGGCGGTTTCCCGTCCGTCGCTGGCCGTACGGGCAAACCACGGCCAGCGGGCAGGGGAGGGGCGATCCTGCTCCATCACCCCGACGAGCATTTCGCGCTTGCGGCCAAAGCCTTTGGTTTTTTGCATGGTGAAGCCAGCTTCCTGCAGGCCACGACGGACAAATCCGGCGCAGGTGAAGGTGGCAAGCGTAGCCCCGGGGCGGGCCAGGCGGGCCATTGCGGCAAACAGCTCCGGGCTCCACATATCCGGGTTTTTGGCCGGAGCGAAGCCGTCAAGGAACCAGGCGTCGACCTGCTGATTGAGGGAGTCATCCAGCTTGTCAGTCAGCTCGTTGATATCACCCAGCCAGATATCGAGGGTGACGCGCCCGCCATCCAGCAGCAGACGATGGCAGCCCGCGATAGGCAGCGGCCACTGGGCCTGGAGCTGCTCTGCCCAGGGCGCTAATTCCGGCCAGTGCTGATGCGCCAGACGCAGGTCGGCGGCGGCCAGCGGGAATTTCTCAAAACTGATGAAATGTAACCTTTGCAGCGTAGCCTCAGGGTGAGCCGCACGGAAGCGATCGAACGCCTGCCAGAGGGTAAGAAAGTTCAGGCCGGTGCCAAAACCGCTCTCCGCCACCACGAACAGATCGCGGGGATGTACCGGGAAACGGGCGTTCAGCTGATTTCCATCGAGGAAAACATAACGTGTCTCTTCCAGTCCGTTATCATTAGAGAAGTAGACATCATCAAAATCTCGGGAAACAGGTGTACCCTCAGCGTTGAATTCGAGGTTGGCAGGTTGTATGGCGTTTTGTTTCACGTAAGTTACTCGTCTGACAGGCTGTGCCGCGATCTTAACGATGTGCGTCTGTTGGTGCAAATTTCCGCAGAAATTGGCTGATCGGACTTGTTCGGCGTACAAGTGTACGCTATTGTGCGACTCGAAACTTAAAATAGTGCGACTTACAGAGGTATTGAATGAAACGTGCAGTGATTACTGGCTTGGGCATCGTTTCCAGCATCGGTAATAACCAGCAGGAAGTCCTGGCATCTCTGCGTGAAGGACGCTCCGGGATCACCTTCTCTGAAGAGTTTAAAGATTCTGGCATGCGCAGCCACGTCTGGGGTAATGTCAAACTGGACACCACGGGCATGATCGATCGCAAAGTGGTCCGTTTCATGAACGATGCCTCTATCTACGCCTACCTCTCCATGCAGGAAGCCATTGCTGATGCTGGCCTGAGCGAAGACGTTTATCAGAACAACCCACGCGTGGGTCTGATTGCTGGCTCCGGCGGTTCGTCAAAAGCGCAGGTCTTCGGTGCTGACGCTATGCGTAGCCCGCGCGGCCTGAAAGCGGTGGGTCCATACGTGGTGACCAAAGCGATGGGCTCAGCGGTATCCGCCTGCCTCGCCACCCCGTTCAAAATTCACGGCGTAAACTACTCCATCAGCTCCGCATGTGCCACCTCCGCACACTGTATCGGTAACGCGGTAGAGCAGATCCAGCTGGGCAAACAGGACATCGTGTTTGCTGGCGGCGGCGAAGAACTGGGCTGGGAAATGGCCTGTGAGTTCGACGCGATGGGCGCACTGTCCACCAAATATAACGAAACGCCAGAAAAAGCCTCCCGTACTTACGATGCAAGCCGCGACGGCTTCGTTATCGCCGGCGGTGGCGGTATGGTTGTGGTTGAAGAGCTGGAACACGCTCTGGCCCGTGGCGCGCACATCTATGCTGAGATCGTGGGCTACGGCGCAACCTCCGACGGTGCAGACATGGTTGCTCCATCCGGTGAAGGCGCAGTGCGCTGCATGAAGATGGCGATGCACGGCCTGGATACCCCAATCGACTACCTGAACTCCCACGGCACCTCTACTCCGGTAGGCGACGTGAAAGAGCTGGGTGCTATCCGCGAAGTGTTTGGCGACAACAGCCCGGCCATCTCCGCGACCAAAGCCATGACCGGTCACTCTCTGGGTGCGGCTGGCGTACAGGAAGCTATCTACTCCCTGCTGATGCTGGAACACGGCTTCATCGCCCCAAGCATCAACGTGGAAGAGCTGGACGAGCAGGCTGCTGGCCTGAACATCGTTACCGCGACAACCGAGCGCGAGCTGAATACCGTGATGTCCAACAGCTTCGGTTTCGGCGGCACCAACGCCACGCTGGTCATGCGTAAGCTGAAAGCATAAGCGTTTGATGTATAGTAAGAGGGAGCCTGTGGCTCCCTTTTTTTATGCCTGAACATGGAGTTATGCATGACGGCCGTTACATCAGATAAAAACGCCTCCTCCGGAAACGTCTCGCTGTTTCGTATCGCCTTTGCGGTATTCCTGACCTATATGACCGTTGGCCTGCCGCTGCCGGTGATCCCGCTGTTTGTTCACCAGGGGCTGGGCTATGGCAATACCATGGTGGGTATCGCCGTGGGTATTCAGTTCTTAGCCACGGTGTTAACCCGCGGCTACGCCGGACGGCTGGCGGATCAGCATGGTGCCAAACGCTCGGCGCTGCAGGGCATGTTTGCCTGCGGGCTGGCGGGCGGCGCATGGCTACTGGCCGCGCTGCTGCCGGTGGATGCTGCCTGGAAATTCGCGCTGCTGGTGGTGGGACGCTTAATCCTTGGTTTTGGTGAAAGTCAGCTGCTGACCGGCACCCTGACCTGGGGGATGGGGCTGGTAGGGCCCGCACGTTCCGGCAAAGTGATGTCCTGGAACGGGATGGCCATCTATGGGGCGCTGGCCGCTGGCGCACCGCTGGGGCTGTTGATTAACAGCCAGTTTGGCTTTGCGGCACTGGCTGCCACCACCATGGCTCTGCCGCTGCTGGCATGGGCGTTTAACGGCACGGTGCGTAAAGTTCCGGCCCATAAAGGCGAACGACCCTCCCTGTGGAGCGTTGTGGGGCAAATCTGGCAACCGGGTCTGGGCCTTGCCCTGCAGGGTGTCGGCTTTGCGGTGATTGGTACCTTCGTCTCGCTCTACTTTATGAGCCGCGGCTGGGCGATGGCAGGGTTTACGCTTACCGCCTTTGGCGGCGCGTTTGTTCTGATGCGGGTGCTGTTCGGCTGGATGCCGGATCGTTATGGTGGCGTGAAGGTGGCGGTGGCCTCGCTGGTGATTGAAACCCTTGGCCTTGTGCTGCTCTGGCAGGCCCCAAACGCGCCGGTGGCGCTGCTGGGCGCAGCCCTGACCGGCTGCGGCTGTTCACTGATCTTCCCGGCACTCGGTGTCGAGGTCGTTAAACGCGTTGCCCCGCAGGTACGCGGCACGGCGCTGGGCGGTTATGCCGCGTTTCAGGATATCTCATACGGGGTCACCGCGCCGCTGGCAGGCCTGTTAGCGACGTCATTTGGTTATCCATCGGTCTTCCTGGCAGGGGCGGTTTCTGCGGTGGTGGGAATAGTGGTGACGCTGGTGGCGTTTCGTAAATCTTAGCGGTTTGTTGCCGGGTGGCGGCTACGCCTTACCCGGCCTACAGGTTGTCTTTTTGTAGGCCCGGTAAGCGTAGCGCCACCGGGCAAAATATCAGACGACCAACCAGAAAATCGCCAGCGCAATGATTAACGCAATTAACATCAGTCCCGGACGGGCGGAGAGCGTTCTGAAGGTTTCCACCACCGGGGCAAACAGCGGGCTGTAGATCGGCTGGATATTGCGCACTTCAATTACGCCAGCTTCACGCTCGGTGCGGCGGGTAAAGATCGCATTAAGCAGATCCTGAACCTGCGCGGTGGTCAGCACCGTCTGCGGCGTCGCCTGCCAGTTCTGGTGGGCATAATCCTGAATGCTGTCCCACTCCTGCGGCTCCAGCGGCTGTTTCAGCGCTGCCTGCAGGGTGTGCAGGGTTGGCGCGCTCTGGCTGCTCAGGGTCTGGCGTGCCTGCAGCCAGGTGGCAAGATGGGTAAACTGTCTGGCCGGGATCAACTCTCCCGCTTTTACACCGGACAACTCCAGCATCGACTGCCAGATCAGTTTGGTCGGCTCACCCGTAGCGGCGGCCAGCTTGGTCACCATCTGCTTGAGCGTATTGTGTTCAGCAGGCAGCAGCGGGCGCTCAGTGGCCGGACGCTGTTGCGGCTGCGGAATGGCGAGCTGGTTATTTTGCAGCAGCGTCAGCACCGTCTTAAGCTGCTCGGGCGTCAGTTGGCTAAGTGCCGTCTGACCGTACTGCTGACGAATAAAATCGCTGGTCGCCTGACGGTTATTCCCCTGGCTTAACAGCTCCGTCAGCTGCGAGACCATCTGCCGGGTGGTGTGGTTTTGCTGCGCGGTATTCAGGCGCTGGTTCAGGTTTTGCTCTGCAGCAGGGAAGTGACGCGACAGCATGGGCGCATCGCCCTTCAGGCCCAGATCGTGTTTGACCCCAGCCCACACTTCCGCATTCTGCTGCGACGTCAGGGCAATCAGCCGGGTGATCAGGCGTTCCAGTACGGTGCGCTGCTGTGTGGAGAGGGGCTGTTCGCCTGCGACATGAGACGGACGCGGGCCGTCACCCGGAGGTTGCGGCGGCGTACCTGAAATGGGCTGCATCGTCAAAAAATCCTTAAGGTCGTTACTCTGCGTAAACCAGGTTACGTATATGCCTGGCGGCCAGATTATGGCACACTTGACCGGTTAACTTCCTCTCAAACAGGTACTCAGACGTGAAAATCCTCGTTGATGAAAATATGCCTTACGCCCGCGAGCTGTTCAGCCGCCTGGGTGAGGTTAAGGCCGTTCCCGGACGCCCGATCCCGCTCGCTGAGCTGGATGATGCCGACGCGCTGATGGTGCGCTCAGTGACCAAAGTGAATGAGGCGCTGTTGTCTGGTAAAGCGGTGAAGTTTGTCGGTACGGCAACCGCGGGAACCGATCATGTGGATGACGCGTGGCTGAAGCAGGCGGGGATCGGTTTTTCCGCCGCGCCGGGCTGTAACGCCATCGCCGTCGTGGAGTATGTTTTCTCTTCCCTGCTGATGCTGGCCGAGCGTGACGGGTTTAGCCTGGCCGATCGCACTGTCGGTATTGTCGGAGTGGGTAACGTCGGCAGTCGCCTGCAAAAGCGCCTCGAGGCGTTAGGTATCCGCACGCTGCTGTGCGATCCCCCGCGTGCCGATCGTGGCGATGAGGGCGATTTCCGCAGCCTGGACGAGCTGGTGGCGGAATGTGACGTCCTCACCTTCCATACTCCGCTGTTTAAAGACGGGCCGTATAAATCCCTGCATCTGGCCGATGAGGCGCTGATGAGCCGCCTGAAGCCGGGCACTATCCTGATCAACGCCTGTCGTGGCCCGGTGGTGGACAACGCCGCGCTGCTGAAGCGTCTGGACGCTGGTCAGGATCTCAGCGTGGTGCTGGACGTCTGGGAGCCGGAGCCGGATCTCAACGTGGCCCTGCTGAATAAAGTGGATATTGGCACCGCACACATCGCCGGCTACACCCTGGAAGGCAAAGCGCGCGGCACCACCCAGGTGTTTGAGGCTTACAGCGCCTTTATTGGCAAATCGCAGCAGGTGGCGCTGGATACCCTGCTGCCGACGCCGGAATTTGGCCGCATTACCCTGCATGGCCCGCTGGATCAGGCAACGCTGAAAAGGCTGGTGCATTTAGTGTATGATGTGCGCCGCGATGACGCGCTGCTGCGAAAAGTAGCGGGTATGCCGGGTGAGTTCGACAAGCTGCGCAAGCACTATGTGGAGCGCCGCGAATGGTCTTCCCTGTATGTGATGTGTGATGACGCTGCGGCGGCATCACTGTTACATAAGCTGGGTTTCAACGCCACTCATCATCCGGTTCGTTAATGTCTTCTTAATGCTCCCTGGCGGATAACCCGCCGGGGACGCTTTTTTATTTCTGGAGTAAACCACCATGTCTGAAGGCTGGAACATTGCCATACTGGGCGCAACGGGCGCCGTGGGCGAAGCCCTGCTCGAAACCCTTGCCGAGCGTCAGTTCCCGGTGGGGGAGATTTTTGCCCTGGCGCGTAATGAGAGCGCAGGTGAGCATCTGCGTTATGAGGGCAAATCGGTACGCGTTCAGGATGCGGCTGAATTTGACTGGACCCAGGCGCAGCTGGCCTTTTTCGTCGCCGGTGCTGAAGCTTCCGCAACCTATATTGAAGACGCCACCACTGCGGGCTGTCTGGTGATTGACTCCAGCGGCCTGTTCGCTCTTGAGCCGGACGTGCCGCTGGTGGTGCCGGACGTCAACCCGTTCGTGCTGGCCGACTACCGCAACCGTAACGTTATCGCCGTCCCGGACAGCCTGACCAGCCAGCTGCTGACCGCCCTGAAACCGCTGATCGATGATGGCGGCTTATCCCGTATCACCGTCACCAGCCTGCTGTCGGCCTCCGCTCATGGTAAAAAAGCGGTGGATGCGCTGGCCGGGCAGAGCGCGAAGTTGCTGAACGGTATTCCGGTAGACGAAGAGGACTTCTTTGGTCGTCAGCTGGCCTTCAACATGCTGCCACTATTGCCGGATCGCGAAGGCAGCGTTCGTGAAGAGCGCCGTATCGTCGATCAGGTACGCAAGATCCTACAGGATGAAGGGCTGATGATCTCCGCCAACTGCGTGCAGTCGCCGGTGTTTTACGGCCATGCCCAGATGGTGAGCTTCGAAGCGATGCGCCCGCTGGCGGCGGAAGAGGCGCGCGACGCCTTTGCCCGCGGTGAGGACATCGAACTGTCCGAAGAGAGCGAGTTTCCGACCCAGGTGGGCGACGCAACGGGCAACGCCCGCCTCTCCATCGGCTGCGTTCGCAACGATTACGGTATGCCGGAGCAGATCCAGTTCTGGTCGGTGGCCGATAACGTTCGTTTCGGCGGTGCGCTGATGGCGGTGAAAATTGCCGAGAAACTGGTGCAGGAGTATCTGTACTGATGTCAGAAGTGGAACAAAAGCCGGTCCATAAAATTGCTCTCGGGATTGAGTACGATGGCAGTAAATATTATGGCTGGCAGCGTCAGAACGAAGTGCGCAGCGTCCAGGAGAAACTGGAGAAGGCGCTCTCTCAGGTGGCGAATGAGCCCATAAATGTCCTGTGCGCGGGGCGTACCGACGCCGGAGTCCATGGTACGGGGCAGGTGGTTCATTTTGAAACCACCGCGGTGCGTAAAGACGCGGCCTGGACGCTGGGAGTAAATGCGAATTTGCCTGGTGACATCGCAGTGCGTTGGGTCAAAACTGTGCCGGACGATTTTCACGCCCGCTTCAGTGCCACCGCGCGCCGGTACCGTTACATCATCTATAACCAGCGTCTGCGGCCGGCGGTGTTAGGCCAGGGCGTAACGCATTTCTACGAGCCGCTGGATGCCGGGCGCATGCATCGCGCAGCGCAGGCGCTGATTGGCGAAAACGACTTTACCTCGTTTCGTGCGGTGCAGTGCCAATCGCGCACCCCGTGGCGCAACGTGATGCACATTAACGTCAGCCGGTATGGCGCGTATGTGGTGGTGGATATCAAGGCCAACGCCTTTGTACATCATATGGTGCGGAATATTGTTGGCAGCCTGATGGAAGTGGGCGCCGGACACCAGCCGGAGAGCTGGATTGCAGAGTTGCTGGCAGCGAAGGACAGAACCCTGGCAGCAGCAACGGCGAAAGCGGAAGGGCTGTATCTGGTCTCGGTCGATTACCCGGATCGTTTTGACCTTCCGAAACCGCCAATGGGCCCGCTGTTTTTAGCGGACTGATAGCCGTGCAATAAAGGTTTAGACAATATGGATTTTATTCGCTTTCTGATTGATTTCATTCTGCATATTGATGTTCACCTGGCAGAGCTGGTCGCTGATTATGGCGTCTGGGTGTATGCCATTCTGTTCCTGATCCTGTTTTGTGAAACCGGACTGGTGGTGACCCCGTTCTTACCGGGCGATTCGCTGCTGTTCGTGGCGGGGGCGCTGGCCTCCCTGGAAACCAACGACATCAACGTTCACCTGATGGTGGTTCTGATGCTCATCGCCGCGATCCTTGGCGATGCGGTGAACTACACTATAGGGCGGCTGTTTGGCGAGCGGTTATTCAGTAATCCGGACTCGAAGATTTTCCGTCGCAGCTATCTCGATAAAACCCATGCGTTTTATGAGAAACACGGCGGTAAAACCATTATTCTCGCGCGTTTCGTGCCGATCGTCAGAACCTTTGCCCCCTTTGTTGCGGGAATGGGACACATGTCGTACCGTCATTTCGCACTCTATAACGTGACGGGCGCGCTGTTATGGGTGCTCAGCTTTACCTACGCGGGATATTTCTTCGGTACCATTCCTATGATTCAGGAAAATCTCAAGCTACTGATCGTAGGGATTATTGTGGTCTCCATCCTGCCGGGCGTGATCGAAATTATTCGTCACCGGCGCGCGGCGGCAAAACAAGCAAAATAAAAGCACGACTGCGGTTCGACCACTTTTTTATCCAAAGTTTCGGGCTGTTATGTTTTAATGTGCAACATTCATGGTCTGTCGGGGGCAAAAATGGCATTATGCGCCCCTTGCAGCAAACCTGGTTCAGGCAGAAAGGTTATCAATGAGCTGGATTGAACGAATTAAAAGTAATATCACCCCAACCCGCAAAGCGAGTATTCCTGAAGGGGTATGGACCAAATGTGACAGCTGTGGCCAGGTCCTGTACCGCGCCGAGCTGGAGCGTAATCTGGAAGTTTGTCCGAAGTGCGATCACCACATGCGTATGTCGGCGCGTAACCGCCTGCATAGCCTGCTGGATGAAGGTTCTCTGGTTGAACTGGGCAGCGAGCTTGAGCCGAAAGATGTGCTGAAGTTCCGCGACTCCAAGAAATACAAAGACCGTCTGGCCTCTGCGCAGAAAGAGACCGGCGAGAAAGACGCCCTGGTGGTGATGAAAGGCACCCTGCACGAGATGCCGGTTGTCGCAGCGGCATTTGAGTTCTCCTTTATGGGCGGCTCAATGGGTTCCGTGGTTGGTGCGCGCTTTGTGCGTGCGGTTGAGCAGGCGCTGGAAGACAACTGTCCGCTGATCTGCTTCTCTGCCTCCGGCGGTGCCCGTATGCAGGAAGCGCTGATGTCGCTGATGCAGATGGCAAAAACCTCCGCAGCGCTGGCGAAAATGCAGGAGCGCGGTCTGCCGTACATCTCCGTACTGACCGACCCAACCATGGGCGGCGTATCGGCGAGCTTCGCGATGCTGGGCGATCTGAACATCGCTGAACCGAAAGCGCTGATCGGCTTTGCCGGCCCGCGCGTTATCGAACAAACGGTACGTGAGAAACTGCCGCCGGGCTTCCAGCGCAGTGAGTTCCTTATTGAGAAAGGCGCTATCGACATGATCGTTCGCCGTCCGGAGATGCGCCTGAAGCTGGCAAGCATCCTGGCGAAGCTGATGAACCTGCCGTCGCCGAGCCCGGATGAACCGCGCGAAGGCGTGGTAGTACCGGATCAGGAACCCGAGGCCTGATAACTGAAAAGGGCAGGGCCAATGGCGCTGCCCTTTTGCTTTCTAACCGTAACTGAAAAGCGCGCAACATGGAAAATATCACTCTTCCCCAAGCCACGTCGCCTCTGGCCGCGTGGCTTTCTTATCTGGAAAGCCTGCACAGTAAAGCCATCGACATGGGGCTTGAGCGCGTCAGCCAGGTCGCGGCGCGCCTTGACGTTCTGAAACCGGCCCCCTTTGTCTTCACCGTGGCGGGTACTAACGGCAAAGGCACCACTTGCCGCACGCTGGAGTCCATGCTGATGGCGGCGGGCTACAAGGTGGGTGTCTACAGCTCGCCGCATCTGGTGCGCTACACCGAGCGCGTGCGGGTGCAGAACGCAGAGTTAGCCGAATCAGCACATACTGCCTCGTTCGCAGAGATCGAAGCCGCGCGCGGCGACATTTCGCTGACCTATTTCGAATATGGCACCCTGTCGGCGCTGTGGTTGTTCAGGCAGGCGCAGCTGGACGTGGTGATCCTTGAAGTCGGCTTAGGCGGGCGTCTGGACGCCACCAACATTGTGGATCCGGATGTCGCCGTGGTGACCAGCATCGCGCTGGATCATACCGACTGGCTGGGGCCCGATCGCGAAAGCATCGGCCGTGAAAAAGCCGGTATTTTCCGCGCGGGTAAACCGGCGATTGTCGGTGAGCCGGAGATGCCGCACACCATCGCTGACGTGGCGCAGGAGAAAGGGGCGCTGTTGCAGCGTCGCGATGTCGACTGGCGCTACAGCGTGACACAGAGCGGCTGGCGCTTTGAAGATGCCAAAGGCGCGCTGGACAACCTGCCGCTGCCGCAGGTGCCGCAGCCGAACGCGGCGACGGCACTGGCCGCCCTGCGCGCCAGTGGTCTGGCCGTAGACGAGCAGGCCATTCGTGACGGCATTCAGCAGGCGATCCTCGCCGGGCGTTTCCAGATTGTCAGCGAATCACCGCGTCTGATTCTGGATGTGGCGCATAACCCTCATGCCGCGGCTTACCTCGCCGGACGTCTCAAATCATTGCCAAAAACCGGGCGCGTGCTGGCGGTAATCGGTATGCTTCATGATAAAGATATCGGCGGCACGCTGGCCTGCATGGAGACTGTGGTCGATAGCTGGTATTGTGCACCTCTGGAAGGCCCGCGCGGGGCAACGGCTGAACAGCTGATGGAACACCTCGGCCAGGGCCAGACCTTTGCCAGCGTGGAGCAGGCATGGCGCGAGGCGATGGCGGACGCCAGACCAGAAGATACCGTGCTGGTGTGTGGATCCTTCCACACGGTGGCACATGTCATGGACGTAATGGATGCGGGGAGAACCGGTGGCAAGTAAGTTTCAGAACCGTTTAGCAGGCACCATTGTGCTGGTGGCGCTGGGGGTGATTATTCTCCCCGGGCTGCTTGATGGACAGAAAAAACATTATCAGGATGAGTTTGCGGCGATCCCGCTGGTGCCTAAACCCGGCGACCGGGATGAGCCGGACATGCTGCCGGCTGCGACCCAGGCATTACCTGCTCAACCGCCTGAAGGGGCGGCTGAAGAAGTGCGGGCTGGCGATGCCGCGGCGCCATCTTTAGATCCGTCGCGTCTGGCGGCCGGAAATAACAACGAGCTGGATCCAGCCCCGGTCGAGCAGTATGCGCCGAAACCGGTGCAAAAACCGAAACCGGTTGAGAAACCGCAGCCGAAACCGCAGCGCGACAACACCAGCCAGCAGCTGGCGGCGGCTACGGAAACCCCGCCGGCTAAACCGGCTGCAGAAGAGAAGCCGGCCCCGACCGGTAAAGCCTACGTTGTGCAGCTTGGTGCGTTGAAAAATGCCGATAAGGTCAACGAAGTGGTGGCCAAACTCCGTGGCGCGGGGTATCGCGTTTACACTTCGCCTTCGACGCCGGTACAGGGTAAAATCACCCGTATTCTCGTGGGCCCGGATGCATCAAAAGATAAGCTGAAGGGGTCGCTTGGGGAGCTGAATCAACTCTCCGGCCTGAGCGGCGTGGTGATGAACTACAGCGTGAATTAATGTACGTATTATTCTCCTCCTACCGACGTTTTTCCTGAAAGGAGAGGGCCGGGGGAGGGCGAGGCAGGCGTCCGAAGAGACGTAACGGCCTGGGGCGTTGATTATTTTTTCAGCGCCTTTTTTATTTACGCGCGGGAAGGAAATCCCTACGCAAACGTTTTCTTTTTCTGTTAGAATTCGCCCCGAACTGGATGACAGGGCGTTTAATCGTGGGACGTATATGGTCTGGATTGATTACGCCATCATTGCGGTGATAGGTTTTTCCTGTCTGGTTAGCCTGATCCGTGGCTTTGTTCGTGAAGCGTTATCGCTGGTAACCTGGGGCTGTGCCTTCTTTGTTGCCAGTCATTACTACACTTACCTGTCTGTCTGGTTCACGGGCTTTGAAGATGAACTGGTTCGAAACGGAATCGCCATCGCGGTGCTGTTTATCGCGACGCTGATTGTCGGCGCCATTGTTAACTACGTGATAGGCCAGCTGGTTGAGAAAACCGGTTTGTCGGGAACGGACAGGGTGCTTGGGATCTGCTTCGGTGCATTGCGCGGGGTGTTGATTGTCGCCGCGATACTGTTCTTCCTTGATACCTTTACCGGGTTCTCAAAAAGTGAAGACTGGCAGAAATCGCAGCTGATCCCGCAGTTCAGCTTCATCATCAGATGGTTCTTTGACTATCTGCAAAGCTCGTCGAGTTTTTTGCCCAGGGCATAAACCCTGAGATGTGGCTTAACGAGGAAATGACGAATGTGCGGTATTGTCGGTATCGCCGGTTTCATGCCGGTAAACCAGTCTATTTATGACGCATTATCGGTGCTTCAGCACCGTGGGCAGGATGCTGCGGGTATCATCACCATTGATGCACACAACTGCTTCCGTTTACGTAAGGCTAACGGCCTGGTAAACGATGTGTTTGAAGCCCGCCATATGCAGCGTCTGCAGGGTAACATGGGTATTGGTCACGTTCGTTACCCTACCGCAGGCAGTTCCAGCGCCTCTGAAGCGCAGCCTTTCTACGTTAACTCCCCGTATGGCATCACGCTTGCCCACAACGGCAACCTGACCAACGCCCACGAGTTACGTAAAAAGCTGTTTGAAGAGAAGCGTCGCCACATTAACACCACTTCTGACTCTGAAATTCTGCTTAACATCTTTGCCAGCGAACTGGATAACTTCCGTCACTATCCGCTGGAAGCTGACAACATTTTTGCTGCCGTGGCGGCCACTAACCGTCTGATTCGTGGGGCCTATGCCTGCGTCGCGATGATTATCGGCCACGGTATGGTCGCGTTCCGCGATCCGAACGGGATTCGCCCGCTGGTGCTGGGTAAACGCGATATTGGCGATGGCCGCACCGAATATATGGTGGCCTCCGAAAGCGTGGCCCTGGACACCCTGGGCTTTGAGTTCCTGCGTGACGTTGCTCCGGGCGAAGCGGTTTACATCACCGAAAAAGGCCAGCTGTTTACCCGTCAGTGTGCGGAAAACCCGGTCAGCAACCCGTGCCTGTTCGAGTACGTCTACTTTGCCCGTCCGGACTCCTTCATCGACAAGATCTCCGTCTACAGCGCCCGTGTGAATATGGGCACCAAGCTCGGCGAGAAGATTGCCCGCGAGTGGGAAGATCTGGATATCGATGTGGTCATCCCGATCCCGGAAACCTCCTGCGATATCGCGCTGGAGATGGCGCGCATCCTGGGTAAACCCTATCGCCAGGGCTTCGTGAAGAACCGCTATGTTGGCCGCACCTTTATCATGCCAGGCCAGCAGCTGCGCCGTAAATCGGTGCGCCGCAAGCTGAACGCCAACCGCGCTGAGTTCCGCGATAAGAACGTGCTGCTGGTGGATGACTCCATCGTGCGTGGCACCACCTCTGAGCAGATTATCGAGATGGCCCGTGAAGCGGGTGCGAAGAAGGTTTATCTGGCCTCTGCGGCACCGGAAATTCGCTTCCCGAACGTCTACGGTATCGACATGCCGACCGCCAACGAGCTGATCGCTCACGGTCGTGAAGTGGATGAGATCCGCCAGATCATCGGCGCCGATGGCCTGATTTTCCAGGATCTGAACGATCTGATCGACGCGGTGCGCGCAGAGAACCCGGATATCCAGCAGTTCGAGTGCTCGGTGTTCAACGGTATCTACGTCACCAAAGATGTGGACCAGAAGTATCTGGACTACCTCGACTCTCTGCGTAACGACGATGCGAAAGCCGTGCAAATGGCGAACGATCTCGAAAGCTTAGAGATGCACAACGAAGGTTAATCCTTATCACAGGCGAGGGCGTCTGCCCTCGCTTGCAACTCCCGCCAAAATCCTGCACAGTCTGCCCTGTTACAGCAAGGGCGATAATCATGAAACGATTGATAGTAGGGATCTCAGGGGCCAGCGGCGCGATTTACGGTGTCCGTTTGCTGCAGGTATTACGCGACGTCGCTGACGTTGAAACCCATCTGGTGATGAGCCAGGCCGCGCGTCAGACTCTCTCTCTCGAAACTGATTACTCCCTGCGCGACGTTCAGGCCCTGGCCGACGTGGTGCATGATGCCCGCGATATCGCCGCCAGCATCTCCTCCGGGTCGTTTAAGACTTCGGGTATGGTGATCCTGCCCTGTTCCATTAAAACCCTCTCCGGCATTGTTAACAGCTATACCGATACCCTGGTGACCCGCGCCGCCGACGTGGTGTTAAAAGAGCGCCGCCCGCTGGTGCTCTGCGTGCGCGAAACTCCGCTTCATCTGGGTCACCTGCGGCTGATGACTCAGGCTGCTGAGCTGGGCGCGGTGATCATGCCGCCGGTCCCGGCGTTTTACCACCGTCCGCAAAGCCTGGACGACGTCATCAATCAAACCGTAAACCGGGTTATTGACCAGTTCGACATTGAACTGCCGGACGATCTCTTCGCCCGCTGGCAGGGCGTCTGACGGGAAAGGTGTCCTGCCCTGGAGCAGGTCAGCGCAACGTGCCCTGTTTCAGGGCAATTCTGCAACCGCGATCATATCCTCAACATTTAATTCCTTTTTTCCATTCTTCCCACTGCGGTTCGTTTGGCAGACCTGCTATCTTTCACCATTAAGGCAATCTTGCAACCTTTCGTTAACATATTTAACGCCGTAATTTTGCGCCACACGCAATCTGGCACAAGACCTGCAAGGGATCGCCTGCAACAACACACAACATCATCTATTACAAAATAAAATCACGACACTTGAGGGTAATGTATGAAGAAGACGGTTCTGGCTCTGTCTTTGCTGGTGGGATTAAGCGCAGCGGCAAGCAGCTATGCAGCGCTCCCACAGACCGTACGTATCGGTACTGACGCGACCTATGCGCCATTCTCATCGAAAGATGCGAAGGGCGATTTTGTCGGGTTTGATATCGACCTGGGGAATGAGATGTGCAAACGCATGTCCGTGAAATGCACCTGGGTGGGCAGCGACTTTGATGCGCTGATCCCATCGCTGAAAGCCAAGAAAATCGATGCGATTATCTCTTCACTCTCCATCACTGAGAAACGCCAGCAGGAGATCGCCTTCTCTGAGAAGCTGTACGCAGCAGACTCGCGCCTGATTGCGGCGAAGGGCTCGCCTGTCCAGCCCACTATTGATTCGCTGAAAGGCAAACACGTTGGCGTCCTGCAGGGCTCCACGCAGGAAGGCTTTGCCAATGCCAACTGGCGCGAGAAGGGCGTCGATGTCGTGGCTTACCAGAACCAGGATCTGATCTATTCCGATCTGGCGGCAGGGCGCCTGGATGCAGCTTTCCAGGATGAAGTTGCGGCAAGCGAAGGCTTCCTGAAACAGCCGGCAGGGAAAGAGTTTGCCTTTGCGGGCCCGTCGGTTAAAGACAAAAAATACTTTGGCGACGGTACCGGGATTGGCCTGCGCAAGGACGACGCCGAGCTGAAAGCGGCCTTTGATAAAGCCTTTACCGAACTGCGTAAAGACGGCACCTACGACAAACTGGCGAAGAAATATTTCGACTTCAATGTCTACGGCGACTAACTCTAACTGACGGTGCGCACCATAATGGTTCACCGTTATGGTGCGTTGATTGCCTTTGCGAACCACGATGGTGCAAATCCTGCGCCGCGTTGGTTATAAAGTGAATAGTTAAGCACTGATAATGCACTTTTTCGCGTCAGCCGGGCATAATCTTTTGCCTTGCCGCGGCGATTAATGGCACATTAAAGGCAACCCCCGTCGGCGTTAAAATCCCGTAAGAAGACAGTCTGTTGAGGATAGATATGAAAAAACTGGTGTTGTCACTTTCCCTGGCTCTGGCATTTTCCAGCGCTACTGCGGCATTCGCAGCAATTCCGCAAAAAGTACGTATTGGTACTGACCCGACTTATGCCCCCTTCGAATCGAAGAATGCACAGGGCGAACTGGTAGGATTTGATATCGATTTGGCAAAAGAACTGTGCAAACGTATCAAAACAGAGTGTACCTTCGTTGAAAACCCTCTGGATGCGCTGATCCCTTCGCTGAAAGCGAAAAAAATCGACGCTATTATGTCTTCACTCTCTATCACCGAAAAACGCCAGCAGGAGATTGCCTTCACTGACAAACTTTATGCAGCGGATTCCCGTCTGGTGGTAGCAAAATCCTCTGATATCCAGCCGACCCTGGAGTCACTGAAAGGCAAACGCGTAGGCGTGCTGCAGGGCACCACCCAGGAGACCTTCGGTAACGAGCACTGGGCACCGAAGGGGATCGAAATCGTCTCTTATCAGGGCCAGGAGAATATCTACGCTGACCTGACCGCAGGCCGTATCGATGCCGCTTTCCAGGACGAAGTCGCAGCCAGCGAAGGCTTCCTGAAGCAACCGGTAGGTAAAGATTACAAGTTCGGCGGTCCGTCCATTAAGGACGAGAAACTCTTCGGCGTGGGCACCGGTATGGGGCTGCGTAAAGAGGACAACGAACTGCGCGAAGCGCTGAACAAAGCCTTTGCCGAGATGCGCGCGGACGGTACTTACGAAAAAATGGCGAAGAAATACTTCGACTTTGATGTCTACGGTGGCTGAATACCCCACTGAATAACGTGCGGCCCCTCCCGCTACGGGAGGGGAAAAGACACGGCGTCACCACTCACGACACGACAGGGCAGGCGGTATGCTGTACGGATTTTCTGGCGTAATTTTACAAGGCGCACTCGTCACCCTTGAACTGGCTCTCAGTTCGGTGGTGCTGGCGGTGTTGATAGGCCTGGCGGGCGCGGGCGCGAAGCTGTCGACCAATCGGGCGATGGTTCTGCTGTTTGAAGGCTATACCACCCTGATCCGTGGTGTGCCTGACCTGGTGCTGATGTTGCTGATTTTCTACGGTCTGCAAATCGCGCTGAATGGCGTCACGGATGCCATCGGTATGGCGCAGATTGATATCGATCCTATGGTGGCCGGTATCATTACCCTGGGCTTTATCTACGGTGCCTACTTTACTGAAACCTTCCGCGGAGCCTATCTCGCGGTGCCGAAAGGGCATATCGAAGCGGCCACGGCATTCGGTTTTACCTCCTCTCAAACATTCCGCCGTATTATGTTTCCGGCCATGATGCGCTTTGCGCTGCCGGGCATCGGCAACAACTGGCAGGTTATCCTCAAAGCGACGGCGCTGGTCTCGTTATTGGGACTGGAAGATGTGGTGAAAGCCACGCAGCTGGCGGGCAAAAGCACCTGGGAACCGTTCTACTTCGCCATCGTGTGCGGGGTCATTTATCTGGTGTTTACCACCGTCTCCAATGGTGTGCTGCTGCTGCTCGAGCGTCGCTACTCCGTGGGTGTGAAGAGGGCTGACCTGTGATCGAGATTATTCAGGAATACTGGAAATCGCTGCTGTGGACCGACGGATACCGTTTTACCGGTGTGGCGATCACCCTCTGGCTGTTGATTGCATCCGTGGTGATGGGCGGCATTCTGGCGATATTTCTCGCCATTGGCCGCGTGTCGAACAACAAATACATTCGCTTTCCCATCTGGCTGTTTACCTATATTTTCCGCGGTACGCCGCTCTATGTGCAGCTGCTGGTCTTCTACTCCGGGATGTACACCCTGGAGATCGTGAAAGGCACCGAGATGCTGAACGCCTTCTTCCGCAGCGGGCTGAACTGTACCGTCCTGGCGTTGACGCTGAACACCTGCGCCTATACCACCGAGATTTTCGCGGGGGCGATCCGTTCCGTTCCCTATGGCGAGATTGAGGCGGCGCGGGCCTATGGCTTCTCCTCCGTGAAGCTCTACCGCTGCATTATTCTGCCGTCGGCGCTGCGCATTGCGCTGCCTGCCTACAGCAACGAAGTGATTTTAATGCTGCACTCCACCGCGCTGGCCTTTACCGCCACCGTGCCGGATCTGCTGAAGATTGCCCGCGACATCAACTCGGCAACCTACCAGCCGTTTACCGCCTTCGGGATCGCGGCGGTGCTCTATTTAATCATTTCTTACGTCCTGATTAGCCTGTTCCGTAAAGCGGAAAAACGCTGGTTGCAGCACATAAAACCTTCTTCGACGCACTGAGAATTAAGATGGCTGAGAACAAATTAAACGTTATCGATTTGCACAAACGCTACGGCGAACATGAAGTGCTGAAAGGGGTGTCGCTGCAGGCAAATGCAGGCGATGTGATCAGTATTATCGGCTCGTCAGGGTCGGGTAAAAGTACCTTCCTGCGCTGCATTAACTTCCTCGAAAAACCGAGTGCCGGCAAGATTGTGGTCAGCGGCGAGAACATCAATCTGGTGCAGGACAAAGACGGACAGCTCAAGGTGGCGGATAAGCACCAGCTGCGGATGTTGCGTACCCGTCTGACGATGGTGTTCCAGCACTTCAACCTCTGGAGCCACATGACGGTGCTGGAGAACGTGATGGAAGCGCCGGTGCAGGTTCTGGGCTTAAGCAAGCAGGAAGCCCGCGCCCGTGCGGAGAAATACCTGGCGAAGGTGGGTATCGACGCGCGTCAGCAGATTAAATATCCGGTGCATCTGTCCGGCGGCCAGCAGCAGCGCGTCTCCATCGCCCGTGCGCTGGCGATGGAGCCGGAAGTGCTGCTGTTCGACGAACCGACCTCCGCGCTCGATCCCGAGCTGGTGGGTGAAGTGCTGCGCATCATGCAGCAGCTGGCCGAAGAGGGGAAAACGATGGTGGTGGTCACCCACGAGATGGGCTTCGCCCGTAACGTCTCTAACCACGTCATTTTCCTGCATCAGGGCGTAATCGAAGAGCAGGGGCACCCGGATGAGGTGCTGGCGAATCCGAAGAGCCCGCGCCTGCAGCAGTTCCTGAAAGGGTCGTTGAAGTAGTTTTTGCCCGGTGGCACGACGCTTTCCGGGCCTGGGGGTTTTGTAGGCCGGGCAAATGCAGTGCCGCCCGGCATTCAGGCCGCACCCAACTCCAGCCGGTACACCCAGTCGTCATACCGCACGCCGTTAATCTCATACGCCTGTTCCAGCACCTGGGTGCGCACAAAGCCCGCTTTTTCTAATACCCGCACCGAACCGCCGTTATCCGCCAGCACATAGGCATTAACCGCCTTTATTCCCATCCGGATAAAGGCATATTCACACACGGCATGCAGCGCCTCGCTGGCAATCCCCCGGCCCTGCGCGGCAGGGATCACCGTGTATCCAATATCGGCCTCTTCAGGATACTGAGCGCTGATTTGCAACCCAATATCCCCCAGCGGGGTGTCATCATCGTGGGTGCGGATCACAAAGGTATGCGGGGTCGTCAGGCGGGCGGCAAACAGTCGCCGGGTCTCTTTTTCCGGGGCGATAGCGGCCATATAGCGCATGATCTCGGGCGATTCGCGAAGCCGCAGAAAGAAGGGCCAGTCGGAGGGCTCAAAAGGGGAGAGCGTCAGCCTGGAAGTGGTGATTGTGGCCATCGTAACGCCTTAAACGGGGATCGGGCATAGTAATTTAACACAGCCGACCGGGCAGATTTAACCTACCACATCTCCCAGGGCTTCTTCTAAATCGTACCACCGGAAGGCAAACCCGGCCGCCTCCAGACGCTTCGGCAGCGCGCGCTGGCCGCCCAGCACCAGCACGGCGGACTCTCCCATCAGCAGGCGAATTGCGGTGGCCGGAGCGCGAACCACGGCGGGGCGATGCACCGCATGCCCCAGGGCATGGGCGAACTGTTCGTTGCGAACCGGGTAGGGAGAGACCATGTTGAACGGGCCCCGCAGGTCGTTATCCAGCAGCCAGATAATGCCATTCACCATATCGTCGATATGGATCCACGCCAGATACTGACGGCCATTGCCGACCGGCCCGCCGAGACCCAGCTTAAAGACCGGCAGCATCTTCCCCAGAATCCCGCCTTTCGGTGCCAGCACTACGCCGGTGCGCAGCAGGCAAACGCGGGTCCGATCACTCTGCGCTCCGCAGGCGATCTGCTCCCAGCGGGCGCACAGCTTATGGGTAAATTCGTTGTGCGGCGGCTCCTCTTCGGTGACCACCACTTCGCCTAAATCGCCGTAATAGCCCGATGCTGAACCGGAGATAAACACCGACGGCGGCGTGTCGCTGGCCTTGAACATATCCACCAGCCGCTGGGTGATAGTCCAGCGGCTGTTGCACAGCCGCTGCTTATGTTCTTCCGTCCAGCGTTTATCGGCGATGGGTTCCCCCGCCAGATTGATTACGGCGTCAAAGCCGTTGAGATCCTGATGCTCGGTGAGCCCTTTCCAGATATCGATGCCGGAGCCGAGTGTCTGACGCGCTTTCTCGGGACTGCGCGTCACCACCGTCAGCTCATGGCCCAGCGTCTGCAAGCGGGGGATCAGATGCCGGCCAATCAGGCCGGTACCGCCGGTTACCAGGATCTTCATACAACCTCCGGGGGTTGCGCTTAGCGTTGCCAGCTTAACGTCATTGAGACGGAGTCGGCATAGCGCAGCGCGTGAAGTTTATCGATCTCTACTTCAGCATAGGTGACCCAGTGATGTTCGCGTGCGATATCCAGCACATCCTGAGTTAATTTTTCCAGCAAAGAGAAGCGGTTACTCTCGACATGTTGAATGATGCTTTTGGTGACGGTGCGATAGTTCAGGGCGTCATTGATATCCTCACTGTCCCGCGCCTTATCGGCCGGGTAGTGGATCACCACATTAACCACGATATCCTGACGGTTAGCGCGCTCCTCCTCTTTGATGCCGATATAGGTGCGCAGGCGTAAATTTTTAATACGAATAATCGCGTCTTGCTGGGACATTGCAGGCTTCCTCCGTGTCATTATCGCCACCATAATACATGAGGAAACCGTTTATAGCTGCTGCGCTTTTTGCATGGCGCGCTCGGTTGCCGGACGGGTACGAATGCGCTCAAACCAGTTGTTTACTGCGGGCCACGACGCCAGGTCGACGCGATGGTTTTCATGAGTATTGACCCACGGCCAGCAGGCGATATCCGCAATGCTGTAGTGATCGCCACCCAGCCACGGCGATTTTTCCAGCCGCTTGTTCAGCACGTTATAGAGCCGCTGCGTCTCGACCTGGAAGCGTTCGATGGCGTAGGGGATCGGCTGCGGCGCAAAGTGGTTAAAATGGGTGTTCTGACCAATCATCGGTCCCAGCCCGCCCACCTGCCAGAAGAGCCACTGTAGGGTGACGTGGCGTTCCCGTAATTCGCCGCTCAGCAGCTTGCCGCTTTTTTCCGCCAGATAGAGCAGGATCTCGCCGGACTCAAACAGGCTCAGCGGCGCACCGCCATCGTCCGGTTCATGATCGACAATGGCCGGGATTTTATTGTTGGGAGAAATGGCGAGAAACTCAGGGCGAAACTGTTCGCCTTTGCTGATATCCACCGGCAGGATGCGGTAATCCAGCTGGGCCTCCTCCAGAAAAAGCGTGATCTTATGCCCGTTGGGGGTAGGGGCGTAGTAAAGGTCAATCATCGCAACTCCTGTCATAACGATTATCGCGGCATAGGATCGAGTATAGGTGGTGATGATAAATCGTGAGTTTTCATCAAGTGACAGCCGGGGCCGGAGGTTATATTTTGGATATAAACCCATCCCCTGAAGCGTTACGAGGATCTTATGAGCGAACCTGCAATTACCCTGTGGTCAGATGCTGATTATTACTCCCCTTACGTCATGAGCGTGTATGTTGCGCTGGCCGAGAAAGGATTGCCCTTTACCCTGAAGACCGTGGATCTCAGCCGGGGTGAAAACCGGCAGCCGCAGTGGCGAGGCTATGCTCTGACCCGTCGCGTACCGGTGCTGGAAATCGACGGCTTTGAACTCAGCGAATCCTCCGCCATTACGGAATTTCTGGAGGAGAAATTTGCGCCGCCGGAGTGGGAGCGGATCTACCCCCTGGATCTGCAAAAACGCGCCCGCGCGCGCCAGATCCAGGCGTGGCTGCGCAGCGATCTGGTCCCGATCCGCACGGAGCGCTCTACCGACGTGGTGTTCGCCGGGGTGAGAAAACCGGCCCTGAGCGAAACCGCGCAGCGGGCGGCAAACCAGCTGTACGATACTGCCTCCTCGCTGCTTGCCCACGGCCAGCAAAACCTGTTCGGGGAGTGGTGTATTGCCGATGCGGATCTGGCCCTGATGCTCAACCGTCTGGTGCTCAATGGCGATGACGTGCCGCAGCAGCTGGTGGATTACGCAAACTTCCAGTGGCAGCGTGCCTCCGTGCAGCGCTACGTGGCGTTGTCGGCGAAGCGGGCGGGCTGATATTCCGGTATGATGGGGCCGCTTTTCGACATAAGGAGTCTCTGATGAAGTTAATGTTTGCATCGGACATCCACGGCTCGCTGCCGGCGACCGAACGGGTGCTTTCGCTGTTTGACCAGAGCGGGGCAAAATGGCTGGTGATCCTCGGGGATGTGCTGAACCACGGCCCGCGCAACGCCCTGCCCGAAGGCTATGCGCCTGCTGAGGTCGCCGATCGGCTCAACGCTTACGCGTCGCGAATTATCGCCGTGCGCGGCAACTGCGACAGCGAAGTTGACCAGATGCTGCTGCACTTTCCCATCACCGCCCCCTGGCAGCAGATCCTGCTGGAGAACAGCCGCCTGTTTGTGACCCACGGCCATTTGTATGGACCGGATAAGCTGCCCGCGCTGAATGCTGGCGATGTGCTGGTTTACGGTCATACTCATATTCCGGTAGCCGGGAAACGGGGCGACCTTATACATTTCAATCCTGGCTCGGTCAGCCTGCCCAAAGGCGGCTTTCCCCCCAGCTACGGCATGCTGGAAGGAAACCATTTGTGCGTTATGACGCTGAATGACGGCCAGGTTATTGCGCAGTCAGAGATTAATCCGTAATTTACTCCTCAACAGTAAACGCGCCGCGAGAGCGCTTTAAAGAGAAGGTTTCCCGATGGTGGAGCACAGTCATTTGGCAAGTACGGAATGGGTGGATATTGTCAACGAAGACAATGAGGTAATCGCACAGGCGAGCCGCGAGCAGATGCGGGCGCAGCGCCTGCGTCATCGCGCGACCTATATCGTGGTGCATGATGGGATGGGCAATATTCTGGTTCAGCGCCGTACCGAAACGAAAGACTTCATGCCCGGCATGCTCGATGCGACCGCTGGTGGCGTGGTGCAGGCCGATGAGCTGTTGCTCGATTCCGCCCGCCGTGAAGCGGAAGAGGAGCTGGGGATCGCCGGCGTGCCGTTTGCCGAACATGGCCAGTTCTATTTCGAAGATAGCCACTGTCGCGTCTGGGGAGGCCTTTTCAGCTGCGTCTCCCACGGTCCGTTTGCGCTGCAGGAGGAAGAGGTGAGTGAAGTCTGCTGGATGACCCCGGCTGAGATCACCGCCCGTTGCGACGACTTCACGCCAGATTCGCTGAAAGCGCTGGCCCTGTGGATGAGCCGCAATGCCAGCAACGAGCCGGCGAAGCACGAAGAAGCGTAACGAAGCGAATAAAAAAAGGCGACCCGGGGGTCGCCTTTTTACGTTGGGGTGCTGCTTACTGCTGGGAAGACTGGATCGCGGTCAGTGCGATGGTGTAGACGATATCGTCTACCAGCGCGCCACGAGACAGGTCGTTCACTGGCTTGCGCATACCCTGCAGCATCGGCCCGATGGAGATCAGGTCGGCTGAACGCTGTACCGCTTTGTAGGTGGTGTTACCGGTGTTCAGATCCGGGAAGATGAACACGGTAGCACGACCGGCAACCGGGGAGTTAGGCGCTTTGGATTTAGCAACGTCAGCCATCACTGCGGCGTCATACTGCAGCGGGCCATCGATAACCAGATCCGGGCGTTTTTCCTGGGCAATACGGGTCGCTTCACGCACTTTCTCTACGTCGCTACCTGCACCAGAGGTACCGGTGGAGTAGGAGAGCATCGCTACGCGCGGTTCAATACCGAAGGCAATCGCAGAGTCAGCAGACTGGATCGCGATCTCGGCCAGCTGTTCAGCGGTTGGATCCGGGTTGATCGCACAGTCACCGTAAACGTAAACCTGTTCCGGCAGCAGCATGAAGAACACAGAAGAGACCAGGGAGCTGCCTGGTGCTGTTTTGATCAGCTGCAGCGGCGGGCGGATAGTGTTCGCGGTGGTGTGAACGGCACCGGAAACCAGACCGTCAACTTCATCCTGCTCCAGCATCAGGGTACCGAGAACCACGTTGTCTTCCAGCTGTTCGCGGGCAACGGCTTCAGTCATGCCTTTGCTCTTACGCAGCTCGACCAGACGGGCAACGTAGCTTTCACGCACCACTTCCGGGTCAACGATTTCGATACCAGAACCCAGCTCAACGCCCTGAGAGGCGGCTACACGGGTGATCTCATCCGGGTTACCCAGCAGCACGCAGGTCGCGATACCGCGCTCGGCACAGATGGCAGCGGCTTTAACGGTACGCGGTTCGTCGCCTTCTGGCAGCACAACGCGTTTGCCCGCTTTACGCGCCAGCTCGGTGAGCTGATAACGGAAGGCTGGAGGAGAGAGGCGACGGCTACGCTCGGAGGTTGCGGTCAGGGATTCAATCCACTCAGGATTGATACAACCGGCAACGTATTCCTGCACTTTCTCGATACGCTGATGGTCATCAACCGGTACTTCCAGGTTGAAGCTCTGCAGGCTCAGAGAGGTCTGCCAGGTGTTGGTGTTCACCATGAAGACCGGCAGGCCGGTAGCAAATGCACGTTCGCACAGCTTGCTGACGCGTGGGTCCATTTCATAGGCACCGGTCAGCAGGATCGCACCGATTTCCACGCCGTTCATCGCCGCCAGACAGGCTGCAACCAGCACGTCTGGACGGTCAGCGGAGGTCACCAGCAGGGAACCTGCACGGAAGTGCTCCAGCATGTGCGGAATGCTGCGCGCACAGAAGGTCACAGACTTCACGCGACGGGTGTTGATATCGCCTTCGTTGACGATGGTCGCGTTCAGGTGACGCGCCATGTCGATCGCACGGGTCGCGATCAGGTCGAAGCTCCAGGTCACCGCGCCCAGTACTGGCAGAGAACTGTATTCCTGCAGCTTAGCCGGATCGATTTTCACCACTTTCGCTTTGGAAGAGTCGTCGAAAATTTCAGACAGGTCAGGGCGGGTACGGCCTTGCTCATCCACCGGAGCGTTCAGTTTGTTGACGATAACGCCGGTGATGTTGGCATTTTTCGCGCCGCCGAAGCTGCTGCGGGTCAGCTCAATACGCTCTTTCAGCTGTTCCGGGGTGTCGGTACCCTGGGACATCACGAACACGATTTCCGCGTTCAGCGTTTTGGCGATTTCGAAGTTCAGGGACTGGGCAAACTGATGCTTGCGCGTTGGAACCAGGCCTTCAACCAGCACCACTTCCGCATCCTGTGCGTTAGCGTGATAGTTAGCGATGATCTCTTCCATCAGCACGTCTTTCTGGTTGCTGGAGAGCAGAGACTCAACGTGGCTCATCTTCAGCGGTTCAGCGGCTGGCAGATTGGAGTTCGCACGAACGATAGTGGTGGTCTGGTCTGGGGCATCGCCACCAGCACGTGGTTGAGCGATTGGCTTAAACACGCTCAGACGAACGCCTTTGCGTTCCATCGCACGGATCACACCGAGGCTGACGCTGGTCAGGCCTACGCTGGTTCCGGTCGGGATCAGCATAATAGTACGGGACACGATTTATCCTCTTTCGTTACCGCCGACATCAGGCGGGCTACAAAACAGCACCGCCAGCATTGCTGGCGGTGTGGAATCAGGCAGTCAGACGGCTCGCGTCTTGTGCGATAACCAGCTCTTCGTTGGTTGGGATAACCATCGCAAGACGGGTGCCTTCTTTGTTGATGAAGCCAGACTTACCGAAGCGCGCGGCCAGGTTACGTTCATGGTCAACGTCAAAGCCCAGCACGCCCAGTTTGCCCAGGGACAGTTCGCGCACCATTGCCGCGTTCTCACCGATACCGCCGGTGAAGACCACGCCGTCCAGACGACCGTCCATCAGCGCAGTGTAAGAACCGATGTACTTCGCCAGACGGTGGCAGTAAACGTCCATTGCACGTTTAGCGTCTTCTTTCTCTGCGTAGTTGTCTTCAACGTAACGGCAGTCGCTGGTGACTTCGGTCAGACCCAGCAGGCCAGACTCTTTGGTCAGCATTTTGTTGATATCTTCAACGCTCATGCCCAGGGTATCGTGCAGGTGGAAGATGATCGCCGGGTCGATATCACCGGAGCGAGTACCCATCACCAGACCTTCCAGCGGGGTCAGACCCATAGAGGTATCAACGCATTTGCCGTTACGGATAGCAGAAACGGAACCGCCGTTGCCCAGGTGGCAAGTGATGATGTTCACTTCTTCAACCGGCTTGTTCAGCATTTTCGCGGCTTCTTGCGTCACGTAGAAATGGCTGGTGCCGTGGGCGCCGTAGCGGCGAACGCCGTGCTCTTTGTACAGTTTGTACGGCAGGGCATAGAGGTAAGACTCTTCCGGCATGGTCTGGTGGAACGCGGTGTCGAATACGGCCACGTTTTTGTCTTTCAGATGCGGGAAGGATTTCAGCGCTTCAGCGATACCGATCAGGTGAGCCGGGTTATGCAGCGGTGCAAAAGAAGCGGAGTCTTTAATGCCCTGAATAACGGAGTCATCAATAACCACGGACTTGGTGTACTTCTCGCCACCATGAACGATACGGTGACCGATAGCGGTCAGCTGAGCGGACAGTTCTGGTTTTTGTGCCAGAATAGTGTTAACGATAAAGTTCAGCGCTTCGCTGTGAGCGGCGCCTGCACCTAAAGCCGCTTCCTGTTTGCTGCCGTCCATTTTCCACTTAAGACGTGCTTCTGGAAGATGGAAACATTCGGCCAAACCAGAAAGGTACTCTTCACCGTTGATCGCATCGATGATGGCGAATTTAAGTGAGGAGCTACCGCAGTTCAGAACCAGTACTAACTTACTCGACATGGAAGTACCTATTATTGATACGTGGCTAAAAAAACGTCAGTGAGTCAAGGATCGTAGCGCAAGATATCGCTGACATTTATGATTAACATCATGCCCGAAGTACATTTCGGCATGACGAAAGGAATACATATGATTTTATGCCATTTTGCGCATTTTTCCGGCAATGGCATAATGTGCGATAATTTGACGAGTGAACGTTCCTCGTCTAAGGCCTTTGCAGGCCGGCACAGGATACCTGATACTGGGTAGTGCTGACAAAAGTTTTTGAACGTTGTCATGACCAGTTGTGGTTTTGCACGAATTTTTTAATCTTTATATGTGAAGTTGAGGTAAGCCATGTCGACACCCGTGAACCCTTCCGTGAGCTTTTTCAGCCTGTTTCGCCGGGGACAGCATTATTCGAAGACGTGGCCACTGGAAAAGCGCCTGGCGCCCGTCTTTATTGAAAACCGCGTGATCCGCGCCACCCGGCACGCGATCCGTCTGATGCCGCCCATTGCGGTCTTCACCCTGTGCTGGCAGATTGCGCTGGGCGGGCAACTCGGGCCTGCGGTGGCTACCGCCCTGTTTGCCCTGAGCCTGCCGATGCAGGGATTGTGGTGGCTGGGCAAACGCTCGGTCACGCCGTTGCCGCCGTCGGTGTTGTCCTGGTTCTATGAAGTTCGCGGCAAGCTGCAGGATGCCGGTCAGGCGCTGGCGCCGGTCGAGGGCAAACCCGACTATCAGGCGCTGGCAGATACTCTGAAGCGGGCATTCAAGCAACTTGATAAAACATTCCTCGATGACTTGTGATTGATCATCGAAACGATGACTAAAAGAAGGCACAGTAACTGACCGTTACCGTGTCTTTTTTTTAAGCTGCCATGTGCAACAGGAGTCGAAAGATGGAAATGACCCACGCTCAGCGTCTGATTTTGTCCAATCAGTACAAAATGATGACGATGCTTGATCCCGACAACGCCGAGCGCTATCGCCGCTTGCAGACTATCGTCGAACGTGGTTTCGGTTTACAGATGCGCGAGCTGGATCGCGAGTTTGGCGAACTTAAGGAAGAGACCTGTCGTACCGTTATCGACATCATGGAGATGTACCACGCCCTGCATGTCTCCTGGACTAACCTGAAAGATGCCCAGACCATCGACGAACGTCGTGTCACTTTCCTGGGCTATGATGCGGCCACTGAATCCCGTTATCTGAGCTATGTCCGCTTTATGGTCAATGTGGAAGGGCGCTACACCCATTTCGATGCCGGTACCCATGGCTTTAACGCCCAGACCCCGATGTGGGAAAAGTATCAGCGCATGCTCAGCGTGTGGCACGCCTGCCCGCGTCAGTACCATCTGAGCAGCAATGAGATTCAACAAATTATTAACGCCTGACGGAGGTTGATGTGCAGTGTAAAGGTTTTCTGTTTGATCTGGACGGTACGCTGGTAGATTCATTACCGGTGGTGGAGCGCTCCTGGTGTCGCTGGGCCGACAGGCACGGCATTGACCATCAGGAGGTGCTGAATTTTATCCATGGCAAACAGGCCATAACCTCTTTACGGCACTTTCTCCAGGGAAGAAGCGAAGCAGATATTCAGGCCGAGTTTACCTGGCTTGAGCAGGTCGAGGCCACCGATACCGAGGGCATCACCGCGCTGCCGGGGGCGCTCGAGCTGCTCAGACATCTGAATGAAGCGGGGATCCCGTGGGCTATCGTCACCTCCGGCTCTGTTCCTGTGGCCCATGCGCGCCATAAAGCGGCAGGGTTGCCGGTGCCGGAGGTATTTATCACTGCGGAGCGGGTGACGCGCGGCAAGCCGGAGCCCGATGCCTTTTTACTGGGCGCGAAGCTGCTGGGGCTGGCGCCGGAAACGTGCGTGGTGGTGGAAGATGCTGCCGCCGGCGTACTGGCGGGCCTCAACGCTGGCTGTCACGTCATCGCCGTCAATGTTCCGGCCAACTCGCCGCGTCTGGACGAGGCGGATCTGGTGCTTAACACGCTGGAGTCCGTTGCTGTCAGCCGCACCGCTGACGGGAATGTAACAGTCTCACGAAAAATGTAATCCCATGATATAGCCCCACATTGTTGGGGCTTTTTTATGGCACTATCGGCTTCACTCTCTTCTGACAAGGATCTGTTTTGAACGGTGAACTTATTTGGGTCTTAAGCCTGCTCCTTATCGCGATTATTCTGTTTGCGACCGGCAAAGTCCGCATGGATGCCGTGGCCCTGCTGGTGATTGTGGCCTTTGTGCTCAGCGGCACCTTAACCCTCCCGGAAGCCTTTTCAGGCTTTAGCGATCCCAACGTTATCCTGATTGCCGCCCTGTTTATTATCGGCGACGGCCTGGTGCGTACCGGCGTGGCGACCAGTATGGGCTCCTGGCTGGTCAGCGTGGCGGGCAACAGCGAAACCAAAATGCTGGTCTTTTTAATGCTCACCGTTGCCGGGCTGGGGGCATTTATGAGCTCCACCGGGGTGGTGGCGATCTTTATTCCGGTGGTGCTGAGCGTCTCGATGCGCATGCAGATCTCGCCCTCGCGCCTGATGATGCCGCTCAGCTTCGCCGGGCTGATCAGCGGCATGATGACGCTGGTGGCGACGCCGCCGAACCTGGTGGTTAACAGTGAACTGCTGCGTGAGGGCCTGGAAGGCTTCGGCTTCTTTAGCGTCACGCCGCTGGGGCTGGTGATCCTGGTGCTCGGTATTGTTTATATGTTGCTGACCCGCTTTGCCCTGAAGAGCGATAAGCAAGATAAACCCCGCGACGGCTGGAAGCGCCGTACCTTCCGCGATCTGATCAAAGAGTATCGTCTCACCGGACGGGCCCGCCGCCTGGCGATCCGTCCGGGCTCACCGCTGATCGGGCAGCGTCTGGACGATCTGAAACTTCGTGAACGTTACGGCGCCAACGTTATCGGTGTGGAGCGCTGGCGCCGTTTTCGCCGGGTCATCGTTAACGTTAACGGCGTATCGGAGTTCCGCGCCCGGGACGTGCTGCTGATCGATATGTCCTCGGCGGATGTCGACCTGCGCGACTTTTGCAGCGAACAGCTGCTGGAGCCGATGGTTCTGCGCGGCGAGTATTTTTCCGATCAGGCGCTGGACGTGGGGATGGCGGAAGTGTCGCTGATCCCCGAGTCGGAGCTGCTCGGCAAAACCATCCGCGAAATCGGTTTTCGTACCCGTTACGGTTTAAACGTGGTGGGCTTAAAACGCGACGGCGTGGCGATGGACGGTTCGGTGGTGGACGAACCTCTGGAGCTGGGGGATATCTTCCTGGTGGTGGGCAACTGGAAGCTGATCACCCAGCTGGGCCAGCGAGGCCGTGACTTTGTGGTGCTGAACTTACCCATCGAGGTCAGCGATGCCTCTCCCGCCCACAGCCAGGCGCCGCACGCCATTTTTTGTCTGGTGCTGATGGTCGCCCTGATGCTGACCGACGAGATCCCGAACCCGGTGGCGGCGATCGTTGCCTGTCTGCTGATGGGCAAATTCCGCTGCATTGACGCTGAAAGCGCTTACAAAGCGATCCACTGGCCGAGCATCATTTTAATTGTCGGCATGATGCCCTTCGCGCTGGCGCTGCAAAAAACCGGCGGTGTGGATCTGGTGGTGAAAGGGCTGATGGAACTGGGGGGCGGCTATGGCCCCTATATGATGCTGATGTGCCTGTTTATCATGTGCGCCACTATCGGGCTTTTTATCTCCAACACCGCGACCGCCGTACTCATGGCGCCTATTGCGCTGGCGATGGCGAAATCGATGGGCGTATCGCCTTATCCGTTTGCGATGATGGTGGCGATGGCCGCCTCCGCCGCCTTTATGACTCCAGTCTCGTCACCGGTGAATACCCTGGTGCTTGGGCCGGGTAAATACAGCTTCAGCGACTTCGTGAAGCTCGGCGTGCCCTTCACGATCCTGGTGATGGTGGTGTGCGTGGTGATGATCCCGGTCTTGTTCCCGTTCTGACAGTTTTGCCCGGCGGCGCTACGCTTGCCGGGCCTACGGTTTGGTAGGCCGGGTAAGGCGCAGCCGCCACCCGGCAAAAAACTCACAAGGGGGAATCCTGGCTGATCTCATCCAGCGACAGCTGGAAGCTCGGGACAAAGACTTCCATAAAGTAATCCATCTCCTGGCTACGGCGCGCCTCGAGCGTCTTTTCCAGCCGGGTTTTCGCCAGTAAAAATTCGTGATTACCGGCAGACAACTCTTCCAGACACTTCAGGTAGGCGCAGAGCGCGTCGGCCTGCTTGACGATCGATCGCTCCTCTTCGCTGTAGCTCTGCTCGTCAATCAGCGGCTCGAAGATATCCCGCAGCTCATCCGGCACCATATCGACCAGTTTTTGCTGGGCGATTTTCTCGATCGCTTTGTACTCCTGGGCGATTTGCGAATTGAAGTACTTCACCGGCGTCGGCAGATCGCCTGTCAGCACTTCGGAGGCATCATGGTACATCGACAGCAGGGCGATACGTTCGGCATTGACCTGGCCGTTGAACTTGCGGTTCTTGATGGCGGCCAGCGCGTGGGCGACCATGGCAACCTGCAGGCTGTGCTCGGAGACGTTCTCGGTGCGGACGTTACGCATCAGCGGCCAGCGGTTAATCAGTTTCAGACGGGAAAGATGGGCGAAAAAATGACTCTGACTCATAAGTTACCTTTTGTCTTGCACTGCGACAGGTTTCATTGTGAGGGGAGGGGCGGTGAGATGCAAATCGGGCTGCCAGTGGCAGCCCGAAGGTGTTATTACTGATGGTATCCGCCGAGGAAACGCCCGAAGCGGCTGATGGCCATCTCCAGCTCATCCTCACGCGGCAGCGTAACGATGCGCACATGGTCCGGCCACGGCCAGTTAAAAGCGGTACCCTGTACCAGCAACACTTTTTCCTGCAGCAGGAAGTCGAGCACCATCTTCTGGTCGTCAAAGATGTTGAAGCGTTTGATATCGATTTTGGGGAACATATAGAGCGCGCCGTTTGGCTTCACGCAGGAGACGCCCGGAATATCGTTAATCAGCTCCCAGGCGCGCTGACGCTGCTCGTACAGACGCCCACCAGGCACGATAAATTCACTGATGCTCTGATAGCCGCCCAGCGCCGTCTGGATCGCGTGCTGAGCCGGTACGTTGGCGCACAGACGCATCGAGGCCAGCATCTCCAGACCTTCGATATAGCCTTTGGCGTGTTTTTTCGGCCCGTTCAGCACCATCCAGCCCTGACGGAAACCGGCAACACGGTAGGTTTTCGACAGGCCGTTAAAGGTGACGGTCAGCAGATCCGGCGCCAGCGCGGCAATGGAGTGGTGCTGCGCCGCGTCGTACAGAATTTTGTCGTAGATCTCGTCCGCGAAGATGATCAGATTATGCTGGCGGGCCAGCTCGACAATCTCCAGCAGCAGTTCTTTAGAATAGACGGCACCGGTCGGGTTGTTCGGGTTGATGATGACGATCCCGCGGGTGCGCGGCGTAATTTTGGCGCGAATGTCATCCAGATCCGGGAACCAGTCAGCCGATTCATCACACAGATAATGCACCGCTTTACCGCTGGAGAGCGATACTGCTGCCGTCCAGAGCGGGTAATCCGGGGCTGGAACCAGCATTTCGTCACCGCTGTTCAGCAGGGCCTGCATCGCCTGGACGATCAGTTCGGAAACACCGTTACCAATATAGATATCTTCGACGGTCACATCGCGCATGCCCTGCGCCTGATAGTGCTGCATGATGGCTTTACGGGCAGAGTAGAGACCTTTGGAGTCGCTGTAGCCTTGCGCCGTCGGCAGGTTGCGGATCACATCAACCAGAATTTCATCCGGTGCATCAAAACCAAATGGCGCCGGGTTGCCGATATTGAGCTTAAGTACTTTATTACCTTCTTCTTCGAGACGCTTTGCCTCTTTAAGAACCGGGCCACGAATGTCGTAACAAACGTTATCTAACTTGCTGGATTTTTCGATGGGTGACATGAATCTTTAACCTTTTCACTGTTATTGCTACTTCCTGCCGTGGAAGTCAGCACGAAACAATGTACTCCTCGCTTGGCCAATTTTGAAGCGTCGGCAGAAGAAGATTTTGTTCATGCCCGAAAAGCCAAGTTGAAGTTTTTAACTGTTTTATAGGTTTGGTTACATTTTATGGTCCATATTTATGTTGTTATTTGGTGATTTATTTTGGTTGTTGCATATTAAAATGGATTTTACGCTGTAAAAAAGCCGCATGTTGAGAGGCTTACGGTGGTAGTGCTACAGTTTCCTTGAGGAACATTTCGTAAAAGCTGAATGAAATTGAGTAGCGTTTGCGGTCCGGCCTCTTTATATAAAGGTTGCCCGTGTGAAATTAATGTTAAGTATAATTAATCATTAAGTCCTGGTTGAATTATTAGTTATTTCCAAATAAAGGCGAAATCGCAACTTTCGTTAATATAAATAAAATTAGTTTAGCGAGTTATCAATCAGGTTAAATGCCTGGAAACACGATAAGGCTTATAAATAAAAAGGTTTTAGGGTAAGATGTCACCGGGTTTAGCGATAAAAGATAACAGGCCACCAGAGGTCTTGATGCCTGGACCTTTAATAGTTTATTGTTATTGTTAGAATTATCTCTGCCTTGAGAAGTTAAGTGACACCATTGCTGCTTAACCTGTACTGCGATAAAGTTGACGCTGGAAATGCATCTTCTTTAATGGAATTTACATCATCCGACAATCATCTATATATCTCGATCGCTTTTGAGAATAAAAATATCGTCAGATAAGTTGTTTCTGACCACTGATATACCCAGCACAATTACATTATGCAGGCACACTGCCAGACCGGGACGTCAGAGGATTTTGTTCAGAAGGAACTGTATTACTTTTACGCACACAGCTTAAACCCGGGGCAGCTCCGTACGAGCAACCTGTAAGTGAAAAGATATGATTAATGCAAATCGTCCGATACTGAATCTCGACCTCGATCTGCTGAGAACCTTTGTGGCGGTCGCCGATCTGAACACCTTTGCTGCTGCCGCGGCCGCAGTTTGCCGTACCCAGTCCGCGGTCAGTCAACAGATGCAACGACTGGAGCAGCTGGTGGGTAAAGAGCTTTTTGCCCGTCATGGTCGCAATAAGCTGTTAACGGAACACGGTATTCAGCTGCTGGGTTACGCCAGAAAAATCCTGCGCTTCAATGATGAAGCATGTACATCATTAATGTTTAGTAACCTGCAGGGAGTCTTAACCTTAGGCGCGTCTGATGAATCGGCCGATACCATTCTGCCGTTCCTGCTTAATCGGATTAGTTCGGTTTATCCGAAGCTTGCGCTGGACGTCAGGGTAAAACGCAATGCCTTTATGGTCGATATGCTGCAGGAGCAGGAGGTCGATCTGGTGGTTACAACCCACCGCACCGGCCTGTTTGAGAGCCTGACGCTGCGTACATCGCCAACGCACTGGTACTGCGCCGCAGAATTTTCTCTGCAGCGCGGCGAGCCGGTTCCGCTGGTGCTGCTGGACGATCCCAGCCCGTTCCGCGACATCGTGCTGGCCACGCTTAACGCCGCCAATGTGCCATGGCGACTCGCCTATGTGGCCTCCACGCTGCCTGCGGTTCGCGCAGCGGTGAAAGCAGGGCTTGGCGTGACGGCACGCCCGGTTGAGATGATGAGCCCGGATTTACGGGTGCTAGGCAAAGCGGATGGTTTGCCTGCCCTGCCGGATACGGAGTATATGCTGTGTCATAACCCACTCAGCAACAATGAGCTGGCGCAGACCATTTTTAACGCGATGGAAAACTACGACAACCCCTGGCAGTACAACAATGTTACTCCGGAAGGGGGGGATGACTCCCTGGTGATTGAGAGCGATTTCGAGTAAACGAATCTCTAATGATCTGATAACAAATTCGTCCCGGTAAAAAAGAACCACGGAGGCTGATGACCAGCAAAGTGGTTCTTTTTTTGCATTGGGATCGGTGCAGTTTACCTTAGGTGTTTTACAATCCTCTTCTTTATCAACTTGATAGTCATTAATCCTCCCCTGTCTACCCCGCTCACGCGCTTCTTTCCAATGTCAATGGGCATGTTAAAAAAGCAGCAAAGATGTTGCCGTTTTTTTGATTGAATTAACAAAAGCGTGTCACAGATCAAGAAAATACTCCTCTTTGGGGGGAGGAATCAGCGGCAAATCCTGTCAAAATAGACGGGTAATCTTTGTGTTAGTTCATTACGGACTCGATTCAACACCCCTACGCAGGAACGCGCCTCACAGTTTTTGAGGGTAAAGGGCATTAAATGTTAATGAAGTTCGAACGATGTAATTTAATGTGAAGAAACTTTTGTTAAAGTTGACAAAAGGTTATAGAAAGGAGTAAAAAACCACATCATTTTGCTGTCTATGTCTCATTTTTCGACAGTTAGTGTACGGTTATTTGTTCCTCCCCATGAATCGATGTGATGCCCATCTGCCAGAAAGAGCAGGGTTTACAGGTATCACTTTTGATGAGTAAGCAATGAGTATGTCAACATCCACAGAAGTCATCGCTCATCACTGGGCATTCGCAATCTTTCTTATCGTTGCCATTGGCCTGTGCTGCCTGATGTTAGTCGGCGGCTGGTTCCTCGGCGGTCGCGCCCGGGCAAGGCACAAAAACACGCCATTTGAATCGGGTATCGATTCGGTAGGGACCGCGCGTTTACGCCTGTCCGCCAAGTTCTATCTGGTGGCCATGTTCTTCGTCATCTTTGACGTGGAAGCGCTTTACCTGTTCGCATGGTCGACCTCCATTCGCGAGAGTGGCTGGGTAGGCTTTGTCGAGGCCGCAATTTTCATTTTAGTGTTACTGGCCGGTCTGGTTTATCTGGTGCGTATTGGCGCGCTGGACTGGACACCTGCACGTTCACGCCGTGAACGTATCAACCCGGAAAACAGTATCTCTAATCGTCAGCAGTAACAGCGAGGCAATAAGATGGATTATACGCTCACCCGCATAGATCCTAACGGTGAGAATGACCGTTACCCCCTGCAAAAGCAGGAGATCGTAACCGACCCCCTGGAGCAAGAAGTCAACAAAAGCGTGTACATGGGCAAGCTCGAAAATGCCATGCACGATATGGTCAACTGGGGTCGTAAGAACTCCATCTGGCCATATAACTTTGGCCTTTCTTGCTGCTACGTTGAAATGGTGACGTCATTCACTGCGGTGCATGACGTTGCGCGTTTTGGTGCAGAAGTACTGCGTGCCTCTCCGCGTCAGGCTGACCTGATGGTGGTGGCGGGTACCTGCTTTACCAAAATGGCGCCGGTCATTCAGCGTCTGTACGACCAGATGCTCGAGCCAAAATGGGTTATCTCCATGGGTGCTTGTGCAAACTCTGGCGGCATGTACGACATTTATTCTGTCGTGCAAGGTGTAGATAAGTTCATCCCGGTGGACGTTTACATCCCGGGCTGTCCACCGCGTCCAGAAGCCTACATGCAGGCGCTGATGCTGTTGCAGGAGTCGATTGGCAAAGAACGCCGTCCGCTCTCCTGGGTTGTGGGCGACCAGGGTGTTTACCGCGCTAACATGCAGTCCGAGCGCGAGCGTAAACGCGGCGAACGTATTGCAGTGACCAATCTGCGTACACCAGACGAAATTTAATTTGCGCCTGTGGGCATGGAGATAACCTTCGCATATCACTATTCAAATAGCGCGAAGCCACGCCCGACAGTCACCACGGACCTTTTGCAATGGTGAACACTATGACCGACTTAACCGCGCAAGACGCCGCCTGGCAAACACGGGATCATCTGGATGACCCGGTCATTGGCGAACTGCGCAACCGTTTTGGGCCGGATGCCTTTACTGTTCAGGCCACCCGCACCGGGGTACCCGTTGTTTGGGTGAAGCGTGAGCAGTTACTGGAAGTGGTTGATTTCCTCAAGAAACTGCCTAAACCTTACGTCATGCTGTTTGACTTACACGGCATGGACGAACGTCTGCGAACTCACCGCCAGGGTCTCCCTGCTGCGGATTTTTCCGTTTTCTACCACCTGATCTCAATAGACCGCAACACGGATATCATGCTCAAGGTGGCATTGTCTGAAAACGACATGCATCTGCCGACCATCACTAAACTTTTCCCGAACGCCAACTGGTATGAGCGTGAGACCTGGGAAATGTTTGGCATGACTTTCGACGGTCACCCGCACCTGACGCGCATCATGATGCCGCCAACCTGGACCGGTCACCCGCTGCGTAAAGACTACCCGGCGCGCGCCACCGAATTCGACCCGTTTGAGCTGACTAAAGCCAAACAGGATCTGGAGATGGAAGCGTTGACCTTCAAGCCGGAAGACTGGGGCATGAAACGCGGTACCGACAATGAGGACTTCATGTTCCTCAACCTCGGTCCAAACCACCCGTCTGCGCACGGTGCATTCCGTATTATTCTTCAGCTTGATGGCGAAGAGATTGTCGACTGCGTTCCTGACATCGGCTACCACCACCGTGGTGCTGAGAAGATGGGCGAGCGTCAGTCCTGGCACAGCTACATTCCGTATACCGACCGTATCGAGTACCTCGGCGGCTGCGTAAACGAAATGCCATACGTGCTGGCCGTTGAGAAACTGGCAGGTATCACCACGCCGGATCGCGTTAACGTGATTCGCGTTATGCTGTCAGAACTGTTCCGTATTAACAGCCACCTGCTGTACATCTCCACGTTCATTCAGGACGTCGGCGCGATGACCCCGGTCTTCTTCGCCTTTACCGATCGTCAGAAAATTTACGATCTGGTGGAAGCGATTACCGGTTTCCGTATGCACCCGGCCTGGTTCCGTATCGGCGGTGTGGCACACGATCTGCCGCGCGGCTGGGACCGCTTGCTGCGTGAATTCCTCGACTGGATGCCGAAACGTCTGGCCTCCTACGAGAAAGCCGCACTGCGTAACACCATTCTGATTGGTCGTTCTAAGGGCGTTGCGGCCTATGGCGCGAAAGAGGCGCTGGAGTGGGGTACAACAGGTGCAGGTCTGCGTGCCACCGGTATTGATTTCGACGTGCGTAAAGCCCGTCCTTACTCTGGCTATGAGAACTTCGACTTTGAGGTCCCGGTTGGCGGCGGTGTTTCCGACTGCTATACCCGCGTGATGCTGAAAGTGGAAGAGCTGCGCCAGAGCCTGCGCATCCTTGAGCAGTGCCTCAACAACATGCCGGAAGGCCCGTTCAAGGCGGATCACCCGCTGACCACGCCGCCACCGAAAGAGCGCACGCTGCAGCATATCGAAACCCTGATCACGCACTTCCTGCAGGTTTCCTGGGGCCCGGTCATGCCGGCGCAAGAATCCTTCCAGATGATCGAAGCGACCAAGGGTATCAACAGTTACTACCTGACCAGCGACGGCAGCACCATGAGCTATCGTACCCGTGTACGTACGCCAAGCTTCCCGCACCTGCAGCAGATCCCGGCCGCCATTCGCGGCAGTCTGGTCTCCGACCTGATTGTGTATCTGGGTAGTATCGATTTTGTTATGTCAGATGTGGACCGCTAATTATGCACGAGAATCAACAACCACAAACCGAGGCTTTTGAGCTGAGTGAAGCAGAGCGTGCCGCTATTGAGCACGAGATGCACCACTACGAAGACCCGCGTGCGGCGTCCATTGAAGCGCTGAAAATCGTACAGAAACAGCGTGGTTGGGTGCCGGATGGGGCGATCTATGAGATCGCAAAAGTGCTGGGTATCCCGGCAAGTGACGTAGAAGGCGTGGCGACGTTCTACAGCCAGATCTTCCGTCAGCCAGTGGGCCGCCATGTGATCCGCTACTGTGACAGCGTCGTTTGTCACATCACCGGTTATCAGGGCATCCAGGCCGCTATCGAGAAAAAACTCGATATCAAGCCAGGGCAGACCACCTTCGATGGGCGCTTTACCCTGCTGCCAACCTGCTGCCTGGGTAACTGCGACAAGGGGCCGACCATGATGATTGATGAGGATACTCACAGCTATCTGACGCCGGAAGCCATTCCTGACCTGCTGGAGCAGTACAAATGAAAACTGTAATTCGTACTGCTGAGACTCATCCGCTGACCTGGCGTCTGCGTGATGACAAACAGCCGGTATGGCTTGAAGAATACGAAAGCAAAAACGGCTATGCCGGGGCGCGTAAAGCCCTGAGCGGTATGGCGCCGGATGAAATTGTTAATGCGGTAAAAGACGCTGGCCTGAAAGGGCGCGGCGGCGCAGGCTTTTCCACCGGTCTGAAGTGGAGCCTGATGCCGAAAGACGAATCCATGAACATCCGTTACCTGCTGTGTAACGCCGATGAAATGGAGCCGGGCACCTATAAAGACCGCCTGCTGATGGAGCAGCTGCCGCACCTGCTGGTGGAAGGCATGCTGATCTCCGCCTTCGCGCTGAAAGCCTACCGCGGCTACATCTTCCTGCGCGGCGAGTATATCGAAGCGGCAGAGAACCTGCGTCGCGCGATTGCCGAAGCCACCGAAGCGGGCCTGCTTGGCAAAAACATTCTCGGCACCGGTTTTGACTTCGAACTGTTCGTGCATACCGGTGCAGGGCGTTATATCTGCGGTGAAGAGACCGCGCTGATTAACTCCCTCGAAGGTCGCCGTGCGAACCCGCGTTCCAAGCCACCGTTCCCGGCAAGCTCCGGCGTGTGGGGTAAACCGACCTGCGTAAACAACGTCGAAACCCTGTGTAACGTCCCGGCTATCCTCGCTAACGGCGTGGAGTGGTATCAGGGCATCTCTTCAAGCAAAGATGCCGGTACCAAGCTGATGGGCTTCTCCGGTCGCGTGAAGAATCCTGGCGTCTGGGAGCTGCCGTTCGGCACCACCGCACGTGAAATTCTGGAAGACTATGCCGGCGGCATGCGCGATGGTCTGAAATTCAAAGCCTGGCAGCCGGGTGGGGCAGGGACTGACTTCCTGACCGAAGCCCACCTCGATCTGCCAATGGAATTCGAAAGCATTGGTAAAGCAGGCAGCCGTCTGGGTACGGCGCTGGCGATGGCCGTCGACCACGAGATCGGCATGGTACCGCTGGTGCGTAACCTGGAAGAGTTCTTCGCCCGTGAGTCCTGCGGCTGGTGTACACCGTGCCGTGACGGTCTCCCGTGGAGCGTGAAGATCCTGCGTGCTATCGAGCGTGGCGAAGGCCAGCCTGGTGATATCGAGACACTTGAGCAACTGTGTCGATTCCTGGGCCCAGGTAAAACCTTCTGTGCGCATGCGCCAGGTGCGGTCGAGCCACTGCAAAGCGCGATTAAATATTTCCGCGAAGAATTCGAAGCAGGCATCAAGCAGCCGTTCAGCAATACCCATTCAATCAATGGTATTCAGCCGAACCTGCTGAAAGCGCGCTGGTAAAAACAGAATTTTGATTAACGCTCGGTTTCGACCGAGACAACTGGAAGCATGCTAATGGCTACGATTCATGTAGACGGCAAAGAATACGAGGTCAACGGCGCGGACAACCTGCTGGAAGCTTGTCTGTCCCTCGGCCTTGATATTCCGTATTTTTGCTGGCATCCGGCGCTGGGGAGCGTCGGTGCTTGCCGCCAGTGTGCGGTGAAGCAATATCAAAACGCGGAAGACACGCGTGGTCGCCTGGTGATGTCCTGTATGACGCCAGCCACCGAAGGTACCTTTATTTCTATCGACGACGCGGAAGCTAAACAGTTCCGCGAAAGCGTGGTGGAGTGGTTGATGACCAACCACCCGCACGATTGTCCGGTCTGTGAAGAGGGCGGTAACTGCCACCTTCAGGATATGACCGTGATGACCGGGCACAGCTTCCGTCGTTACCGTTTCACCAAACGTACCCACCGTAACCAGGATCTGGGGCCGTTCGTCTCTCACGAAATGAACCGCTGCATCGCCTGCTACCGCTGCGTGCGTTACTACAAAGATTACGCCGACGGCGAAGATCTGGGCGTCTATGGCGCGCATGACAACGTCTACTTCGGTCGTCCGGAAGATGGCACCCTGGAGAGCGAGTTCTCCGGTAACCTGGTTGAAATCTGCCCGACCGGCGTCTTCACGGATAAAACGCACTCCGAGCGTTACAACCGTAAGTGGGACATGCAGTTTGCGCCAAGCATCTGCCAGCAGTGCTCCCTCGGCTGTAACACCAGCCCGGGTGAACGCTATGGCGAACTGCGTCGTATCGAAAACCGTTACAACGGCACCGTTAACCACTACTTCCTCTGCGACCGCGGTCGTTTCGGCTATGGCTATGTGAACCTGAAAGACCGTCCGCGTCAGCCGGTTCAACGTCGCGGCGACGACTTCATCACCCTGAACGCTGAACAGGCGATGCAGGGCGCAGCAGATATTCTGCGCCAGTCGAAGAAAGTGATCGGTATCGGCTCCCCGCGCGCCAGCATCGAAAGCAACTTCGCGCTGCGTGAGCTGGTGGGTGCGGATAACTTCTACACCGGTATCGCTCAGGGCGAGCAGGAACGTCTGCAGCTGGTGCTGAAAGTGCTGCGCGAAGGCGGAGTCCATACTCCGGCGCTGCGCGAAATCGAATCTTATGATGCGGTTCTGGTATTGGGTGAAGATTTAACCCAGACCGGCGCTCGCGCTGCCCTGGCGGTTCGTCAGGCGGTGAAAGGTAAAGCGCGTGAAATGGCCGCAGCCCAGAAAGTGGCTGACTGGCAGATCGCGGCGATCCTCAACATCGGTCAGCGCGCCAAGCATCCGCTGTTTGTGACTAACGTCGACAACACCCGTCTGGACGACATCGCGGCCTGGACCTACCGTGCCCCGGTTGAAGATCAGGCGCGCCTCGGATTTGCTATCGCTCACGCGCTAGACAACAGCGCCCCGGCCGTTGAAGGCATGGATCGCGATCTGCAGAACAAGGTTGACGTGATCGTGCAGGCGCTGGCCGGTGCGAAGAAACCCCTGATTATTTCCGGTACTAACGCCGGTAGCGCAGAGATCATTGAAGCGGCAGCCAACGTGGCTAAAGCGCTTAAAGGTCGCGGTGCTGACGTTGGCGTAACCATGATTGCCCGTGCGGTAAACAGCATCGGTCTGGGCATGATTGGCGGCGGCTCTCTGGAAGAAGCGTTAAGCGAACTGGAATCCGGTTCCGCTGACGCGGTTGTGGTGCTGGAAAACGACCTCCATCGTCATGCTTCCGCTGCCCGCGTGGACGCAGCCCTGTCTAAAGCGCCGCTGGTGATGGTTATCGACCATCAGCGTACGGCGATCATGGACAAAGCGCATCTGGTGCTCTCTGCGGCAAGCTTCGCAGAAAGCGACGGTACCGTTGTGAACAACGAAGGCCGTGCCCAGCGCTTCTTCCAGGTTTATGACCCGGCGTACTACGACAACAGCATCGTGATGCTGGAAAGCTGGCGCTGGCTGCACTCCCTGCACAGCACCGTGCTGAGCCGTGAAGTGGACTGGACCCAGCTCGACCACGTGATCGACGCTGCCGTGGCAAAACTGCCACAGCTGGCAGGCATTAAAGATGCGGCACCGGAAGCGAGCTTCCGTATTCGCGGCCAGAAACTGGCCCGTGAACCGCACCGCTACAGCGGTCGTACCGCAATGCGTGCCAACATTAGCGTGCACGAACCGCGTCAGCCGCAGGATAAAGACACCATGTTCGCCTTCTCAATGGAAGGGAACAACCAGCCGTCTGCGCCGCGTTCACAGATCCCGTTTGCATGGGCGCCAGGCTGGAACTCCCCGCAGGCATGGAACAAGTTCCAGGCTGAAGTGGGCGGTTCTCTGCGTCACGGCGATCCGGGCGTGCGTCTGATTGAAGCAAGCGAAACCGGTCTGGCGTTCTTCTCCACCGTTCCGGCAAGCTTCCAGGCGGAAGAGGGCAACTGGCGTATCGCGCCGTACTACCATCTGTTCGGTAGCGACGAAATGTCCCAGCGTTCCCCGGTCTTCCAGACCCGTATGCCGCAGCCTTACATCAAGCTCAACCCGGCTGATGCCGCTAAGCTTGGCGTGAACGCAGGCGCGAACATCAGCTTTAGCTACGAAGGCCAGACAATCAGCCTGCCGCTGATTATCTCTGAAGGTCTGACAGCAGGGCAGGTGGGTCTGCCGATGGGTATGCCTGGCATCGCGCCGGTACTGGCGGGTGCGCGTCTTGATAACCTGCAGGAGGCAAAAGCATGAGTTGGTTTACGCCCGATCTTATCGACATCCTGCTGAGCATCCTGAAAGCGGTTGTTATTCTGCTGGTGGTGGTCACCTGCGGCGCGTTCATGAGCTTCGGTGAACGTCGTCTGCTCGGTCTGTTCCAGAACCGTTACGGACCGAACCGCGTGGGCTGGGGTGGTTCACTCCAGCTGGTCGCGGACATGATCAAGATGTTCTTTAAAGAGGACTGGGTCCCGCGTTTCTCGGATCGCGTGATCTTTACTCTGGCACCGATGATCGCCTTTACCTCGCTGCTGCTGGCGTTTGCTATCGTTCCGGTCAGCCCGACCTGGGTTGTGGCGGATCTGAACATCGGGATCCTGTTCTTCCTGATGATGGCAGGCCTCGCGGTCTACGCGGTGCTGTTCGCCGGCTGGTCCAGTAACAACAAATACTCGCTGCTGGGTGCGATGCGTGCGTCTGCGCAGACCCTGAGCTACGAAGTGTTCCTGGGTCTTTCCCTGATGGGCGTGGTGGCGCAGGCCGGTTCATTTAACATGACCGACATCGTCAACAACCAGGCCGATATCTGGAACGTGATCCCGCAGTTCTTTGGTTTTGTGACCTTTGCTATCGCGGGCGTGGCGGTGTGTCACCGTCACCCGTTTGACCAGCCAGAAGCCGAACAGGAACTGGCCGACGGTTACCACATTGAATATTCCGGTATGAAATTCGGTCTGTTCTTCGTGGGCGAGTACATCGGTATCGTCACCATTTCCGCGTTGATGGTAACGCTGTTTTTTGGTGGCTGGCATGGCCCGTTCTTACCGCCGTTCATCTGGTTCGCGCTGAAAACCGCGTTCTTCATGATGATGTTCATTTTGATTCGCGCAGCGTTACCGCGTCCGCGTTATGACCAGGTAATGTCCTTCGGCTGGAAAGTGTGCCTGCCGCTGACGCTCGTCAACTTGTTGGTAACGGCGGCTGTCATTCTCTGGCAGCAGCCATAAGGGGCTTTGAGATCATGACCTTGAAAGAATTATTGGTAGGTTTCGGCACCCAGGTACGCAGTATCTGGATGATCGGCCTGCACGCGTTTGCCAAACGCGAAACCCGGATGTACCCGGAAGAGCCGGTATATCTGCCGCCGCGCTACCGTGGCCGTATCGTGCTGACGCGCGATCCGGACGGTTCGGAGCGCTGCGTTGCCTGTAACCTGTGTGCGGTAGCCTGTCCGGTAGGCTGTATCTCTCTGCAAAAAGCCGAGACGGTAGACGGTCGCTGGTACCCGGAGTTCTTCCGCATCAACTTCTCACGCTGCATCTTCTGCGGTCTGTGTGAAGAAGCGTGCCCGACCACGGCGATTCAGTTGACCCCGGACTTCGAGCTGGGCGAATACAAGCGTCAGGACCTGGTGTACGAAAAAGAGGATCTGCTGATTTCCGGTCCGGGCAAATACCCGGAATATAACTTCTACCGGATGGCGGGTATGGCAATCGACGGCAAAGATAAGGGCGAAGCAGAGAACGAAGCCAAGCCTATCGACGTCAAGAGCCTGTTACCGTAAGGAGAGGGGCAATGGAATTCGCTTTTTATATCTGTGGCCTGATCGCCATCCTGGCTACGCTGCGAGTGATTACGCACACCAACCCGGTGCATGCGCTGCTCTATTTAATCATTTCGCTGCTGGCTATTTCCGGGGTGTTCTTTGCGCTGGGCGCACACTTTGCGGGTGCGCTTGAAATCATCGTTTACGCCGGGGCCATCATGGTTCTGTTCGTTTTCGTGGTGATGATGCTGAACCTGGGCGGCTCGGAAATCGAACAGGAACGTCAGTGGCTGAAGCCGCAGGTGTGGATTGGTCCGGCGATTCTGTCGGCCATCATGCTGGCGGTGATCGTTTACGCCATTCTGGGTGTGAACGATCAGGGTATCGACGGTACGCCAATCAGCGCCAAAGCGGTGGGTATCACCCTGTTTGGGCCATACGTACTGGCGGTTGAACTGGCCTCGATGCTGCTGCTGGCAGGCCTGGTCGTGGCATTCCACGTCGGTCGCGAAGAGCGTGCCGGCGAGGTGCTGAGCAACCGCAAGGACGACAGCGCGAAAAGAAAAACGGAGGAACGCGCATGATCCCTTTACAACACGGACTGATCCTCGCAGCGATTTTATTCGTGCTGGGCTTAACCGGTCTGGTTATCCGCCGCAATCTGCTGTTTATGCTGATTGGCCTGGAGATCATGATCAACGCTGCCGCGCTGGCCTTTGTGGTCGCCGGTAGCTACTGGGGCCAGACCGATGGTCAGGTGATGTACATTCTCGCCATCAGCCTTGCGGCTGCCGAAGCGAGTATTGGCCTGGCGCTGTTACTGCAGCTCCACCGTCGCCGCCAGAACCTGAACATCGATTCAGTAAGTGAGTTGCGTGGATGAACATGCTTGCCTTAACCATTATTTTTCCGCTGATCGGCTTCCTGCTGCTGGCGTTTTCTCGCGGCCGCTGGTCTGAGAATCTGTCTGCCACCGTCGGCATGGGCTCTATCGGTCTTGCTGCGCTGGTTACGGCGTATGCGGGTATCGACTTCTTCAGTAACGGACGTCAGGCTTACAGCGTGCCGCTGTGGACCTGGATGTCGGTCGGTGATTTCAATATCGGTTTCAACCTGGTGCTGGATGGTCTTTCCCTGACCATGCTCTCCGTGGTCACCGGCGTGGGCTTCCTGATCCACATGTTCGCCTCCTGGTATATGCGCGGTGAAGAGGGTTACTCCCGCTTCTTCGCCTACACCAACCTGTTTATCGCCAGCATGGTGGTTCTGGTGCTGGCCGATAACCTGCTGCTGATGTATCTGGGCTGGGAAGGCGTGGGTCTCTGTTCTTACCTGCTGATCGGTTTCTACTACACCGATCCGAAGAATGGCGCAGCGGCCATGAAAGCGTTCGTCGTGACCCGTGTGGGTGACGTCTTCCTCGCCTTCGCGCTGTTCATTCTCTACAACGAACTGGGCACGCTGAACTTCCGCGAAATGGTGGAACTGGCGCCGGCGCACTTCGAAGCAGGCAACAACATGCTGTGGTGGGCAACGCTGATGCTGCTGGGCGGTGCTGTGGGTAAATCCGCGCAGCTGCCGTTGCAGACCTGGCTTGCCGACGCGATGGCGGGTCCAACCCCTGTCTCCGCGCTGATCCACGCCGCGACCATGGTGACCGCCGGTGTTTACCTGATTGCGCGTACCCACGGTCTGTTCCTGATGACCCCGGAAATCCTGCACCTGGTCGGTATCGTTGGTGCGGTGACGCTGGTGCTGGCAGGCTTTGCCGCACTGGTGCAAACCGACATCAAACGCGTTCTCGCTTACTCCACCATGAGCCAGATTGGCTACATGTTCCTGGCGCTGGGCGTACAGGCGTGGGACGCGGCGATTTTCCATCTGATGACGCACGCGTTCTTTAAAGCGCTGCTGTTCCTCTCGTCCGGTTCGGTGATCCTCGCCTGCCATCACGAGCAGAACATCTTCAAGATGGGCGGTCTGCGCAAATCCATTCCGCTGGTTTACGTCTGCTTCCTGGTCGGCGGCGCGGCGCTGGCGGCACTGCCGCTGATTACCGCTGGCTTCTTCAGTAAGGACGAAATCCTTGCGGGCGCCATGGCGAATGGTCATATCAATCTGATGGTTGCGGGTCTGGTCGGTGCATTTATGACCTCCCTGTATACCTTCCGTATGATTTTCATCGTCTTCCACGGTAAAGAACAAATTCACGCTCACGCAGGGAAGGGGATCACCCACCACCTGCCGCTGATTGTGCTGCTGGTACTCTCCACCTTCGTTGGCGCGATGATTGTGCCACCGCTGCAGGGCGTACTGCCGGACACCACCGAGCTTGAGCACGGTCGCGTTCTGACGCTTGAAATCACCTCCGGTGTGGTCGCGATTGCGGGCATCCTGATTGCTGCATGGCTGTGGCTGGGCAAACGTACGCTGGTGAATGCCGTTGCCAACAGTGCGCCAGGCCGTCTGCTGGGCACATGGTGGTACAACGCGTGGGGCTTCGACTGGCTGTACGACATGATATTCGTGAAACCCTTCCTCGGTATTGCGTGGCTGATTAAACGCGATCCGCTGAACTCACTGATGAACACCCCGGCGATCCTCTCCCGCTTTGCAGGTAAAGGCCTGCTGTTCAGCGAGAACGGGTACCTGCGCTGGTACGTGGCGTCCATGAGCATCGGTGCGGTTGTGGTGCTGGCGCTGCTGATGGTGTTGCGTTGATCGTCGTTAAGTGAATTTTATTCGAATTCGTTGAAAATCAGGCCCCTGCTGGGGGCCTTAAAAAGGAATGCAAATCGCCATGTTACTACCCTGGCTAATATTAATTCCCTTTATCGGTGGGTTCCTGTGCTGGCAGACCGAACGCTTTGGCGTGAAGATGCCGCGCTGGATTGCGCTGATCACTATGGGATTGACGCTTGCGCTTGGCCTGCAACTCTGGTTGCAGGGCGGCTACTCTCTGACCCAGTCCGCTGGGATCCCACAGTGGCAGTCTGAATTCATTCTGCCGTGGATCCCGCGTTTCGGTATTACCATTCACCTGGCGATTGACGGTCTGTCGCTGCTGATGGTGGTGCTGACCGGTCTGCTCGGCGTTCTGGCGGTACTGTGCTCCTGGCGAGAAATCGAAAAATACCAGGGCTTCTTCCACCTGAACCTGATGTGGATCCTGGGCGGCGTGATCGGCGTGTTCCTTGCCATCGACATGTTCCTGTTCTTCTTCTTCTGGGAGATGATGCTGGTGCCGATGTACTTCCTGATCGCGCTGTGGGGCCATAAGGCGTCCGACGGTAAAACGCGTATCACGGCGGCAACCAAGTTCTTCATCTACACCCAGGCGAGTGGTCTGGTGATGTTGATTGCCATCCTGGCGCTGGTATTCGTGCACTACAACGCGACCGGTGTCTGGACCTTCAACTATCAGGACCTGCTGAAGACGCCGATGTCCCACGGTGTTGAATACCTGCTGATGCTGGGCTTCTTCATTGCCTTTGCGGTGAAAATGCCGGTGGTTCCCCTGCACGGCTGGCTGCCGGATGCGCACTCCCAGGCACCAACGGCGGGTTCCGTTGACCTGGCGGGCATCCTGCTGAAAACTGCGGCCTACGGCCTGCTGCGTTTCGCACTGCCGCTGTTCCCGAATGCCTCCGCAGAGTTCGCGCCAATTGCCATGTGGCTGGGTGTGATCGGTATCTTCTACGGTGCATGGATGGCCTTCACGCAGTACGACATCAAACGTCTGATTGCTTACACCTCCGTTTCCCACATGGGCTTCGTGCTGATTGCGATCTACACCGGCAGCCAGCTGGCGTACCAGGGCGCGGTGATCCAGATGATTGCCCACGGTCTGTCCGCAGCCGGTCTCTTCATCCTGTGTGGCCAGCTGTATGAACGTCTGCACACCCGTGACATGCGTCAGATGGGGGGGCTGTGGGGCAAAATGAAATGGCTGCCAGCGATGTCGATGTTCTTCGCGGTTGCTACCCTGGGGATGCCAGGCACCGGTAACTTCGTTGGCGAATTCATGATCCTGTTCGGCAGCTTCAAAGTGGTTCCGATGATTACCGTCATCTCCACCTTTGGTCTGGTGTTCGCTTCCGTGTACTCGCTGGCGATGCTGCACCGCGCCTACTTCGGTAAAGCGAAGAGCGAAATCGCTGCCAAAGAGCTGCCGGGGATGTCGCTGCGCGAGCTGTTCATCATCCTGCTGCTGGTCGTACTGCTGGTGCTGCTGGGCTTCTATCCGCAGCCGATTCTGGATACCTCGCACTCCGCGATGGGTAACATCCAGCAGTGGTTTGTTAATTCTGCTTCTACTACAAGGCCGTAAATCGCCATGACAATAACTCCACAACAACTGATTGCGCTGCTACCGCTGCTGATCGTCGGATTGACGGTGGTGGTTGTGATGCTCTCCATTGCGTGGCGACGCAATCACTTCCTGAATGCCACGCTGGCGGTTCTGGGTCTGAACGCTGCGTTAGTCTCCCTCTGGTTTGTTGGCCAGGCGGGTGCGATGGATGTCACTCCGCTGATGCGCGTTGATGGCTTCGCCATGCTGTACACCGGGCTGGTGCTGTTAGCCAGCCTGGCGACCTGTACCTTTGCTTACCCGTGGCTGGAAGGCTACAACGACAACAGAGAAGAGTTTTACCTGCTGGTTCTGATTGCTGCCCTCGGCGGTATTCTGCTGGCGAATGCTAACCATCTGGCGGCGCTGTTCCTCGGCATTGAGCTGATCTCTCTGCCGCTGTTCGGCCTGATTGGTTATGCCTTCCGTCAGAAGCGCTCTCTGGAAGCGAGTATCAAGTATACGATCCTGTCTGCTGCTGCTTCGTCCTTCCTGCTGTTTGGTATTGCGCTGATCTACGCTCAGTCCGGTAACCTCTCCTTCATGGCGCTCGGCAAGAGCCTCGGCGACGGCATGCTGCATGAGCCGCTGCTGCTGGCGGGTCTGGGCATGATGATTGTTGGCCTCGGCTTTAAACTCTCTCTGGTGCCGTTCCATCTGTGGACGCCAGACGTTTACCAGGGTGCTCCGGCGCCGGTATCCACCTTCCTGGCGACGGCGAGCAAAATCGCTATCTTCGGCGTGGTGATGCGTCTGTTCCTGTACGCACCGGTAGGCGAGAGCGAAGCGGTGCGCGTGGTGCTGGGTATTATTGCCTTCGTCTCCATCATCTTCGGTAACCTGATGGCGCTGAGCCAGACCAACATCAAGCGTCTGCTCGGTTACTCCTCCATCTCGCACCTGGGCTATCTGCTGGTAGCGCTGATTGCGCTGCAGAGCGGCTCCATGTCGATGGAAACCGTGGGTGTCTACCTGGCCGGTTACCTGTTCAGCAGCCTCGGCGCGTTCGGCGTGGTGAGCCTGATGTCCAGCCCGTACCGTGGCCCGGATGCAGATTCCCTGTTCTCCTACCGTGGTCTGTTCTGGCACCGTCCGATCCTGTCTGCGGTCATGACCGTGATGATGCTGTCGCTGGCGGGTATCCCGATGACGCTCGGCTTTATCGGTAAGTTCTACGTGCTGGCTGTCGGTGTGCAGGCCGGTCTGTGGTGGCTGACGGCGGGTGTCGTTATCGGCTCCGCGATTGGTCTCTACTACTACCTGCGCGTTGCCGTGAGCCTGTACCTGAGCGCGCCTCAGCAGCTCAACCGCGATGCGCCAGGCAACTGGCAATACAGCGCTGGTGGTATTGTGGTGCTGATCTCTGCCCTGCTGGTACTGATCTTCGGTATCTATCCGCAGCCGCTGATCACCATCGTGCAGCACGCGATGCCGCTGATGTAAAAACAAAAAACCCGCTTCGGCGGGTTTTTTTATTGCCCAGCGGCGCTGCGCTTGCAGGGCCTACGGGTATTGTAGACCGGGTAAGCGCAGCGCCACCCGGCAAAAGAGCGCCAATCAGGCCAACTGCTTACGGCTAATCAACGGCCCATCAATCTTCTTCGTTGCCCGATCCAGTACCTCTTCAATCACCGATGACAGCTCGTTCAGCTCAAACTTCGCCACATAGCCATCGGCTTTCACCTTGCGGATATGATCTTCGTTGGCGTTGCCGGAAAGGGAAGAGTGGATTACCACCGGAATGTCCTTCAGGATGGCGTCGGTTTTGATCTTGCGCGTCAGGGTAAAGCCGTCCATCTCCGGCATCTCAAGGTCGGTCAGCACCAGCGCAATCTTATCGGTGATCGGCACGCCTTCCGCCTGGGCCTGGGCCGACAGGACGTTAATCTTCTCCCACGCCTCTTTGCCGGTGAGGTGCATCAGCGCCGGGATCTGCATTGCCTGCAGCCCTTTCTCCAGCATCGAGCGCGCCACTTTGGAGTCTTCCGCCACAATCGCCACGGCACCCGGCTTGATATTGAATTTGGTGGTCTTCAGGTCGGTAGCATGCAGGTCGTGGTTGGCCGGGGTGATGTCATACAGGATCTGCTCAACGTCCAGTACCATCGCCAGATCGTTGGTATCGGTCTTCTCGTCCAGGCAGGCAATGCTGGTGATATAGCGTCCGCTGACGGCGGTTTCTGCCGCGTGCACCTGTTTCCAGTCCAGTCGCATAATGTTTTCGACCGACTCCACGGCAAAGGCCTGCACGCTACGGGCATACTCGGTGATCAGCAGAATATTCAGCCCCGTCGTCGGCTTGCAGCCTGCGACGGCTGCGAGGTCGATAACCGGGATCACCTGGTCACGAATATTGACCATTCCCATCAGGGGTGATTTCATCCCCGCCGGTTTGGTGAAGGCTGGCATGGGCACAATCTCGCGAAGCTTAAAGACGTTGATGCCGAACAGCTCAGATTTGTTTTCATTCAAAGATGTGCCGAGACGAAACAGCAGCAGCTCAAAACGGTTCGACAGGGTCAGATTTGCCCTGTCATCAATGTCTTTCTGGAAGTTATCCATTTTTGCCCCTAAGTGAAAAATACCTGCATGGTAGGGTTATCGGCAGAGTCGGGGAAAAATAGAGCGTTAAACGCGCACCGTAGCAAAATCTTCTGCCAGCTGGCTGTTGGCAAACAGGGCGCGGCACTCGGCCAGCAGCATGGCGCAGCCTTCGGCGTCATAGCGGGAGCTGACGTGGGTGACGAGCAGCCTTTTTACCTGCGCATCGCAGGCAAGCCTGGCCGCCTGACGCGTTGAGCTGTGGCCGCGGCTGTTGGCTTTCTCCTCCATCGCCGCCTCAAGCGTGGCCTCATGCACCAGCAGATCGACGCCCTGAGCCAGCGCAAGGGCGCTTTCGCAGGGGGCGGTATCCCCGAAGATGGCCAGCTTCTTACCGGGGCGGGGCGGGGAGAGATAGTCTGCGCCATCGATTATCCGGCCATCGTCCAGGGTGACGCGCTCCCCGCGCTTGAGCTGCTGGAACAGCGGGCCGAAGGGAACCCCGGCGGCAACAAGCGCTGCGCCATCCAGAGCGCCGGGCTTATCCTGCTCCTCCACGCGATAGCCGTAACACTCTACCGGGTGATTCATCGCCGCTGCGGTCACGGTCCAGGCGTCATCGCTGAACACCACCCCGGCGCTAATCTCGACAATCTCGAGAGGGTAATCGGTCCAGGAGCCGCTGATCCGCAGGCTGGTTTCAACAAACTCACAAATGCCGGGCGGGCCGTAAATGGTCAGCGGGTGGATGTTGCCCGCCATCGAGCGGCTGCACAGCAGGCCCGGCAGGCCAAAAAGGTGATCGCCATGCAGGTGGGTAATGAAGATTTTATCCAGCTTGCCGGGATGGCTGGTGGTGCGCAGCAGCTGGTGCTGCGTGCCTTCGCCGCAGTCAAACATCCACAAACCGCCGCGGGTCGGGTGCTGTAAATCCAGCAGAATTGAGGTGACGTTGCGCGTACGGGTGGGCACGCCAGCGGATGTTCCTAAAAAAAGCAGCTCCATAATGCACTCAGCCTCTGTGCCGGGGACGAAAAGTCATTAGTATAACGGCTACCGACACGATAAGGAGACCCCAATGATCCAGTGGCAAGATCTGCACCATAGCGAGCTGACCGTTCCCGCGCTTTACGCGTTACTCCAGCTGCGCTGCGACGTCTTTGTCGTCGAACAAACCTGTCCCTACCAGGACATCGACGGCGAGGATCTGGTGGGGGAAAACCGGCACATCCTCGGCTGGAAAGATAGTCAGCTGGTGGCGTATGCGAGGATTCTGAAAAGCGACGACGATTTTTCCCCCGTTGTGATTGGCCGGGTGATTGTCAGCAGCCAGGCGCGTGGCGAAAAGCTTGGATACGCCCTGATGGAGCAGACGCTGCGTTCCTGCCAAAAACAGTGGCCTGACAAGGCGTTATACCTGGGTGCGCAGGCGCATTTGCAGGCATTTTATGCCCATTTTGGCTTTCTTCCGGTGACCGACATCTACGATGAAGATGGCATCCCGCATATCGGCATGGCGAAAGAGATACAACAAGCGTAGCAGGCAGAATCGGCAGGTATTGTCTATAGTTAGCGAACTGATGCAACCACAAGGAGAAAACTATGTCCTTCCAATCTTCGGAAACGCATGTTGATGACGATCTGACGCTGTTAAGTGAAACGCTGGAAGAGGTCCTCCGTTCTTCAGGCGATCCGGCCGATCAAAAGTACATTGAGCTGAAGGCGCGTGCCGAACAGGCACTGCACGACGTGAAAACACGCGTCAGCCAGGCGTCGGACACTTACTATTATCGGGCTAAAAAAGCGGTCTATCGTGCAGACGATTATGTCCGTGAAAAACCCTGGCAGGGTATTGGGGTAGGTGCCGCCGCCGGTCTGGTGCTCGGTATTCTTCTCGCCCGCCGTTAACGCTACACACGCACGCTTCTCCCTGCCAAATAGGGGGTACTGCTTTTTCAGGCAACTACCCCGTATAATGTGAGGTTTTTGAGCTGGGAGAAGTTCGCGTGCACTCGATTTCCACCGCGCTGGCAGGCCTTTGCCACCAGTTAGCCGCCGATTTTCCTGATGCACCCGGCCTGCATCATCTCGATGTCTCCTTTGCGCTCAACGATGCGTTTGACCCGCTCGCCTGGCTGAATGCCCAGCATTTTTTCCCCCATTTCTACTGGCAACAGCGTAACGGCGACGAAGAGTACGCCGCGCTGGGAGCGACCCAACACTTCTCCTCTCTCTCTGCCGCCCGTCATTTTTTACAGGGTTATCCGCAGTTCCCTGACCTTCGGGTCGTGGGCATTAATGCGTTCGAGCCTGTGCAGGGCGACCTGTTCCTGCCGCGTCTGCTGTGGCAACGCAACGGCGGAACCGCGACGCTGCGGCTGGTTCTCTGCAGCGCCACCTCGCTGAAAAACGATGCCCGGCACGCGCGCGAATTTATTGGCGCCCTTAAAGAGAGCCAGCCTGTTGACGCTGTTGTCCAGCCGGTGACGAGCGAAACCCAGCGGCAGGAGAAATCCGGCTGGCTGGCGTTAGTCCGCCGCGCAACCGACGCTATTGCTCAGGGGGACTTTGACAAAGTGGTGCTGGCCCGGGCAACGGACCTGCACTTCAGCCTGCCGGTCAATCCTGCCGCCCTGATGGCCGCCAGCCGTCGGGTGAACTTCCAGTGCTACCACTTTTTGATGCGCCTTGATGCCACTCATGCCTTTCTCGGTTCGTCGCCGGAACGGCTGTGGCGGCGGCGCGGAACCCTGCTGCGCACCGAAGCGCTGGCCGGTACGGTCGCCAGCCATTCGGATGAGGTGCAGGCCGCTCACCTGGGCGACTGGTTGATGAACGACGATAAGAACCAGCGTGAAAATATGCTGGTGGTCGAGGACATCTGTCAGCGCCTGCAGCGCGAGGGCGGAGTGCTTGACGTCCTGCCGCCGCAGGTCGTGCGCTTGCGCAAGGTCCAGCATTTACGCCGCTGCATCTGGACCACGCTGCAACAGCCGGACGATGAACAGTGCCTGACGCTGCTCCAGCCCACCGCGGCGGTCGCCGGTCTGCCGCGTCAGGCGGCACGGGAGTTTATCGCCCGCAATGAACCCTTTGATCGGGAGTGGTATGCCGGTTCCGCCGGCTATCTGTCATTAGCGCAAAGCGAGTTTTGCGTGGCGTTGCGCTCGGCCAGGGTGCAGGAGACCTGCGTGCGCCTGTACGCCGGGGCGGGGATCGTCAGCGGTTCCGATCCCGAGCAGGAGTGGCAGGAGATTGAAAATAAAGCCGCCGGGCTGCGCTCTCTGCTCCTAAAGGATTAATACTGAGTCGTACATACCCGATTCATATCAAAATTACATCTTTTCCTATTATTTATACTAAGTCGCAATATTGATACCGGACAATTCCATGTCAGTGAGTTCTTTTAACCGGCGCTGGGCGGCGGTGATCCTTGAAGCCCTGACCCGCCATGGCGTCAGGCACATTTGCATCGCACCCGGCTCGCGTTCGACGCCGCTGACCCTGGCCGCTGCGGAAAACCGCGCCTTTATTCATCACACCCATTTTGATGAGCGCGGTCTCGGGCATCTGGCGCTGGGGCTGGCCAAAGCCAGTAACGCCCCGGTGGCGGTGATTGTCACCTCCGGTACCGCGGTGGCGAACCTCTATCCGGCGCTGATTGAAGCCGGGCTGACCGGCGAAAAACTGGTGCTGCTGACGGCGGATCGTCCCCCGGAGCTGATCGACTGTGGTGCAAACCAGGCCATTCGCCAGCCGGGGCTCTTTGCCTCTCATCCCACGGAAACGCTGTCATTGCCGCGTCCGACCCGGGATATTCCCGCCCGCTGGCTGGTGTCGACGGTGGATAACGCGCTGGGCGCGCTGCGTGCGGGCGCGCTGCACATCAACTGTCCTTTTGCCGAGCCGCTGTATGGCGAAATGGATGATACCGATCTTGACTGGCAGCAGGCGCTGGGCGACTGGTGGCAGAGCGATAAACCCTGGCTGAGCGCTCCCGCAGAGCTTTCAAGCCCCAAACAGCGCGACTGGTTCTTCTGGCGGCAAAAACGCGGGGTGGTGCTCGCGGGCAGAATGAGCGCTGCGGAAGGGAAAAAGGCGGCGGAGTGGGCGCAAACCCTGGGCTGGCCGCTGATTGGCGACGTGCTCTCCCAGACCGGGCAGCCGCTGCCGTGCGCCGATCTGTGGCTGGGCAATGCGAAAGCCGTGACCGAACTGGAGCAGGCGCAGATTGTGGTCCAGCTGGGCGGCAGCCTGACGGGTAAACGACTGCTGCAATGGCAAACCACCTGCACACCCGAAGAGTACTGGCTGGTGGATCCACGGGAAGGACGGCTTGATCCGGCGCATCATCGCGGTCGTCGGCTGATCTCGAATGTGGCCGACTGGCTGGAACTCCATCCGGCGGAAAAACGCGTCCCCTGGGCCGCGGCGATCCCGGAACTCTCCCGTCAGGCCTGGGAGCTGACGGCGCAGCACAGTGAAGAATTTGGCGAGGCGCAGCTGGCGCACCGTATTCGTCACTATCTCCCCGAGCAGGGGCAGCTGTTTGTCGGCAACAGTCTGGTGGTACGTCTGATTGATGCCTTTTCCTGCCTGCCGGCAGGTTATCCGGTGTTCAGTAATCGCGGCGCCAGCGGCATTGACGGGCTGATCTCCACCGCTGCCGGGGTCCAGCGCGCCAACGCCCGCCCGACGCTGGCGATCATTGGCGATCTCTCGGCGCTGTACGATCTCAACGCGCTGGCGCTGTTACGCCAGGCCTCTGCACCCTTTGTTCTGCTGGTGATCAACAATAACGGCGGACAGATTTTCTCCCTGCTGCCGACGCCCCAGAGTGAGCGTGAACGCTTCTATCTGATGCCGCAAAACGTGCAGTTTGAGCATGCGGCGGCGATGTTCAGCCTCCGCTATCAGCGCCCGACCAGCTGGACGGAGCTGGAGAGCGCTCTGAATACGGCGTGGAGCAAACCCCGCGCAACGCTGATCGAAGTGGTGGTTAACGACAGCGACGGGGCGCAGATGCTGCAGAACCTGCTGGCGCAGGTAAGCCACCTGTGATCCTGCAGGGGACGCACTGCGCCGGCTCGGCAGGAAAACCCTGGCTGGTGTTCCTGCACGGCTTTTCCGGCGATCGCCGCGAATGGCAGCTGCCCGGAGAAGGGCTGGGCGATTTTCCCCAGCTGTATCTCGATCTGCCGGGACACGGCGACTCGGCGCATATTGCGGGGCGTGATTTCAGTGACGTAAGTGGTCTGCTGAATCGCACTCTTGTTAGTTACAACATACTTAAATACTGGCTGATAGGGTACTCCCTCGGCGGCCGCATTGCGATGTATCACGCCTGCCAGCGCCCGGAAGGGCTGCAGGGGCTGATCGTTGAGGGGGCGCATCCAGGGCTGCGTGATGATCATGAACGCGCAAGCCGCCGTGCCTCCGATGCCCACTGGGCCGCACGTTTTCGCCATGAACCCTTAGAGGCGGTGTTTGCCGACTGGTATCAACAGCCGGTATTTGCTTCGTTAACCGAAGCGCAACGTCAGGCGCTGGTTACCCTGCGCAGCCGCAATAACGGCGCAACGCTGGCCGCAATGTTGCAGGCGACGTCCCTGGCCGAACAACCCGATTTACGGGCTGCGCTCGCTGAGTGCGTGGTCCATTTTTTCTATCTGTATGGCGAGCGGGATGACAAGTTCAGGGCAATTGCCCGGGAACTTCCCGCGATCGGCCATCCAATACCCCAAGCCGGACATAACGCCCATCGGGAAAACCCCGGTGCGGTGGCTGAGCGTCTGGCTCAGATACTCCGTCAATCCATAAAGGACACTCTATGATCTACCCTGATGAAAACATGCTCTACGCACCGGTGGAATGGCAAGACTGCTCCGAAGGCTACACCGACATTCGTTACCATAAATCGGCGGACGGGATCGCCAAAATCACCATTAACCGTCCCGAGGTGCGTAACGCGTTTCGTCCGGTTACCGTCAAGGAGATGATCAATGCCCTGGCGGATGCGCGTTATGACGATAATATCGGCGTGATTGTCCTGACCGGGGAGGGTGAAAAAGCCTTCTGCGCCGGTGGCGATCAGAAAGTGCGCGGCGACTACGGCGGATACCAGGACGACTCTGGCGTACACCACCTGAACGTGCTCGACTTCCAGCGCCAGATCCGCACCTGTCCGAAACCGGTAGTGGCGATGGTTGCCGGTTACTCTATCGGCGGGGGTCACGTGCTGCACATGATGTGCGACCTGACGATTGCCGCAGAGAACGCCATTTTCGGCCAGACCGGCCCGAAAGTGGGCTCCTTCGACGGCGGCTGGGGTGCGTCCTACATGGCCCGCATCGTCGGTCAGAAAAAAGCGCGTGAGATCTGGTTCCTGTGCCGTCAGTACAACGCCCAGGAAGCGCTGGACATGGGCCTGGTTAACACCGTGGTGCCAATTGCCGATCTGGAGAAAGAGACCGTGCGCTGGTGCCGTGAAATGCTGCAAAACAGCCCGATGGCGCTGCGCTGCCTGAAGGCGGCCCTGAACGCCGACTGTGATGGGCAGGCGGGGCTGCAGGAGCTCGCGGGTAACGCCACCATGCTGTTCTACATGACCGAAGAGGGTCAGGAAGGACGTAACGCCTTTAACGAGAAGCGCCAGCCGGACTTCAGTAAATACAAACGGAATCCGTAATGCGCGGCGTACAGATCTACCGCTGGCAGGTACCGATGGACGCGGGTGTGGTACTGCGCGAACGGCGGTTAAAAACCCGAGACGGTCTGTTCGTGCATCTGCAGCAGGGCGATCGGCACGGGTGGGGAGAAGTTTCCCCCCTGCCGGGCTTCAGCCGCGAATCGCTGGAGGAGGCTGAAGCCTCGCTGCGGGCGTGGAGTATCGCCTGGGGTGAAGGGGCAGAGCCTCTGTTGCCCGGCCTGCCTGCGGTGGATTTTGGCATCAGCTGTGCGCTGGCGGAGCTCGACGGCTCCCTGCCGGAAGAGGCCGACTATCGCGCGGCCCCGCTCTGTACAGGGGATCCTGACGAACTCTTTGCCGTACTGGCCGCCATGCCGGGCGAAAAAGTGGCGAAGATTAAGGTTGGTCTCTATGAAGCGGTGCGCGACGGCATGGTGGCGAATCTGCTGCTGGAGGCCATCCCGGATTTGCGTCTGCGCCTCGACGCTAACCGAGCCTGGACTTCGCTGAAAGCGCAGCAGTTTGCGAAGTACGTTAACCCGGCCTACCGGGATCGTATTGCCTTTCTGGAAGAACCCTGTAAAACGCGCGCGGACTCGCTGGCGTTTGCCCGGGAGACAGGGATTGCCATCGCCTGGGATGAAAGCCTGCGCGAGGACGATTTCGAATGGATTGCCGAGCCGGGCGTTCGGGCGGTGGTGATCAAACCCACGCTCACCGGCAGCATCGCGAAGGTGCGTGAGCAGGTGACGGCGGCCCACGCCCTCGGGCTGACGGCGGTGATCAGCTCGTCGATTGAGTCGAGCCTCGGTCTGACCCAGCTGGCGCGCATTGCCGCTCAGTTCACGCCGGATACCGTTCCCGGCCTGGATACCCTGAACCTGATGCAGGCGCAACTGCTGCGGCCCTGGCCGGGCAACACCTTGCAGTGTCTGGAACGCGAGGCGCTGGAGCCGCTGCTATGATCTTTTCCGACTGGCCGTGGCGGCACTGGTGCGCGCGCAAAGCTGAACAACCGGCTCTGCGGCTTAACGGTGCATGCCTGACCTGGCGCGAACTCTGCCAGCGTACCGATGCCCTGGCGAGCGGCTTTGTGCAGCAGGGGGTAAGGGAAGGGGACGGGGTGATGCTGCAGGCGCATAATCATCCCGACACGCTGCTGGCGTGGCTGGCGCTGCTCCAGTGCGGGGCGCGGATCCTGCCGGTGAACCCGCAACTGCCGCGTTCCGTACTGAAGATCATGCTCCCGCCTCTGACGCTGCGCTTTGCGCTGGTACTCAACGGCGATGGCGGTTATTCGGGCCTCTCAGCCCTGTCGCTGGATCAGTTGCAGGGGAGTGCGGGCGCGGAGTGGCAGCCGGACCGGCTGGCGACCATGACCTTAACCTCGGGCTCGACGGGGCTGCCGAAAGCGGCCGTGCACACCTGTGCCGCCCACCTTGCAAGCGCCGAAGGCGTGCTGGCCCTTCTGCCCTATGCCGGAGAAGACGACTGGCTGCTCTCGCTGCCGCTGTTCCATGTCTCCGGGCAAGGGATCCTGTGGCGCTGGTTGCTGGCAGGTGCCCGCCTGACCGTCTGCGAAAAACAGCCCCTGGAACAGATGCTCCAGGGGTGCACCCACGCCTCGCTGGTGCCGACCCAGCTCTGGCGGCTGCTTAACGGCGGAGACGAGGTGGCGTTAAAAGCGGTGCTGCTGGGCGGCGCGGCGATCCCCGGAGAGTTAACCCAGCGGGCTGCCAGCCGGGGCATTCGCAGCTGGTGCGGGTATGGCCTGACGGAGTTCGCCTCCACGGTCTGCGCCAAAGAGGCGGATGGCCTGGCGGATGTCGGCTATCCGCTGCCGGGCCGGGAAGTGAAGCTGGTGGAGGGTGAAGTGTGGTTAAAGGCTGCCAGCATGGCCAGCGGCTACTGGCGTGACGGTCAGCTTGTCACCGTCGCCAACGCGCAGGGCTGGTTCGCCACCCGCGATCGCGGTGAGATTATTGACGGACGCCTGACGATCCTTGGTCGCATGGATAACCTGTTTTTCAGCGGCGGAGAAGGGATCCAGCCCGAGGAACTGGAGCGAGTGATCGGCACTCATCCTCAGGTCAGCCAGGTGTATGTGGTTCCCCTCGATGATGTCGAGTTTGGTCAGCGTCCGGTGGCGGTCGTCGAGTGCGAAGCGGAGGCAGATATCGCGCAGCTGCCGCACTGGGTCGCTGATAAGCTGGCGCGCTTTCAGCAGCCGGTGCACTGGCTGGTCCTTCCCGCTGAACTCAAAAATGGCGGGATTAAGATCTCCCGACGCGCCCTGCAACAGTGGGTTCATCAGTCGCTAAGAGGGTGATTTGCGAGCCTGCTCGGGAAAGAAACTCAACAAGCTTACCTGCAGCACGCGCTGTGCTATTTTCCGGCGAAAGGAACTGACGCAAGGGAAAATATGCACAGCCCATCAACACCCACGCCGCATGACGCGGTGTTTCGTCATATTCTGTCGCAGGCAGAGACGGCGCGTGATTTTTTAGCGATTCACTTACCTGAAAAATTACGCGCCCTCTGTGATTTGTCGTCGTTGCGGCTGGAGTCTGGCAGCTTTGTCGAAGAGGATCTTCGTCTCAGCTACGCCGATCTCCTCTGGTCCGTGAAAACCGCTTCCGGCGCCGGGTATATTTATGTGCTGATCGAGCATCAAAGCTCCCCGGATCGGCACATGGCCTTTCGCCTGATGCGCTATGCGATTGCCGCCATGCAGCGGCATCTCGACAAAGGGCACCGGGAGCTACCGCTGGTGATCCCAATGCTGTTTTATCATGGCCGGATCTCGCCTTACCCATGGTCGCTGCGCTGGCTTGATGGCTTTCAGGTGCCTGAACAGGCGGAATCGCTCTACACCGGGGCCTTTCCCCTGATTGACATCACCTGTCTACCCGACGAAAGCATCATGCAACACCGGCGGATTGCGATGCTGGAACTGCTGCAAAAGCATGTCCGGCAGCGGGACATGCTGGAACTCCATGAGCAACTGGTCAGGCTCCTGGCGCTGGGATACACTGGCAACGCCCAGCTTAAAACGTTGCTCAACTATCTTCTTCAGGCCGGCCATACCGCCGATCCTGCAGCGTTTTTGCAGGCATTAGCACACAGGACGAAGGATCATCAGCATAAGGAGACGTTAATGAATATTGCGCAATTTCTCCGGGAAGAGGGCATGGCTCAGGGATTAAGTCAGGGGTTAAGTCAGGGGAGAGCGGAAGGCATTGAACAGGAGGCGCTTCGCATCGCGAAGGCTATGCTGGAAAAGGGCCTGCCGCCCGAGATCGTCACCCAACTGACCGGGCTGGCACCCGAGATTGTCGAGCAGGCCAGACATTAGTCATGCAATAAAAAACGGGAGCCTGAGCTCCCGTTCTGTTTTTACTTCTCTTCGGCTAAGCGCATCAGTGCCGCCTGGACACCCGCTCCGTAGTCAGGATGAACCTCACTGAACAGGGCAATCTGGCGTGCCTGAATAAACGCCGGTACATCCTGCATATCCCCGGCGATACGTTCAAACATTCGCTGGTGCTCTTCCGGGCTCAGCAGTTCAAACAGCTTGCGCGGCTGGCTGAAATAGTCGGCATCTTCACGATGGTTCCAGTGGTCTGCGGCACCCTCAAGCGACAATGGCGGCTCGCTAAAGTCCGGCTGTTCCTGGAACACGCCAAAGCTGTTTGGCTCATAGGTGGCGCCGTTGCCGCTGTTGCCATCCACGCGCATCGCGCCGTCGCGATGGTAGTTATGGAACGGGCAGCGCGGGGCGTTCACCGGGATCTGGTGATGGTTTACCCCTAAACGGTAGCGGTGGGCATCGCCGTAGGAGAAGAGGCGCCCCTGCAGCATGCGATCCGGCGAGAAGCCAATCCCCGGGACCACGTTAGCGGGCGACATCGCCACCTGCTCAACTTCCGCAAAGTAGTTATCCGGGTTACGGTTCAGCTCCAGCACACCCACCTCCATCAGCGGATAGTCGCCGTGCGGCCAGACTTTGGTCAAATCGAACGGATTGTAAGGCACCTTCGCGGCATCGCTTTCCGGCATGATCTGCACGTAAAACGTCCAGCGCGGGAAGTTGCCTTTTTCAATAGAGGTAAACAGATCCCGCTGTGAGCTCTCGCGATCTTCTGCAACCAGGCGTTTGGCTTCATCGTCCTGCAGGTTAGCAATACCCTGCTGGGACTTGAGGTGGAATTTCACCCAGAAGCGTTCGTTGTTGTGGTTAATAAAGCTGAACGCATGGCTGCCAAAGCCGTGCATGGTGCGATAGGAGCACGGCAGGCCGCGATCGCTGAAGTCAATGGTCAGCTGGTGCAGCGTTTCCGGCAGTTGAGAGAAGAAATCCCATTTGTAAGTCGGGTTACGCAGGTTGGTACGCGGATCGCGTTTCACCACGTGGTTAAGATCCGGGAACTTCAGCGGATCGCGCAGATAGAAAATAGGGGTATTATTGCCGACCAGATCCCAGTTACCTTCCTCGGTGTAAAACTTGATGGAGAAGCCGCGGATATCACGTTCCGCATCGGCGGCGCCGCGTTCACCGGCCACGGTGGAGAAGCGCACAAAGAGATCGGTTTTTTTACCGACAGCGGAGAACAGCTTTGCACGGGTAAAGGCGGTGATGTCCCGGGTAACGGTAAAGGTGCCGTAGGCGCCTGAGCCTTTGGCATGCATCCGACGTTCCGGGATCACCTCTCTGTCGAAATGCGCCAGTTTTTCCAGGAACCAGACATCCTGCAGCAGCATCGGTCCGCGTGGGCCCGCGGTGGCAACATTATTGTTGTGAACAACGGGGCAGCCGGATGCGGTGGTTAAACCTTTCTTGCTCATATTTTCTCCCTGATGTGTGAGTATTAGTCGGTAAATTTCCGTTTTGAGCAAAAGTTAATCTAAAGAAATGCGTCAGGGCAGGTATTGATCGGACGCAAGGTAACCGGGCGTAACCTGTTTCTCAGGATTTAACATTGTTAAATCCTGTAAGTATCAACTCGTTACAAACTTATTTTTTTATTATCTCACCACAGCGTTGATCGCAGGCTGACTCACGTTAAAATCACGCGTTTTTGGAAGTTATCTAAATAATTGTGCGGGATCACGACAATGAAAAAAGTGGCATTACTGGGCCTCGGCGGCCTGATGTTCGTTTCTGCGGCAGCGAACGCAATTTCCATCAGCGGCCAGGCCGGTGAGGACTACACCAACGTTGGCGTCGGTTTTGGCACCGAAACGTCGGGTCTGGCCGCGAGCGGCAACTGGACCAATAACGACGATGAGGGTGACGTGGCCAGCATCGGTCTGGGTCTGAACGTGCCTCTCGGTCCGTTCCTTGCCACCGTGGGCGGTAAAGGCATCTACACCAACCCGAAAGACAGCGATGAAGGCTATGCGGCAGCGGTAGGCGGTGGTCTGCAGTGGAAAATTGGCAACAGCTTTGGTCTGTTTGGCGAGTACTACTACTCTCCGGACTCCCTCTCCAGCGGTATCGATAGCTACGAAGAGGCCAACGCGGGTGCGCGCTGGACCATCATGCGTCCTGTCACCATTGAAGCGGGCTACCGTTACCTTAACCTGGCGGGCAAAGACGGCAACCGCGACAACGCCGTCGCTGATGGCCCGTACGTGGGCGTAAGCGCAGGCTTCTGATCTCCCGGCGCGGCGTTCTGCCGCGCCTGTTTCTCTCTTCCCCCCACAGCCGATTGCGCTATAGTGTTTTCACCACAAATGCGGGAGAACACAATGATAAACGTGGAGATGCTGTCCACTGGCGATGAAGTGCTGTATGGACAAATCACTGATACCAATGCGGCCTGGCTGGCGGATATTTTCTTTGAGCAAGGATTACCCCTAACGCGGCGTAACACGGTGGGCGACTCGCTGGAGTCGCTGGTCAACGTCCTGCGTGAACGTAGCGAACAGGCGGATGTGCTGATTGTAAATGGGGGCCTCGGCCCCACCAGCGATGACCTGAGCGCGCTGGCCGCCGCCACGGCGAAAGGCGAAGAGCTGGTGCTGCATACCGAGTGGCTCAGCCATATGGAGCATTTCTTCAGCGATCGCGGCAAAGTGATGGCTCCCAGCAACCGCAAACAGGCAGAAATTCCGGCCAGCGCGGAGTTGGTTGATAACCCTGTCGGTACCGCCTGCGGCTTTGCCGTTCAGCTTAATCGCTGCCTGATGTTCTTCACCCCCGGCGTTCCGTCCGAATTTAAGGTGATGGTGGAAAAAGAGATCCTGCCGCGTCTGCGGCAGCGTTTTACCTTACCGGAACCCCCGATCTGTTTACGACTCACCACTTTTGGCCGCTCGGAGAGCGACCTGGCGCAGAGTCTCGATCATCTGGTGTTACCGCCAGGCGTGACGATGGGCTACCGCTCCTCCATGCCGATTATCGAACTGAAATTAACCGGCCCGGCCACCGAGAAGGCCGCAATGCTGGCCCTGTGGCCTGAGGTGCAGCGCGTGGCGGGTGAGAACCTGATCTTCGAAGGCACCGAAGGACTCCCGGCGCAAATCGCCCGCAATCTACAGGCCCGCCAGCTGAGCCTGACCCTGAGCGAGCAATTTACCGGTGGCCTGCTGGCGTTACAGCTCTCGCGGGTAAGCGCTCCACTGCTGGCAAGCGAGGTGGTGCCTTCCCAGGAGGAGACCCTGGCGCAAACTGCCCACTGGGTGGCCGAGCGGCGCGTGAAACATTTTGCCGGTCTGGCGTTAGCGGTGTCGGGTGCGGAAGAAGATCATCTCAACTTTGCCCTGGCTACCCCGGAAGGCACCCACGCCCTGCGGGTGAAGATGAGCACAACGCGCTACAGCCTGGCAGTCCGTCAGGAGGTCTGCGCGATGATGGCGCTTAACATGCTGCGTCGCTGGCTGAACGGCAAGCCGGTGGCCACTGAACATGGCTGGATCAACGTCGTCGAGACGCTGTTCCTGCCGTGATTTTTGCGCGCCGGGCTCCCGTCCGGCGCGTTGTTGTCCAACCTGTTGTACTCGCTCTGTTTTTTTCTGCGCTGTTCGTCACAATTTTATCCTGCTGTTTGTCCAGCTGGCTGGAACCCTCCGGCGATTTGAACTCGCTCACAAATAAACCCGCCCTCAGCCGCAACACTGATTCCAGTATTCAGGACTGGAGTCCAGCATGTTGGAATCAACCAAAGTACCGGCGCTGACCCGCGCCATCGATATTCTCGACACCATTGCCCGTCTGGGGCCCTGTAGCGCCGCGACTATTATCGACGCGCTGGGGATCCCGAAAAGCACTGCCTATCTGTTGCTGGGTGAACTGAGAAGACAGCGTTTTCTCAGCCTCGACAGCCAGGACAACTACTGCCTGTGGACCCGGCTGGTGGAGCTGGCGGGCCATGCGGTCAGCCGGATGGATCTGCGTGAGATGGCGCGCCCGCGCCTGACGCAGCTGATGGACGAGAGCGGCCTGCTGTGCCATCTCGGCATTATCGATAACGGCAGCGCTTACTACATCCTCAAAATCGAGTCGCCCGCAACCATCAGCGTGCGTTCCCACGAGGGGAAAAGCCTGTCGCTCTCCCGCTCGGGGATTGGCAAATGCCTGCTCGCCTGGCAGCCCGAGCGGGTGCAGGAGGCCATTATTGCCAGCCTGGACTGGGAGCGGGTCACCCCTACCACTATCACCAGCGCCGGGCAGATGCGCGACGAGCTGGCACGCATTCGCGCCAGAGGCTGGAGCTTTGACAACGGGGAAGACTACCCCGACGTGCGCTGCGTGGCGGCGCCGGTCTTTAACGCCAGCAACGACCTTACCGCGGCAATCTCGGTGGTGGGTACCCGGCTGCAGATCAACGAGGACAACCGCGATTACCTGGCCGGTAAAGCGATTGCCTGCGCGAAAGATATTTCCCGTTTACTGGGCTGGAAAAGCCCCTTCGATCAAGCCTTATAATATGGAGAACATCATGACCCTACCGAAGATTAAACAGATCCGTGCCTGGTTTACCGGCGGCGCTACGGCAGAGAAGGGCGCAGGCGGTGGTGATTATCACGACCAGGGGGCCAACCACTGGATCGACGACCACATTGCCACCCCAATGAGTAAATATCCGCAGTATGAACAGTCGCGTCAGTCCTTCGGCATTAACGTCCTCGGCACGCTGGTTGTCGAAGTGGAGGCCGACAACGGCCAGACCGGTTTTGCGGTCTCCACCGCCGGAGAGATGGGCTGCTTTATCGTTGAGAAGCACCTCAGCCGCTTTATTGAAGGCAAGTGCGTCAGCGACATCAAGCTTATTCACGACCAGATGCTCGGGGCGACCATGTATTACGCTGGATCCGGCGGGCTGGTGTTGAACACCATCTCCTGCATCGACCTGGCGCTATGGGATCTGTTCGGCAAGGTGGTCGGCTTGCCGGTCTACAAGCTGCTCGGCGGTGCGGTACGGGATGAGATCCGCTTTTATGCTACCGGCGCGCGGCCGGACCTGGCGAAAGAGATGGGCTTTATCGGCGGCAAAATGCCGACCCACCGGGGGCCGCACGATGGCGACGCCGGGATCCGCCAGGACGCGGCAATGGTGGCGGAGTACCGCGAGAAATGCGGTCCGGACTTCTGGCTGATGCTCGACTGCTGGATGAGCCAGGACGTGAATTACGCCACCAGACTGGCCCACGCCTGCGCGCCCTATAACCTGAAGTGGATTGAGGAGTGCCTCCCGCCGCAGCAGTACGAAGGCTATCGCGAACTGAAGCGCAATGCCCCGCCGGGAATGATGGTGACCAGCGGCGAGCACCACGGCACCCTGCAATCCTTCCGCACGCTCTCCGAAACCGGGATCGATATCATGCAGCCGGACGTTGGCTGGTGCGGCGGCTTAACCACCCTGGTGGAGATCGCCGCTATCGCTAAAGCGCGGGGACAGCTGGTGGTGCCGCACGGCTCGTCGGTTTACTCCCACCATGCGGTGATCACTTTCACCAACACGCCGTTCAGCGAGTTCCTGATGACCAGCCCGGACTGCGCGACGCTGCGTCCGCAGTTTGATCCGATCCTGCTTGATGAACCGGTGCCGGTGAATGGCCGCATCCACAAATCGGTGCTGGATAAACCCGGCTTCGGCGTCGAGCTGAACCGCGATTGTGCCCTGAAGCGTCCTTACAGCCACTAATCCGTCGCGCCGCGCTTCGGCGTGGCGTCACCTTTTACTGAGGATTGTCCATGAGTATGACTCTGCTCGACAGCGTGGTCAGGAAAAACCGCGCCCGCCTGATCCCGTTCATGCTGGCGCTCTACGTGCTGGCATTTCTGGATCGCTCTAATATCGGCTTCGCCAAAGAGAGCTACCAGATTGATACCGGGCTCAGTAACGAAGCCTATGCCCTGGGCGCCGGGATCTTCTTTGTGGTTTACGCCCTGCTGGGGGTGCCCGCTAACCTGCTGATGCGCAAGTTTGGCGCACGGACATGGATTGGCACCACCACGCTGCTGTGGGGGTTCCTCTCCGCGGCGATGGTGTGGGCCGACACGGAAAGTAAGTTTCTGCTGATCCGCACCCTGCTGGGGGCAGCGGAGGCAGGCTTCTTCCCCGGCATGATCTACCTCACCTCCCAGTGGTTCCCCCAGCGCAACCGCGCCAGCATCATGGGGCTGTTTTACATGGGCGCGCCGCTGGCGTTGTCGCTCGGATCGCCGCTCTCCGGGGCGCTGCTGGAAATGCACGGCTTTATGGGCCATCCCGGCTGGTTCTGGATGTTTATTATCGAAGGGCTGATTGCCGTGGGGGCAGGGGTCTTTACCTTCTTCTGGCTGGACGATACCCCGCAGCAGGCGCGGTTCCTCACTGCTCAGGAGAAGCAGGTGCTGATTAATCAGCTGGCGGGGGAGGAACAGAGCAAGGCCACGTCCCGGCTGAGCGATGCCCTGCGCAACGGTCGGGTCTGGCAGCTGGCGTTTATCTACATGACTATCCAGATCGCCGTCTACGGGCTGATCTTCTTCCTGCCGACCCAGGTGGCGGCCCTGCTCGGCACCAAAGTGGGCTTCACCGCCTCGGTGGTGACCGCTATTCCGTGGGTTGCGGCGCTGTTTGGCACCTGGCTGATCCCGCGCTACTCCGACCGCACCGGCGAGCGGCGCAACATCGCCACGCTGACTTTGCTGGCCGCCGGTATTGGAGTGGGCGTCTCAGGGCTGGTATCGCCGTGGCTTGCGATGGTGGCGCTGTGCGTGGCCGCGGTCGGGTTTATCGCCGTGCAGCCGGTCTTCTGGACCATGCCGACGCAGCTGCTCTCCGGCACCGCGCTGGCGGCGGGGATTGGCTTCGTCAATCTGTTTGGCGCAGTGGGTGGTTTTCTCGCTCCGCTTATCCGGGTGAAAGCCCAGACCGTATTTGGCAGCGATGCTGCCGGGCTGCTGGCGCTGGCCGGGATTGCGATCCTCGGCGCACTGGCGATTCTGGTGCTGGGCGTGACCCGCAGCGTGCCGCAGGCCGATCGCGTACATCATTAATATCAGGGACTTATTATGCAAAACGTTCTTTCCAACCCCTTTAAGCAGGCTCTGCGTAACGGGGAAACGCAGATCGGGCTGTGGCTGAGCTCCACCTCATCTTATATGGCGGAGATCGCGGCGACCTCTGGCTACGACTGGCTGTTAATCGACGGGGAGCATGCGCCGAACACGGTGCAGGATCTCTACCACCAGTTGCAGGCGATTGCCCCTTATGCCAGCCAGCCGGTGATACGCCCGGTTGACGGTGACCGCAGCCTGATCAAACAGGTGCTGGATATTGGGGCCAGGACGCTGCTGATCCCAATGGTCGACAGCGCCGAACAGGCCCGGGAGATCGTCTCCGCTACGCGCTATCCGCCGCTGGGCGTACGCGGCGTGGGGGCCGGCGTGGCGCGGGCGGCGCGCTGGGGACGGGTGGAGAACTACATGGCCCGGGCCAACGACGAGCTGTGCCTGCTTATTCAGGTGGAGAGCAAAGCCGCACTGGATAATCTGGATGCGATTCTGGAGGTGGAAGGAATTGACGGGGTGTTTATCGGTCCGGCCGATCTGTCGGCTTCGCTGGGCTATCCCGACAACGCCGGTCATCCGCAGGTGCAGGCCATTATCGAGCAGGCGATCCGCCGGATCCGACACACGGGTAAAGCCGCGGGCTTCCTGGCGGTGGAGCCTGAGATGGCGACGCGTTGTCTGGCGTGGGGGGCGAACTTTGTTGCCGTCGGGGTCGATACCATGCTCTATACCGGAGCGCTGGACGAGCGGCTGGCGCTGTTCAGATCCGGCAGCGCCCGGGCCAGTAAAAGCAGCTACTGACCGGGTTACATTTCGATTTCGATATCACCTTTTGCCCGGCAGCAGCAGGGCAAAATTTCCCCTTCGTTGATGAAGGCCAGCGGTTCGGTGATCCAGTCGACCTGACCGGTCACCAGGCGGCAGCGGCAGGAGCCGCAATAGCCTTCACGACACTGGTATTCGACCTCAATCTGGTGGGATTCCAGCGCAACGAGCAGGGAAGGGTGTTCTTCCTGGCACAGGAGTTCTGTGCCAGTAAGACGAAGCGTCACGCGGCTCATCAGAGCTGGAAGTCGCTCAAATCGTCGGTGTTGACTTCGGAGTCAATCTGACCGACCAGGTAGGAGCTGACTTCCACTTCCTGCGGCGCCACCTGAACGTTATCGGACACCAGCCAGGTGTTGATCCACGGGATTGGGTTGGAGCGGGTCTGGAACGGCAGGTCGAGGCCCACAGCCTGCATGCGGATGTTGGTGATGTACTCCACGTACTGGCAGAGAATATCTTTGTTCAGGCCAATCATGGAGCCGCCCTGGAACAGGTATTCCGCCCACTCTTTCTCCTGCTGTGCCGCCTGGACAAACAGGTCATAGCTCTCCTGCTTGCACTCTTCAGCAACCTCGGCCATCTCCGGATCGTCCACGCCGCTGCGCAACAGGTTCAGCATATGCTGGGTGCCGGTCAGGTGCAGGGCTTCATCACGGGCGATCAGACGGATGATTTTGGCGTTGCCTTCCATCAGCTCGCGTTCCGCGAAGGCGAAGGAGCAGGCGAAGCTGACGTAGAAGCGGATCGCTTCCAGGGCGTTAACGCTCATCAGGCACAGGTAGAGCTTTTTCTTCAGCTCACGCAGGTTCACGGTGACGGTTTTACCGTTCACGGTATGGGTGCCTTCACCCAGCAGATGCCAGTAGCTGGTCATCTCGATCAGGTCGTCATAGAAGTGGGCAATACCCTGCGCGCGCTTCAGGATCTGATCGTTGGTAACGATATCATCGAACACAATCGCCGGATCGTTGACGATATTACGGATGATATGGGTGTAGGAGCGGGAGTGGATCGTCTCGGAGAACGCCCAGGTCTCGACCCAGGTTTCCAGCTCAGGGATAGAGATCAGCGGCAGCAGCGCCACGTTCGGGCTACGACCCTGGATGGAGTCCAGCAGCGTCTGATACTTCAGGTTGCTGAGGAAAATGTGCTTTTCATGTTCCGGCAGGGCCTGGAAGTCGATGCGGTCGCGGGAAACGTCAACTTCTTCCGGACGCCAGAAGAAGGAGAGTTGCTTTTCAATCAGCTTTTCGAAGATGTCATATTTTTGCTGATCGTAGCGTGCCACGTTGACCGGCTGGCCGAAGAACATCGGCTCTTTGAGCTGGTCGTTTTTCGTCTGTGAAAAGGTGGTGTATGCCATGAGTGTGTCCTGTGAGAGATTTTGTAGGTCGGGCAAACAAAATCGTAGGCCGGGTAAGCGTAGCGCCACCCGGCATTTACATTAAATCTTACATGCGCCGCTTTCGCAGCCATCATCCTGAATGGACGGGGCCAGATCGTCCTGCGCATCTTCCGCACCGTCACGGGTGTTTTGATAGTACAGGGTCTTCACGCCGAATTTATAGGCGGTAAGCAGGTCTTTCAGCAGCTGCTGCATCGGCACTTTCCCGGACGGGAAGCGTGACGGATCGTAGTTGGTGTTCGCAGAGATCGACTGGTCGATAAACTTCTGCATGATGCCCACCAGCTGCAGGTAGCCGTCGTTATTTGGCATTTCCCACAGCAGCTCGTAGTTGTTTTTCAGCAGCTCGTAGTCCGGCACCACCTGACGCAGGATCCCGTCTTTCGAGGCTTTGATGCTCACGTGGCCGCGCGGCGGCTCGATGCCGTTGGTGGCGTTGGAGATCTGCGAGGAGGTCTCGGACGGCATCAGGGCAGAGAGCGTGGAGTTACGCAGGCCGTGGGTTTTAATGGACTCACGGAGCGCTTCCCAGTCCAGGTGCAGCGGCTCGTTGGCGATCGCGTCCAGGTCTTTCTTATAGGTGTCGATCGGCAGAATGCCTTTGGCGTAGGTGGTTTCGTTGAACCACGGGCAGGCACCCTGCTCGATAGCCAGATCGTTGGAGGCCTTCAGCAGGTAATACTGAATGGCTTCGAAGGTCTGGTGCGTCAGGTTGTTGGCGCTGCCGTCGGAATAACGCTTGCCGTTTTTCGCCAGCCAGTAGGCATAGTTGATCACGCCAATGCCGAGGGTACGACGACCCATTGCACCGCGTTTTGCCGCCGGGATTGGGTAATCCTGATAATCCAGCAGCGCATCCAGGGCACGTACCGCCAGCACCGCCAGCTCTTCCAGCTCGTCGAGGCTGTTAATCGCACCCAGGTTGAACGCGGAGAGCGTACAGAGGGCGATCTCGCCGTTTTCGTCGTTCACATCTTCCAGCGGTTTGGTCGGCAGGGCGATCTCCAGGCACAGGTTGGACTGGCGCACTGGGGCAACGACCGGATCGAACGGGCTGTGGGTGTTGCAGTGGTCAACGTTCTGGATGTAGATACGGCCAGTGGAGGCACGCTCCTGCATCATCAGCGAGAACAGCTCAACCGCCTTCACGCGCTGCTTGCGGATGCTGTCGTCGTTTTCGTATTGAACGTACAGGCGCTCAAACTCATCCTGATCGGCAAAGAAGGCGTCATACAGGCCCGGAACGTCGGATGGGCTGAACAGGGTGATGTCGCCGCCTTTCAGCAGACGGGTGTACATCAGCTTGTTGATCTGAACGCCGTAGTCCATGTGACGCACGCGGTTTCCTTCCACGCCACGGTTGTTTTTCAGTACCAGCAGGCTTTCAACTTCCAGGTGCCACATCGGATAGAACAGGGTCGCTGCACCACCGCGCACGCCGCCCTGAGAGCAGGATTTCACCGCGGTCTGGAAGTGTTTGTAGAACGGAATACAGCCGGTGTGGAACGCTTCACCGCCGCGAATTGGGCTGCCCAGCGCGCGAATGCGACCGGCGTTGATGCCGATACCGGCGCGCTGGGAAACGTATTTCACGATGGCGCTGGAGGTGGCGTTAATGGAGTCCAGGCTGTCGCCGCACTCGATCAGCACACAGGAGCTGAACTGGCGGGTTGGGGTGCGCACGCCGGACATAATTGGCGTAGGCAGAGAAATCTTGAACGTGGAGACCGCATCGTAGAAACGCTTCACGTATTCCAGACGGGTTGCACGCGGGTAGTTAGAGAACAGGCAGGCGGCGACCAGAATGTAGAGGAACTGGGCGCTCTCGTAGATTTCGCCGGTCACACGGTTCTGGACCAGGTATTTACCTTCCAGCTGTTTTACCGCGGCGTAGGAGAAGTTCATATCACGCCAGTGATCGATAAACCCGTCCATCTGCTTGAACTCTTCTTCCGTGTAGTCTTCCAGCAGATGCGTGTCGTATTTGCCCAGCTCAACCATCTTCACCACATGATCGAACAGCGCTGGCGGCTCAAACTGGCCGTAGGCTTTTTTACGCAGGTGGAAAATGGCCAGACGGGCAGCGAGGTACTGATAATCCGGTGCTTCGCGGGAGATGAGATCCGCTGCCGCTTTGATGATGGTTTCGTGGATATCAGAGGTCTTGATGCCGTCGTAGAACTGGATGTGGGAGCGCAGTTCAACCTGGGAGATAGATACGTTGTTCAGTCCTTCTGCTGCCCAGTCGAGAACACGATGGATTTTGTCCAGATTGATACGCTCGGTAGCACCGTCGCGCTTTGTCACCAGCAGACTCTGATTCATGTGGGTTTTTACCTGTCCGTGAAAAAAAGAAATATCCCCCGTTTATCCACAGGTTGTTGTGGATAAATACTATATATAGGGGTTTCGCATTAAGCATAACGCAAGATGGTGAGTATTCTAGTAAGGATTCTTTTCAGTACAAGAGTTGATTTTGAGGTTAAATTGAGGTTGTCAAAGCGTAAAAAAGCGTAAGTCCTCGTACCGTAAGGCCTGGACGTGATGTCAATAATTTAGAAAAAAAAATGAAAATTTGATCGACTGCTGATTTCTTCAACGGGTGGTCAAAAATGCGCAACGGGGGGTTGCGCATTCGTTAGAAAAAGAGTGGATATTCTTAGTCTTTTTTTGCGGTGGTATGGAGCATGTAGTTCACGTCCACGCCCGGCGCCAGTTTGAACTTGTCGGTCAGAGGATTGTAATGCAGACCGGTCATGTGCTGCTCTTTCAGCCACGTGCCGTCAACCCAGCTCAGTAATTCCGCCGGTTTGATGAATTTTTTCACGTCATGCGTACCTTTTGGCACCATCCGCAGCACGTACTCCGCGCCGACCACCGCCATCAGCCACGCCTTACCGTTGCGGTTGATAGTGGAGAAGAACACCTGACCGCCCGGCTTTACCAGCGCCGCACAGGCTTTGACTACCGATTGCGGGTCGGGAACGTGCTCCAGCATCTCCATGCAGGTGACGACGTCAAACTGATGGGCATGCTTTGCGGCGTGCTCCTCAACCGTTTCCTGCATATACTCTACCTGAATGCCGCTTTCCAGCGCATGCAGTCGCGCCACCTGCAGCGGCTCGAAGCCCATATCCAGTCCGGTCACCGTGGCGCCTTCGCGCGCCATGCTCTCGGCGAGAATGCCGCCGCCGCAGCCTACATCGAGCACCTTTTTACCGAACAGGCCGCCGGAACGCTCCGCGATATAGCCCAGACGCAGGGGGTTAATGCGGTGCAGGGGTTTGAACTCACCTTCAAGATCCCACCAGCGCGAGGCGACGGCTTCGAATTTAGCGATCTCTTCATGGTCAACGTTGGGAGCCACCGGGGATTTTTCCGCATTCATGGACGCTTTTACTCCGTAATTTAAAGACGAGGAAGTATATCAGGATAACAAAGCAAATTAGTTTAAACCTGAGCGGGTGTGTTATAATTTCCGACCTTTGAATCCGGGATACAGTAGAGGGATAGCGGTTAGATGAGCGACCTTGCGAGAGAAATTACACCGGTTAACATCGAGGAAGAGCTGAAGAGCTCCTATCTGGATTATGCGATGTCGGTCATTGTTGGCCGTGCGCTGCCGGATGTCCGCGATGGACTTAAGCCGGTACACCGTCGCGTACTATACGCCATGAACGTATTGGGCAATGACTGGAATAAAGCCTACAAAAAATCTGCCCGTGTCGTTGGTGACGTAATCGGTAAATATCACCCCCATGGTGATACTGCAGTTTATGACACCATCGTCCGTATGGCACAGCCATTCTCACTGCGTTACATGCTGGTTGATGGTCAGGGTAACTTCGGTTCTGTCGACGGCGACTCCGCCGCGGCGATGCGTTATACGGAAATCCGTATGTCGAAAATCGCCCATGAGCTGATGGCCGATCTGGAAAAAGAAACCGTTGATTTCGTCGATAACTACGACGGCACCGAGCGCATTCCTGATGTGATGCCAACCAAGATCCCTAACCTGCTGGTAAACGGTTCTTCCGGTATCGCCGTAGGTATGGCCACCAACATTCCACCGCACAACATCACGGAAGTGATCAACGGCTGTCTGGCCTATATTGACGATGAAGAGATCAGCGTTGAAGGGCTGATGGAACACATCCCGGGCCCGGACTTCCCGACCGCCGCCATCATTAATGGCCGTCGCGGTATTGAAGAAGCGTACCGTACCGGTCGCGGCAAGATCTATATTCGTGCCCGCGCCGAAGTCGAAGCCGACGCGAAAACCGGCCGTGAGACTATTATCGTCCACGAAATTCCGTATCAGGTGAACAAAGCGCGCCTGATCGAGAAGGTTGCCGAGCTGGTTAAAGAGAAACGTATTGAAGGGATCAGCGCGCTGCGTGATGAGTCTGACAAAGACGGCATGCGCATCGTGATTGAGATCAAACGTGACGCGGTAGGGGAAGTGGTTCTTAACAACCTGTACTCCCTGACTCAGCTTCAGGTCTCCTTCGGCATCAACATGGTTGCGCTGCACCATGGTCAGCCGAAGATCATGAACCTGAAAGACATTCTGAGCGCGTTCGTGCGTCACCGCCGTGAAGTGGTGACCCGTCGTACCATTTTCGAACTGCGTAAAGCCCGCGATCGCGCGCACATCCTTGAAGCGCTGGCGGTTGCGCTGGCGAACATCGATCCGATCATCGAGCTGATTCGTCGTGCACCAACCCCTGCCGAAGCGAAAGCGGGCCTGATCGCGCAGCCGTGGGATCTGGGCAACGTCTCTTCCATGCTGGAGCGTGCCGGTGACGACGCCGCGCGTCCTGAGTGGCTGGAGCCGCAGTACGGTATTCGCGATGGCAAATACTGGCTGACCGAGCAGCAGGCTCAGGCGATTCTGGATCTGCGTCTGCAGAAACTGACCGGCCTTGAGCACGAAAAACTGCTCGACGAGTACAAAGAGCTGCTGGCACAGATTGCTGAACTGCTGCATATCCTGGGCAGCGCCGATCGTCTGATGGAAGTGATCCGTGAAGAGCTGGAGCTGGTCCGCGATCAGTTCGGCGATGAGCGTCGCACCGAAATCACGGCGAACAGCGCTGATATCAACATCGAAGACCTGATCAACCAGGAAGACGTTGTTGTGACCCTGTCTCACCAGGGCTACGTGAAGTACCAGCCGTTAACCGACTACGAAGCACAGCGTCGTGGCGGTAAAGGCAAGTCAGCGGCACGTATTAAAGAAGAAGACTTTATTGACCGCCTGCTGGTGGCCAACACCCACGACACCATCCTCTGCTTCTCCAGCCGGGGTCGTCTGTACTGGATGAAGGTTTATCAGCTGCCGGAAGCGAGCCGTGGCGCGCGTGGACGTCCAATCGTCAACCTGCTGCCGCTGGAGCAGAACGAGCGTATCACCGCTATTCTGCCGGTTCGCGAGTACGCGGAAGGCGTGAACGTGTTTATGGCGACCGCCAGCGGCACGGTGAAGAAGACCGCCCTGACCGAATTCAGCCGTCCGCGTTCTGCCGGCATTATTGCCGTCAACCTGAACGAAGGCGACGAACTAATTGGTGTGGATCTGACCTCCGGTTCCGACGAAGTGATGCTGTTCTCTGCCGCCGGTAAAGTCGTGCGCTTCAAAGAGAGCGCAGTGCGCGCCATGGGTCGTACCGCGACCGGCGTGCGCGGCATCAAACTGGCGGGCGAAGACAGCGTCGTCTCCCTGATTGTTCCGCGCGGCGAGGGAGCGATCCTGACCGTTACGCAGAATGGCTACGGTAAACGTACTGCCCAGGACGAGTATCCAACCAAGTCCCGCGGCACGCAGGGCGTTATCTCGATCAAAGTGACCGAGCGTAACGGCTCCGTTGTTGGTGCGGTGCAGGTTGATGATACCGACCAGATCATGATGATCACCGATGCGGGTACGCTGGTGCGTACCCGCGTGTCAGAGATCAGTGTGGTGGGCCGTAACACCCAGGGCGTGATCCTCATCCGTACCGCGGAAGATGAAAACGTGGTGGGTCTGCAGCGCGTTGCTGAGCCGGTGGATGACGAAGAGCTCGACTCTATCGACGGCAGCGTAGCGGAAGGTGATGATGAGATCGCACCCGAAGCCGACACCGACGACGATGTAGCGGATGACGCTGAAGAGTAATGTCATCTGACGATAAAGGGCCGGTCTCCGGCCCTTTTCTTTTGCAGCTACACGCAATTGCAGACAACCGAACATTGCGACCGCGCCCGTTTACCGCTACCTTAAGCCATTCCTTTTGACCCTGATGGCGGAGCCTCGCCCCCTTGAAATACCTCGTCTCCTTTCGAACCACGCTGAAAGTCTCTCGCTATCTATTTCGGGCGCTGGCGCTCCTGATCTGGGTGCTGATCGCCCTGTTTTCGGTGTTTTACATCGTCAACGCGCTGCACCAGAAGGAGTCGGAGATCCGTCAGGAGTTCAACCTCAGTTACGATCAGTCCCAGCGCTATATTCAGCGCACCGCCGACGTCATGAAGGAGCTCAAGTATATCGCTGAGAACCGTCTGACGGCAGAAAATGGCGTACTGGCCAGCCGCGGGCGCGACAGCAAAACCGAGGTGCCCAATTTTGAGCCGCTGTTCCCCGATTCTGACTGCTCGGCGATGGGTTCAGCATGGCGAGGTTCGCTGGAGTCGCTGGCCTGGTTTATGCGCTACTGGCGCGACAACTTCTCGGCAGCCTACGATCTGAACCGGGTCTTTCTGATTGGCAGCGAAAACCTTTGTATGGCCAACTTTGGCCTGCGTGACGTGCCGGTGGATCGTGACAACGCCCTGAAAAGCCTGCACGAGCGGATCATGAAATACCGGAATGCCCCGCAGGATGAGCGCAGCAATAATCTGTTCTGGATCAGCCAGGGCCCACGTCCAGGAGTAGGGTACTTCTACGCGATGACGCCGGTCTACCTGGCAAACCGCCTGCAGGCGATGCTCGGCACCGAGCAGACTATCCGCATGGAAAACTTTTTCACCCCTGGCAATTTGCCAATGGGCGTGACCATTCTCGATGAAAACGGCCATGCGCTTATCTCGCTGGCGGGGCCGGAAACCCGCCTCAAGGTTGACCCTCGCTGGATGCAGGAGCGTTCCTGGTTTGGTTATACCTCCGGTTTCCGCGACCTGGTGCTGAAAAAGAGCCTGCCGCCTTCGTCGCTGAGCATCGTCTATTCCGTGCCGGTGGATCTGGTGCTGGAGCGTATCCGCATGCTGATCCTCAACTCGGTGTTGCTGAACGTGCTGGTGGGGATTGCCTTGTTTACTCTCGCGCGGATGTACGAGCGCAAAATCTTTATCCCGGCGGAAATCGACGCCCAGCGCCTCGAAGAGCATGAGCAGTTTAACCGCAAGATTGTTGCCTCTGCGCCGGTAGGGATCTGTATTCTGCGCACCCTGGACGGCACCAATATCCTCAGTAACGAGCTGGCGCATAACTACCTGAATATGTTGACTCATGAGGACCGGCAACGGCTGACGCAAATTATCTGCGGGCAGCAGGTCAACTTCGTCGACGTGCTGACCAGCAGCAACACCAACCTGCAGATCAGCTTTGTGCACTCGCGCTATCGCAATGAGAACGTCGCCATCTGCGTGCTGGTGGATGTCTCCGCGCGCGTCAAAATGGAAGAGTCGTTGCAGGATATGGCTCAGTCGGCTGAACAGGCCAGCCAGTCGAAATCGATGTTCCTCGCCACCGTCAGCCACGAGCTGCGCACCCCGCTATACGGGATTATCGGTAACCTCGATCTGCTGCAGACCAAAGAGCTGCCGCGGGGCGTTGACCGTCTGGTGACGGCGATGAATAACTCCTCCAGCCTGCTGCTGAAAATCATCAGCGATATTCTCGACTTTTCCAAGATCGAGTCCGAGCAGCTGAAAATTGAACCGCGTGAATTCTCCCCACGCGAGGTGATGAACCATATCAGCGCCAACTACCTGCCGCTGGTGGTGCGTAAGCAGCTGGGGCTGTACTGCTTTATTGAACCGGACGTGCCGGTATCGCTGCAAGGCGATCCAATGCGCCTGCAACAGGTGATCTCCAACCTGCTCAGCAACGCCATTAAGTTCACCGACATGGGCTGCATTGTAATGCATGTCTCCAGGGCAGGGGACTACCTGAGCATTCGCGTGCGTGACACCGGGGTAGGTATTCCGGCCAAAGAGGTGGTCAAACTCTTCGACCCGTTCTTCCAGGTGGGGACGGGAGTTCAGCGAAACTTCCAGGGTACAGGGCTGGGGCTGGCGATTTGTGAAAAACTGATCAGCATGATGGACGGCGATATCTCGGTGGATACTGAGCCGGGTATGGGCAGCCAGTTCACCATCCGCATTCCGCTCTATGCGGCGCAGTCACCGACCACTGGGCTGGTGGATGGATTAAGCGACAAACGCTGCTGGCTGGCGGTCAATAACGCCTCGCTGTATGCCTACCTGGAATCCCTTCTGACGCCGCACGGTATTCGCGTGGCGCGCTACGCCGGACAAACGCCGGACGCGGAAGATATGCTCATCACCGACGATGAGCTGAAGCAGCCGTGGCAGGGCAAAGCAGCGGTGATCTTCTGCCGTCGCCATATCGGTATTGCCCAGGAGCGCGCCCATGGTGAGTGGGTGAACAGCGTAGCCTCGCCGCACGAACTGATTGCGCTGCTGGCGCGGATCTACCGCGTGGAAATGGATGCAGGCGATGGCTCGACGGCGCTGCCGTCGCCGGAATCGGCGCAGTCGCTGAATGAAGACATGATGATCCTGGTGGTGGATGACCATCCAATTAACCGTCGTCTGCTGGCCGATCAGCTGGGCTCGTTGGGCTATCAGTGCAAAACCGCTAATGATGGTGTGGACGCGCTGAACGTTCTGAGTAAAAACCACATCGACATCGTTCTGAGCGATGTGAACATGCCGAACATGGACGGCTATCGCCTGACCCAGCGTATTCGCCAACTGGGCCTGACCCTGCCGGTGGTGGGCGTCACCGCTAACGCGCTGGCGGAAGAGAAGCAGCGTTGCCTGGAGTCGGGAATGGATAGCTGTCTTTCCAAGCCGGTAACGCTGGACGTGCTCAAACAGACGCTGTCGGTGTATGCGGAGCGGGTGAGGAAGACGCGGGGATAAAAAAAAGCCCATTTCTGGGCTTTTTTTATTGCCCGGCGGCGCTTCGCTTGCGCGGGCCTACGGGCAGTGTAGGCCGGGTAAGCGTCAGCGCCACCCGGCGTTTTGCACAACTACTCTTTATCAGCAGGACTCAGCGTCACGGAAGAGAGGTAGTTCAGCAGGGCGATATCGTTTTCTACGCCCAGTTTCATCATCGCGGATTTTTTCTGGCTACTGATGGTCTTGATGCTGCGGTTCAGCTTCTTGGCAATCTCGGTAACCAGGAAACCTTCGGCGAACAGACGCAACACTTCGCTCTCTTTCGGCGACAGACGTTTGTCGCCGTAGCCGCCAGCGCTGATTTTTTCCAGCAGGCGGGAGACGCTTTCCGGGGTAAATTTCTTCCCTTTCTGCAGCGCGGCCAGCGCTTTTGGCAGATCGGTTGGTGCGCCCTGTTTCAGGACAATCCCTTCAATATCGAGATCCAGAACGGCACTTAAAATTGCCGGGTTGTTGTTCATGGTCAGCACGATGATCGAAATACTTGGGAAGTGACGCTTGATGTATTTGATAAGCGTAATCCCGTCACCGTATTTATCTCCAGGCATGGAAAGGTCGGTGATGAGCACGTGCGCATCAAGTTTTGGCAGGTTATTAATCAGTGCTGTGGAATCTTCAAATTCGCCGACTACATTCACCCACTCGATCTGTTCAAGTGATTTGCGAATACCGAACAGTACAATCGGATGGTCATCGGCAATAATTACGTTCATATTGTTCATGTATAGGGCTACCTTGCTACAGCAAGCTTTTGACATAGTCGTCAATGTCGCTGATGTATTTTTCTATGCTGGCGGCATCTTTCTCACGAATAAGATGTTCCAGCGTTTCACATAATTGCTTGCCTGGAACCAGATTAAGCATGGCAAACACCCCTTTGAGCCGGTGTGCTGTCTGAGCCAGCGCTGCGAAGTCGTTCGCGGCGGATTCAGTATACAACCTCTTAACATCATCTGGTACTGTGTCTACGAAGAGAGAATAATAGCCGCTGGCCTGCAGTTCGGCATTTTCATTGCCGCCCAGTGGGGATTCCGGGATCGTTTCCTGCGCCAGCTGCTCCTCTATTAGTTGTAGTACAGCTTCCTGCATCGCATTGCTCATATTAAAGTTGACGCGCACCTGGCCGGGGCCAATTTTTCGCACGCCAGGCTCATCATCGCTTAAAAGCAAGCCTGAGGCAGTAAGATTAGACGGATTATCCGTTAAAAAGAGATCATATTCTTGACTTGCCAGCCTTTCGTCCGGGGAAATACAGGTCGCACCCCAGTTTTCCAGCTGGCGAACCACGATACTGCGGATCTCATTCGACGTCACATCCACCATGATCACTACCTCGTCCAGCAGGCCCTCATCATCCTCTGCTTCCTGCGGCGTGGCCGGCATTTTGACGTGCAGTGAATAACGGGTGCCCAGCGATTCACGGGCTTTAATATTCAGGTGGCCGCCAAGCTTACGCGCCAGCTGATCGCACAGCCAGAAGGTGAGAGCGTTGGCTTTGCCGTAATTATCGCTCTGAGTATCATTCAGGAACGGGAAGTGCAGGTTGTCGATTTCACTGGCCGTAACCCCTTCACCGGTATCAAGGATACGGAAGGTGAGACGGTCATCGGCTGATTCATCGCTGCTCACCTCAAGCGTAATTTTGCCGATCTGGGTGGTGGTCACCGCGTACTGGATCAGCATCAGCAGAATACGACGCAGCGCGTCACGGTCGCCGTGGCGTTCATCATTGGCCCGCAGCGGGTTGTTAATCAGCAGCTGCAGTCCCTTACGCTTGATCACCGGCAGCACTTCCGGCACCACTTCATCAATCAGATCCTGAATCGAGAACAGCGTTGCGGTGCTCTTCCAGCTGTCATTTTCCAGCATATTGGCGAGCTGGATCTCATCCACCAGCCGCACCAGCGTATCGGCATGCCCCGACAGCTGCAGGCTTTCCGGGCTGGTTAACTGGGCCGCTTCGCTGGCCAGCGCCTTCAGAGGCAGTTTAAAGGCATCGCCAATATTCTGCATAAAGGCCGCGCGGCCCTGCTGGTTCTTCTCATACAGCCTTTGCGCCTGTTTGAGCTTTTTATTCACCAGCACCTCGCGATCCTGATCGCGAATGATAAAGATCTGCGTGCGTGACGCCACCTGGCTGCGGAACTGGCGGATCTCATACAGCTCATTATTAATGGTGGCCTGAATCACGCCCTGATGCTGATCGGCCATGCTGGTGATGTTCTGCAGATTCAGGTGCGGCAGCAGGTGATCGGCGATTTTGTTGCTGATCACCGTGCGGTTGGCTTCCTGGTCGTGTACCAGCAGGCCGAGCGGCAGCACCGAGACAATCTCTTCATTGAGCGCGCGCAGCACGCGCAGCTCGTTGCTGGTACCTGCGGCGACGGGGGCATCGCTCTGGCGGCCTGGCTGCGAGCGGAAGGTGGTGTAACCAAACAGCGCCAGCGCCAGCAGGCCGATATTAAGCAGCAGCGGCAGCAGGATATTTTGCAGGGTGTCCAGCAACAGGGTACCAAAAGGGACCTGCCAGACCAGGCGCATACCGGTCGTGTTCAGCGAGGAGGCAATCTCGATTTTCGATCCGTTAAAGGAGATCGAGACGCTTTCGGGGCTCTCTTTGTCCGTCGGCGCGCGCAGGTTTTGCCCCGAGGAATCCTGTTCCAGGCGGAAGCTCTCAAGCGGCATATCCGGGGGGATCAGATCGTTGATCGGCAGATCGAAGGCCACCACCGTTGCCAGATGCCCTGGCTGATTGAAGGTAGTGCGCAGGGTAAAGTAGTAGCCATTTTGCCAGGCCAGGCGGCGCAGGGAAGAGAAACTTTCACGCTCATCCAGGGCATTGGCCTGCTGCAGCATCTCTGCGCGACGGGAGTCGACAACGGTGCCCACCGACGACTCTTTAAAACCGGAGGAGAGATCTTTTAGCGGCAGGGTGGAGATCAGGATCATGCTGTTGTCCTGACCATTGAGATAGTACATCGACCAGGGAACGGTCTCCGCTCCCCATAGCGTATCAAGATAGGTCGACATGCGCTGGGTCATTTCCAGCGTGGCGCTGTCGTGCGAACCGAAAATCAGGGCTTCGGTTTTGCGCCGCGTTTTCTCCAGATAATACACATCCTGCTTCAGCCGCGTCTCCTGCAGCCCTTCTGCGGATGCGGTTGTCGGCGTGGCGGCGATGTTGTCGTAAATCTGCCAGGTTGCGTAGCGCCAGGTGTCGATACGTTTATGCAGCGCGTGGCTGATATCGACAATCTGATAGCTTTTATCTTTTAACCAGGTGTTCACCGCGCTCTGCACCATCACGCCCATGGTCACTAACAGCACAACGATCAATAGAAGAAAGAAACGGGTAATGCTGCCCGGAAGCAGGGAGAATTTGTTCGCGGCTGTGGTTTCAGACTGACTCATTGATGTGGTTAACCCGTTATGGCTGCGCTTCAGGCGAATAGGGCAGTATAAAGCGTAATAATCGAATTTCCAGCCTCACGCTACTTCCGGGGCTGACTTTTTCGTCCTGTTGCGCAAGACGAAAAGGATTGTCTTAAATCTGTACGGTTAAACCATAATTGTACAAATAACTAACAATATAGTGGAAAAATAGCACGAATAAACAAGAAATTAAATTACCCGTTCAATTTTCAGGACTAAAAATAGCACCCTAAGATTTAATTAATAGTCGTTATAGTTTCGGGTGGGTAGCACAGATATTTTAAATTTGCGTAAAGAAGGGTAAAAAAAAACCGAATGCATTGCATTCGGTTCAATTCGGGATAAACAGACATTCAAATTTGAATGACGGTAATAAATAAAGTTAATGATGATAGCGAGAGATATTTTAGTAGCCGGCTGCCTTTTTGTTTTGGCAATCAGTGCTATAATAAATTTTTTGTTAAGTTAATGATTTTAAATATTAATTTTAAGATTTTGATTTATGGTGCTTTATTTTTTAACTTATTGTGCGGCAAAAAAGTTCCCTCAAATTTACAAAATGAAACATCTATACGGCAATATGAAACATCTTAAAAGTTTTCGTATCATATTCTTGTTGGATTATTCTGTATTTTTGCGGAGAATGAACTTGCCGACTGGTTAAGAGGGTTAATCAGTAAGCAGTGGTAATAAAAGACATATAACAGAGGGTTAAAATAATGAAAGTTAAAGTACTGTCCCTCCTGGTACCAGCACTGCTGGTAGCAGGCGCAGCAAATGCGGCTGAAATTTATAACAAAGACGGCAACAAATTAGATCTCTACGGCAAAGTAGACGGTCTGCACTATTTCTCTGATGACGATAGCGCTGATGGCGATCAGACCTACATGCGTCTCGGCTTCAAAGGCGAAACTCAGGTTAACGATCAGATCACTGGTTACGGTCAGTGGGAATACCAGATTCAGGGCAACACCACCGAGAGCGACGACCAGTCCTGGACTCGTGTGGCCTTTGCAGGTCTGAAATTCGCTGAAGCAGGTTCTTTCGACTACGGTCGTAACTACGGCGTGATTTACGACGTCACTTCCTGGACCGACGTTCTGCCAGAATTCGGCGGCGACACCTACGGTTCCGACAACTTCATGCAATCCCGTGGTAACGGTGTTGCTACCTACCGTAACCAGGACTTCTTCGGTCTGGTTGATGGCCTGAACTTTGCTCTGCAGTACCAGGGTAAAAACGGCAGCGTCAGCGGTGAAAACGACACCGGTCGTAGCACTCTGAAACAGAACGGTGACGGCTTCGGCGGCTCCCTGACCTATGATCTGGGCGAAGGCTTCAGCGTCGGTGCGGCAGCAGCGTCTTCCAAACGTACCGCAGACCAGAATGCCTTTGGCGTTTACGGCGAAGGTGACCGTGCTGACGTGTACAGCGGCGGCCTGAAATATGACGCGAACAACCTCTACCTGGCCGCGCAGTACTCCCAGACTTACAATGCGACCCGTTTCGGTGACTCTAAGTCCAGCCGTAGCGATGCAATCTATGGTTTTGCTAACAAAGCCCAGAACTTCGAAGTGGTTGCGCAGTATCAGTTCGACTTCGGCCTGCGTCCATCCGTGGCTTACCTGCAGTCCAAAGGTAAGGACATCGATAACTATGGCGACCAGGATCTGCTGAAATATGTTGATGTTGGCGCGACTTACTACTTCAACAAAAACATGTCCACCTATGTGGATTACAAAATCAACCTGCTGGATGATAACTCCTTCACCGACCGTGCAGGCATCAGCACTGATGACATCGTAGCCCTGGGTCTGGTTTACCAGTTCTAAGTCTTACGCAGTATTGCAAAAGGGGCCAACTGGCCCCTTTTTTTGGTCTTACTATCAGCCCCTTACAAAGCCTGCTTTTTAGTGTACTCTTGCCGGTCTCAGGCTTGAGGATAATAACGAATGGAAATTACTTTTCTGCGTGTCGGCTTTCTGGCGACACTGTTTATGTTGTCTGCGTGCGATGCCCCCGCTCCTCCGGCTAAGGCCGACACCGCCGCAACGGTGCTGGAAGGGAAAACCATGGGCACCTTCTGGCGCGTCAGCGTGATTGATCTCTCTGCTGCCCGGGCTGAAGAGCTACGCGGTAAGATCCAGTCCCAGCTGGATGGTGACGACCAGCTGATGTCCACCTATAAAAATGACTCTGCCCTGATGCGTTTTAACCAGTCCCAGAGCACCTCCCCCTGGCCGGTGAGCGAAGCGATGGCGGATATTGTCACCGAATCGCTGCGGGTGGGCTATAAAACCAACGGCGCGATGGATATCACCGTCGGCCCGCTGGTTAACCTGTGGGGCTTTGGCCCGAACAAGCAGCCGGTGAAAACTCCCGACCAGGCGCAGATTGACGATGCCCGGGCGCAAACGGGCCTGCAGCATCTGACGGTGATAAATCAGTCCGGCAAGCAATACCTCGAAAAAGATATCCCCGATCTGTTTGTCGATCTCTCAACGGTGGGTGAGGGCTATGCTGCCGATCACCTGGCCCGGCTGATGGCCGAAGAGGGGATCTCGCGCTATCTGGTGTCAGTTGGCGGGGCGCTGGTCAGCCGCGGCATGAACGCCAGCGATAAGCCCTGGCGCGTGGCGATCCAAAAACCCACCGATCGGCAAAATGCCGTCCAGGCCATTGTCGATATCAACGGCCACGGCATCAGCACCTCCGGCAGCTACCGTAACTATTATGAGCTGGACGGAAAACGCATCTCCCACGTCATTGATCCCCAGACCGGTCGCCCGATTACGCACAATCTGGTGTCGGTGACGGTAATCGCCCCTACGGCGCTGGAAGCCGATGCCTGGGATACCGGTCTGATGGTGCTGGGGGCTGAGAAAGCCAAAGAGATCGCGCGTGAGCAGGGGCTGGCGATCTATATGATCGTCCGCGAAGGGGAGGGCTTTAAAACCTGGATGTCTCCGCAGTTCTCCAGCTTCCTCGTCAACGGGGCGAATTAAAAAGCAAGGTTGCGGGTTTTTGTCGGGTGGCGTTCAGGCAGGCTAGGCGTATGCTTATATAAGGAGCCGATCATGAAAAAGCCGAACCTGATGAATGACGATCAACGCTGGCTGGCGGTGCTGGCCCGCGATGGCCATGCCGATGGTCAGTTTGTGTTTGCCGTACAGACCACCGGCATCTTCTGCCGTCCCTCCTGCCGGGCGCGCCACGCCCTACGTGAAAACGTTCGCTTTTACCCCGATGCCCGCCAGGCAGTGCAGGCGGGTTTTCGCCCCTGCAAACGCTGCCGCCCGGATCAACCGGATCCCCAGGCGCAGCGGATCGCCACCATCGAAAAAGCCTGCCGGTTACTGGAGCAGGAGCAGCCCCTGACCCTCGAGAGGCTGGCGCAGGAGGTGGCGATGAGCCCCTGGCATCTTCATCGTCTGTTCAAATCCTTCACCGGGATGACGCCGAAAGCCTGGCAGCAGGCGGCCAGGGCGAAACGGCTGCGCGACGCCCTGACGCAGGGTGAAAGTATTACCGACTCCGTGCTGGCAGCAGGTTTTCCCGACAGCAGCAGCTATTACCGCAACGCCGATGCCACCCTGGGAATGACCGCGAAGCAGTACCGCAGCGGCGGGGAGGAAACCACCGTGCGCTATGCTTTGAGCAACTGCACGCTGGGACGTTGCCTGGTGGCGGAGAGCACGCGGGGCGTCTGTGCGATTCTACCCGGGGATGATGACAGCGCCCTGATTGCCGAGCTGGAAACGATCTTTCCTCACGCCCGGCGAGAACGGGCGGATGCCGCCTTCGCCGCGCGCGTCGCCCAGGTGATCGCCAGCGTGGATAACCACGCCGTGGCGCTCGCCCTGCCGCTGGATATTCGCGGCACCGCCTTTCAGCGTCAGGTCTGGCAGGCCCTGCGCGCTATACGTAGCGGAGAGACGGCAAGCTATCAGCAGGTGGCCAACGCCATTGGTCATCCCGGTGCGGTGCGGGCGGTGGCCCGGGCCTGCGCCGCCAACAAGCTGGCGATTATTATTCCCTGTCACCGGGTGGTACGGAGCGACGGCGGGCTGTCGGGCTACCGCTGGGGTACGGCCCGTAAAGCGGCACTGCTGCGTCGCGAAGCCAAAAAAGAGGAGGTGTGATGCTCGATTTGTTTGCAGATGCTGAGCCCTGGCAGGAGCCGCTGGCGCCGGGGGCGGTGATCCTGCGCCGCTTTGCCCTGACGCGGGCCACCGCCTTAATGCAGGGGATCGAACAGGTCGCCAGCGCCTCGCCGTTCCGCCAGATGGTCACCCCCGGGGAATACACCATGTCGGTGGCGATGACCAACTGCGGCGGGCTGGGCTGGACCACTAACCGGCACGGCTACCTCTATTCAGCGGACGATCCGATCACAAATGCGCACTGGCCGCCGATGCCGGACGCTTTTGCTGCCCTGTGCCACGATGCCGCCTGCGCGGCGGGTTATCCCGACTTTCAGCCGGATGCCTGTCTTATCAATCGCTACGCCGTCGGGGCTAAACTGTCGCTGCATCAGGATAAGGATGAGGCCGACCTGCGGGCGCCGATTGTCTCAGTCTCGCTCGGCCTGCCCGCGGTGTTTCAGTTCGGCGGATTACGCCGTAACGATCCGCTTCAGCGCCTGCTGCTGGAGCATGGTGACGTGGTGGTGTGGGGTGGACCATCCCGCCTGTTTTATCATGGCATTCAGCCGCTTAAACCCGGAGAGCACCCTCTGACCGGCGACTGTCGCTACAACCTCACCTTCCGCCAGGCGGCGAATAACGAATAAAAATAAGAATTATTCTTGATGTAAGTGGCGAGCAGTTTACACTGCTGGCTGATTTTTCTTGTCTGGATTGCTCTGCATGGAACTCCTGTTACTGGTCTGGCGCCAATACCGCTGGCCGTTTATCGCGGTGATGGCGCTCAGCCTGCTCAGCGCCGCGCTGGGTATTGGGCTTATTGCCTTTATTAACCTGCGTTTAATTGAAACGGTGGACACCACCCTGATGGTGCTGCCGGAATTTCTCGGCCTGCTGGTGCTGCTGATGGCCGTCACCCTGGGTTCGCAGCTGGCGCTCACCACCCTCGGCCACCACTTCGTCTACCGCCTGCGCAGCGAGTTCATCAAGCGTATTCTGGATACCCAGGTTGAACGCGTCGAGCAGCTGGGCAGCGCCTCGCTGCTGGCCGGGTTGACCAGCGATGTACGCTCAATCACCATCGCCTTTGTGCGTCTGCCGGAGCTGGTGCAGGGGATTATTCTGACCTTCGGATCGGCCGCCTATCTGGCCTGGCTCTCCACCAAAATGCTGGCGATCACCGCTCTGTGGATTGCGATCACCATCTGGGGCGGCTACCTGCTGGTGTCGCGCGTCTACAAGCACATGGCGGTGCTGCGCGAAACCGAAGATAAGCTCTATAACGACTATCAGACAGTGCTGGAAGGGCGCAAAGAGCTGACCCTTAACCGCGAGCGCGCCGAGCACATCTTCAATAACCTCTATATCCCGGATGCCCGTGAATATCGCCACCACATTGTGCGGGCCGATACCTTCCACCTGAGCGCGGTCAACTGGTCCAATATCATGATGCTGGGAGCGATTGGCCTGGTCTTCTGGATGGCCAACAGCCTGGGCTGGGCAGATACCAATGTCGCCGCGACCTACTCGCTGACCCTGCTGTTCCTGCGCACGCCGTTGCTCTCCGCCGTCGGCGCGCTGCCGACCCTGCTCAGCGCCCAGGTAGCCTTTAACAAGCTGCGCAAGTTTGCCCTCGCACCGTACAAAGCCGAGTTCCCGCGACCTGAAGCCTTCCCGGACTGGCAGACCCTGGAGTTGCGCAACGTCACCTTCAAATATCAGGACAACGACTTCTCCGTCGGGCCGGTGAACTTAACCCTTAACCGCGGCGAGCTGCTGTTCCTGATTGGCGGTAACGGCAGCGGGAAATCAACGCTGGCAATGTTGCTGACCGGCCTGTATCAGCCCCAGTCGGGCGAGATCCTGCTGGACGGTAAGCCGCTGAGCGCCGAAAAACCGGAAGATTACCGCAAGCTGTTCTCTGCGGTGTTTACCGACGTCTGGCTGTTCGATCAGCTGCTGGGCCCGGAAGGCAAGCAGGCCGATCCGGCGCTGGTGGAGAAGTGGCTGGCGCATCTGCAAATGTCGCACAAGCTGGAGTTGCAGGATGGCAAGATCCTCAACCTGAAGCTGTCGAAAGGGCAGAAGAAGCGCGTGGCGCTGCTGCTGGCGCTGGCGGAAGAGCGCGACATCATTCTGCTGGATGAGTGGGCCGCCGATCAGGACCCGCATTTCCGCCGCGAGTTCTACCAGGTGCTGCTGCCGCTGATGCAGCAGATGGGCAAAACCATTTTTGCCATCAGCCATGACGATCACTACTTCATCCATGCCGACCGCCTGCTGGAGATGCGCAGTGGACAGCTGACCGAGCTGACCGGCGCCGAGCGTGATGCCGCGTCGCGTGATGCGGTGGCACGTACCGCCTGAGTGTCAAAATGCCGGGTGGCGGCTTTGCCGCCCCCGGTCTGCAACTGCCGATTTTTTGCTCTTCCCGCCGATTCGTTTATTAAAATTTACACAACCCCGCGCTATGCTTAATGCCAACTCATTTAATGGATTTATGATTAATGTCTGCATTAAGCAAAAACAGCGCACGGCTGCGCGATGAAGAGCGTGCGCGCCTGATCTGGCTGATGACCACCGACAAAGCGCTCACCTCCACCCTGCTGGGTAAACTGACCCTGGCTGAGCAATATGATGTCGGGACCTTAGCCGACGATATTGCTGAGGTAGGGGCGCTGGTGGCGCATTTGCCGCCGCCGGATCTGGCCGACACCCTCGAAGCCTTACCCTCGGAAGAGCGCCATGCCCTGTGGCGGCTGGTGCAGGATCACGAGCGCGGTCAGGTGCTGGTAGAGGCGTCCGAGAACGTCTGGGAAGATCTGATCGATGAGATGAGCGACAACGCGATCCTCGACGCGCTGCGTACCCTGGATATCGACGATCAGATTTACCTCGTTCAGCACCTGCCGCGCAACCTGACCGGACGCCTGCTGGCGTCGCTGCCGCCTCAGGAGCGCGCCCGCGTCCACCAGGTCATGCATTATGAGCAGGATCGCGTCGGGGCGATCATGGAGTTCAGCGTGATCACCGTGCGCCCGGACGTAACCCTGGGCACGGTCCAGCGCTACCTGCGTCGGCTCGGCAAAATGCCGAAGAACACCGACAAACTCTTTGTCACCTCCCGGGATAAAACCCTGCTCGGCGAGCTGGAGCTGCAGACCATCCTGCTCAACAGCGCCCAGAGCAAGGTCAGCGAGGTGATGGACCCCCAGCCGATGCTCTTCTCCCCGGAAGATGATGCCGAGAAAGCCGCCCGCACCTTTGAGCGTGACAACCTGCTCAGCGCCGCGGTGGTGGACGCGGTGGGCAAGCTGTTGGGGCGACTGACCATCGATGAGATCGTCGATGTGGTCTATAAAGAGACCGATAACGATATGCGCGCCCTCGGGGGACTCAGCGCGGAAGAGGATGTTTATGCTCCGGTGAGCAAGGCGGTGAAAACCCGCTGGGCGTGGCTGGCGATCAACCTCTGCACCGCCTTTATCGCCTCGCGGGTGATTGACGGGTTCGAACACACCATCTCGCAGCTGGTGGCGCTGGCTTCCCTGATGCCCATCGTGGCCGGCATTGGCGGCAATACCGGCAACCAGACCATCACCATGATCGTGCGCGCCCTGGCGTTGCAGCATATTCAGCCGGGCAACTTTACCTTCCTGATTTTGCGTGAGCTGGGCGTGGCGCTGATCAACGGCCTGGTGTGGGGCGGGATTATGGGGGGCGTCACCTGGTGGCTGTACGACGATATGGCGCTGGGCGGGGTAATGACCCTGGCGATGGTACTAAACCTGCTGGTGGCGGCGCTGATGGGAGTGATCATTCCGATGGTGATGACCCGCCTCGGGCGCGACCCCGCAGTGGGGTCGAGCGTGATGATCACCGCCATCACCGATACCGGCGGGTTCTTTATTTTTCTTGGGCTGGCGACGCTGTTTCTGCTGTAGCGGCGCTGCTGCGTCGCAGGCGGGCAGGGAGGATCGCCATGACGATAATCCCGCCCAGCACGCCAATTGCCAGATTGCCGGTTGAAACGGTGGCCGCAACGGTCACCAGCATGACCAGGGTTTCCGCGACGGGCGCGCCTTTCACCGCGGCAGGGCGAATGCTCTGCCAGTTGAAGGTCTTAATGGCAACAATCGCCATGATCCCCGCCAGCACCGCCATCGGGATTTTAGCCATCACGTCGCTCAGGGCAGTGACCAACAGCAGCAGCACCAGCCCGGCGGCGAAAGTGGAGACGCGGCTGCGCCCCTTGCCCATTTCAACGTTAACGATGGTCTGACCGATCATCGCGCATCCGGCGATCCCGCCGAAGAAGCCGGCCATGATATTGGCCACGCCCAGCCCCATGCTCTCGCGGCGCTTGCTGGACGGAGTAGCGGTCAGCTCATCCACCAGTTTTGCCGTCAGCAGCGACTCCATCAGGCCGACAAAAGCAATACTTAGCGCGCAGGGCCAGATAATGCTCAGGGTTTGCAGATTGAGGGGCACCAGCATCTGGGTGATCCCCGGCAGGCCGCCGCCGATAGAGCCTTCGTCGCCGACGGTCGGCAGCAGCTGGCCGCTGGTGACGGTAAAAAGGGTCAGAACCACAATCGCAATCAGCGGGGAAGGAATACTTTTAATGTAGCGGGGCGCCCACAGCACAATCAGCAGGGTCAGGACAAACAGGCCGACAATCAGCGGACTTTTGCTCCAGAAGTGGGGCACCTGGGCAAAGAAAATTAAAATCCCCAGCGCGTTCACAAAGCCGGTCATCACCGCCTGAGGAATAAAGCGCATCAGGCGCGCCATCCCCAGCGCGCCGAACAGGATCTGGATCAGCCCCGCCAGCAGCACCGCCGGCAGAATATACTGCGCGCCATGCTGATGAACCATCGGCCCAATCACCAGCGCCACTGAACCCGCGGCGGCGGTCACCATCGCCGGACGTCCGCCCATTACCGACAGCGCCAGACACAGCACCACCGACGCGAACAGGCTCACTTTCGGATCGACGCCCGCCACCACGGAGAAGGAGATCACCTCCGGAATAAGCGCCAGGGCGGTGATCACACCGGCCAGGATTTCACGCGTCAACAGCGACGGAGAACGCAGAACGGCAAGAGTATGGGGAGAAGCGTGTGTTGGAGACATAGTTTTTCGCAGGTTAGTGGCGGTGGGCAGGATCTGTGCGGCCGATCACAAAGGGCAGCATAGTAGCGGGAAAACGCGCGCGTTTCCAGCGCAGCACGTGCCATGTCCCTACAAATACCGCGACATTAATTATCATAATTACAATAATTATTTAACCTTTAAACAATATTTAAATATTGCTACCGTGGCGCCGCACTCGACTTCATCTGCATAAATAGCGAACAATACGCTTATTACGAAGGCATTAATTATGAAAAAAATGACTGCCCTGTTGCTGGCTGCGGCGGCAAGCCTTAGTGCTGCCCCGATGGCGGCGAAGGCTCAGGCATCGCAGGATCAGGAAACGGACGTTCTGTTAATTGGCGGCGGGATCATGAGCGCCACGCTCGGAACCTATCTGCAGGAGCTTCAGCCGGACTGGTCCATGACCATGGTGGAACGTCTGGACGGCGTGGCGCAGGAGAGCTCCAACGGCTGGAATAACGCCGGGACCGGTCACTCGGCCTTAATGGAGCTGAACTACACCCCGCAGAAGAAAGACGGCTCCATCAGTATTGAGAAAGCCGTGGAGATCAACGAAGCGTTCCAGATCTCCCGTCAGTTCTGGTCTCACCAGGTGAACAGCGGCGTGATGCACGATCCGCATAGCTTTATTAACACCGTGCCGCACATGAGCTTTGTCTGGGGCGACGACAACGTTAACTTCCTGCGCGGCCGTTATGCTGCCCTGCAGCAAAGCTCGCTGTTCCGCGGGATGAAGTACTCCGAAGATCACGCCCAGATCAAGGCGTGGGCACCGCTGGTCATGGAAGGGCGTGACCCGAACCAGAAAGTGGCCGCGACCCGTACCGAAATCGGTACCGACGTTAACTACGGCGAAATCACCCGCCAGCTGGTGGGCTCTCTGCAGAAAAAAGAGAACTTCAACCTGTCGCTGAACAGCGAAGTGCGCGGCTTTAAGCGTAACGCGGACAACTCCTGGAGCGTGACCGTTGCCGATCTGAAGCACAATGAAGAAGAGCACGTCATCAAGGCGAAGTTCGTCTTTATCGGTGCGGGCGGCGCGGCGCTGAAGCTGCTGCAGGAGACCGGCATTCCGGAAGCGGATAACTATGCGGGCTTCCCGGTTGGCGGCCAGTTCCTGGTGTCGGAAAACCCGGAAGTGGTGAACCGCCATCTGGCGAAAGTGTATGGCCAGGCCTCCGTGGGCGCGCCGCCGATGTCGGTCCCGCACATCGATACCCGTATCCTTGACGGCAAGCGCGTGGTGCTGTTCGGGCCGTTCGCCACCTTCTCGACCAAGTTCCTGAAGAACGGCTCGCTGTGGGATCTGCTGAGCTCAACCACCACCTCGAACGTGGGGCCAATGGTCGATGTTGGTCTGGATAACTTCGATCTGGTGAAGTACCTGATTAGCCAGGTAATGCTCTCCGATGACGATCGCTTCGAGGCGCTGAAAGAGTACTACCCGGATGCGAAGCAGGCGGACTGGCGTCTGTGGCAGGCGGGTCAGCGCGTGCAGATCATCAAGCGTGACGAAGAGAAAGGCGGCGTGCTGCGTCTGGGCACCGAAGTGGTCAGCGATAAAGAGGGCACCGTAGCCGCGCTGCTGGGGGCATCCCCGGGCGCATCCACTGCGGCACCTATTATGCTGCATCTGATGGAAAAAGTGTTCAAAGACAAAGTCGCCAGCCCGGAATGGCAGGCGAAACTGAAGACCATTATTCCGTCTTACGGTACGGCGCTGAACGGTAACGTTGACGCCACCGAGCAGGAGCTGGAGTACACCAGCCGCGTGCTGCAGCTGAAGTATGAAAAGCCGCAGGCACCGGATGCGGCGCCTCAGGCTCAGCCGCAGGCGACATCCCAGCCGGAAAGCAAACCGGTCGCGGATATCGCGCTCTGATGCAAAAAAGCCGGGTTAACTAACCCGGTTTTTTTTTAACGCACAACGGCGTTTTCGACCTTCTCATCTGCCTGCCAGACGCGGTATTTCACCTCAACGTTGTCCGGCGTATAGACCACAATCGGCAGCTTACTGTTGTAGCGCAGCAGGCTATGCTCACCCAGATTCGCGGTCACAAATTTGGCGGTCTTTTTCCCTTCCGGGCAGGCCATCATGGTGGAGACCGGCGAGGTAACCTTATCAAAGACGTAATAGTCATAGCCCCAGCCTTCCAGCGTCTTGCTGGTTAACTGTCCGCCGAGGCGGTGCACGTTGCAGTCCACTTCCAGCGTCTGGCCGATCAGCAGCTCAACTTTATAATTCGCTTCATCTTTCTGCGCGGGCAGGTCGATAACCTGGCGCTTCATCCCATGCTCCGCCTGCGGATACGGGGCCGTTTTCTCAAGCGGTTGAGCGGCAGGGGCGGCATATGCGCTGGCGCAGGCCAGTGCCATCAGGGCGACGATGCTTTTAGATGCGTTTTTCACAGTCATTCCTTTTTATGTCAAACGGGTCATGCCTACACTATCATATCTGGTGTTTTTTGCCTGTATTTTATTTTTATCTGGTGTATATCACTGACAATTTGCCTTTGTTGTGGTTTTAAATTCTGGGTTGGTGCCGGAGGGCCGATCGTGGTAGGGTGAGCGGCAATCATTGTTATTCATCTGTGAAGGAATAAATGCATGGTACGCCAAAAACTTAACACCCCGGCGGGGAAAAAATTTCTGCTGGCACTGCTGACGGTGTTTCTGATTGCGGTGATTGGGGTGGGGCGTGTGACGATCGTCGGCGTGGTTGAGCAGTACAACATTCCGTTGACGGAGTGGACCACCAGCATGTTCGTTCTGCAATCGGCGATGGTGTTGGTCTACAGCACGGTCTTTACCGTTCTGCTGGCTATCCCGCTGGGGATCTTTTTCCTCGGGGACAGCGAGAAGCACTGAGTTTTCCCGCTTCGATATTAACGATATTTATTCGCATTCCCTCCTGCGCCGTTTTCGGGTTAAATACCTGTTTTCCCGATAGCAGGAGTGGAGCATGGACTCCCGGTTTTCCACGCTGAGCCGGATCCCAAAAGGGGTCTGGGTCGTTGGCGGCGTCAGCATGTTGATGGATATCTCCTCGGAGATCATCCATAGCTTATTACCGCTGTTTATGGTGACCACGCTGGGCGCCAGCGTCATCTTCATTGGCCTTATCGAAGGGCTGGCGGAAGCCACGGCGCTGATCGTCAAGGTCTTCTCCGGCGCCATCAGCGACTATCTGGGGAAACGCAAAGGTCTGGCGCTGCTGGGCTACGGGCTGGGTGCCGCCAGCAAGCCGCTGTTTGCGCTCGCCTCCTCGTCGGGAATGATCCTCGGGGCACGCTTAATCGACCGGGTGGGGAAGGGGATCCGCGGCGCGCCCCGTGACGCGCTGGTGGCCGACGTGACGCCGCCTGAACTGCGCGGTGCAGCCTACGGGCTGCGGCAGTCGATGGACACCCTCGGCGCTTTCCTTGGCCCGCTGCTGGCCGTGGGCATGATGCTGTTGTGGAACGACGATTTCCGCACTATTTTCTGGATCGCCGTTATTCCCGGCGTGCTTGCCGTCGCGCTGCTCTTTTTTGGTCTCCATGAACCCGCCTCTCCGATTGCGCACAAGCGTACTAATCCGATTAAAAAAGAGAACCTGAAGCGCCTCGGCGCCAGCTGCTGGTGGGTGATTGGTCTGGGCGCGGTCTTTACCCTGGCCCGCTTCAGCGAGGCATTTCTGGTGCTCCGGGCCCAGCAATCCGGTATTCCGCTGGCGCTCATCCCGCTGGTGATGGTCGCCATGAACCTGCTTTACGCCTTTTCGGCCTATCCGTTCGGCAAACTCTCCGATGCCATGAGCCACACCCGTCTGCTGCAGTGGGGGCTGGCGGTGTTGATCGCGGCGGATATTGTACTGGCGCTGAGCACCCACTGGGCGGGGATCATCATCGGCGTGGCGCTGTGGGGCATCCATATGGGAATGACTCAGGGGCTGCTGACCGCGATGATTGCAAAAACGGCACCCGCCGACCTGCGCGGTACCGCCTTTGGCCTGTTCAGCATGGTGAGCGGCGTGGCGCTGCTGATTGCCAGCCTGGGGGCGGGCATTATCTGGGAGACGTGGGGCGCGGAATACACCTTCTATGCCGGAGCGGCGATTTGCATCGTGACGCTGGCGTACCTGTTCAGGCGTCCGGCGACCTTGTAAAGCGCACAATAGCGGAAAAGTATTCAGTAAAAAATTCGGCGAGTTAGCACCGTTTTGTTACCAATGTGGTCCTTTCTATCAGGAGATTTTTATGAAAAGGACCACACTTTATACTGCGCTGGCGTCAGCCCTGCTGCTGTCGTCACTATACGCCCATGCCGGCCCGCAGGCGCACGTCGTCTGCGCTTACAACCACACCCTGGGCGATGACGCCATCATGATGTTTGGCAAAGTCAATCAGGCGATGTGGCACGACTTTTTCGGTAATACCCACACCGATGCTTACTCCTCTTATGATTTGCTGCGCCAGCAGCCAGAAACCACCTGTGATAACAAAGCCGACAGCTCGGCTTACTGGGTGCCCTCCCTGCGTCTCCCGGACGGCACGGTGGTGAAGCCGGCGTATCAGAAAACCTATTATCAGGCCAATAACGTCGATCAGTATCCGCTCAGCCCATTCCCCGCCGGGCTGGAGATGCTGGCAGGCGATCACCATGGTACGAAACCCAACTCGCGGATCACCTTTTTATGCGCCAACGGTAAAGGTTACACAAATACAGTGGGTGAAGTCTGTGGGCTGAGAAAAGCCAATGATGCCGTACAGTTTAATATCGGGATCCAGTTCCCCAACTGCTGGGACGGCATCAACCTGAAGCCGCACCACGGGATGGCCAATGCCGTTTACGATGTGAAAGGGCAGTGTCCTTCCGGCTTCCCGGTGAAGCTCCCGACGGTGAACATGAACGTGGCCTGGGTGCTGCACGGCATCACCTCTCTGGATACGGCGAAAGCGCAGCTGTCGCTTGATCCCACCATGAATGGCGATGCGCGCGAGGAGCACTGGGGCAGTCTCTATACCGCTCATGCCGACTTTATGAACGGCTGGACTGAAGATGCGGCGCGCTTTATGACCGAGATGTGCATGAATCAGGGCATGGATTGCGGCACCAACGTGCCTTACGGCTATTCGAAGGCGCTGGCGAACGTCTGGGTGAGCAGCGAGACGCCGACCACGCCGGTTCCGGCGGCGCAGACCCTGTTAATCCAGGATAACTGGAAAAACGGCGGCCGTACCCGTAACGTGGAGACCATGAGCCTGGTGAAATTTAAGATCCCTGCGCTGCCGGCCGGCCAGGATCCCGCCCTCTTCAAATACAAGATCCGCATCTATGGTGGGAAAGTCGAAGCCAACGGCGCGGATCAGATCTTCTTCTATCCGGCTAGTAACGACTGGGATCCGGCTACCGTCACCTGGAAAACCCGGCCTTCCTGCAACTACAGCTCGGATGCTGTCCTGTATCTCAACAACAAGCGTGAGTACCGGATGGTGGATGTCGATAAGGCGGTGCGTAAAGCCCTTGCCGCAGGCAAGACGGAAATCACCTGGTACATCGGTGGCGACCGTCAGGGCAACCACTATCAGTTCAGCCCGGCAGATTCAAAAGAGAGCCTGCTGCTGATGCTGACCGGGTATAAACATACCCCGGAAATCTAACCAGCAGGATGCCATGCAGCAGCCGGCCCGCTGACGGGCCGGCTTTGTCTTCCTTTACAAATGCTTACACTTATCGCGAGGGTAAGCAAAAGCCATTCAATTCAGTTGGTTACAAATACGACCGGCTCACGCTTATTTCATCTGAAACACCCATCAAACGCGTTGAAATCAAAAAATACTCTTTAATCATCAATGACCTGGCATCTCTCCCTGATTCATATCAATAACTTATTAGTTTCCCTTTAAAACAATTTCGTTTGTGAATCACAGCACGCAATGCTAATTTTCATCGCGAATTAACACTGTGTGGTTTTTAAACAGCGTAAAGCACTGTTCAGAGTGCGGCTGACTCTCTGTTTTTCAGCATCTTTCTTTATATTTGGTGGGTACGGGTATGGTTAAAAAATTACTGATCGCTGTTGTGCTTTCCTCGTTAGTCTCCGGGCCAGCAATGGCAATTAACGCCAGTTTCCGCGAGCAGCTTATCCGCTCCGGGTGTAATCAGCAGACTGAGATGGACGGCAGCTGTGATGTTCATAAAACCAAAGCGGAGAACCAGAAATCCGCAGAGCTGAACAACTTTCTGCGCGACAGCGTTCGAGGGCAAAAGGTTGATGCAGCTTACAGCGCGCTTGAGGGATATGGTTTTAAAAATACGCAGCCTTTGACCTGGATAAAGGGTAAGCAAAAGGTGATCCTGAAAATCGATAACGCTGATGTGGTGACCAGCGCCACCGTCGCGCACTGATTCAGTCTGAAAAATTGAATGCCCTCACAGCCCCTTTAGGGCTGTTGCTCAGGCATAAAAAAACCAACCGCAACGGGTTGGTTTTTTTTTGGGATTTTTGGTCGGCACGGAGAGATTTGAACTCTCGACCCTCGCCACCCCATGACGATGCGCTACCAGGCTGCGCTACGTGCCGACACGTAAAATTTATACTACCCATTTCCGCGTTTAATGCAAGGCCAGTTCAGGCTAACTGATTAATTTTAAATCAATTAGCAATAAACCGTTTTTCATCCGTCAGCACCTGTAACAGCAGGCTGAGCTGTGGTGTCTGGTCGTTAAGTTTCTCACCCTGCGGGTTATAGGTTTTGTAGCTGCCGTTGCTGTTCAGTACCAGCGTCAGGGCTGGCGTCGTGACGGCCAGCGTATTGTTGCTGGCGGCCGTCACCCAGTTATGGCGACGTGTGGCGCTGAACAGATCCTGACCCTGGGAATACTCGTTGGCAGGCGTACTGACGTGGAGCAGACGCTGCATCAGGGTGGTCATCACATCCTTATGATCGGTCAGCATGTTAATACGCTGCGATGGCGTGCCCGGCCAGTGGATCACCAGCGGAACGTGCAGGCGAGGGCGCGACCAGTCGACATCATTGCCCTCGTTGCCCAGCGGCACGCCGTGACCGGCAGTGATCACCACCACCGTATTCTCCAGCTTGCCGGACTCACGCAGGGCATCCAGCACCCGGGCAATCTGCGCATCCACATCACCTGCCGCCTTAGCGTAGCGGCGAGCAAAGGTTTTCTGGTTGCTGTCATCCAGGGTGGTGCCGTTGAGGGCAACCCACGAGAACCAGCGGTTATCGTCCTGCGCATAGCGGTTCAGCCAGTTGATCCACTGCCCGGCGGTCTGTGCGTCGGACTGGCTCTGCGTCGTCGGCAGCGAGAAGTCGGACAGCAGCGCCTGGCGGTACAGCGGGCTGCTGAAGCCATCAGACGAGAACAGCCCCAGCTGATAACCCTGCTGGTTCAGGCCGGTGATCAGCGCCGCCGGGATACGCGACGACAGCACGCCGTCCATATAGCCCGGCGAAATACCGTAGAACAGGCCGAAGATCCCGGTATCGGTGGCGTTACCGGAACTCATATGCTGGGTAAAGTTGATGTTCTTATCGGCAAACTCCGCCAGCGTCGGCATCTGCTTCTCAAAGCGCGAGTAGTTCAGGCCGTCAACGGTGATCAGCAGGACGTTCTGACCCTGGCCCATATCACGGTAGCGCAGATCGCTGAGCGGATACTGCACCGATACCGCTTCGGGATCGCCTTGCTCAATCAGGCGGCGCTGATACTCCTGCGCATCCAGCAGGCCGTGTTTCTCGAGGAAGCGGCGGGCGGTCATCGGATAGGAGAGCGGCAGGTTTGCGCGCTGCATAGTGATCGGCCGATAGAAGTTGGCATCAGCCCAGATATACATGAAGTGCGAGCCGATAAAGGCCACGAAGAACAGAGCGGCAACCGGTTTGGCGTAGCGACGACGACGCGTCAGGCTGCGCAGCTTTTGCCAGCTCCAGGTGGCAAACAGCATCTCAATCAGCAGGATAATGGGCACGCTGATAAACATCAGCTGCCAGTCACGCGCGGTTTCGTTCTGGTCGGGGTTAATCACCAGTTCCCAGACGACAGGATTAAGATGCAGGTGGAAACGGGTAAAGACTTCGCTGTCGATAAGCAGCAGCGTCATGCCCACAGTGGCCAGGATCGCGGAGACAAACCGCATCAGCCGCTGCGACATGACGACAAAGGTCAGCGGGAAGAGGATCAGTAAATAGATGGCGAAGACCAGAAAGCTGAAATGGCCTATGACGCTCATCCACGAATAGACGCGTCCGGCCAGTGTTGTCGGCCAGTCGGCGACAAACAGATAACGACTGCCCAGCACCATCGCCAGCAGAATGTTAAACAGGGCAAACCAGTGCCCCCAGCTAACCATCTGGGAGACTTTTTCACGGTAGCGCTGACGATTCGTCACCATAAACTGTCGTTCGTTTCCCTTAGTGCGCCTGGTCGTCGTTAACCGAGGACTGTAAGGCCTGGGCGAAAGATTTCGCGATCGCCTGGCGCTGGGCCGGCGCAACGCTGGTATTGATAAGGTTCGTCACCATATTTCCCAGAACCATCAGGGAAAGGTCGGTTGGCGCCTTATGTTTTTCCAGTACGTTGAGCAGCTCACTGAGCATTTGTTCAACGTGTTCATCACTATAGCGGGAGAGTTGTGGCATAAATCGAAATCTGTTTGTGGAGGAAAGGGCAACATATTACCGTAGCAACAGCTTTTTTTCCCCTTTTTTATCTTCGGTTGCATACATGACTGGCGGGTGGTTGAATACGGCCCGGTCTAAAAGGAGAGTTTATCATGAGTCTGGATATCAACCAGATTGCCCTGCACCAGCTTATCAAGCGTGATGAGCAAACCCTTGAGCTGGTGCTGCGCGATTCGTTACTGGAACCTACGCCTACTGCGGTTGACATGATCGCGGAGCTGCACCGGGTTTACAGCGCCAAAAACAAAGCCTATGGCCTGTTCAGCGAAGAGAGTGAACTGGCGCAGACGCTGCGCCTACAGCGTCAGGGCGAAGAGGATTTCCTCGCCTTCAGCCGGGCCGCTACCGGCCGCCTGCGCGATGAGCTGGCTAAATACCCGTTTGCCGATGGCGGGATCGTCCTGTTCTGCCACTATCGCTACCTGGCGGTGGAGTATCTGCTGGTGGCGGTGCTGAACAACCTGAGCAGCATGCGCGTCAATGAGCAGCTGGATATCAGCTCCACCCACTATCTGGACATCAACCACGCGGATATCGTGGCGCGGATCGATTTGACCGAATGGGAAACCAATCCGGAATCGACCCGCTATCTGACCTTCCTGAAAGGGCGGGTAGGGCGCAAGGTTGCCGACTTCTTTATGGATTTCCTCGGTGCCAGCGAAGGTCTGAACGCCAAAGCGCAAAACAAAGGCCTGCTGCAGGCGGTGGATGACTTCACTGCCGAAGCCGAGCTGGACAAGTCCGAGCGCCAGAACGTGCGTCAGCAGGTGTACGCCTACTGCAACGAGCAGCTGCAGGCAGGGGAAGAGATCGAGCTGGAGTCGCTGTCAAAAGAGCTGGCAGGCGTCAGCGAGGTGAGTTTCCAGGACTTTACGGCGGAGAAGGGCTACGAGCTGGAAGAGAGCTTCCCGGCGGATCGCAGCACCCTGCGTCAGCTCACTAAGTTTGCCGGCAGCGGCGGTGGGTTAACCATAAACTTTGATGCCATGCTGTTGGGCGAGCGCATCTTCTGGGATCCGGCGACCGACACGCTGACCATTAAAGGCACCCCGCCGAACCTGCGGGATCAGCTACAGCGTCGCACGTCCGGCGGTAAATAACGGCCATAAAAAAACCCCGCAATGCGGGGTTTTTTCTCAACCTGTTAGCGATTACGCGCGAACGAAGTCGATGTGAGACAGTTTTGGCTTGAACGGGTGACGCTGAACAGCCTGAACCTTCACTTTTTCTTCTTTACCGTCAACAACCAGGGTCAGAACTTCGCCGTAAAAACCAGGCTTGTCCTGCAGGTTCCACACTTTGTCGTGGTCCAGTTCGATTGCGATCGGAGCAGCTTCGCCGCCATAGATGATGGCAGGGAATTTGTTTGCTACGCGCAGGCGGCGGCTCGCACCCTTGCCCTGCTCTTTACGTGCTTCTACATTGATAGTTAACATTGATTTCTCTCTGTACATATTATTCCTGCTACAGGCGACCCAGCAGCAGGTAAGTGTTCTGCCTCACGGATGTGAAGCGGGCGGCATTTTATACTCAAATGGCCCGCACATCAATGAAAAGTCCCTTTATCCACGTAATTCGTTGGCCCGGCGATAGCGGCCTTCATAATCGAAAACCTTCTCGCGTACCTGCCAGAACTGCCCTTTTTTGCGCGCAACCACAAAGTCAGGGTGGCGCAACAACGGCTGCTGATGGACGATGTCCGCCGCGGTGATCCAGCGCAGCGGCACCCCCGGCGTGCGGGTATGCGGGCGGATAAACAGCTGCTCAAAGGCGGTACGCTGGGCGGGCGTCTGCAGACGGAAGCGCTCACTCACATCGGCTCCATCCTCATCGTAATAGGTGATTTTCAGCCATTCGCCTTTCTCATCCGCGCCGTGGGCCAGCACCATCCCGCTGCAGCGCAGCACCAGCGCATCCTTCAGCTTCAGGGCCGCTTTCAGCATATCGTCGGGATCGACCAGCACCGTGTCGCAGGCGCGGCAGCGGCGAGCGGCAATGTCGTTTTCGGCGTTGCACTGGGGGCAGTTTTTAAAGCGGAAGCGGTAGTCGCACTGTTCGCGATGGCCCTCGTCATCTTCAAACCAGCCCTGACAGCGGCGGCCAAAGTGCTCAATCAGGGTGCCGTCAGCAGTGGTTTTGCCCCAGAAGGTGTTGGCAAACCCGCAGCCGGGACAAAATACCTGCACGGGAACGTTGTCACTTTTTCCCTTCGGCGCGCCTACTTCCGGGGCGTACAGGTCGTGAGGGTTCCCGGCGTAATCCAGAATCAGGCAGTCGGTTTTGCCGGGGGCTAAGCGCAGGCCGCGGCCCACGATCTGCTGATACAGGCTGACGGATTCGGTCGGACGCAGAATAGCGATCAGATCGACGTGCGGAGCGTCAAAGCCGGTCGTCAGCACTGACACATTGACCAGATAGCGGAACTGCTGCGCCTTAAAATCTTCTATCAACCGGTCGCGCTCGCTGCCCGGCGTTTCGCCGGTGATAAGCCGGGCCTCGCTGGCGGGCAGAAGGCCGGTGATTTCCCGGGCGTGCTCGACGGTGGCGGCAAAAATCATCACCCCTTTGCGTTCGGCGGCAAACTCCATAATCTGGCTGATGATGTGTGGGGTAATGCGATCCTGCTTTTTCAGCTCGCGGTTGAGATCCGCCTCGCTGAACAGGCCGTTGCTCTGCACCTGTAAACGGCTGAAGTCGTACTGCACCACCGGCATGTCCAGCCGCTCCGGCGGCGTCAGGTAGCCGTGTTTGATCATGTAGCGCAGCGGCAGCTCGTAAATGCAGTCGCGGAACAGCGCCTTTTCATTGCCGCGGACCATGCCGTGATAGTGAAAGCGGTAGATCCAGCCTTTGCCGAGGCGGAACGGGGTGGCGGTGAGGCCCAGCAGACGGATTTGCGGATTCACGCTCTTCAGGTGAGTCAGGATCTGCTGGTACTGGCTGTCGTCGTCGTCGCTGATGCGATGGCACTCGTCCACGATCAGCAGCGAGAACTCGCTCTGAAATTTGTCCAGATTGCGCGCCACCGACTGCACGCTGCCAAACACCACCTTGCCGTGGCTTTCTTTACGCTGTAAACCGGCGGCAAAAATATCGGCCTCCAGGCCCAGCGCCAGATACTTGGCATGGTTCTGCGCCACCAGCTCTTTGACGTGCGCCAGCACCAGCACGCGGCCGCGCGCCAGGCGTGCCAGTTCAGCGATCACCAGGCTTTTTCCCGCACCCGTGGGCAGGACGATGGCGGCCGGTTCTTTATGCTGGCGAAAGTGGGCGAGGGTGGCGTCCACGGCTTCCTGTTGATAGGGGCGAAGTGTAAAGGTCATGGTTACTCAGCTTTGTTATCCCGCATATAGTATGCCACGAAACTTTTTCCCTTGAGTGGCGCACAGAGCCCGTTATACTGGGCTGTTGTTAACTGCTTCTTTTCCGGGCGCCCCGTCCGGCTCCCGGCACCTTTAAGGCTAAAATTATTTCATGCGACTTGATAAGTTTATCGCTCAGCAACTCGGCGTAAGCCGCGCTATTGCTGCGCGTCTGATTCGCGGCAGCCACGTTACCGTGGATGACGACATTGTGCGAGACAGCGCGTTCAAACTCCAGCCTGAGCATCAGGTAGAATATGAAGGCAATTCGCTGACTCAGCAGAACGGCCCGCGCTACTTCATGCTCAATAAGCCGCAAGGCTATGTCTGCTCGACCGATGATCCCGATCATCCGACCGTGCTCTATTTCCTCGACGAACCCGTGGCGCACAAGCTGCACGCTGCCGGGCGTCTGGACATCGACACCACCGGCCTGGTGCTGATGACCGACGACGGCCAGTGGTCGCATCGTATTACCTCCCCGCGTCACCACTGCGAGAAAACCTACCTGGTGACTCTGGAATCCCCGGTGAGCGACAGCACGGCAGAACAATTCGCCCATGGCGTCCAGCTGCATAATGAAAAAGATCTGACCAGGCCTGCCGTGCTGGAAGTGATCACCCCTACCGAAGTGCGTCTGACCATCAGCGAAGGGCGCTACCACCAGGTAAAACGCATGTTTGCTGCCGTGGGAAACCACGTTGTTGGTCTGCATCGCGAACGGATCGGAGAGATTGCTCTCGACCCGGAACTTGAGCCAGGCGAATACCGCCCGTTGACGGAAGAAGAAATTGCCAGCGTTGGCCTCTCTTCTCGCTAATTTCAGGAGCTAACTGTGACCACCAGGCCACACTCGTCGTTCAGCATTGTCTTTATCCTTGGCCTGCTGGCCATGCTGATGCCGCTGTCCATCGACATGTATCTGCCCGCGCTGCCGGTGATCGCTGAGCAATTTGGCGTACCGGCCGGTAGCGCCCAGATGACCCTCAGCACCTATATCCTCGGCTTTGCCCTCGGCCAGCTGCTGTACGGACCGATGGCCGACAGCCTGGGCCGCAAACCGGTAATACTGGGCGGGACGCTGGTGTTTGCCGGCGCGGCGGCGGCCTGTGCGATGTCGCAGTCCATCGATCACCTGATTGTGATGCGTTTCTTCCACGGCCTGGCGGCAGCGGCGGCCAGCGTGGTCATCAATGCCCTGATGCGTGATATCTACCCGAAAGAAGAGTTCTCCCGCATGATGTCCTTCGTCATGCTGGTCACCACCGTTGCGCCGCTGGTGGCGCCGATGGTCGGGGGCGCGGTGCTGGTGTGGTTCAGCTGGCATGCGATTTTCTGGATCCTGGCGCTGGCGGCCCTGCTGGCCTCGGCGATGATCTTCTTCTTTATAAAGGAAACCCTGCCCGCTGAGCATCGGCAGAAGTTTCATATCCGCACCACGCTCGGCAACTTTGCGTCACTGTTTCGCCACAAGCGCGTGCTGAGCTATATGCTGGCCAGCGGCTTCAGCTTTGCCGGGATGTTCTCCTTCCTCAGCGCCGGGCCTTTTGTCTACATCGAGCTTAACCACGTCTCACCGCAGCATTTTGGCTACTACTTTGCGCTGAACGTGGTGTTCATCTTTGTGCTGACGATGATTAACAGCCGCTTCGTTCGCCGGGTAGGGGCGCTGAACATGTTCCGCATCGGGCTGTGGATCCAGTTCGTGATGGCGATGTGGATGGTGGTGACCGCCTTCTTCGACGTGGGCTTCTGGACCCTGGTAGTGGGTATCGCGGCCTTTGTCGGCTGTATATCGATGGTGTCGTCCAACGCGATGGCGGTGATCCTTGATGAGTTCCCGCATATGGCCGGGACCGCCTCTTCCCTTGCGGGGACTTTCCGCTTCGGTATCGGGGCCATTGTCGGGGCGCTGCTCTCCCTGGCGACCTTTACCAGCGCCTGGCCGATGCTGTGGTCAATTGCCCTGTGCGCTACCGGTTCTATTCTTTTCTGCCTCTACGCCAGCCGACCACGAAAAGCGGTCAAATAAGGCACAAAAAAGGGTCCCGACGGGGCCCTTTTTTGATGCCGGTCAACCAAAACAGGTTTCGTTGACGCCATGTTTGTTTCTTTTATGTAAAATATATTTGTGTAAATAGTCACAGCTTTGTACCTAAAAAGGTTGTGTTAGATCACAGAAACGGGTACATATAGCGCCGCCATCGATCTGAAACACTGACAAAAAGCCCTGAGAAATAAGACGCCAGAGCCCGTGGTAACTGGGTGTAAGCGTTTTCTTACTCAAAATAGAGCAAGTGTTTAATGATGTGTTACTATAAATGTAAATAGATTGTGAAGTATATTTTGCTTCCGGGGAACAAACGTGAATACATTACAGCTCTCCATTATCCATCGCTTGCCGCAGAGCTATCGCTGGTCGGCGGGTTTTGCAGGCTCGAAGGTTGAACCGATTCCGCAAAACGCTGCGAACAGTGACAACTGTCTGGTGGCGCTCAAGCTGCTGGGGCCGGAAGAGGGCAACGCATGGCCGGTGATGGAAAAGCTGAGCCAGGCGCTGACGGATATTGAGCTTTACAGCTCGGTCCTGGAGTGCGAAGGCGAGCCGTGCCTGTTCGTGAAAAGCCAGGACGAATTTGCGGCAACCTGCCGTCTGAAAAACTTCGGTGTGGCGATTGCCGAATCCGTAGCAGGTCAGGATCCTGTCTGAGCGTCAGCGTAACGCTAATAGCTGACGCGTGTACTCCTGCGTCGGCGCGGCAAACACGCGCTGACACTCCCCTTGCTCGACCACCTCTCCCTGCCGTAACACAATCACCTGGTGACAAAGCGCCCGTACCACCTGTAAATCGTGGCTGATAAAGATATAGGCCAGCCGGTGCTTTTGCTGGAGCTCCTTCAGCAGCGCCAGAATCTGCGCCTGCACGGTTTTATCCAGCGATGAGGTGGGTTCATCCAGAATAATGAGCTCCGGGCGCAGGATCAGCGCGCGGGCAATGGCGATGCGCTGACGCTGGCCACCGGAGAAGGCGGCAGGATAGCGATGCCGGGTCTGCGGATCCAGCCCCACTTCGCCCATTACCCGAATCACTTCCTCTTCCCGCGCCTTAAGGCTGAGCTCGGGTTGATGCACCCGCAGACCCTCCTCAATAATTTGCTGCACGTTGAGACGTGGATTCAGGGAGGAGTTCGGATCCTGAAACACCACCTGCATCCGGTGGCGGACGGGCAGCATCTGTCGGCGATCCCAGCGGTGCAGCGGCCGCTCGTCAAACACAATCTCCCCTTTCGAGGCGATCAGGCGCAGCAGCGCCAGCCCGGTGGTGCTCTTGCCGGATCCGGATTCGCCCACCAGCCCCAGAGTTTCGCCGGGGCGTAACGTAAAGCTGACGTTGTTCAGCACCTGCTTGTTGTCCACCACCCGCCGCAGGAGGCCTTTGCGCACCGGAAACGCTACCGAGAGATCTTTTACGCTCAATAGCGGTTGCGCAACGTCCGGCAGCGGAACGGGATCCCCGGCGGGCTCGCTGTTGAGCAGCCGCTGGGTATAGGGGTGCTGGGGGGCGGCAAGCAGCGTCGCGGCCCGGTTCTGTTCCACGCAGCGGCCGTTTTGCATCACCGCCACCCGGTCGGCCAGCTTTTTCACGATGCTAAGATTGTGGGTGATAAACAGCAGGCTCATGTTCAGTTCGTCGCGCAGCTCGCGTAACAGCTGCAGGATCTGCGCCTGCACCGTGACGTCCAGCGCGGTAGTCGGTTCATCGGCAATCAGCAATTCCGGGCGGGTCAGCAGCGCCATGGCGATCATCACCCGCTGGCGTTCACCGCCGGAGAGCTGATGCGGAAAATCACCGAGCCGTTTTGCGGCATTGCGGATCCCGGTGCGTTCGAGGCAGTCGAGCATCTCCCCGCGCGCCGCCTCTTTACGCATCCCGCGGTGCAGGGAGAGCACCTCATAGAGCTGTTTTTCCAGGGTATGCAGCGGGTTAAGCGATACCATCGGCTCCTGGAAAATCATGGCGATCCTGTTGCCCCGCACCCCGCGCAGGGTACGCTCGTCGGCATGCAGCAGCGACTGGCCATGGAACAGGATATCGCCCTGGGGATAGACCACCGGCGGGGCGGGGAGCAGACGCAGAACCGAGAGGGCGGTGACGCTCTTCCCGGAGCCCGATTCCCCCACCAGCGCCAGCGTTTCCCCTGCATCTATTTGCAGGGAGATATCGTTGACCACGGTGCGCAGCTCGCCCTGCTGGCGAAAAGCGATGGAGAGAGCGTCGATGTGAAGCAGAGGCTGGGTCATCTTAAACCGCCTTATTCGGATCAAAGGCATCGCGGACCGCTTCGCCAATGAAAATCAGCAAAGAGAGCAGCACGGCGACGGAGAGAAAGGCGGCAATCCCGAGCCACGGTGCCTGGAGATTGTTTTTTCCCTGTAACAGCAGCTCGCCCAGCGACGGCGACCCCAGCGGCAGGCCGAAGCCGAGGAAATCGAGCGAGGTGAGGGTGGTGATGGAGCTGCACAGAATAAACGGCAGGAAGGTCAGGGTTGCCACCATGGCGTTCGGCAACATATGGCGGAAGATGATCCCGCGATCGCTCACCCCCAGCGCCTGAGCGGCGCGGATGTAGTCGAAGTTGCGGGTGCGCAGGAATTCCGCCCGCACGACGCCCACCAGCGCCATCCAGCCAAAGAGCACCGTAATAGCCAACAGCCACCAGAAGTTGGGCTGAACCACGCTGGAGAGCAGAATAATTAAGAACAGCGTCGGCATCCCGGACCAGACTTCGATAAACCGCTGCCCCCAGAGGTCAATCTTCCCGCCGTAATAACCCTGAATCGCTCCGGCCAGTACGCCCATCACGCTGGAAAACAGGGTCAGCAGCAGGCCAAACAAAATGGAGATCCGCGTCCCGTAGAGAATACGCGCCAGCACATCCCCACCGTTGGCATCGGTGCCGAGCCAGTTTTGCGCCGAGGGCGGAGACGGGAACGGCGTGATGGTGGCAAAGTTAATGCTGGTGGCGCCAAAGCGGACCGGCGTCCACAGCACCCAGCCGTGCTCGCTAAGCTGCGCCTGCAACCACGGGTCCTGATAATCCGCTGCGGTGGCAAAAGGGCCGCCAAAATCGCTTTCGCTGTACTCTTTCACCACCGGAACGTACCAGCGATCGTTAAAGTGCACCAGCAGCGGCTTGTCGTTGGCAATGAGTTCCGAACAGAGGCTCAGGGCGAAAAACAGGGCGAAAATCCACAGCGACCAGTAGCCGCGGCGATTGTCACGAAAGCGAGCCCAGCGGGCCTGGTTGATGGGGCTTAAGCGCGGCATCAGCGACCCTCAAAATCAATACGCGGATCGACCAGCGTATAGCAGATATCGCTGAGGATATTCAGCAGCAGGCCAATCAGGGTGAAAATATAGAGCGTGCCAAACATCACCGGATAATCCCGCGAGACGGTGGCCTCGTAGCCCAGCAGCCCCAGGCCATTGAGCGAGAACATCACCTCAATGAGCAGGGAGCCGGTAAAGAACATGCTGATAAAGGTGGCAGGAAAACCGGCGATCACCAGCAGCATGGCATTGCGAAAAATGTGTTTCCACAGGATACGCCGCTCGCTCACCCCTTTGGCGCGGGCGGTGACCACGTACTGCTTGCGGATCTCGTCGAGGAAAGCGTTTTTGGTCAACATGGTCAGGGCCGCAAAGCCGCCGATCACCGTCGCCAGCACCGGCAGGGTGATGTGCCACAGATAGTCGGTGATCTTCTTGTACCACGGCAGGCTGCTGAAATCGGTCGACACCAGCCCGCGCAGCGGGAAGATATCGAAGTAGCTCCCGCCGGCAAAGAAGACGATCAGCAGCACGGCAAACAGGAACGCCGGGATCGCATAGCCAACAATAATGAAGGTGCTGCTCCAGATATCGAACCGGCTGCCGTTATCCATCGCTTTGCGGATGCCGAGCGGGATCGAGACCAGATAGATAATCAGGGTGCCCCATAGCCCCAGGGTGATGGAAACCGGCAGGCTCTCTTTAATCAGATGCAGCACCGAGGCGCTACGGAACAGGCTGTCGCCAAAATCAAAGCGCAGATAGTCCCCCAGCATTTTGAAGTAACGTTCGTGGATCGGCTTATCAAAGCCGTAGCGCTGGGTGATCTCGGCGATCACCTCCGGATCCAGGCCGCGCCCGCCGCGATAGTGGCTCTCATTGATATTGCCGACCCCGGTGCGGGCGTGGCTGGCGCGCATGCCTTCATCGCCCCCGCCGGGCATCGTCCCGCTGTTACCGAATTCGACGGCGGCAATCGCCTGATCCACCGGGCCGCCCGGGGCGATCTGCACGATAAAAAAGTTGATGGTGATGATCGCCCACAGGGTGGGGATCACCAGCAGTAAACGACGAAGTAAATAAGCGCCCATTGCGTATCCTTAACGCCGTTCGGCGGGTAATTTCGCCGCTCTGTTAACGTCATACCACCAGTTTTCAAACCCGAGAGCATAGACCGGGCGCTGGGCAGGAAGGGCGAACTTATCCCAGCGGGCCACCCGGTCCTGGCCCATAAACCACATTGGCAGCATGTAATAGTTCCAGGTCAGGACCCGATCCAGCGCCCGCCCGAGGGGTAGCAGCTTCTCTTTATCGCCCTGCGCGGCAACGATCTGCGCAATCAGGGCATCGACCGCCGGGTTTTTCACCCCCGGCGCATTATAGGTTGAGTCAATGTATTCTGAGGACCATGAGATCTGCAGGTCAGTCCCGGGCCAGGGCATCGCCCGCCACAGGCGCGGCATCATATCGTAATCGCGGTTGCGCATCCGGTTGGTGGCTTGAGAATTATCCACCTGGCGGATGTTCATGGTAATGCCCAGCCGCTCAAGGTTGTGCTGGAACGGCAGCACCCACTGGTTATTGCCGCCGGAGGCCAGCAGCAGTTCAAAGCTGAGCGGTTTACCGGTTTGCTTGTTGACCCGCTGCTTATTTTTGATTTCCCATCCGGCCTCATCCAGCAGCTGGCTGGCCTTCAGCAGGTTGTTGCGATCGTAGCCGTCGCCTCCAGAGACGGGAGGCCGGAAGACGCGGGTAAAGACCTCCGGTGGAATAGCGCTTTTCAACGGCGCGAGAAGCGTCAGTTCTGCGGCATCCGGGTAGCCCTTCGCCGCATACTCCGTGTTCTGGAAATAGCTGTTAACCCTGCTGTAGGCACCGTAGAACAGCGCCTTGTTCATCCACTCAAAATCAAAGGCGAGGGTAATGGCCTCGCGGACGCGGCGATCGCTGAATACCGGGCGCTGAATATTAAACGCCAGCCAGCGCGTGTCCTGAGCGGAGTCGTTTTTCAGCGCCTCTTTCACGATAAAGCCGCGGTCAAAGTTTTTCCCGGTGTAGCGCGTGGCCCAGTTTTTGGCGCTGCTTTCGACCCGCATATCAAAGGCACCCGCTTTAAAGGCTTCGAAGGCCACATTGTCGTCCAGATAGTAGTCGTAGCGCAGGGTGTCAAAATTCCAGCGGCCCCGGTTCACCGGCAGGTTGGCCGCCCAGTAATCTTTCACCCGGGAGTAGATCAGATACTGTCCCATCCGCCAGTGGGTGATGCGATACGGCCCACCCGCCAGCGGTGGGGTGGCGAGCGGATCGCTGAGCTTGTGGTCTTTCCAGAACTTTTCGGGCATCACCGGCAGGGTCAACAGGCTCAGCATGTCCTCTTTATTGGGTTTAGGCAGCGTGATGCGCACCGTCAGCGGGGCGATGGCCGTCACCATCGCCCCTTTATAGACCAGCCGGAACTGCGGCACTCCTTCGGTCATAAATTTATGGAAGGTGAAGGCCACGTCGCTGGCCTTCACCGGCGTGCCGTCATGAAAGCGCGCCAGCGGGTTGATGGTCAGCTCCATCCAGGAAAAATCATCGGCGTAGCGTGCCTGCTCTGCCACCAGCGGATAGTAGCTGCCGGGCTCATCGTCAGAGGTGGTAAAGAGGGTATCGTAAAGGGCATCGGTGCGCTCGGCCGCCACGCCGCGCAGGGCGTAGCGGTTGAAGTTGTCGAAGGTGCCAATGGCTGCAAGAGTAACGCTGCCCCCTTTGGGCGCGGCAGGGTTGACGTAGTCATAGCGATCGAAATTGATGGCATATTTCGGCTCGCCAATCACCGCGAACGCGTAGCTCTCTTTGATGGTTTGCGCCTGGCCGAGTCCACTCATCATCGCCATCAGCAGCACTACTATGCGCACAATCATTCCGCTACGTTTTCCTCTTACAGTCTGGCCGGGCCGGATACCTGAATAATAAGTGACGTAGCGGTGGTTGGGAAATTATTCGCGGTCCAGGTGAACATCAGGCTGCCAGACCTGTAGCTGCTCCAGGCGCATCGGGCGGCTGATCCAGTAGCCCTGCAGCATATTGACGCCGTGATCGCGCAGCCACTTCGCCTGCTCGGGGGTCTCGACCCCTTCGGCGATGGTCACCATGTTGAGTCGTTGGGCGAGGGTCAGCACCGTATCCAGCACCGGGGAGGTGACGGTTTCCATGCCGATGGCGTTAACGAAGCCCCGATCGATTTTGAGATAGTCCATGGTAAAACGCTCAAGGTAGATCAGGGCGCTGTGCCCGGTGCCAAAGTCATCCACCGCGATTTCAAACCCTTCCAGGTGCAGCCACTCAAACAGCTTTGTTGCTTCCCGCTGATTCAGCATATCGCGCTCGGTAATTTCGAGCACAAGCTGGAAATGATCCGGTGGCAGCGAGGCGGCAAACTTACGCATATCGTCCTTGAAGCTGTCGGCATGCAGGTGACCCGGGGAGATATTAATCCCCAGTTTGGAACCCGGGGGGAGGCGTTTTTTCAGCGCCGGGGCGTCGCGCAGGATCAGGTCGAAGAGATGCAGGGTCAGCGGCACAATTAATTTCTGCGCTTCCGCAAAGCTAATAAAGGCATCCGGCGGGATCTCGCCAGCGCCTGGATGGTGCCAGCGCATCAGCACCTCCACGCCGCCCATTTGCATGTTAGTCGCGTCCACGACCGGCTGATAGACGACGTAAAACTGATTCTGCTTAATGCCGGTGAGGATCTCTTTACGCGGGTTGGCGCGGTTCATCAGCCCGTAGAAACAGAGAACCCCGATGCTTGAGCCGCACATCAGTCCAAACAGCAGCGCAAATTGCAGATCGGCCAGCGTCCAGGTTTCGGCGTACAGATGAATGGTGAGCGGCAGCCCCTCAATCTGGCTGGCGCGTGCAGGGTGCTCCTTCAGATCCGAAACAGGGATTAACTGGTTTGAATAGGTCGAAAAAGCGGTCTTGCCGATAATAAGGGCAATACCCGCAAATTCATCCTGGCGGGCGGTATATAACAGATAGGGGGTCAGGTTGAGATTAATAGAGGTAAATACCCCGCCGTTATTCAACAGCGGATTTCGGTGCCATAACACAATGGCCGGTTTTTTCGGCATCATCGGGGTACCGGGCAGCAGGACCATATCGACCTCTTTATTAATGTCGACATCCGGCACCAGCTCGCTGAGGGGCACATGCAATGGCCCGGTTGCTGACGAGCAGAAGGCGATTTTATCTTTTACCAGCAGGAAGGCTCGGACGTTAAGGCTGAATGCGGCGCGGGAGGTTAATTCGGCGCTGACCTCGTGGCACTGGCTCAAGATCAACGGCTGCAGTTCATCAACGGAGACGCGCAGCTCTTTGAAATAATCCGCCATATAGTCATGGAGGTCGGTAATCAGGTTATCGAATTTCACTTCCCGTTTGTGATAATTGAAAAAAAACTGCATACCGCCGCAGAGCAGGACGACAAGAAGACCGACAAGCACGCTGAGCATCAGCACTTTGCGGCGGGTTGATAAACGGCGGGTAAACATAAATGGTATCGGATCCTGATGTGCCGCCCGCGTTATCATGACGGCTAAACTCACGCAACTATCAGACTATAGCCTGGAACGACCAGACCTGATTTCAATGTTGAGGTACAAAAAAAAAGCACTGCATAAGCAGTGCTTTTTTACCATGCTGTCAGCCAAGGGAAACGGACAGCACAGGTGGTTAACTGCGAGTCAGTACACGACGCGCTTCATTGTAGCGCTTCTTCCAGTAGGGCTCGTTCATACTGGAGATCGTTACACCACTGCTGGTGGACGCGTGGACAAACTGGTCGTTACCAATATAGATGCCGACATGACGGCCGGTTGAACCCGCACGGAACAGAACTAAATCGCCGGTGCGTAAGCTGCTACGCGAAATCGATTTGCCCATTTCCTGTTGTTCATAGGTTGAACGCGGAAGTTCTAAACCAAACTGTTCGCGGAAAGTACGCTGTACGAAACCGGAACAATCAATCCCTTTACGTGTTTCGCCGCCAAGGCGATAGCGCACGCCTTTCCAGCTAGCATACTGGTCCATTAATCGGGATTTAATATCCAGATTGCTGACCATTTTTTCAAATTCATCCTGAGAAGCTTGCAGTGAAGAGGCGTCTTCCGACCCCACAACACGCGTCTCAGGATGCATATTCTTTGCGGTATTCGATGCGCTACAAGCTGAAAGCAGAACCGCTACTGCAATCGCCGGGATCACCCGTGAGAAGTATCTCAAAATCGGTTGAGATTTGACCATGTTGTTTATTATCCCTTGAAGTCCTTAACGACAAATATCGTTATAAAAAATGCCAAGCGAGACGAGACTAAATACCTGCGCACTATCAGACAATTCTTTATGGTCAAATCTGTGGCGAATCGCACAAATTTATTTACAACGATAATAATTGTAGCGCTGAGGTAAAACGAGTCTGAGAGTACCCGATCGGGCCAGCCATTGCGAGCAAAAATATCCAATTTTTTATAAGAAAATGTGATACCGAAAGTTTGCTGTCGGGATAGCAATATCAGGGAGTAATTTAGGTTAAGGATTGTACAACGCGTTAATTTCTAACGTGATTAATATGACAGGAAGATGACAAGAGCGGGGAGGGCAAGCCGATAATCCATCAGAGATCGGCAATGATCCCTGATGGATACTGTTAATTTCGGTGAGTAACTTGTTTTAAGATTGTTGAATTACCCGGGGCAGGTAGCGATCAAAAAAGGTTATTAAGCGCTCACTCAATGGGGTCATCAGACACCATGGAAGCCCAATCAACGCCACCGAAAGGGATCCGACGGCAATATCGCTGAACCAGTGCGCGCCGATCATTACCCGTGGGAAAGAGAAAACCATAAAAATAATCAGGGCTAATGCGAAAGTCTTATGACCAAAATAGCGCCACATAAACGCGGTGAAAATAAGCAGCATCATCCCGTGATCGCCCGGGAAACTGTCCTTCGAAGCGTCCTTTGTCGAAATATGCAGCAATTCACTGACGCGGTAGATATCCGGGAAAAATAGCGTCGGACTCGCGCGTTTTACCGGAATAAGGGCCTGCGCCAGCTGGTTCAGAACCACCGCGGCCAGCAGCATCACCAGGCCGATCATCAGAATGCGTCGCCGTCCGGCAGCGCTTTCGTTGCGCCAGAAGGTGAGCATCAGGTAGCCCATCGCCAGCAGGGAGCAGACGTCAAAGGCGCGGTTGTTGGTGATCGCCACCAGCCACAGGAAGGCGCGACTCTCCACCAGCTGGTGGTTGAAGAAGTGAAATATCCCGCTGTCCAGCGGGAACCAGAAACCGTGGTTGGCCGGCAGATACCAGGATAAAAAGAGGGCCAGGCCAGCCAGGTTGAGTAATAAAATGGGTAATAGTCGGGTTTTCATCATCATGCCGTCAGCAGTTAAATCAGGGCAACGTTAGTTGCCCGAACTTAAACGAAGCTTCAACAAGCTCGACTGTAAGGCGTTCCAGTCGGTGTTAACCGCACTAATTAACTCTATTCGGCTATCCGGCGGCGCCACGCCCTGCGTCTCGATGTGAAAATCGGCCCCCTGACGATTGACCTGTAAGAGCCCCTCGGGAATACGCATTACCCCTTTCACGCGCTCAACCGGTGCCAGCCGCACCCACTCGAGCAAACCGATAGTGTCGAAGCAGGTGTCGGCGTCGAACACCCAGCCGCAGGCCTGATGCCCCTGGCCGCTGTTCAGGCTGCGACGCCAGCGCTGATGCGCAGGCAGGCTCAGCGCGGCCAGCCCCTGTTTTTCGCCGTGGCTGTGGGTATGGGCAGCGCTGGCGGGCAACGCATTCAGATTACGCCTCGGCAGGTCAAGCAGGGTATTGTCGATATTCCCCTGAGTGGTATACGCGAGCTGGCGTTCACCGCCGAAGTGCTGCCACCAGATATCCAGCGCGGCGCGGCTTTCCGCGGTGGCACGATCCTCTTTATTGGCGATGATGACGTCGGCGGCGGCAAGCTGATCGCGGAAATTCTCGTTCTGGACATATTTCTCGTCCAGCAGCTGACGCGGGTCGAGCAGACACAGGGTAGCGCGCAAATCGATCCACGGCTCATAGACCGGGGCGGTGAGCAGGTCGAGGATCTGCTTCGGATGGCCCAGCCCGGTGGGTTCAATCAGCAGCCGGTCGGGCTTGCCCTGACGCAGCAGGGTGTTCAGCCCCACCTGCATCGGCAGACCGTTCACGCAGCACATGCATCCCCCCGGGATCTCCTTCACCAGCGCCCCGTTATCGGCCAGCAGCGCGCCATCAATGCCGATCTCGCCAAACTCATTGACCAGTACGGCCCATTTTTCAGCAGGATCTTTATTCGCCAGCAGGTGCAGTATCGACGTGGTTTTCCCGCTGCCGAGAAAGCCAGTAATGAGATTGGTTTTAGTCACAGATGCTCCAGGGGTGATAAATGTAATGCTATAACAATTATCAGTAATCCTGACGCAAAAGAACAGCCATTGGAAGGGGAGGGCGAACGGGAGGCTTCCCGCTCGCCTGAAACGCACCGGTTAAAACTGGAGCGTATCGATAATAGCCTGGCGCGCGCCCGTCTGGCGGATGCGCTGGTAAGCTGCGGTGACGGCCGCCACGAACTGCGGATCCTGCGGCAGGTCGGTGCCGAAAATTTCAGTGAGCGTCAGCAGGGCGACGACGCGCTCCTCTTCGCTGCTGGTTTCGACGATGGTGCGAATTTTATCGCTCAGCGGATCGCGGACATCAATGGCGTTACCCGCATCGTCCACGCCGCTAACATAGCGCATCCAGCCTGCCACACCGAGCGCCAGCAGCGGCCAGGCGGTGTCGCGCTGGCGGTGAAGACGGATACTCTCCAGCATGCGCTGAGGCAGTTTCTGGCTGCCGTCCATCGCAATCTGCCAGGTGCGGTGCTGCAGCGCCGGGTTGGCGAAGCGGTCAATCAGGCTGTCCGCGTAGGCGGTGAGATCCACCCCGGTGATGCGCAGCGTCGGGGCCTGTTCATCGAGCATCAGGCGACGGGCAGCGTCACGCAGCGCGCTGTCCGCCATGCAGTCGTTGATATGGGCGAAACCGGCCAGATAGCCGAGATACGCCAGGAACGAATGGCTGCCGTTGAGCATGCGCAGCTTCATCTGCTCCCACGGCAGGACGTCCTGCACCATCTGTACTCCGGCTACTTCCCACTCCGGGCGGCCAGCGACAAAGTTGTCCTCGATCACCCACTGGATAAAGGGCTCGCAGCTGATGGCGCACGGATCCTCGACACCCACCTCACGGGCGATTTCTGCAAGAGAGTCGTCTGTGGCAGCGGGCACGATCCTGTCCACCATGGTGCCCGGGAAGCTGACGTTAGCGGCGATCCACTCCGCCAGCTCAGGCGAACGCTTGTGGGCCATGCCCAGCACCGCGTTTTTCACCACGTGGCCGTTATCGGGAATGTTATCGCAGGAAAGCACGCTGAACGGCGAAAGACCCCGCTCGCGACGGCGATGCAACGCTTCGACCAGGATCCCCGGCGCGGAGTGCGGTTCATCGGGATAGTCCAGATCGTGAATGATGCGTTCATTACGGGTATCCAACTTGCCGGTGGCCGGATCGATGCAGTAGCCCTTTTCGGTAATGGTCAGGGAGACAATCGCCACCTGCGGCTCGCAAAACTTCTCAATAATGGCCGCCAGCGAATCCAGCTTTGCGTTCAGGCATTCATGCACCGCCCCCACGATAATCGGCTGATTACCTTCAGCGCCTTTTTCCAGCACCGTAAACAGATGATCCTGCGCGCGCAGCTGGCTCATCAGCGTATCGCCGCTAAACAGGCTAATCTCACATATCCCCCAGTCGCCGCCTTTGGCGTTCAGCACCCGATCGGTCAGGAGCGCCTGATGGGCGCGATGAAAGGCACCAAAGCCGAAATGGACGATACGGGAGCGTAACGCCTGACGATCGTACTGCGGCTGTAATACATTAGCGGGTAGCGTGGTGGAGGCAATTGTCTTCATGAAATACACACCTGATTAACCATTAATTAACAATGCTAGTGTAAAGTTATATGACAACAAATTGAATTGGTGAGCCGTAATTATCCGGGAACTGTGAGATGGATCAATCAATATAGCGAGACACGTTGACCTCTCTGGTCATGCATGTATGGTAGTCGTCATCTCGATAGATAATATTGGTATAACAACTTTAGAGGGTGAATCAATGGAACAAACCTGGCGTTGGTACGGGCCGAAAGACCCGGTTTCTCTTGATGATGTGCGTCAGGCTGGCGCAACGGGCGTCGTCACCGCACTGCACCATATTCCCAACGGTCAGGTGTGGCCGGTGGAAGAGATCAAAGCGCGTCAGGCGCTGCTGGCAGAGAAAGGGCTGACCTGGTCGGTGGTCGAAAGTATTCCGGTTCACGAAGAGATCAAAACCCACTCCGGTGATTACCAGACCTGGATTGCCAACTACCAGCAGAGTATCCGCAACCTGGCGGCCTGCGGTATTGATACCGTGTGCTACAACTTTATGCCAATCCTCGACTGGACGCGTACCGACCTCGAATACGAAATGCCGGATGGCTCAAAAGCGCTGCGCTTTGACCAGATCGCCTTTGCCGCCTTCGAGCTGCACATCCTGAAGCGCGAAGGCGCAGCGGCAGATTACACCGCACAAGAGCAGCAGCAGGCGCAGGAATGGTTCAACAACGCCAGCGATGCCGAGATTGAAAAACTGACCCGCAACATTATCGCCGGCCTGCCGGGTGCGGAAGAGGGCTACACCCTCGACCAGTTCCGCGCGCGTCTGGCGGAGTATGGCAACATTGATAAAGCCCAGCTGCGGGAAAACATGGCCGTCTTCCTGCGCGCTATCGTGCCGGTGGCGGAAGAGGTGGGCGTGCGTCTGGCGGTCCACCCGGACGATCCACCGCGTCCGATCCTCGGCCTGCCGCGTATCGTCTCCACCATTGAGGATATGCAGTGGCTGAAAGAGACGGTCGACAGCATCTATAACGGCTTCACGATGTGTACCGGTTCCTACGGCGTGCGTGCCGATAACGACCTGGTGCAGATGATCGAGACCTTCGGCGACCGGATCCACTTCACCCACCTGCGGGCCACCTGCCGGGAAGATAACCCGAAAACCTTCCACGAAGCGGCGCATCTTGGCGGCGACGTGAACATGGTGGCGGTGGTCGATGCGATTCTGGGTGAAGAGCAGCGCCGCAAGCGGGCGGGCGATCTGCGTCCGATTCCGTTCCGCCCGGATCACGGGCACCAGATGCTGGACGATCTGCGTAAGAAAACCAACCCGGGTTATTCCGCGATTGGGCGTCTGAAGGGGATGGCGGAAGTGCGCGGTGTGGAGCTGGCGCTGAAGATGACGAAGTATTCAGAACTCCTGTAGGTTCAGCTGCCGGGTGGCGGCTTCGCCTTACCCGGCCTACAACAGCACGAATAAAAAACCGGCCCAATGGCCGGTTTTTTTGTAGGCCCGGTAAGCGCAGCGCCACCGGGCAAATGCCACATTAGTCAGCACGACCCATATAGCGTTTTTCTTCGATATGGATGCGGATTTTCTCGCCTGCGGAGAGGTATTCCGGCACCTGTACGACCAGACCGGTGGTCAGGGTCGCCGGTTTGTTACGCGCGGAAGCGGACGCACCTTTGATGCCCGGTGCCGTTTCCACGATCTCCAGATCGACGGTCTGCGGCAGCTCCAGCGCCAGCAGGACGCCGTCCCAGGTCAGGACCTGCATATCCGGCATCCCGCCTTCCGGGATAAACAGCAGCTCTTCTTCAATCTGATCTTTGGTGAAGATGTACGGGGTGTAGTCTTCTTTATCCATAAAGACGTATTCGTTGCCGTCAACGTAGGAGAAATCGACATAGCGACGGGTCAGGGTAACGGTATCCACGATATCGTCGCCTTTGAAACGTTCTTCAACTTTCAGACCGGTACGCACATCAGCAAAACGCATTTTGTACAGCGTTGCTGCGCCACGGGCGCTGGGTGCCTGAATATCGATGTCTTTCACAATCAGCAGCTTGCCGTTGTAATTCAGCACCATACCTTTCTTAATTTCGTTCGCTCTTGGCATTGCAGTCATCCTGTTTACGGGAAGGTCAAAAATATCGCGTCAAAGTACTCGCGCGCGGCATTTCAGGCAAGTGGATTTCGTGGCTTTTGCTATCAATACGCAAAAGGTGTTACTGTGCGCGTCACGCCCGCGGGAGCGGCTTTCTTTCAGGTAAAGTACGTTTATGGATTGCCGTCCGGACTGCGGCGCATGTTGCACTGCGCCTTCCATCTCCAGCCCCATTCCCGGGATGCCCAACGGCAAGCCTGCCAATACGCCTTGCGTCCAGCTGGACGCACAGCAGCGCTGCAAAATCTTCGGCTCGAGCTTGCGGCCCAAAGTCTGTGCCGGGCTCCAGCCTTCGCTCGAGATGTGCAGCACCTCGCGCGGGCAGGCCATGACCTGGCTGCTCGAACTCGAGGCGCTCACCGCGCCTTAAATGTCCTTAATGCGCGTCAGGCAGAGCGTGGTGAGGATGCACATCCCCAGCGCAATCCAGAATACCGCGTGATAGCTCCAGAACTCGGCCACCACCCCGGCCACAGAACCGGCGATAATCCAGCCCACACGGGTGGTATTGGTGTACAGCGTCGTCGCGGCACCCGCCTGGCCTGGCATCAGATCCTGGAAGTAGAGCATGCCGATCCCGGCGAGAATGCCAATATAAATGGCGTTCAGCAGCTTTAATCCCAGCAGCACCACCGGTGAGTGGGCGGTAAGCATTCCGACGTAAAACAGCAGGCCCGCGACGGCGGCAACGCGCATCAGGAAACGTTTACCGAAGCGTTTTGCGTAGTAGCCCGCAATCAGCATCGTCGGGATCTCCAGCCCGGCGGCGGTTCCCATCATCACCCCCGCCAGCTTCTCGGACAGATGCAGTTCATTAATGATAAACAGCGGCATATTGATGATGTACAGGCTGTTGGTGCCCCACATTAAGGTGCAAACCGTAAACAGCAGCAGGGCATCGCGCCGGTTGCGGCGAGGGGATTCCAGCACTCCGGTCGCCAGCTTCGGCTCTTTGCGCATCGTCGGCAGGAAAAACCACACCATCGCGCCACAGACCACAAAGGCCACGGCGGCGCTGAGATACATCGCCGTGAAACCAAACCCCATCGCCAGGGCGTAGGCCAGCGGCGGCCCGACCACCCATGCCAGGGAGACCTGGGCGCGCAGGATCGAGCTGAACATCACCGCCTCGCGGCCGGTATGGTCGGCATGCTCCCGGGCGAGGGCGAACAGCTGGGGGTTGGCGGTGGAGCCGAAGCTGCTGAGAAACACGCCGACAAACAACAACACGAAATAGTTACGGTTCCAGGCGAATAGCAGGCAGGCAAACACGCCCATCAGGCAGCAAAAGACGATCAGGGATTTGCGGTCGCCTTTCTTGTCCGAACGCCCGGCCAGAAACTGGCTGACCAGGATGCCGATGATGGCGCTTCCGGTAAAGAAGAAACCGACCATGGCCGGACGGGCATGAACCTCGTTAGTAAGGAACAGGCTCAGGGTTGGAGTTTGTAACGCACCGGCAATCCCGGTAAGGAAGGCAACAATCTAAAACGCCGATGAGGTTAAATCAAATGACTTTGGCGAGGCGGCGGCGGGGGTCGTATGCATGTTTCTGTATCAGTGATATGAAGAGAGGCGGAGTTTACGCCGCTTGTCAGAAAATAGACAGCGCGCAAGGCCACTCACCCCACGAAAAATAAAAATCCCCTTTCAGATTGTTATATGCGTTTGCTGAAGTAGCTGAAACACAGCGGTGAAATTCAAAACAGATAAGAAAAAAAGCTTTGTCTGGCAATAAAATGTGCTGCACATCTAAATTTTGTATGCTGAATTGTAACTTTACTTGCAAGCTTTTGTAGAAAGAGCAAGACTTCTTGAAACGTTTCAGCGCTATCGGGTACCTCTGATTCAACCGGAATAGCGTATTTTTTTTCATGTTAGCTGAAACGATTCAATTTCAGCAGGAGTGGAGAACCATGTTCCAGTTATCCGTGCAGGACATTCATCCCGGCGAACAGGCCGGTACTAAAGAAGAGGCCATCCGGCAGATCGCTGCCGCGCTGGTGCAGGCGGGCAACGTCGCCAACGGCTACGTTGACGGCATGCTGGCGCGCGAGCTACAGACCTCAACCTTCCTTGGCAATGGCATCGCCATTCCGCATGGCACCACAGATACCCGCGACCAGGTGCTGAAAACCGGCGTTCAGGTTTATCAGTTCCCGCAGGGCGTGCTCTGGGGCGAAGGCCAGGTGGCTTATGTCGCCATCGGGATTGCCGCCAGCAGCGATGAACACCTCGGCCTGCTGCGTCAGCTGACGCACGTCCTGAGCGACGACGCGGTGGCTGAACAGCTGAAATCCGCCACCACTGCCGAAGAGCTGCGCGCGCTGCTGATGGGTGAAAAGCAGAGCGAAGCCCTGAAGCTGGATAACGACACGCTGACTCTCGACGTAGTGGCATCCGATCTGGTGACCCTGCAGGCGCTGAACGCCGGTCGCCTGAAAGAGGCCGGTGCGGTGGATACCGCCTTCGTGGCCCACGCCGTTAACGACAAACCGCTGAACCTCGGTCAGGGCGTCTGGCTGAACGACTGTGCTGAAGGCAACCTGCGCAGCGCTATCGCGGTCAGCCGTGCGGCCACCGCTTTTGACACCGCCGGGGAAACCACGGCCCTGCTGGTCACCGTCGCCATGGCGGATGACCAGCCGGTTGAGGTGCTGAAGCGCCTCGGCGATCTGCTGCTGAACAAAAAAGCTGAACAACTGCTGAAAGCCGATGCCGCAACCCTGCTGGCGCTGCTGACCAGCGATGATGTGAATACCGATGAACTGCTGAGCGCCGAATTTGTGGTGCGTAACGAACATGGTCTGCACGCTCGTCCGGGCACCATGCTGGTCAATACCATTAAGCAGTTCAACAGCGACGTCACCGTCACCAACCTCGACGGCAGTGGCAAACCGGCCAACGGTCGCAGCCTGATGAAGGTTGTCGCGCTGGGCGTGAAGAAAGGCCATCGCCTGCGTTTTACCGCGCAGGGTGCAGATGCTGAACAGGCGCTGAAAGCGATTGGCGAGGCCATCGCGGCCGGTCTGGGGGAGGGCGCATAATGAGCAGACGTGTTGCCACCATTACGCTGAACCCGGCTTACGACCTCGTGGGCTTTTGCCCGGAAATTGAACGCGGCGAAGTTAACCTCGTGCGTACCACTGGCCTGCACGCGGCAGGTAAAGGGATTAACGTTGCGAAAGTGCTGAAGGATCTCGGGATCGACGTCACCGTCGGCGGCTTCCTCGGCAAAGATAACCAGGATGGTTTCCAGCAGCTGTTCAGCGAGCTGGGGATCGCCAACCGTTTTCAGGTGGTGCAGGGCCGTACCCGCATCAACGTGAAAATGACCGAAAAAGATGGCGAAGTGACCGACCTGAACTTCTCCGGTTTTGAAGTCACCCAGGCCGACTGGGAGCGTTTTGTGAATGACTCCCTGACCTGGCTGGGTCAGTTCGACATGGTCTGCGTCAGCGGCAGCCTGCCGTCCGGCGTCAGCCCGGAAGCCTTTACCGACTGGATGACGCGCCTGCGCAGCCAGTGCCCATGCATCATCTTTGACAGCAGCCGCGATGCGCTGGTGGCGGGTCTGAAAGCCGCGCCGTGGCTGGTGAAACCGAATCGTCGCGAACTTGAGATCTGGGCTGGCCGTAAGCTGCCAGACTTAAAGGATGTCATTGATGCCGCCCATGCCTTACGTGAGCAAGGTATCGCGCATGTGGTGATCTCGCTGGGTGCAGAGGGCGCGCTGTGGGTTAACGCCTCCGGCGAATGGATCGCCAAACCGCCGTCGATGGAAGTGGTCAGCACCGTGGGTGCAGGCGATTCGATGGTGGGCGGGTTGATTTACGGCCTGCTGATGCGTGAATCCAGTGAACACACGTTACGTCTTGCCACCGCCGTTGCTGCCCTGGCCGTCAGCCAGAGCAATGTCGGGATCACCGATCGTACCCAGTTAGCCGCGATGATGGCGCGCGTTGACTTGAAACCCTTTAACTGACAGCAGGAGAGGCATAATGAAAACGCTGCTGATTATTGACTCTGCACTCGGACAGGCCCGCGCCTATATGGCGAAAACCTTGCTGGGTTCGGCGGGACATAAAGCACACCTTGATTTCATCGACAACCCGGGCGATGCCGAACTGGTTATCGTCCTGGGCGACAAGATCCCGGCCGACAGCTCGCTGAACGGCAAAAAAGTGTGGCTGGGCGATATCAATCGCGCGGTCGCTCACCCGGAACTGTTCCTGAGCGAAGCGAAAGGCCATGCGGCGCTGTATACCGCTCCTGTCGCAGAAGCGGCGGCAACGACTGTTACCAGCGGTCCGAAACGCGTGGTGGCGGTGACCGCCTGCCCGACCGGCGTGGCGCACACCTTTATGGCCGCAGAAGCCATTGAAACCGAAGCCAAAAAACGCGGCTGGTGGGTGAAGGTTGAAACCCGCGGCTCGGTGGGCGCAGGCAATGCCATCACCCCGGAAGAGGTGGCGGCAGCGGACCTGGTGATCGTGGCCGCGGATATCGAAGTGGATCTGGCGAAGTTCGCCGGTAAGCCGATGTACCGCACCTCAACCGGTCTGGCGCTGAAGAAAACTGCCCAGGAGCTGGACAAAGCCCAGGCGGAAGCGAAAACCTTCCAGCCGGCGGGCAACACCGCCTCCTCGGCCTCCGAAGGCAAGAAAGAGTCCGCCGGGGCTTACCGTCACCTGCTGACGGGCGTCTCCTATATGCTGCCGATGGTGGTGGCGGGCGGTCTCTGTATCGCGCTCTCCTTCGCCTTTGGTATCGAGGCCTTTAAAGAGCCGGGTACCCTGGCGGCGGCATTGATGCAGATTGGCGGCGGCTCGGCGTTCGCGCTGATGGTGCCGGTACTGGCAGGTTACATTGCGTTCTCCATCGCTGACCGTCCGGGTCTGACCCCTGGCCTGATCGGCGGTATGCTGGCCGTGAGCACCGGCTCTGGCTTTATCGGCGGGATCATCGCCGGCTTCCTTGCCGGCTACGTGGCGAAGCTGATCAGCTCGAAGCTGAAACTGCCGCAGAGTATGGAAGCGCTGAAACCGATCCTGATCATTCCGCTGTTCTCCAGCCTGGTTGTTGGTCTGGCTATGATCTACCTGATCGGTAAGCCGGTCGCAGGTATCCTCGAAGGCCTGACCCACTGGCTGCAGACCATGGGCACCGCCAATGCGGTCCTGCTGGGTGCGATCCTCGGCGCCATGATGTGTACCGATATGGGTGGTCCGGTGAACAAAGCGGCTTATGCGTTCGGCGTTGGCCTGCTGAGTACCCAGACTTATGCTCCGATGGCGGCGATTATGGCTGCAGGTATGGTGCCACCGCTGGCGCTGGGCCTGGCGACTATCATTGCTCGTCGTAAGTTCGACAAGGCGCAGCAGGAAGGCGGTAAAGCGGCGCTGGTTCTGGGCCTGTGCTTTATCACCGAAGGGGCGATTCCGTTCGCTGCCCGTGACCCGATGCGCGTTCTTCCGTGCTGTATCGTCGGCGGTGCGGTGACCGGTGCTATCTCCATGGCGGTGGGCGCAAAACTGATGGCGCCGCATGGCGGTCTGTTTGTTCTGCTGATCCCGGGTGCGATTACGCCGGTGCTGGGTTACCTGTTCGCGATTATCGCCGGTACGCTGGTGGCAGGTCTCTCTTACGCGGTGGTAAAACGCCCGGAAGCTGAAGCGATCGCCGCGAAAGCAGCATAATTTCTCTTAAAGATAAAAGGCAGAGGAAACTCTGCCTTTTTATTGTAATAAGACAATCGCCGCGAAAGCGGCGATTTTTTTATACCGTTACTTCTGCCGTCTGCTGTGCCTTCAGCCAGGCGATCTCTTCCGCCCAGATATCCGGGTTGATGGTTTCCAGCACCAGCGGAATGCCGTCGAAACGCGGGTCCTGCATGATAAAGCGGAACGCGTCGTGGCCGATGTTGCCTTCACCCAGGCTGTGATGGCGGTCAACGCGGCTGCCAAAAGCGCTTTTCGCATCGTTGAGGTGCATGCCGCGCAGGTACTTGAAGCCCACAATGTGCTCGAATTCCGCGAAGGTTTTGGCACACTCTTCACTGCTGCGCAGGTCGTAACCCGCCGCAAAGGCATGGCAGGTATCAATGCAGACGCCGACGCGGGTTTTATCTTCCACGCCATCGATAATGGCCGCCAGATGCTCAAAGCGGAAACCGAGGTTGCTGCCCTGTCCGGCGGTATTCTCAATCACCGCCGTTACCCCTTGAGTCTGTTCCAGCACGATATTGATCGACTCGGCGATCCGTGCCAGACAGGCGTCTTCGTCGATCTGCGTCAGATGGCTGCCAGGGTGGAAGTTCAGCAGCGTCAGGCCGAGCTGCTCGCAGCGCTGCATCTCATCCAGGAAGGCCTCGCGGGATTTATCCAGCGCCTCCTGAACCGGGTGACCGAGGTTAATCAGGTAGCTGTCGTGGGGCAGGATCTGGCCGGGAGTGAAATGGTATTTTTCGCAGGCCGCTTTGAACTCATCAATCACCTGAGTCGTTAAGGGTGCGGCGCGCCACTGGCGCTGATTTTTGGTGAACAGGGCGAAGGCGGTCGCCTCAATTTCGGCGGCACGAATGGCGGCATTCGCCAGACCGCCAGCAGCGCTGACGTGCGCTCCAACATATTTCATAAAGGGATTCCTGTTAACCCGCAAACGCTTATGATAGCGGGTTAACAGGAGAAGTTTGAAGTGGTTTATGCCAGCAGGCTATGAACCGCCAGGTTAATGGCACCGCCGCCAACAATCAGCCAGACAAAGAGCAGCAGCGCCATCAGCAGCGGTTTCGCCCCGGCTTTTTTCAGGGCGCTGACGTGGGTGGTTAAGCCCAGCGCCGCCATCGCCATCGCCAGCAGCACCGTATCCAGCGTCACCAGCATATCGACGACTGTTTTGGGCAGCAGATGGAACGAGTTAAACACCGCCACCACAATAAACAGGATCGCAAACCACGGAATGGTAATTTTGCTCTTCTCGCCGTTGCCCGCCGGAGCGAGCTGTTTCACCCGCGCCGCCAGGATCAGCAGGAAGGGCGCCAGCATCATTACTCGCAGCATTTTGGCGATCACCGCCGCATTCTCCGCGTCCGGGCTGATGGCATGACCGGCTGCTACCACCTGAGCGACCTCATGCATCGTCGAGCCAATATAAATCCCGTAGGTTTCCGGGCTAAACCAGTGCGCCACCAGGGGATACATCGCCGGATAGAGGAAGATCGCCAGGGTACCAAAGATCACCACCGTCGCGACGGCAACCGTCACCTTGCTGGCCTCGGCCTTGACTACCGGCTCGGTCGCCAGTACCGCCGCGGCACCGCAAATGCTGCTGCCCGCGCCAATCAGCCAGCTGGTCTGTTTGTCGAGCCCGAACACCTTCTGGCCGATAAAGCAGGCCAGCAAGAAGGTGCTGGTCAGGGTTAACACGTCGATGGCGATCCCGCTGACCCCAACGTCAGCAATCTGCGCAAAGGTCAGGCGAAAGCCATACAGGATGATCCCGAGGCGCAGCAGGTGCTGCTTAGCGAAGATCACGCCGCTATCGCAGGGCTTGTAGATGTGCGGATAGACCGTATTCCCGACGACCATCCCCAGCAGGATGGCCAGCGTCAGGGCACTGAAGCCCGCCCCGGCTACCGCCGGAATACTGCCGCCCCATAATGCCACGCCGGTGACCAGCGCGCTCAGCGCCAGGCCGGGAATGTAGTGCCACACTGTACGATTATGCTGCAGGGTGAGTGTTGTCATAACCTTCTCCTTTTCTCTGGCTAAAGGTTACGGCGTGCTGGCTTAAAAATAAAATTGATTATATATTTATAATTAATCTTTATAAGTGGTAAGCAGAGCGCTTACCGTACCGGATGGCAACTATGCACATTACGTTACGCCAGCTTGAAGTCTTTGCCGAAGTGCTGAAAAGCGGGTCGACTACCCAGGCTTCCCAGATGCTGGCGCTATCCCAGTCCGCGGTCAGCGCCGCGCTGACCGATCTTGAAGGCCAACTGGGGGTTCAGCTCTTTGACAGGGTAGGGAAGCGGCTGGTGGTTAACGAGCACGGGCGCTTGCTCTATCCCCGCGCGCTGGCGCTGCTGGAGCAGACCGTCGAGATCGAACAGCTGTTTCGCGAGGATAACGGCGCTATTCGCGTCTATGCCAGCAGCACCATCGGCAACTATATCCTGCCGGAGGTGATTGCCCGCTACCGCCGCGATTTCCCGTCTCTGCCGCTGGAGATGAGCGTCGGCAACAGCCAGGACGTGATCACCGCGGTGATCGACTTTCGGGTGGATATTGGCCTTATCGAAGGGCCGTGCCACAACGCCGACATCATTGCCGAACCCTGGCTGGAGGATGAGCTGGTAGTCTTCGCCTCGCCGGCCTCTTCTTTATTGCAGCAGGAGGTGACGCTGGAGCGGCTGGCGCAGGCACCGTGGATTTTGCGCGAGCAGGGGTCGGGCACGCGGGAGATCGTTGATTATCTGCTGCTTTCGCATCTGCCGCAGTTTCATATGGGCATGGAGCTGGGCAATTCGGAGGCGATCAAACATGCGGTGCGCCACGGTCTTGGCATCAGCTGCCTGTCACGCCGGGTGATTGCTGAACAGCTGGAGAGCGGCACGCTTGTGGAGATCCCCGTTCCGCTGCCGACTAAGCTGGTGCGTACCCTGTGGCGCATCCATCATCGCCAGAAGCACCTCTCCAACTCCCTGCAGCGTTTTCTGCGTTACTGCGAAATGTAAGCCCGCCCGGCGGCGATTTACCCGCCGGGATCTGTTTCGCACACCGATGTCATTCTCTGCTTTACTTATAATCCCGGCCCGGTCATGAAGCTCTCTTATAACAGGGCATTTGTGCCGGAAGAGCTGGCGATCGTCTGCTACAATCGCGCCTCATTTTTTGAATGGACAGCATTTTCATATGGTTTCCGAAAATAAAACCACAGAAGCGCCCGCGCTACGTCGCGAACTCAAGGCGCGTCACCTGACGATGATTGCCATTGGCGGTTCTATCGGTACAGGTTTGTTTGTCGCCTCTGGAGCGACCATTTCTGCAGCGGGCCCTGGCGGCGCGCTCTTTTCCTATATCCTGATCGGTTTGATGGTCTATTTCCTGATGACCAGCCTGGGCGAACTGGCGGCGTACATGCCGGTATCCGGTTCTTTCTCCACCTACGGTCAGAAATATGTGGAAGAAGGCTTCGGCTTCGCGCTGGGCTGGAACTACTGGTACAACTGGGCGGTCACCATCGCCGTGGATCTCGTGGCCTCGCAGCTGGTGATGACCTGGTGGTTCCCGGATACGCCGGGCTGGATCTGGAGCGCCATCTTCCTCGGACTGATCTTCCTGCTGAACTACATCTCCGTGCGCGGTTTTGGCGAGGCGGAATACTGGTTCTCGCTGATCAAAGTCGCCACGGTGATCATCTTTATCGCCGTGGGCGTGGCGATGATCTTCGGTATCTTCAAAGGCACCGAACCGGCGGGCTGGAGCAACTGGGGGATTGGCGATGCGCCCTTTGCCGGGGGCTTCTCGGCGATGATTGGCGTGGCGATGATCGTCGGCTTCTCCTTCCAGGGAACGGAGCTTATTGGTATTGCCGCCGGTGAATCCGAAAACCCGGAGAAGAACATTCCGCGCGCGGTGCGGCAGGTCTTCTGGCGTATCCTGCTGTTCTATGTGTTCGCAATCCTGATTATCAGCCTGATCATTCCGTATACCGATCCGAGCCTGCTGCGTAACGATGTAAAAGACATCAGCGTCAGCCCGTTCACCCTGGTGTTCCAGCATGCCGGCCTGCTCTCAGCGGCGGCGGTGATGAATGCGGTGATCCTGACGGCGGTACTGTCGGCGGGTAACTCCGGGATGTACGCCTCTACCCGTATGCTCTACTCCCTGGCCTGCGACGGCAAAGCGCCGCGTATTTTCGCGAAGCTGTCCCGGGGCGGCGTGCCGCGTAACGCGCTGTATGCCACCACCGTAATTGCCTGCCTGTGCTTCCTGACCTCAATGTTTGGCAACCAGACGGTCTACCTCTGGCTGCTGAATACCTCCGGCATGACGGGCTTTATCGCCTGGCTCGGTATCGCCATCAGCCACTACCGTTTCCGTCGCGGCTACGTGAAGCAGGGCTATGACATTAGCAACCTGCCGTACCGCTCCGGATTCTTCCCGCTGGGGCCGATCTTCGCCTTTGTGCTGTGTCTGATCATCACTCTGGGTCAGAACTACGAAGCCTTCCTCGCCGACACCATTGACTGGGGCGGCGTGGCAGCGACCTATATTGGTATCCCGTTGTTCCTGATTATCTGGTTTGGCTACAAGCTGGCGAAGGGAACGAAGTTTGTCAGCTATAGCGAAATGGAATTCCCGAATAGCTTTAAAAAATAACCGCAACGCCTCTCTTTAACCCGCTCACCCGAGCGGGTTTTTTTATTTCTCCACACTATGCACTCTTGACATAACTTTTAACAATTGAATTGATAATAGTTATCGTTTGCTTTATCATTAGCAAAGTAATCAAAGGGATGAAGGAGTCAGCATCGTCGCCCTGGTCAGGGGAGGATGTTGTGCCCACACCTGCAAAGAATTACCCGGCCGACCTGCCAGAGAAGCGGGCGGCATGCAATGCAATTGTGAGCAGTACATATTTGATTTTGCTGTGTTTACCTCATGGAGATAGGAAATGTTTAGGTTGAATCCCTTCGTTCGGGGAGGGCTGTGTGCGTCTGCTCTGTCCCTGGCCCTGCCGGTTGTTGCGGCGGAATCTGGCGATACCATGGTGGTGACCGCCTCGGCCAACGAGCAAAACCTGAAAGATGCCCCGGCCAGTATCAGCGTCATCACTCAGCAGGATCTGCAGCGCAAGCCGGTGCAGAACCTGAAAGATGTATTAAAGGATGTGCCGGGCGTGCAGTTAACTGACGAAGGGGACAACCGTAAGGGCGTCAGTATTCGCGGTCTGGACAGCAGCTACACGCTGATCCTGGTTGACGGTAAACGCGTCAACTCGCGCAATGCCGTTTTCCGCCATAACGACTTCGACCTCAACTGGGTTCCGGTTGACGCCATCGAACGCATCGAAGTGGTGCGCGGTCCGATGTCCTCCCTCTACGGCTCCGATGCCCTGGGCGGCGTGGTCAACATCATCACCAAAAAGATCGGCCAGAAATGGACCGGCACCCTCACCGCCGATACCACCATTCAGGAGCACCGCGATCGTGGCGACACCTATGGCGGCCAGTTCTATACCAGCGGCCCGCTGGTGGATGGCGTCCTCGGCCTGAAGGCCTTCGGCAGCCTGTCTAAACGCGATAAAGACGATCCGCAGGATTCAACCACCAGCGCTACCGGAGAAACCCCGCGCATTGAAGGCTTTACCAGCCGCGATGCCAACGTGGAATTTGCCTGGACCCCGAACGAGAACCACGATTTCACCGCGGGCTACGGTTTTGACCGTCAGGATCGTGACTCCGACTCGCTGGATCAGAACCGCCTTGAGCGCCAGAACTACTCCCTGAGCCACAACGGCCGCTGGGGCGTGGGCAACAGCGAGCTGAAATTCTACGGCGAGAAGGTTGATAACAAAAACCCGGGCAACAGCAACCCAATTACCTCCGAAAGCAACTCCATTGACGGCAAATACGTCCTGCCGCTGGGGGAGATTAACCAGCTCCTGACCTTTGGCGGGGAATGGCGTCACGACAAGCTGAAAGATCCGGTTAACATCACCGGCGGCAGCAGCAGTAATACCTCGGCCAGCCAGTATGCGCTGTTCCTGGAAGACGAATGGCGGATCTTCGAGCCGCTGGCGCTGACCACCGGCGTGCGTATGGATGACCACGAAACCTACGGCGACCACTGGAGCCCGCGTGCTTATCTGGTCTATAACGCCACCGATACCCTGACGGTAAAAGGCGGCTGGGCGACGGCATTTAAAGCGCCATCCCTGCTGCAACTGAGCCCGGACTGGACCACCGGCTCCTGCCGTGGTGCCTGTGAAATTGTCGGTAGCCCGGATCTGAAGCCGGAAACCAGCGAAAGCATCGAGCTGGGTCTCTACTACAACGGGGAAGAGGGCTGGTTAGAGGGCGTGCAGGGCAGCATTACCGCCTTCCAGAACGACGTTGATGACCGCATCAGCATTCTGCGTACCGCGAACGTCAATCAGGCGCAGGGCTACCCGAATTACGTCGGGCTGAATGCCGATGGCGAACCGGTGTTCCGTTACTACAACGTCAATAAAGCGCGTATCCGTGGTCTGGAGACGGAAGTTAAGTTCCCGATTGCCGAAGACTGGCGCATGACGCTGAATTACACCTATAACGACGGGCGTGATATCAGCAACGGCGAGAACAAGCCGCTCTCTGAGCTGCCGTTCCATACCGCGAACGGCACGCTGGACTGGCAGGCAACCCAGGCGTGGTCCTTCTACGTGCAGGGTAATTATACGGGTGAGAAACGCACCGTTACCGATGGCGCCGCAACGCCGGGCGGTTACGTGGTGTGGAACACCGGTGGTGCGTGGCAGGCAACCAAAAACGTCAAGCTGCGTGCGGGGGTTATGAACCTGCTGGATAAAGATCTCAGCCGCGACGACTACAGCTATACCGAAGAAGGACGCCGTTACTTTATGGCGGTGGATTACCAGTTCTGATCGAGGGATCGCCGGAGCGGTGCGGTCTGTTTGCCGGGCGGCGCTGCGCTTGCCCGGCCTACGGGCTGGTGTGGGTTTTGTAGGCCCGGTAAGCGAAGCGCCACCGGGCATGAAGGCTGCACTTACTTCAACAACTGCTGCGCATGGAAGCGCAGATGATCTTCAATAAAGGACGCAATAAAGAAATAGCTGTGATCGTAGCCCGGCTGGATACGCAACGTCAGCGGCCAGGCCTTCTGGCGCGCGGCTTCCGCCAGCACCGCCGGCTGTAACTGGCTCGCCAGGAACTGATCGGCATCGCCCTGATCGATAAGCGTCGGGATCGCCTGTTCCGGCTGGCTGGCCAGCATCAGCGCACAGCTGTCCCACGCCTGCCAGGCCTCTGCATCCTCACCCAGGTAATGGGTGAACGCTTTTTGCCCCCACGGCACCTGGGACGGGTTCACGATCGGCGAAAATGCCGATACGCTGACGTATTTACCCGGATTTTTCAGCGCCATCACCAGTGCACCGTGACCGCCCATCGAATGGCCGCTGATTGCACAGCGATCGGATACCGCAAATTCCGCCTGGATCAGCGCCGGGAGTTCATCGCGCAGGTAATCATACATCCGGTAATGACGCGCCCAGGGTTCCTGGGTGGCATTCAGGTAGAATCCGGCGCCTTTGCCCAGGTCGTAACCGGCATCGTCCGCCACCTCGTCACCGCGCGGGCTGGTATCAGGCATCACCAGGGCGATCCCCAGTTCCGCCGCCACCCGCTGGGCGCCCGCTTTGGTCGTGAAATTCTCATCGTTGCAGGTCAGGCCGGAGAGCCAGTACAGCACCGGCGGTTTTGCTGCGCCGTTAGAGGGGGGCAGAAAGATGCTGAACGTCATCGCACAGTTCAGCACCGCGGAGTCATGACGCCAGCGCTGCTGTCGACCTTCAAAACAGTGGTGCTCTTCGAGCAGTTCCATGCAGGGCTCCTTCAGGAAGGTTGTATAGAGAGATGAAGGTCATAATACAGATAATTCAATAACGAGTGAGTAACTTTCACTTCCGCATTAACGACATATCCTGCATCATGAATTTACGAAACTTTAACAACTGGAGTGGTCATGGCGCTGCGTATCGCGCTCAGCGGATTTGTGGTTCTGGTGGTGGCGATGGGAATAGGGCGCTTTGCCTTTACCCCACAGGTACCGCTGATGATTGCGGCAGGGCAACTCACCCTGACCAGCGCCGGGCTGGTGGCGGCCATGAACTATCTCGGCTATCTGGTGGGGGCATGGGATGCCATGCGCGCGCACCGGTTTGTCGAAGGTCGGCTGTGGCTGGGGATTATTGGCGCGGTGGCGCTGACCCTGCTTTCGGCGGTCGCAGATAATGCCCTGGTCCACGGGCTGCTGCGTTTTGTGATTGGCTGCATGAGCGGCTGGTCAATGGTGCTGGTGGCCGCCTGGACCAACGAGCGGCTGGCCCATTTCGGCAAACCTGGCCTGAGTGCTGCGGTCTTCGCCGGGCCTGGAGCGGGTATTACCATCAGCGGTCTGCTGGCGGTGTGGATCCAGGCGCACGGGTTATCAGCCGGCGCCGCGTGGCAAATCTACGGCGTGCTGGCGCTGGTGCTGATCGCGCTGGTGGCCCGCTATCTGCCGCGTGCCGGGCAACTGCATCGTCCCGGCACCACGCCGGAGCCGCTGACGCTGACCCGCGATCTGCGTCGTCTGGTCTGGAGCTACAGCCTCGCCGGGTTTGGCTACATCCTCCCGGCGACCTTTTTGTCGCAGATGGCGGCGCTGCGCTTTCCCGGCAGCGCGTTTGCCCAGTTTGTCTGGCCGGTGTTCGGCGTGGCCTCGGTGCTGGGCATTGCCCTGAGTATCGCTCTGCGCCATGTTTCCACTACTAACCGCAGGCTGGCGCTGGTGCTCTGGCTGCAGGCGGTGGGGGTGATTGCCGCCTGGCTGATGCCGGGGATGGCCGGTCTGGTGACCGGTGCGCTGCTGGTGGGCGGCGGATTTTTATGTGCGGTCCAGCTCTCGTTGCTCTACGGGCGTGAACTGGCACCGAATCACACGCGTTATATGGCCGGGTTACTGACGACCGGCTATGCGGTCGGGCAGTTGATTGGCCCGATGACCTCGGCGCTGTCGAGCTGGCTCACCCATCAGCTGGAGCCCGCCCTGGGCCTTGCTGGTATCGCCCTTTTCGTGGCGGGTGGGCTGGTCTGGCAGCGTCAGGTTGAAAGGTAACGGCAATTGGAATAATTATCGCGGTGAATACTGGATTATGCTCGCCGCCTCGCGCACAATGAGTGCACATTTTGCCCCACGGAGGGCAGAAGAGCACCGCACCTGCAGGAGAAAAGAATGTCATCAATGAGTAAAGAAGCAGCTCTCGTCCACGAAGCGCTGGTCGCACACGGTCTCGAAACCCCGCTGCGTCCGCCGGTTCAGGATCTGGACAACGAAACGCGTAAACGTCTTATTTCCGGGCATATGACCGAAATCATGCAGCTGCTGAATCTCGATTTGAGCGATGACAGTCTGATGGAGACCCCACGTCGCATCGCCAAAATGTATGTCGATGAGATTTTCTCCGGGCTTGATTACGCTAATTTCCCGAAAATCACCGTCATCGAAAACAAAATGAAGGTAGATGAGATGGTGACGGTACGTGATATCACCCTGACCAGCACCTGTGAACACCACTTTGTGACCATCGACGGCAAAGCGACCGTGGCCTATATTCCGAAAGACTCGGTGATTGGCCTGTCGAAGATTAACCGTATCGTGCAGTTCTTTGCCCAGCGTCCGCAGGTGCAGGAGCGTTTAACCCAGCAGATCCTCATCGCGCTGCAAACGCTGCTTGGCACCAACAACGTGGCGGTTTCCATTGACGCGGTGCATTACTGCGTGAAAGCGCGCGGCATTCGTGATGCCACCAGCGCCACCACGACCACCTCGCTAGGCGGCCTGTTTAAATCAAGCCAGAACACCCGTCAGGAGTTCCTGCGCGCCGTACGTCACCACAACTGATCATCAGGGCAGGATACATGGAAAGAAATGTCACGCTGGATTTCGTTCGTGGCGTCGCTATTCTGGGTATTCTGCTGCTCAATATCAGCGGCTTCGGTCTGCCGAAAGCCGCTTACCTCAATCCCGCCTGGTATGGCGATATTACCCTCAGTGATGCCTGGACATGGGCGGTGCTGGATCTCTTCGCCCAGGTCAAATTCCTCACCCTGTTTGCCCTGCTGTTCGGCGCCGGACTTCAGTTACTGCTGAAACGCGGAAAGCGCTGGATCCAGGCCCGCCTCTCGCTGCTGGTGCTGCTCGGGTTTATTCACGGGCTGCTGTTCTGGGACGGTGACATTCTGTTGGCCTACGGGCTGGTGGGGCTGATCTGCTGGCGCATCATCCGCGATGCCCACGATGTCAAAAACCTCTTTAATACCGGGGTGGTGCTTTTTCTCATCGGCGTTGCCATCCTGCTGCTACTGGGGGTTATCTCGGGCGGCTCTACCAATCGTTCCTGGATGCCGGATGCGGCAAGTCTCCAGTATGAGCAGTACTGGAAACTGGGCGGCGGAATGGAGGCTATCAGCAACCGGGCCGATATGATTGGCAACAGCCTGCTGGCGCTTGGGGCGCAGTACGGCTGGCAGCTGGCGGGGATGATGCTGATCGGCGCCGCGCTGATGCGTACCGGCTGGCTGAAAGGCGAGTTTAGCCTGCGTCACTATCGGCGTACCGGGCTGTGGCTGGTGCTGGCCGGTTTGGCGATTAATCTCCCGGCGGTGATCGCCCAGTGGTATCTGAACTGGGATTACCGCTGGTGTGCGTTTCTGTTACAGGCACCGCGCGAACTTAGCGCGCCGCTGCAGACGATAGGCTATGCCGCGCTGATGTATGGCTTCTGGCCGCAGCTCTGTCGTTTCCGGCTGGTGATGGCGGTGGCCTGCGTGGGGCGGATGGCGCTTAGCAACTATCTTCTCCAGACCCTTATCTGCACGACCCTGTTCTATCAGTTAGGCCTGTTTATGCATTTTGATCGCCTGCAGCTGCTGGGTTTTGTCCTGCCAGTCTGGCTGGTGAACATCCTGTTCTCGGTTTTCTGGCTGCGCCATTTCCGCCAGGGTCCGCTGGAATGGCTGTGGCGGCAATTGACCGCACGTGCTGCAGGGGTTTCATTAAGTAATACATCCGGATAACGATCTGGATCACAATCATTAACAAAACGGATGTAACCGTTTTCATCCTTGTGAGCTTCTTCACGTAGTCCTCCCTTTCTCGCTGCCAGAATAGTCACCTTGCTAAACACAGGGGGTGTCTGTGAGTTGCTGCAATCTAAATAAGGATGGTGAATATGATCACCATTCGTGACGTCGCGCGTCAGGCGGGCGTTTCTGTCGCCACCGTTTCCCGGGTTCTCAATAACAGCGCGCTGGTCAGTCCGGAGACCCGCGAGTGCGTGATGAAAGCCGTCACGGCGCTCGGCTACCGGCCGAACGCCAACGCCCAGGCGCTGGCGACCCAGGTCAGCGACACCATCGGCGTGGTTGTGATGGACGTGTCGGATGCCTTCTTTGGCGCACTGGTGAAAGCCGTGGACATGGTTGCCCAGGAGCACCAGAAAAATGTGCTGATCGGTAACAGCTATCACGAGGCGGAAAAAGAGCGTAATGCCATTGAGGTGTTGATCCGTCAGCGCTGTAACGCCCTGATTGTCCACTCAAAAGCCTTAAGCGATGAGGAGCTGTCTTCTCTGATGGAGCAGATCCCCGGCATGGTGCTGATCAACCGCATCGTGCCTGGCTATGCCCACCGCTGCGTCTGCCTTGATAACGTCAGCGGAGCGATGATGGCGACGCGGATGCTGGTGAACAACGGACATCAGCGCATCGGCTATCTTGCGTCAAGCCACCGCATTGAGGATGACGAAATGCGTCGTGAAGGCTGGCAGAAAGCGTTGCTGGAGCAGGGCATTACCGCATCGGACAGCTGGATTGGTACAGGCGCGCCGGACATGCAGGGCGGAGAGGCGGCCATGGTGGAGCTGCTCGGGCGCAACCTGCAGCTGACCGCGGTCTTTGCCTACAACGATAGCATGGCCGCAGGCGCGCTAACGGCGCTGAAGGACAACGGCATTGCGGTGCCACAGCATCTGTCATTGATTGGTTTCGATGATATTCCGATTGCCCGTTACACGGACCCTCAGCTGACCACGGTGCGCTACCCGATTGCCTCTATGGCACGGCTGGCCACGGAGCTGGCGTTGCAGGGGGCCGCAGGGAAACTGGATATCACCGCAACACACTGTTTTATGCCGACTTTAGTGCGTCGTCACTCGGTAGCCCTGCGGCAAATTGTGGCACCGATCACTAACTAATAATTCGCCGTGATGTAACCGTTTTCAATTTGTGAGTAAATTCACAGTAAGTTAACAATGCGCTGTCTATGATGTCAGCGTTTTAGTGACTGAAACGCTATGTAACGGTGAATAATCACTTTCACTATAGCCAGGGCACATTAAACATCCAAAAAAACGCATTCTGGAGCGTTACCGACCAAGGAAGATAGAAATTTTATAAGTGGACTTCGGCCGGCATTAACGTTTCATTAACATTTGCCCGCCGATCGTTATTCACACGAACTACCCTGCATAAAAAAAACCGGAGATATCATGAATAAGAAGGTGTTGACTCTGTCTGCTGTTATGGCAAGCATGCTTTTTGGTGCAACCGCGCACGCTGCAGATAGCCGTATTGGTGTGACTATCTATAAATACGACGACAACTTTATGTCTGTTGTGCGTAAAGCCATCGAGAAAGAGGGTAAATCAGCTCCAGAAGTGCAGCTGCTGATGAATGACTCCCAGAATGACCAGTCAAAACAGAACGACCAGATCGACGTACTGCTGGCAAAAGGCGTGAAAGCACTGGCAATCAACCTTGTTGACCCGGCGGCTGCAGGCACCGTTATTGAGAAAGCGCGTGGCCAGAATGTGCCAGTGGTGTTCTTCAACAAAGAACCTTCCCGTAAAGCGCTGGATAGCTACGACAAAGCCTTCTACGTGGGCACCGACTCCAAAGAATCCGGCATCATTCAGGGCGACCTGATTGCTAAACACTGGGCTGCTAACCCGAACTGGGATCTGAACAAAGACGGTCAGGTTCAGTTTGTGCTGCTGAAAGGCGAGCCAGGCCACCCGGATGCTGAAGCACGTACCACTTACGTGATCAAAGAGCTGAACGACAAGGGCCTGAAAACCCAGCAGCTGGCATTAGATACCGCCATGTGGGACACCGCACAGGCGAAAGACAAGATGGACGCATGGCTGTCTGGCCCGAACGCTAACAAAATCGAAGTGGTTATCGCCAACAACGATGCGATGGCAATGGGTGCTGTAGAAGCCCTGAAAGCACACAACAAATCCTCTATCCCGGTATTTGGCGTGGATGCTCTGCCAGAAGCGCTGGCACTGGTTAAATCTGGCGCAATGGCCGGTACCGTGCTGAACGATGCCAACAACCAGGCGAAAGCCACCTTCGACCTGGCGAAAAACCTGGCAGAAGGCAAAGGCGCAGCTGACGGCACCAACTGGAAAATCGACAACAAAGTTGTTCGCGTACCGTACGTTGGCGTAGATCAGGAAAACCTGGCGCAGTTCACCGGTAAATAAGTTAAAGCATTCCACTGGGCGCAGTTTCTGCGCCCTTTTATCACGCGACGCGAGGCCGAGAAGGTATAATTATGGTCAGCACAACGACTCAGTCGTCCGGTGAATACTTGTTGGAAATGAGCGGTATCAACAAGTCGTTTCCCGGGGTTAAAGCACTGGATAATGTTAATTTAAAAGTACGGCCTCACTCCATTCACGCCTTAATGGGTGAAAACGGTGCGGGTAAATCAACATTATTGAAATGCTTATTTGGGATCTATCAAAAAGATTCTGGCAGCATTCTTTTTCAGGGGAAAGAGATCGATTTCCATTCCGCCAAAGAGGCACTGGAAAACGGTATTTCGATGGTTCACCAGGAACTTAACCTGGTACTTCAGCGTTCTGTTATGGACAATATGTGGTTGGGTCGTTATCCGACCAAAGGCGTATTTGTCGATCAGGACAAAATGTATCGCGACACCAAAGCAATTTTTGATGAACTGGATATTGATATCGATCCGCGTGCGCGCGTCGGTACATTATCGGTTTCACAGATGCAGATGATCGAAATCGCCAAGGCCTTCTCCTATAACGCGAAAATCGTGATTATGGATGAGCCTACCTCTTCGTTAACGGAAAAAGAGGTGAACCATTTGTTCACCATTATCCGTAAGCTGAAGGATCGCGGCTGCGGCATCGTCTATATCTCGCACAAAATGGAAGAGATCTTCCAGCTGTGTGATGAGATTACGGTACTGCGCGACGGCCAGTGGATCGCCACCCAGCCGCTGGAAGGGCTGGACATGGACAAGATCATCGCCATGATGGTGGGGCGCTCCCTGAACCAACGTTTCCCGAACAAAGAGAACAAGCCGGGCGAAGTGATTCTGGAGGTGCGCAACCTGACTTCACTGCGTCAGCCCTCCATTCGCGACATCTCCTTCGACCTGCATAAAGGGGAGATCCTCGGGATTGCCGGTCTGGTGGGGGCCAAGCGTACCGATATCGTGGAGACCCTGTTCGGTATTCGCGAGAAATCCGGCGGGACCATCACCCTGCACGGGAAAAAGATCAATAACCATAACGCCAACGAAGCCATTAACCACGGCTTTGCGCTGGTGACGGAAGAGCGTCGCTCGACCGGTATTTACGCCTATCTGGATATTAACTTTAACTCCTTAATTTCTAATATTCATAATTACAAAAACAAAATCGGCCTGTTGGATAATTCCCGCATGAAGAGCGATACCCAGTGGGTAATTGACTCGATGCGCGTAAAAACCCCAGGACATCGCACGCAAATTGGTTCGCTCTCCGGTGGTAACCAGCAAAAGGTAATTATTGGACGCTGGTTATTAACCCAGCCTGAAATTCTGATGCTGGATGAACCAACCCGTGGTATCGACGTTGGTGCAAAATTTGAAATTTATCAGCTGATTGCTGAATTAGCCAAGAAAGATAAAGGGATTATTATTATTTCGTCCGAAATGCCGGAATTGTTAGGGATCACAGATCGTATTCTGGTTATGAGCAATGGTCTCGTTGCCGGAATTGTTGAAACCAAAACGACAACGCAAAACGAAATTTTGCGTCTTGCGTCTTTGCACCTTTAAGATTAGGGGCTCCTCATGAGTGCGTTAAATAAGAAAAGTTTTCTTACTTATCTGAAAGAAGGCGGTATTTACGTTGTTCTTTTAGTCTTGCTGGCCATTATTATTTTCCAGGATCCGACATTCTTAAGTCTGCTGAACTTAAGTAACATTCTGACTCAGTCTTCTGTACGTATTATTATCGCCCTGGGCGTGGCGGGCCTGATCGTTACCCAGGGTACCGACCTGTCAGCTGGTCGTCAGGTCGGCCTGGCGGCGGTTGTCGCGGCAACGCTTCTGCAATCCATGGAAAACGCCAACAAGGTGTTCCCGGAAATGGCGACCATGCCCATCATCCTGGTGGTCCTGATTGTCTGTGCTATCGGTGCGATTATTGGTCTGATTAACGGCATCATCATCGCTTACCTGAACGTAACGCCGTTCATCACCACCCTGGGTACGATGATCATCGTTTACGGTATCAACTCCCTGTACTACGACTTCGTGGGTGCATCGCCGATTTCCGGTTTCGACAGCGGCTTCTCCACCTTTGCGCAGGGCTTTATCGCGCTGGGTAGCTTCCGCCTCTCTTACATCACCTTCTATGCCCTGATTGCGGTGGCCTTTGTCTGGGTGCTGTGGAACAAAACCCGCTTCGGTAAGAACATCTTCGCTATCGGCGGTAACCCGGAAGCGGCGAAAGTCTCCGGTGTTAACGTGGCGCTGAACCTGCTGGTGATCTATGCCCTGTCCGGCGTGTTCTACGCGTTCGGTGGTCTGCTGGAAGCGGGCCGTATCGGCTCTGCCACCAACAACCTCGGCTTTATGTATGAGCTGGATGCGATTGCCGCGTGCGTCGTCGGTGGCGTGTCGTTCAGCGGTGGTGTGGGTACCGTACTGGGCGTGGTAACCGGTGTTATCATCTTCACCGTTATTAACTACGGTCTGACCTATATCGGCGTGAACCCGTACTGGCAGTACATCATCAAGGGCGCGATCATTATCTTCGCCGTTGCGCTGGACTCCCTGAAGTACGCGCGTAAGAAATAAGATTGCTGATAACGAAAAAACCCGCGTAATGCGGGTTTTTTTATGCCCGGCGGCGCTACGCTTGCCGGGCCTACGGTATTGCAGGGTTTTGTAGGCCGGGTAAGGCGAAGCCGCCACCCGGCGATGTGGCAGAGGTGCGGCTGATGCCCGGCGGCGCTACGCTTGCACGGGCCTACGGTATTGTGGGGTTTTGTAGGCCGGGTAAGGCGAAGCCGCCACCCGGCGATGTGGCAGAGGTGCGGCTGAGGCCCGGCGGCGCTACGCTTGCCGGGCCTACGGTATTGCAGGGTTTTGTAGGCCGGGTAAGGCGAAGCCGCCACCCGGCGATGTGGCAGAGGTGCGGCTGATGCCCGGCGGCGCTGCGCTTGCACGGGCCTATGGTATTGCGGGGTTTTGTAGGCCGCGTAAGACGAAGCCGCCACCCGGCGATATGGCCGCGGTGCGGCTGATGCCCGGCGGCGCTGCGCTTGCACTGGCCTACGGTATTGCGGGGTTTTGTAGGCCGGGTAAGGCGAAGCCGCCACCCGGCGAGGTTTATTTCTTCTTCTGCATCTCCAGCAGCTGCTCCGGCGTCACTGCCGGATAACCCTGGGCATCTTCCGGCACTTCCAGCATCGCCGGGATCGGCACCAGCGGGCCTAAGAAGCGCGGTTCGCGTTTGAAGACATAGAGATCGGCCAGCGCCCCCAGACGGGCACCAAATTCACGCACCCGCACGGTGAGCATGTCTTTTGGTGACGGGACGGCATAGCACTGCGCCTGAATGCCCATATGCAGGGCAATAAACAGCGCGCGCTCGCAGTGGAAGCGCTGGGTGATGATGATGAAATCGTTGGTATCAAACACCTTACGGGTGCGGACAATGGAATCGAGGGTCCTGAAACCGGCGTAGTCGAGCACGATATCCGCCGGGTCCACGCCTGCGGCAATCAAGTCTTTACGCATGGTGACCGGCTCATTGTAGCTCTGCAGAGCGTTGTCGCCACTCAGCAGCAGGTAGTTGACCTTGCCGCTGTTGTAGGCGTTGAGCGCACCCTGAATGCGGTAGCGGTAATACTGGTTGATCACCCCGGTGCGGTAATACTTGGCGGTGCCAAGCACCACGCCAACCTGGCGGTAGGGCAGATCCTGAAGGTCATCAAAGATATAGGGGGCTGTTTTCCAGCTCATCCAGCGGTCGAGGCCCAGCGCAGTCAACAGCACGATGGCGATCAGGGCAACCAGGCTGTAAAACACGCGCTTTAACATACAGATGACTCTTACCAAAGGTGAAATTTCACTCAGGCTACTTTACCCGTCTGGTAAGCGCAAGAAACGGCGGTTTAATTGGGGGGATTTTCATCAATTATGCGGGCATTGCTGCCCGCATCAGAGGCTTACGCCAGCAGCACGCGGTCGATGCTGGTACAACCCAGCGCGCGCAGCGTGGCCGCGGTGGCATCCCACTGGATCAGTGGAGCATCGGCTTTTTCCGCCAGAATGGCGCGCTGAATATCCGGGTAGTCGTAACCGTTGAGGCTGAGCAGGTTGAGTGCGCCCTGCAGCGGCGGCAGCGTCGGGTTAAAGGCGGCGTTCTCGGCATAGCTGCCGGTGAAGATGCGACCATCGCGACACTCCAGCGCCACTCCGCTCGGGGAGTTGCTGTAGGGGGCGTGCGACTGGTTGGCGGCGCGGATAGCGGCCTGGGCCAGCTCGTCCCCGCTCACGGCGTAGCCATGATCCTGCTCATCCATCAGCAGGGATTTTATCTCCAGATCCTTCGGTCCGAAGGCGTCCGGCAGGTAATCCGCCAGCGTATGCGGATCGCGGCCCGGCAGGTTGATGCGCAGCTGCAAACCGCTGTTAAGTTCGTTCATAAACTGACGGCAGTGGCCGCACGGCGTGTAGTTCACGGTGATGGCCTGCAGGGATTTTTCGCCGCGCAGCCAGGCGTGGCTGATGGCGCTCTGTTCGGCATGCACGGTCTGCTGCATGGTCGCCCCGAGAAACTCCATATTGCCGCCGAAGTACCAGGTACCGCTTACGCCGCGCGCAATGGCACCCACGTTGAAATGGGACAGGTCGGCGCGGGCGCAGGCCGCCGCCAGCGGCAGAAGCGCAAAGGCCAGCGCGTCATCATCCAGATCGGTGGCACGTTTCAGTGCGGTGACCTGTTCAGCCGTCAGCAGGGCGGGGAAGTGTGCATCCGCCAGAACCGGGGCCAGGGCTGACTGCAAATTCTCTGCAAGCTGAGCGAAAGCTGATTGAAAACGTGGGTGCATGGCGTTGCCTCATAAAGGTTAATGGATCGGTAGTGTACGGAGCCGCCGGGGCTTTATATGTGACTCAGATCTCATTATGTGTGCAACTTATGAAACTCAAATTAAAAATGCGCGACGCGTCGCAAATTTTAGCCCATTACCGCCAGAATAATCGGGAACAGGAACGGCGCAATCAGCGAGGTCATGATCCCGCAGATCACCAGCGCCAGGGAGCTGAACGCCCCTTCCTGATAATCCAGCTCCGCGCAGCGGGCGGTGCCGAGGGCGTGAGATGCGGTCCCCATCGCCAGACCACGCGCAGATTTGGTGCGAATACGCATGGCGTTCAGCAGCGTATGGCCTAATACCGCCCCGAGAATACCGACATAAATCACGCACACGGCACTGATTGCCGGGATGCCACCGAGGCTGCCGCCCACCGCCATCGCGATCGGTGTGGTGACGGATTTAGGTAATATAGAGGCCGCAATTTCCGGGGTTGCCCCCATCAGCAGCGCCACCGAGGTGCCGGTGATCATCGCCACCACGCTGCCCACCAGGCAAATGGTAATGATTGACTTCCAGCGGGCGCGGATCTGGTGCAGTTGCTCATACAGCGGAAACGCCAGCGCCACCACCGCAGGTTGCAGCAGGTCGTTGAGGACCTTGCTGCCCTGGAAATATTTTGCGTAGGGGATGCCTGTCAACAGCAGGAACGGAATAATCACTACCATTGCCACCAGCAGGGGGTTAAGCAGCGGGAACTTCAGGCGCACCGCCAGCTTGCGGGCGGCGAAAAATACCGCCACGGTGAGCGGCAGGGACCACCAGATATTGGCCATCATTTTTTCTGTCCTTTTTGCCCAACCACGTTACGTTCCCCGTGCACCAGATGCGTGCTCCAGCTCACCACTAAAAACGCCACCAGCGTGCTGATGGTGCAGGAGACAAATATCGGGCCGAACTGCGCGCTCAGCAGGTCGTAATATTGCATTACCCCCACACCGATCGGCACAAACAGCAGCGCCATATAGCGGATCAGCACCGAGCAGCCGGGCTTAACCCATTTTGCCGGAAGGATTTGCAGCGCGAGCAGTACAAACAGGATCAGCATGCCAATAATGCTGCCGGGAATGGTGATCGGCAGCAGGGAGGCGAGAAAAATACCCGCATACAGGCAGGCATAAATCAGGATGAAGGCGCGCAGGTATTGCCAGACAACGATCAGTGATTTCTTCATGGTGAAAGTCCTTAATGGAACGCATTCATCATACAATTAAAACCGGAAACGTGCTACGGATCACATCATGACTTTTGAGCATACCAGACATTACTTTCTGGAACGTTGGGCAATTCCCCAAACCGCAGGAGACAACGCGGCGCTGACAATATACGATCGGCAGATAAAGATAATGATGCTCAAATCTGGCCCTAACCCTTTACTGGAGGTAATCAATGCCATCAATTGTCATTAAAACCGCCGACGAGCTGGCCCGCCAGCGCCACGCGGGTGAACTGCTGGCCTCGGTGTTCACCATGCTGGACGAATTTATTAAGCCTGGCTTATCAACCATGGAGATCAACAATCGCGCCGAGGCGTTTATCGTCGAGGAGCTTAAGTCCCGTCCGGCCAGCAAAGGGCAGTATGACTACCCCTACGTGCTGAACACCTCGGTCAACGACGTGGTCTGCCACGGTATCCCGAAGGAGTCGGAGCATCTCAAATCGGGTGCCATCGTCAACGTCGACATCACCCTCGAAAACGCGGGCATGATCGCGGACTCCAGTAAAATGTATCTTATCGGCGAGGTTTCGCCCCTGGCCCGCAGGCTGGTGAAAGCGACCTACGAGGGGATGTGGAAGGGGATTAAGGCCGTCAAACCGGGCGCCACGCTGGGCGACATTGGCCACGCTATTCAGTCATACGTTGAAAGCCAGGGCTACAGCGTAGTGCGCGAGTACTGCGGGCACGGCATTGGTAAAGAGATGCACGAAGAGCCGCAGATCCTGCACTACGGCAAACCCGGCGAAGGGCCGGTGTTGCAGGAGGGGATGGTCTTTACCATCGAACCGATGATCAATCAGGGCGACAGCCGGATCAAAACGAAGAAGGACGGCTGGACGGTGGTGACCCGTGACAAAAAGCTGTCTGCACAATGGGAACATACTATCGCCGTAACGGCAGACGGTTTTGAGGTGCTAACCCTGCGCCCTGAAGAGACGCTCCCTGAATAAGACCGCAGCCCCACACGCATATCTTCCCTGACGCTTCCCACCTCTCGCGGGAGCGGCTACTATAGCGCGTCTTTTTTTACGGGTACTGATATGCGTGTATTACTGGCACCGATGGAAGGCGTGCTCGATTCGCTGGTGCGTGAGCTGCTGACCGACGTTAACGACTATGACCTCTGCATCACCGAGTTCCTGCGGGTGGTGGATATGTTATTGCCGGTAAAATCGTTTTACAGACTCTGCCCGGAGCTGCATCACCAGAGCCGCACCCCCTCAGGCACTCTGGTGCGCGTACAGCTGCTGGGACAATATCCCGAGTGGCTGGCGGAAAACGCCGCCCGCGCCGTCGAGCTGGGCTCCTGGGGCGTGGATCTGAACTGTGGCTGTCCGTCGAAAATGGTTAACGGCAGCGGCGGCGGGGCCACGCTGCTCAAAGATCCCGAGCTGATCTACCGCGGCGCGAAAGCGATGCGCGAGGCGGTGCCCTCCCATCTGCCGGTCACGGTGAAGGTGCGTCTGGGGTGGGACAGCGGCGACAGGCAGTTTGAAATTGCCGACGCGGTGCAGCAGGCGGGTGCCAGCGAGCTGGTGGTTCATGGCCGTACCAAAGAGGACGGCTATAAAGCCGAGCGCATTAACTGGCAGGCCATCGGCGAGATCCGCCAACGGCTGACCATACCGGTGGTGGCCAACGGCGAGATCTGGGATCGCGAGAGCGCGCTGGCCTGTATGAAAGAGACCGGCTGCGATTCCATCATGATCGGGCGCGGAGCGCTCAACGTGCCCAACCTCAGCCGGGTGATCAAATACAACGAGCCGCGCATGCCCTGGCCGGAAGTGGTGACGCTGCTGAAGAAGTACTCCCGCCTCGAAAAGCAGGGCGACACCGGTCTGTACCATGTAGCGCGTATCAAGCAGTGGCTGAGCTACCTGCGGAAAGAGTACGACGATGCCCTGGGCCTGTTTCAGGAGATCCGCACCCTGCAAACCTCGGCGGAGATCGCCCGGGTTATTCAGTCAAAATAGGCCAACGTCGATCTGCGTCACGTTTTTTAGCGGGGCGCATTGTGGCATCGAACGAAACTGGTAAAGTGCGCTAACTGGATTGTTACTGCTGCGGCAGGCAAAACCTGATTTTCTGGCATCTGCCGGAGGTCAGGTTTTTTTGTTTCTGGGGCATGAAATGAAAATCGCCAAAATACTGAATAATAATGTGGTGGTTGTTCTGGATGAACAGGGGCGCGAACAGGTCGTGATGGGCCGTGGGCTGGCCTTTCAAAAGCACCCTGGCGACGTGGTCCCGAAAGCGAATATCGAGAAAGTGTTTGCCCTGCAAAGCGACGAGCTGGTGCAACGGCTGGGGGAGTTACTCAGCCAGATCCCGCTGGAAGTGATGACCACCTGCGACCGCATCATCGGGCTGGCGGCGCAGCGGTTGGGGAAACTGCAGGAGAGTTTGTACATCACCTTAACCGACCACTGCTACTTTGCGATTGAGCGGCAGAAGAAAGGGCTGGCGATCAAAAACGTGCTGCTGTGGGACATTAAGCGGCTCTACCCGAAAGAGTTTGAGCTGGGCCAGCAGGCGCGGGCCATCATCGCTCAACGGCTGGGCGTGGAGCTGGGCGAAGATGAAGCCGGATTTATCGCGCTCCATCTGGTCACCGCCCAGCTGCATAGCGAGATGCCGGAGGTCATGCACGTTACCCGGGTGATGCAGGAGATCCTGCAGCTGGTGAAATACAGCTTACAGCTGGAGTATGACGAGGAGTCGCTAAGCTATCAGCGCTTCGTCACCCATCTGAAGTTTTTTGCCCAGCGGATGCTGACCCGCACCGTGGTCGCGGATGACGACGCCTCGCTGCACTCGGCGGTAAAAGATAACTACGCGAAAGCGTGGATGTGCGCCGAAAAGATTGCCCGGCATCTGCAAAAGAGTTATCAGCGCGAGCTGACCACCGAAGAGATTATGTTTCTCACCATTCATATTGAGCGCGTGAGAAAAGAGGGGCGCTAAGCCCCGCTACAAACGGATTGTTACTGCACTATGCAGGCAAAACCTGAGCGCGGCTCCCGAAAGGGCGTCGTTCTCGGGTTTTTTTATTTTTACGACTCGGTCAAACCCTGCCTGCGGGCAGTGAAGAAGGAAAAAGAGATGGAATATCAAGCACTGGCGAAGGATATTCTCGGCCACGTTGGCGGCAAAGAGAACATCGTCAGCCTGGTTCATTGCGCCACCCGGCTGCGTTTCAAACTGAAAGATTCTCAACGTGCGGATGCTGAAGGGCTGAAGAACAATCCCGGGGTGATCATGGTTGTCGAAAGCGGCGGCCAGTTCCAGGTGGTGATTGGCAACCACGTTCATGACGTCTGGCAGGCCGTTTGTCAGGAGGCGGGGCTGGCTGATGATGCGGTACTCGCCGCAGAGGATAAAGGCGAAAAAACCAGCCTCGGCGGCCAGCTTATCGATATTGTCTCCGGCATCTTTACCCCCTTTATCGGCGTTCTCGCCGCCTCGGGGATCCTGAAGGGGATGCTGGCGCTGGCGGTGGTGTGCGGCTGGCTGACCACCGACAGCGGCACCTACAAAATCTGGTTTGCCACCAGTGACGCGCTGTTCTTCTTCTTCCCGCTGGTGCTGGGCTACACCGCCGGTAAAAAGTTTGGCGGTAACCCGTTTATCACCATGGTGATTGGCGGGGCGCTGGTGCATCCGACCATGATTCAGGCCTTTGAGGCCAGTCAGCAGGCGGGCGCGGCGGCCAATGCCTTCCTCGCCATTCCGGTGACCTGGTTTAACTACAGCTCGTCGGTCATTCCGATCATCCTTGCCGCCTGGGTCAGCTGCTGGCTGGAGAAGCAGGGCAACAAACGCCTGCCGTCGGCGATGAAAAATTTCTTCACGCCGCTGATCTGTCTCGGCGTCACGGTGCCGCTGACCTTTCTGGTTATCGGCCCGGTGGCCACCTGGCTCAGCCAGATGCTGGCGAACAGCTATCAGTGGATCTACGTGCTTGCCCCCTGGCTGGCTGGCGCGGCGATGGGCGCGGTATGGCAGATATGCGTCATTTTCGGTCTGCACTGGGGGCTGGTGCCGCTGATGATCAATAACCTCGCCGTGCTGGGTCACGATTCGATGCTGCCGATGTTACTGCCGGCGGTGATGGGGCAGGTAGGGGCCGCGTTCGGCGTGTTCCTGCGTACCCGTGACACAAAGCTGAAGATGCTGGCGGGCTCGTCGGTAACGGCCGGGATTTTCGGTATCACCGAACCGGCGGTCTATGGCGTGAACCTGCCGCTGCGTCGTCCCTTTATCTTCGGCTGCGTGGCCGGGGCGGTCGGCGGCGCGATTGTTGGTTTCTTTGACACTCACGTTTACTCCTTTGGCTTCGGCAATATTTTCACCATCGCGCAGATGATCCCTCCGGGCGGGGTGGACGCCACGCTGTGGGGCGGCATTGCGGGCATGGTGGTGGCGCTGGTGCTGAGCTGTGCCCTGACCCTGATTGCCGGAATGCCTGCCAGCCCGGCCGACGCTTCCCCGGTGGTCGCTAACGTCGATGGCGACACGGTGCTCTCCCCGATGCGCGGCACGGTACTGGCGCTGGACCAGGTGCCGGACGCCACCTTTGCCAGCGGCCTGCTCGGTCAGGGCGCGGCTATCGTTCCTGCAGATAACAAAGTGATTGCCCCCTTTGCGGGGGAAGTGGCCTCGATATTTGCCACTAAGCATGCCATTGGCCTGTTGAGCGACAGCGGCATCGAAGTGCTGATCCACGTCGGGATCGACACCGTGAAGCTCGACGGCAAGCCGTTTACCGCCCACGTGAAGGTGGGTGACAAAGTACAGCCAGGCGATCTGCTGCTGGAGTTCGATCGTCAGGCGATTCTCGATGCCGGATACGATCTGGCGACCCCGATTATTATCAGCAATAGCGACGACTACCGTGATGTCGCGACCGTGGCGGCGACTGCCGTCCAGGCCGGTGCGCCGTTGCTTTGCGTAAGCCATCAATAACAGGAGAACCGAATGAAAACTTTCCCGGACGATTTCTTATGGGGCGGCGCGGTTGCCGCGAATCAGGTAGAAGGCGCTTACCTGGACGATGGCAAAGGATTGTCCACCTCTGACGTTCAGCCGCAGGGGGTATTTGGCCCGGTGGTGGAGCGCGTGGCGGGCGACAGCGGCATCAAAGACGTGGCGATCGATTTCTATCATCGTTATCCGCAGGACATCACACTGTTCGCCGAGATGGGCTTCAGCTGCCTGCGCGTCTCCATTGCATGGACGCGCATCTTCCCGAACGGCGATGAGCAGGAGCCGAACGAGGCCGGACTGGCCTTTTACGACAAGCTGTTTGACGAGCTGGCGGCCCACAACATCACCCCGCTGGTAACCCTCTCGCACTACGAGATGCCGTGGGGGCTGGTGAAGCAGTACGGCGGCTGGGGCAGCCGTCAGGTGATCGGTTTCTTCGAGCGCTATGCCCGCACCGTCTTTGCCCGCTATCAACACAAGGTGAAGCTGTGGCTCACCTTTAACGAGATCAACATGTCCCTGCACGCGCCGATGACCGGCGTCGGTCTGCCGGAAACCAGCAGCAAGGCGGAGGTCTATCAGGCGATCCACCATCAGCTGGTGGCCAGCGCCCTGGCGGTGAAAGCCTGCCACGCGATGATCCCGGACGCCAAAATCGGCAACATGCTGCTGGGCGGCCTGGTCTATCCGCTGACCTGCAAGCCGGACGACGTGCTGGAAGCCCTGCAGGAGAACCGCGCCTGGCAGTTCTTCGGCGATGTACAGTGCCGCGGGGCCTACCCGGGCTACATGCTGCGCTACTTCCGCGATAACGGCATTCAGCTCGAAATCACCGAGGCCGATCGCGAGGCGCTGAAATCGACCGTCGACTTTATCTCCTTCAGCTACTACATGACCGGCTGCGTCACCACCGACGAAGAGCTGAACCAGCAGGCGCGGGCCAACATCCTGAATATGGTGCCGAACCCGCATCTGGCCAGTTCAGAGTGGGGCTGGCAGATCGACCCGGTTGGCCTGCGCACCCTGCTGAACGTGCTCTGGGATCGCTATCAGAAACCGCTGTTTATTGTGGAGAACGGCCTGGGAGCAAAGGACAAGCCGGACGCCGACGGGGTGGTGCAGGATGATTACCGCATCAGCTACCTCAACGACCATCTGGTGCAGGTGCGCGAGGCGATTGAGGACGGCGTGGAGGTGATGGGCTACACCAGCTGGGGCCCGATCGATCTGGTGAGCGCTTCCAAAGCGGAGCTCTCCAAGCGCTACGGTTTTATCTATGTCGATCGTGACGACAGCGGTGCAGGCACGCTGGCGCGCAGCCGTAAGAAGAGTTTTTACTGGTATCAGGAAGTGATTGCGACGAAGGGCGCTTCGCTGAAAGCCTGATGACCGCAGGGGCGCCCGGCGGCATATCGGGCGCCTTTTCTGAATATGTAAAGGTATGACAAATTGTGGATTGCCACCGATTCCTAAAAAAATGAAGCGCAGCGGGCGTATTTTGCCCCCTTCTTTTTTATGTGAATAACCTGATGAAACCTTCACGTTTTTACTGTTTCTGCCTGCCTCTTTCTCTTTTTCTGGTTGCCTGCGCCTCTCAACACGATACGGCGGCATCGCTTAATCAACAGCTCCCCGTCGCGAACATAGAGTCCGGACTGGCGACCGGCCAGTGGCCGAAAAATGCATGGTGGGAAGCGTTTCACGATCCGCAGCTGACTGCCCTGATCGTCAAAGCGCAGGCCGACGCGCCGGATATGCAAATTGCCCGTCAGCGCATTGCCCTTGCCGAAGCCCAGGCCAAAATGGCGATGGCCGCCGACGGCCCGGAGGTGGATTTCTCTGCCGATGCCGAGCGGCAAAAAATGTCCGCAGAAGGGCTGATGGGCCCCTTTGCGATTACCGATCCGGCGGCCGGTACCACCGGCCCCTGGTATACCAACGGCACCTTTGGCTTAACCGCTGGCTGGGATCTGGATTTATGGGGCAAAAACCGCGCCCAGGTTGAGGCCCGCATCGGCAAGGTCAACGCCCAACAGGCGGAGCTGCAACAGACCCGCCAACTGCTCGCCACCAGCGTCGCGCGTCTCTACTGGGAGTGGCAGACTCAGGCTGCGGTCGGGAAGGTATTAACCGCCATCAAGCAGGAGCAGGATAATATTATTCGTACCGATCGGGAGCTCTACCAGCATGGGATCACCTCCTCCGTGGAAGGGGTCGAAACCGACATCAATGCCAGTAAAACCGAGGAGCGGCTGGCGGAGGTGAGCGGCAATATGAAAGCCATTGCCGCGCGCCTGGAAGCCCTCACCAATACCCCGTCGATAACCCTCACCCCGCAGGCCTTACCCGCCGTCGAGACGAAGTTGCCTGCCTCGCTGGGCTACGAACTGCTGGCCCGACGCCCCGATCTGCAGGAAGCCCACTGGTACATCGAAGCGTCTCTGCATGAGGTCGATGCGGCGAAAGCAGCGTTCTATCCCGATGTGAATCTGATGGCGTTTCTGCAACAGGATGCGCTGCACTTAAGCGATCTGTTCCGCTCCTCGGCGCAGCAGATGGGCGTCACCGCCGGCCTGACCCTGCCGATTTTTGACAGCGGACGCCTGAATGCCAACCTCGATATTGCCCAGGCGCAGAGCAATCTGTCGATAGCGAACTACAACAAAGCGGTGGTGGAGGCGGTGAATCAGGTGACCCGGACCGCAAGTGAAGTCGAAACGCTAATGGCGAAAAACCAGCATCAGCAGAGCGTTGAGGCCGATGCCGCGCGGGTGGTAGCTCTGGCGCAGGCGCGTTACAGAGCGGGGATTATCGCCGGTACCCGCGTCAGCGAGGCCAGAATACCCGCCCTGCAGGAACACCTCGCCGGACTCACGCTGCAGGGGCAGTATATCGATGCCACCCTGCAACTCACCTCGGCGCTGGGTGGCGGCTATCAGCACGGGTAGAAAACGAGAATTATCTATACTTACCTCTTTGTGGTTTCAGGAGGTGAGTATGGGTTCAACCAATCGTGTGGCTATTGTGACGGCATCGGATTCGGGGATCGGCAAAACCACGGCGCTGATGCTGGCGGAGCGTGGGTTTGATATCGGCGTAACCTGGCATTCGGATGAAGAAGGGGCGATGAAAACCTGTCGTGAGATCGAGGCGCGGGGGCAGCGGGCAGAGGCCATCCAGCTGGATCTCAGCCAGCTGCCGGACGGGGCTAAGGCGATCGAGAGGTTAATTGAGCGCTTCGGACGTATCGACGTGCTGGTCAATAACGCCGGGGCGATGGTCAAAGCGTCGTTTCTGGAGATGGAGTACGACCAGTGGCGATCCATTTTTAGCGTCGATGTGGATGGCGCTTTTCTCTGCTCGCAGATTGCCGCCCGGCAGATGGTTAAGCAGGGCGAGGGGGGACGGATCGTCAACATCACCTCGGTACATGAGCATACCCCGCTGCCGGATGCCAGCGCTTACACTTCGGCCAAGCATGCCCTCGGCGGCCTGACCAAGTCGATGGCGATGGAGCTGGTGCATCACAATATTCTGGTCAACGCCGTCGCACCCGGGGCCATCGCTACGCCAATGAACGACATGGATGACAGCGAAGTGGAGCCGGGATCCATGCCGAATATCCCGCTGGCAAGGCCCGGGCACACCAAAGAGATCGCCAGCCTGGTGGCCTGGCTGTGCGACAGCGACGCCAGCTACGCCACCGGACAATCCTTTATTGTCGATGGCGGTTTTATGCTGGGCAATCCGCAGTTTAAGCCGGCGGAGTAAGTTAGCTGCGATCCCGGCGTCTGAGCCACCAGCGTATCGCGACGACCAGCACCAGCACCAGGATCAGCCAGATCCAGTGGCGCAGGTGCTGGTTGAGCGAATGCAGCCACGGCTCCAGCACTTCACCACCGACGTAGCCTAAGGTGGTGAAGATCAACGCCCAGGCGATAGCGCCAACAATGTTCAGCGGCAGGAAAATTTTCGGCGGCAGGCGACTGGCGCCGATCAGCAGCGGGCCAATGATACGGAAACCGTACATAAAGCGGGTGCCAATGACAAACAGGTAAGGATGACGCTGGATCAGCTGTTGGGCGCGGTCGATTTTCTTCTGATGGCGGGAAAAACGGCGCAGGATCGTCGGACCAAACCGCACCCCAACCAGGTAGAGCAGCTGGTCACCGATCATCCCGCCCAGCGCCACGGCGGCCACCACCAGCGGAAAACGTAATAATCCCTGATGCGCCGCCACGCCACCCAGCAGGGTGATGGTTTCGCCTTCCGCTATGCTGCCAATGACCAACGCGGCATAGCCATACTGTGCAATGAGAGTATTGATATCCATGGGGTAAGCGTAGCCTCCCTGAGAAACTCTGCATAATCATACACTCCGACATTCAACGAACCGTCAACCGCCATTTCTTGCGCTGTACAAAAAATAATCTCAGGCCTGCATTATACTTGAGTTATCGCTAGCGGGCCGACAACAAGGGGGCGTTATGAACCATGTCTGGGGACTCTTTTCCCATCCCGATCGTGAAATGCATGTGATCAGAGGCGAAAACGAAACGGTCAGTCATCACTATACCCACCACGTGTTGCTGATGGCCGCCGTGCCGGTGATTTGCGCGTTTATTGGTACCACGCAAATTGGCTGGGATTTTGACGACGGCAACATCGTAAAACTCTCGTGGATGACCGGCCTGGCGCTGGCGGTCGTGTTTTATGCCCTGATGCTGGCAGGTGTGGCGGTGATGGGCCGGGTGATTTACTGGATGGCGCGCCGGTATCCGCAGCGGCCTTCGCTGACGCACTGCATGGTGTTCGCCGGTTACGTGGCGACGCCGCTGTTTCTGAGCGGGATTGTGGCGCTTTATCCGATAGTCTGGCTGTGCGCGCTGGTGGGGACGCTGGCACTCTTTTATACCGGCTATCTGCTCTATATCGGTATTCCTACCTTCCTGAGTATCAACAAAGAAGAGGGCCGAAGCTTCTCCGGCTCGACGCTCGCCATCGGCGTGCTGTTGCTGGAAGTGCTGCTGGCGCTGACGGTTATTCTTTGGGGTTATGGATACCGTCTCTTCTGACGTCACTGCATTGCTGGCGTAATTGCCAGCAATGCAGCATCTGTTCACGATTAACTACTGGTAGCAAGGCATCCGGACGGCTATGATGCCTTAGCCAGCCCGCGTTCGCGCCATGACCCGGGCGGTGTACGTTATTACGTGCATGAATAATTATCAGAAATCTCACCATGCTGAAATTCCGCGTTTCTTTACTGAGTCTTGCGCTGTTGCTGGCTGTGCCAGTGGCGACCCCGGCGATCGCCAAACCTGCCGCTGTGGCTACGGCGGCACAGCCGGAGATTGCCTCCGGTAGCGCTATGATCGTCGATCTGAATACCAACAAAGTGATCTATTCCAGCCACCCGAATCTGGTGCGCCCGATCGCTTCGATTACCAAATTAATGACCGCGATGGTGGTGCTGGATGCCCGACTGCCGCTGGATGAAAAACTGCGCGTCGATATCAGCCATACGCCGGAGATGAAAGGGATCTACTCCCGCGTGCGTCTGAACAGTGAAATCAGCCGCAAAAATATGCTGCTGCTGGCGCTGATGTCTTCGGAAAACCGCGCCGCGGCAAGCCTCGCGCACCACTATCCGGGCGGCTATGACGCGTTTATCCGGGCGATGAATGCGAAGGCGAAGGCGCTGGGGATGGTGCAGACGCACTTTGTGGAGCCAACCGGCCTGTCGATTCATAACGTCTCGACGGCGCAGGATCTGACGAGACTGCTGATCGCTACCAAACAGTATCCGCTGCTCGGTCAGCTCAGCACCACCCGCGAAGAGATGGCAACCTTCTCGAACCCGGCGTATACCCTGCCGTTTCGTAATACCAACCATCTGGTCTACCGCGACAACTGGAATATCCAGCTGACCAAAACCGGCTTTACCAATGCCGCGGGCCACTGTCTGGTGATGCGTACGGTCTTTAATGGCAAGCCGGTGGCGCTGGTGGTGATGGATGCCTTTGGCAAATATACCCACTTTGCCGATGCCAGCCGTCTGCGTACCTGGATTGAAACCGGGAAGGTGCAGCCGGTACCGGCCGCGGCCCTGAGCTATAAAAAGCAGAAGGCCGCCCAGATGGCGACCGCGCAAAACGATTGAGTCGTTTGTAATCGCCCGGCGGCGCTTTGCTTGCACGGGCCTACGGGTTGTGTTGGCCGGGTAAGCGCAGCGCCACCCGGCACATACCACATGTTACTCCGGCAGCGTCCAGTCACCGTCGTTGAGGGGGCGCTGCAAAATCAGCGTATCGCGCCAGTCACCTTTCTTGTATCCCACGCTTCTTAGCTGTCCCGCCACTTCGAATCCGTGCTTTTTATGCAGGCGTAAGGAACCGGCATTGTTGGGCCCGTCCCCGACGATAGCGATCATCTGCCGCCACGGCCCCTCTTCACTGCGGGCAATCAGGGCGCTCAGCAGCGCGCTGCCAAAGCCGCGCCCGGGCGTGCTGGCCTCGACGTAAATCGACTCCTCAATGGTGTAACGGTACCCGGGGCGGGGGCGATAGTGGGTGGCATAACAGTAGCCCACCACAATCCCCCGATAGAGCGCCACCAGCCACGGCAAACCCTGGCTGGTCACCGCGTTCATACGCTGGCGCATTTCGTCTACGGTAGGGGGAACCTCTTCAAAGGATGCGCGACCGTGAAGGACGTGCCAGGCGTAAATGCCAGCAATGGCATGCGCGTCCTCCGCCTCAGCATCGCGAACCTGTACGTCAGTTTCAGAGAAAGTTTCAACAGCCGACATAATATGTCCGCTCCTCATCAAAAAAAGCCAGAGAAAAAGTTTCTCTGGCGACCCGTGGCTACTCTAGTACGATTTGTATGGGCTTAACAGCGGGCCCAATCTGGCTAACTGGTTTGATCAGTAGCTTGCAGGTCATTACTCACTGTTTCAGGTTCCCCTTCCCAGTTTTTATGCTTGGTTGTTTTGCCAATGCCCGGGTTCATGCTGTTTGTCGGGTCGTTGGCGCGATAAAACTGCTTTAATGCGGGCGGGGCTTCGTAAATGTGACCGACATTATGTTCCGCCGGATATTGCGCGCCGCGCGCCTGTAGCAGCGTCAGCATCTGCGCCTTCAGGGCGTGGGCATCGACCCCTTTTTTGACGATGTAATCCTGATGGAAGACGTAACACATAAAGTGGCCGTAATAGAGCTTATGCACCAGCTGGCTGTCGATCTCCGGCGGCAGCTTCTCGAACCAGTCGGTGTCGTTGCGGCGCAGGGCGATGTCCAGGGCCAGAATGTCCTCCACCTCGTCGGCGTGCACCGCCTGATAGCGGATCGCGGCCCCGGCAGCGGCAAAGCGGTGTAAAAAGGCCTTGCTGCCCTCTTCAGGCGTACAGGCGAAGAAATCGCCCTCGGCGGTTTTAAAGAATTCGCTCAGCCAGCTCTGCGCTTCGGCAATACCGTCGCCCGCCATCTTCAACAGCAGGTGATGCTCGTACTTATCCCGCCAGCTTTTCATCCGCGGCGGCAGGTGCGCCGGGAAGGCGTTGCCCAGCTTTTGCATAAAGCGGTCGGTAAAGTGCGGCTTAAACAGCGACACCTTCTCCAGCATCGCATCGGTGCGTCCCTTCATGGTGAAGAAGAAAGGCATCTTGTCGGTGCCGAGCTTGTCGATCATCAGGAAGGTATCTTTGCCGTAGCGTTCGGCAATGTCGTAAATATCCCGGTGCATATACTCACCCGCGACCGGCAGGTGGGTGAACTCCCCGAGAATGTGGCGACGGATGGTGGTCAGCACTTCAGGCTGGTTGGTGCCGATGTAGAACACCTGCTGGCGTTTCTCGGCCGGGAAGGTGTCGAGGCGCACGGCGAAAACCGCCAGCTTGCCCGCGCAGCCGGACGATTCAAACAGGCGATCCGGGTCGGCGTTATAGCGCGCCGGGGTGTCGGCGTCGATCTCACGCACGCGGGTAATGTAGTCATGGTCGTGGGCGTGGCGTCCGTCGTGCAGCACATCGCTGTCCTTGACGCGATCGTCATCCAGCTTGCTGAGGATCTGCTCCGGCGTGACGCCCAGATCGATACCCAGATGGTTCACTAAAGTCAGCTTGCCCTGCTCATCAATGCGGGCGAACAGCGACATTTCAGTGTAGGCCGGGCCGCGCTGTACCAGCGAGCCGCCGGAGTTGTTGCAGATCCCGCCGATCACCGAGGCGCCAATACAGGATGAACCAATCACCGAATGCGGCTCCCGGCCCAGCGGCTTCAGCGCCTTTTCCAGGGAGTAGAGCGTGGTGCCCGGGTAGGCCAGCACCTGCTCGCCCTTGTCCAGCAGATGCAGCTTGTCGAGGCGCAGGGTGCTGATAATCACAATGTCGCGGTCGTAATCGTTGCCGTTCGGCGTGGAGCCTTCGGTCAGGCCGGTATTCGCCGCCTGCATCAGAATAATTTTGTCCGCCGCCACGCAGGCGCTGAGCACCCGCCACAGCTCCAGCAGGGTGCCCGGGAACACCACCGCCAGCGCGTCTCCTTGTCCGGAGCGAAAGCCCTTGCGGTAGCGGGCGGTTTTCGCGGCGTCGGTCAGCAGGTGCGCAGGCCCCACCAGTCGCGTCAGGTCATTAATAAAGTCGGTGTTATTGTGCGGTTGTTCAAAAGACATCATCCACCCCTTGTGGTCAGTCGAATACGTCGTCCAAAATCATAGCGCGATTAATGTTTAAGCGAACCAGTATTCACCAGAAAAATCAGAGAATAAACCCTGCAAGGTTCACAGGGTTTATGGCACACTGCGCTTTTCGTACGGTCTGGCCGCGACTATCCGGCGGTTATTGATGAGAGAGTAAACGAGATGAAATGGCTTTGTTCTGTAGGTGTAGCTGTGAGTCTGGCGCTGCAACCCGCGCTGGCTGACGACCTGTTTGGCAATCATCCGCTGACGCCGGAAGCCCGCGACGCCTTTGTCACCGATCTGCTTACGAAGATGTCGGTCGATGAGAAAATCGGCCAGCTGCGTCTGATCAGCGTCGGGCCGGATAATCCGAAAGAAGCCATTCGCGAGATGATTAAAAACGGGCAGGTGGGGGCGATCTTCAACACCGTCACCCGTCAGGACATCCGCAAAATGCAGGATCAGGTGATGGAACTCAGCCACCTGAAAATCCCGTTATTCTTCGCCTATGACGTGGTCCACGGCCAGCGTACCGTCTTCCCGATTAGCCTTGGCCTGGCCTCCTCCTTTAACCTCGAGGCGGTGAAAACCGTCGGCCGCGTGTCAGCCTATGAAGCGGCGGACGACGGTCTGAACATGACCTGGGCGCCAATGGTAGACGTCTCCCGCGATCCGCGCTGGGGCCGCGCCTCGGAAGGCTTCGGGGAAGATACTTACCTGACCTCGACCATGGGTAAAACCATGGTTGAAGCGATGCAGGGCAAAAGCCCGGCCGATCGCTACTCGGTGATGACCAGCGTTAAGCACTTCGCCGCCTATGGCGCAGTGGAGGGCGGGAAGGAGTACAACACCGTCGACATGAGCCCGCAGCGCCTGTTTAACGACTACATGCCGCCGTACAAAGCCGGTCTTGATGCCGGGAGCGGCGCGGTGATGGTGGCCCTGAACTCCCTGAACGGCACGCCTGCGACCTCGGATTCCTGGCTGCTGAAAGACGTGCTGCGCGACCAGTGGGGCTTTAAGGGCATCACCGTTTCCGACCACGGGGCGATTAAAGAGCTGATCAAGCACGGCACGGCCTCTGACCCGGAAGACGCGGTGCGGGTGGCGCTGAAGTCCGGCATCAACATGAGCATGAGCGACGAGTACTACAGCAAGTACCTGCCGGGTCTGGTGAAGAGCGGTAAGGTCACTATGGCCGAGCTGGACGACGCCACGCGCCACGTGCTGAACGTGAAGTATGACATGGGGCTGTTTAACGATCCGTACAGCCACCTGGGGCCAAAAGAGTCCGACCCGGCAGACACCAACGCCGAAAGCCGTTTACATCGTAAAGAAGCCCGCGACGTGGCGCGCGAAAGTCTGGTGCTGTTGAAAAACCGTCTGGACAGGCTGCCGCTGGCAAAATCCGGTACCGTGGCAGTGGTTGGGCCGCTGGCTGACAGCAAGCGCGACGTGATGGGCAGCTGGTCAGCGGCCGGCGTGGCCGATCAGTCCGTGACCGTGTTGACCGGCATTAAAGACGCGCTGGGCGACAAGGGCAAAGTGATTTACGCCAAAGGCGCTAACGTCACCAGCGACAACGACATCGTCACCTTCCTCAACCAGTATGAAGAGGCGGTGAAGGTCGATCCGCGCCCGGCGCAGGAGATGATCGACGAGGCAGTTAACGCCGCGAAGCAGTCCGACGTGGTAGTGGCCGTAGTGGGTGAAGCCCAGGGCATGGCCCATGAGGCCTCCAGCCGCACCGATATTACCCTGCCGCAGAGCCAGAAGGCGCTGATTGCCGCACTGAAAGCCACCGGGAAACCGCTGGTGCTGGTGCTGATGAACGGTCGCCCGCTGGCGCTGGTTGACGAGAACCAGCAGGCTGACGCGATTCTGGAGACCTGGTTCGCCGGTACCGAAGGCGGTAACGCCATTGCCGACGTGCTGTTTGGCGATTACAACCCGTCGGGCAAACTGCCGATGTCCTTCCCGCGCTCTGTCGGGCAGATCCCGGTGTACTACAGCCACCTCAACACTGGCCGTCCGTACAATGCGGATAAACCGAACAAATACACCTCGCGCTATTTCGACGAAGCGAATGGCCCGCTCTATCCGTTTGGCTATGGCCTGAGCTACACCACCTTCACCGTTTCCGACGTGAAAATGTCGGCTCCGACGATGAAAGCGGACGGTAACGTCACCGCCAGCGTCGAAGTGACCAACAGCGGCAAACGCGAAGGGGATACGGTGATCCAGATGTACGTTCAGGATGTCACCGCCTCCATGAGCCGTCCGGTGAAACAGCTGCGTGGCTTCGAGAAGGTGCACCTGAAACCCGGCGAAACCAAAACCGTCAGCTTCCCGATTGACGTGGATGCGCTCAAGTTCTGGAATCAGCAGATGAAATACGCCGCCGAGCCAGGCAAGTTCAACGTCTTTATCGGCGTCGACTCTGCCCGGGTGAACAAGGGCGAGTTCGAGCTGCTGTAAATAACGTCCGGCAGTAAGGTAAAAGCACAGCGGTAACCTCCGGGTTACCGCTTTTTTTGTCAGCCCCCAAAGGTACATCTCCACCCGGCAATACGCTAATACGCCTCGCACCGCGCTAAAACCCCGCTTATCGACTACGCTTTTCTCTCAAGCCACTGAAAACGGCGGCAAAATAATGAGGAAAGTGGGATGACTATCTTAAAGGGGATTGTTGGCTCAACGGCGCTGCTGGCGGCGTTGAGCCTGCCTTTGCAGGCAGCAGAGCCGGTAAAGGTCGGGTCAAAAATTGATACGGAAGGCGCGCTGCTCGGCAACATCATTTTGCAGGTGCTGGAGAGTCACGGCGTAAAAACCGTTAATAAAGTGCAGCTGGGCACCACCCCGGTGGTCCGCGGGGCTATCACCTCCGGCGAGCTGGATATCTACCCGGAATACACCGGCAACGGGGCCTTCTTCTTTAAAGATGAAAATGACCCGGCGTGGAAAAATGCAAAGAACGGATATGAGAAAGTCAAAAAGCTCGACGCCGAGCAGAACAAGCTGATATGGCTTACCCCGGCGCCGGCCAACAACACCTGGACCATCGCGGTACGCAAGGACGTGGCGGAGAAAGGTAAACTCACTTCCCTCGACGATCTCAGCCGCTACCTGAAAGAGAAGGGCGATTTCAAACTGGCCGCCTCGGCGGAGTTTATTGAGCGCCCGGACGCGCTTCCGGCCTTTGAAAAAGCCTACGACTTCAAGCTTGACCAAAGCCAGCTGCTGTCGCTGGCCGGCGGCGATACCGCGGTCACCATCAAAGCAGCAGCCCAGCAAACTTCGGGCGTGAATGCCGCGATGGCCTATGGCACCGACGGCCCGGTAGCGGCGCTGGGTCTGCAAACCCTCACCGATCCAAAAGGCGTTCAGCCGATCTATGCGCCGACGCCGGTCGTGCGCGAAGCGGTGCTGAAGGCTTACCCGGAGCTGGACGCGTGGCTGAAGCCGGTATTTGCAAGTCTGGATGAGAAAACCCTGCAACAGCTGAATGCCAGCATTGCAGTGGAGGGGCTGGATGCCAAAAAAGTGGCGGCAGATTACCTGAAGCAAAAGGGGCTGGTGAAGTAGCCCCGGGATAGCGCTGTGCCGATAAGATGCCATAACCGCGTCCTGCTGCTGCTGACGATGATTGCCCTGGCAGCGGGCGCGTTACCTTTCGTCAATTTCGCCCCTAACCGGCTGGTGTCCGGGGAGGGGCGCGCCCTCTGGCAGGTGTGGTCGTTTTCTCCTGCGCTGCTGCTGTTACCGCTGTGCCTGCTGATTGGGTTAACCGTTGCCCGCGGACGCTGGGCGCTGGCGGCGACGCTGGTGGCGTGCGAACTGCTGTTCGCCGCGCTGGTCTGGAGCGCCGGGCTGGCGGCATCCCACCTCGCCAGCAGCGAAAGTCCGCTGGCGCGCACTGCGGTGGGCAGCGGCCTGTGGTTGTGGCTGGCGCTCTGCCTGCTGGCCTGCAGCGATGCCATCCGTCGTCTCAGCCCGCAGCCGCTCTGGCGCTGGCTGCTACAGGTGCAAATCTGGATCCTGCCGCTGCTGCTGTTATTCAGCGGCGAGCTCAACAGCCTCTCCCTGTTGAAAGAGTATGCCAACCGCCAGGATGTCTTTAACGCGGCCCTCGCGCAACATCTGACCCTGCTGATAGGTACCCTGGTTCCGGCGCTGCTGATCGGCGTGCCGCTGGGGATCCTCTGTTATCGTCGCCCGCCGACGCAGGGGGCGGTGTTTGCGGTATTGAACGTCATTCAGACCGTGCCCTCCGTGGCGCTGTTCGGCCTGCTGATTGCCCCGCTCGCCGGGCTGACCCGTGCCTGGCCATGGCTGTCGTCGCTGGGGATTGCCGGGACCGGCATGACTCCGGCGCTGATCGCGCTGGTGCTCTATGCCTTGCTGCCGCTGGCGCGCGGGGTAGTGGCAGGGCTGAGCCAGGTTCCCACCGAGGTGCTGGAGAGCGCCGATGCGATGGGGATGAATGCCCGGCAGCGCTTCTGGCAGATCCAGCTCCCGCTGGCGCTACCGGTACTGCTGCGCGGCCTGCGGGTGGTGGCGGTACAGACGGTAGGGATGGCGGTCATCGCGGCATTAATCGGTGCCGGGGGCTTTGGCGCGCTGGTGTTCCAGGGGCTGCTGAGCAGCGCGCTGGATCTGGTGCTGCTGGGCGTGATCCCGACCATCGTGCTGGCAGTGGTGGTGGATGCGCTCTTTGCCCTGTGGATCGCCCTGCTGCGAAGGAGAACCGATGATTGAATTTCATGATGTAAACAAAACCTTTGCCGGGGAGCCCGCGGTCAGCGATCTGAACCTGACCTTTGCCGAGGGGGCTTTTTCGGTGCTGATAGGCACCTCGGGGTCGGGCAAATCGACCACCCTGAAGATGATCAACCGGCTGGTGGAGCACGACAGCGGCCTGATCCGCTTTGCCGGGCAGGAGATCCGCAGCCTGCCGGTGCTGGAGCTGCGTCGGCGGATGGGCTATGCCATTCAGTCCATCGGACTGTTTCCGCACTGGACGGTGGCGCGCAATATCGCCACCGTGCCGCAGCTGCAAAAATGGCCCCGGCAAAAAATCAACGATCGGGTGGATGAGCTGATGGCGCTACTCGGGCTGGAGCCGGCGCTGCGCGAACGCTACCCGCATCAGCTCTCCGGCGGACAGCAGCAGCGGGTGGGGGTGGCTCGCGCCCTGGCCGCTAACCCGGAGGTGCTGCTGATGGATGAACCCTTTGGCGCCCTCGATCCGGTGACCCGCAGCGCGTTGCAGCTGGAGATGACTCGCATCCACCGCATCCTGGGCCGCACCATTATTCTGGTCACCCACGATATCGACGAGGCCCTGCGGCTGGCGGACCAGCTGGTGCTGATGGATCACGGCAGGGTGGTGCAGCAGGGAACACCGCTGACCCTGCTGACCCAGCCCGGGAATGGGTTCGTGCGCGAGTTTTTTGGCCGCAGCGAGCTGGGCGTGCGCCTGCTGTCGCTGCGCACGGTGGGTGAATCGATGCGCCGGGAAATCGCACCGGGCGAGGAAACCCCGCTGCGGGCGTCCATGAGCCTGCGGGATGCGCTCTCGGCCTTTGTCAGTAGCGGCTGTGAAAGCCTGCCGGTGGTGGACGACCAGGACAGGCCCTGCGGCACGCTCTGGTTTCGCGATCTGCTGGCCCGGGAGGCGTCATGAGGCGATTACGCGATCCGCTCCTGTGGCTGGTATTGTTGTTCGTGGCGCTGCTGCTGGTGATGCCCTACAGCGCGCCGCTGTTCAGCGCGCTGTTTCCCGAACTGCCGCGCCCGGTCTATCAGCAGGAGAGTTTCGTTAGCCTGACTCTGTCCCATTTCTGGCTGGTGGGAATATCGAGCCTGATAGCGATCGTGCTGGGTGCCGGGGCCGGGATTGCCGTCACGCGTCCGGCTGGCCGCGAGTTTCGCCCGCTGGTGGAGACAATCGCCGCGGTCGGGCAGACCTTTCCGCCGGTGGCGGTGCTGGCGATTGCGGTGCCGGTGATGGGGTTTGGACAACAGCCCGCGATTATCGCGCTGATCCTCTACGGAGTGTTGCCGATTTTGCAGGCGACGCTGGCGGGGCTGGCGTCAGTGCCCGCAGCGGCCATCAGCGTGGCAGAGGGGATGGGGATGAGCGGCTGGCAGCGGCTGCGTAACGTTGAGCTGCCGCTCGCCGCGCCGGTCATGCTGGCCGGGATCCGCACCTCGGTAATCATTAATATCGGGACGGCGGCCATTGCCTCGACGGTAGGCGCCAACACGCTGGGGACGCCGATCATCATCGGCTTAAGCGGTTTTAATACGGCCTATATTATCCAGGGTGCGCTGCTGGTGGCGCTGGCGGCGATTGTGGTGGATCGCGCGTTTGAGCGGCTGGCGCGGAGACTCAGCCGACACCGCCACGGACAATAAACGAATATCCGGCCAGCATCACGCCCCCAATACCGCTAACGGCCATGAGAAAGAACAGGGTGATAACCGCGACTTTGGTTGCCTTCATAATGTGCTCCTGATGTTAACAGAGCGATTATACGGTGAAGCACGGCTGTTAATGAACCATTAATTGCCTTTTAGCGGGAACACGGGATAGCCATGCGCCTGCCACTGGGTGAGCTGCTGCTCCTGCGCCGCCGTGGGTGACTCGCCGCACCAGACCAGCAGCGTCTGTCCATCAAACAGCTCCGGGCGCAGCTGCACCAGCGAGTGTGCCAGCACGTCGACGCGCCAGCCATCCTGCGCGGCAATCCACGCCTCCAGCCAAAGGCGGGTGGTATCCTGCACGTTCCAGCCAACAACCAGCGCATCCTTGCTGTTCTTCTTTCGCGCGGAGGCCAGACAGATGCAGATGTAGTTGATCAGCACCCCATCGAGTGCACTTAGCAGCGCCTGCAGGGTAGGCTGCTGCGACTGTAAACGTCGGCGTAACGGAATAAACAGGTGCGAAATTAACGTTTGCGCAGGGTATTCGCTCCCGCGCTCCTTGAGCCAGACGCGCAGGCGATGCAGATGGCCGGACTGCAGGTAACGCAGCAGCACCTCCTGCTGTTCGCGCCAGATGTCCTGCTCCTCCTGACCCTCCGGGCTCAGTAGCGTTTTAACCTTACCGACCTGAACGCCGTTATCGATCCAGCCCTTGATCTCACGGATGCGGTCGATATCCGCATCGGTAAACAGCCGGTGTCCGCCGTCGGTTCGCTGTGGTTTGAGTAATCCGTAACGTCGTTGCCATGCGCGTAACGTTACAGGATTGATATCACACAGGAGTGCCACTTCCCCAATCGTGTAGAGCGCCATGTTATCCCCCGGCTTGCACATACCCAGATTAAATGTAGACGCAGAATGCCGAACCAGGAAGGATCCCTCTTTTTTTGCCCTGTGAATGTGAATTTCAGATTACATTGGGCGAAAGGTGTGATGCCTGGCACGAAAACACATTTTTATCCTTATGCTGCCAGGAAAGTTAACGCGCTTCGGTGTATGTTACGCGGTTTTACAGTTGTGGTTTGTGGGCATGTACGAATTTAATCTGGTGTTGCTGCTGCTTCAGCAGATGTGTGTGTTTCTGGTCATCGCGTGGCTGATGAGTAAAACACGCCTGTTCATCCCCCTGATGCAGGTCACCGTTCGCCTGCCGCACAAGCTGCTCTGCTACGTCACCTTCTCCATCTTCTGCATTCTCGGCACCTATTTGGGCCTGCATATTGAAGACTCCATCGCCAACACCCGTGCGATTGGCGCGGTGATGGGCGGCCTGCTCGGCGGCCCGGTGGTCGGCGGGTTGGTGGGGCTGACCGGGGGGCTGCACCGCTACTCGATGGGTGGAATGACGGCCCTGAGCTGTATGATCTCGACCATCGTCGAAGGGCTGCTCGGCGGTCTGATCCACAGCGTGATGGTCCGGCGCGGTCGCCCGGATAAAGTCTTTAGCCCGCTCACCGCGGGGATGGTCACCCTGGTTGCCGAGCTGGTGCAGATGCTGATCATTTTGCTGATCGCCCGTCCGTTCGAGGATGCCCTGCATCTGGTCAGCAGCATTGCCGCGCCGATGATGGTCACCAACACCGTGGGTGCCGCGCTGTTCATGCGCATTCTGCTCGACAAGCGGGCCATGTTTGAAAAGTACACCTCCGCCTTTTCCGCCACCGCGCTGAAGGTCGCAGCCTCGACGGAGGGGATCCTGCGCCAGGGCTTCAATGAAGAGAACAGCATGAAGGTGGCCCAGGTGCTGCATCAGGAGCTGGATATCAGCGCCGTCGCTATTACCGATCGCGAAAAACTGCTGGCCTTTACCGGCACCGGGGACGATCACCATCTTCCCGGCAGGCCCATTTCGTCCACCTATACGCTTCGCGCCATTGAGACTGGCGAGGTCGTCTACGCCGACGGTAACGAAGTGCCGTACCGCTGCTCTCTGCACCCGCAGTGTAAGCTGGGTTCGACGCTGGTGATCCCGCTGCGCGGTGAAAATCAGCGGGTGATGGGCACCATCAAACTGTACGAAGCGAAAAACCGCCTGTTCAGCTCCATCAACCGTACCCTGGGGGAGGGGATCGCCCAGCTGCTCTCCGCGCAGATCCTTGCCGGGCAGTACGAGCGGCAGAAGGCGCTGCTGACCCAGTCGGAGATCAAGCTCCTGCACGCCCAGGTCAACCCGCATTTTCTGTTTAACGCGCTGAACACCCTGAAGGCGGTGATCCGCCGTGACAGCGAGCAGGCGACGCAGCTGGTGCAGTTTCTCTCGACCTTTTTCCGCAAGAACCTGAAACGGCCGTCGGAAATCGTCACCCTTGCCGATGAGATCGAGCATGTGAACGCCTATCTGCAAATTGAACAGGCCCGGTTCCAGTCGCGCCTGCATGTCACGCTCTCGGTACCGGACGAACTGGCCTGGCAGCAGCTACCGGCCTTTACCCTGCAGCCGATCGTAGAGAATGCGATCAAGCACGGCACCTCGCAGCTGCTGGGCACAGGAGAAATTGCCATTACCGCCAGCCGCTTCAACCGCTATCTGGTGCTGGATATTGAAGATAACGCCGGGCTTTATACCTCTGCAAAAGAGGGCGGCGGCCTGGGGATGGGGCTGGTGGATAAACGGCTGCGCGCCCATTTCGGTGAGGACTGCGGCATCACCGTGGCCTGCGAGCCCGACAGCTTTACCCGCATAACCTTAAGACTGCCTCTGGAGGAACCCGCATGATGAACGTGCTGATTGTCGATGATGAGCCTTTGGCGCGGGAAAACCTGCGGTTTTTGCTGCAGGAGCAGAGCGATATCGAGATTGTGGGGGAGTGCGCCAACGCCATCGAAGCCATCGGGGCGGTGCACAAGCTGCGCCCCGACGTGCTGTTTCTGGATATTCAGATGCCGCGCATCAGCGGCCTGGAGATGGTAGGGATGCTCGACCCGGAACATCGCCCCTACATCGTGTTTCTCACCGCCTTTGACGAATATGCGGTCAAAGCCTTTGAAGAGCATGCGTTTGACTATCTGCTGAAACCCATCGAAGAGCAGCGGCTGGAAAAGACACTGAATCGCCTGCGCCAGGAGCGCAACGTGCAGGACGTGTCCCTGCTGGCGGAACACCAGCAGCCGCTGAAGTTTATCCCCTGTACCGGCCACAGCCGCATTTATCTGCTGCAGATGGACGACGTGGCCTTTGTCAGCAGCCGGATGAGCGGGGTGTTTGTCACCAGCGGTGAAGGCAAAGAGGGTTTTACCGAGCTGACGCTGCGCACCCTGGAGAGCCGCACGCCGCTGCTGCGCTGCCATCGCCAGTATCTGGTGAACATGGCGCACCTGAAAGAGATCCGCCTGGAAGAGAACGGTCAGGCCGAGCTGGTGCTGCGGGCCGGGCAGACGGTGCCGGTCAGTCGTCGCTACCTGAAGAGTTTGAAGGAGGCGATAGGGCTGTAAAACTGCTACACTGCGCGCCATAGCATCATCGACAGTTAAAGGCACACATGATTAGCAATGACATTCTTCGTAGCCTGCGCTACACCCTGAAAGCAAACAATAACGACATGGTGCGCATTCTTGCGCTTTCCAATATGGAATCCACGTCGGCAGGTTTCGATACCTGGATGACCAAAGAGGATGAGGACGGTTTTGTTCGCTGCCCGGACATTATCCTGTCAGGCTTCCTGAACGGTCTTATCTATGACAAGCGCGGCAAAGATAAGTCCGCGCCTGAACTGGCGCTTGAGCGCCGGGTGAACAACAACACGGTGCTGAAAAAGCTGCGTATCGCCTTTTCCCTGAAGACCGATGATATTCTGGCCATTATGACCGAGCAGAAATACCGCGTCTCGATGCCGGAAATCACCGCCATGATGCGCGCGCCGGATCATAAAAATTACCGCGAGTGCGGGGACCAGTTCCTGCGTAACTTCCTGCGCGGGCTGACCCATCGGGTGCATCACCCGAAAGCGTGATTTTTTTGCCCGGCGGCGCTGCGCTTGCACGGGCCAACGGGTTATGTAGGCCGGGTAAGGCGAAGCCGCCATCCGGCAAAAAGGCATAAAAAAAGCCGGATTTTAATCCGGCTTTTTCGTTTATTTCACCTGCTGACCAGGCTTCGCGCCTTCGTCAGGGCTTAACAGGAAGATATCCTTCCCGCCAGGGCCTGCGGCCATCACCATCCCTTCCGAGATGCCGAAGCGCATTTTACGCGGGGCCAGGTTGGCAACCATCACGGTCTGACGACCAATCAGCACCTGCGGGTCCGGATACGCTGAACGGATGCCGGAGAAGACGTTACGCTTCTCGCCGCCCAGATCCAGCGTCAGGCGCAGCAGCTTGTCAGAGCCTTCCACAAACTCAGCGTTTTCGATCAGCGCCACGCGCAGGTCGACTTTAGCGAAATCGTCAAAGCTGATGGTCTCCTGAATCGGATCGTCCGCCAGCGGGCCAGTTACCGGCGCGGCTGCGGCCTTCACTTCTTCTTTAGAGGCGTCAACCAGAGCTTCAACCTGCTTCATCTCGATGCGGTTGTACAGCGCCTTGAAGGCGTTCAGCTTATGGCCGAGCAGCGGTTGGTTAATGCTGTCCCAGCTCAGTTCGGTATTCAGGAACGCTTCGGTACGCGCGGCCAGCTGCGGCAGAACCGGCTTCAGATAAGACATCAGTACGCGGAACAGGTTGATACCCATGGAGCAGATTGCCTGCAGGTCGGCATCGCGGCCTTCCTGTTTCGCCACAACCCACGGGGCCTGCTCGTCAACGTAGCGGTTAGCCAGATCGGCCAGGGCCATGATCTCACGTACCGCTTTGCCGAACTCGCGGCTTTCCCAGGCTTCGCCAATCACGGTAGCCGCGTCGGTGAAGGTTTTGTACAGGGCTGGATCTGCCAGTTCAGCCGCCATCACCCCGTCAAAACGTTTGGCGATAAAGCCCGCGTTACGGGAGGCCAGGTTCACCACTTTGTTAACGATGTCGGCGTTGACACGCTGGACGAAATCTTCCAGGTTCAGGTCGATGTCGTCAATGCGGGAAGAGAGCTTCGCCGCGTAGTAGTAGCGCAGGCTGTCGGCGTCAAAGTGGTTCAGCCAGGTGCTGGCCTTGATGAAGGTGCCGCGTGATTTGGACATCTTCGCGCCGTTCACCGTTACATAGCCGTGCACGAACAGGTTGGTTGGCTTGCGGAAGCCGCTGCCTTCCAGCATGGCAGGCCAGAACAGGCTGTGGAAGTAGACAATGTCTTTGCCGATGAAGTGATACAGCTCGGCGTCGGAATCTTTTTTCCAGTATTCGTCGAAGCTGGTGGTGTCGCCGCGCTTGTCGCACAGGTTCTTGAAGGAGCCCATGTAACCGATAGGCGCATCCAGCCAGACGTAAAAGTATTTGCCCGGCGCGTTCGGAATTTCAAAGCCGAAGTACGGCGCATCGCGGGAGATATCCCACTGCTGCAGACCGGACTCAAACCACTCCTGCATCTTGTTCGCCACCTGCTCCTGCAGCGCACCGCTGCGGGTCCACGCCTGCAGCATTTCGCTGAACGACGGCAGGTCGAAGAAGAAGTGCTCGGAGTCACGCATCACAGGGGTTGCGCCGGATACCACGGACTTCGGCTCAATCAGCTCGGTCGGGCTGTAGGTCGCGCCGCACACTTCGCAGTTATCGCCATACTGATCCGGAGATTTACATTTCGGGCAGGTGCCTTTCACAAAACGGTCCGGCAGGAACATGCCTTTTTCCGGATCGTAGAGCTGAGAGATAGTGCGGTTTTTAATAAAACCGTTCTCTTTCAGACGGGTGTAGATCAGCTCCGACAGCTCGCGGTTCTCGTCGCTGTGCGTGGAGTGATAGTTGTCGTAGCTGATGTCGAAGCCAGCAAAGTCCGTCTGATGCTCCTGACTCATATCAGCAATCATCTGCTCCGGGCTGATACCAAGCTGCTGTGCTTTCAGCATGATTGGCGTGCCGTGTGCATCGTCTGCACAGATGAAGTTTACCTGATGGCCGCGCATTCGCTGGTAACGGACCCAGACATCAGCCTGGATATGCTCCAGCATGTGGCCGAGGTGGATTGAGCCGTTAGCGTACGGCAGAGCGCACGTCACCAGAATTTTTTTCGCGACTTGAGTCATAGTAGGTATTACTTCTTTTATCTGTAAAAAGGGTTTTTGATGTTACCCGAAAGGTAATAACTACGCCAAGTGATAAGGGCATTAATCCGTAAATGAATAATTGCTGTCTCTGGGGTAAACTTTGTAGTTACATGTCTTTTTCAGAACAACTACAAAGGAGTCGGGATGAGTTCTCAATCCCAGGCCAAATCACCGGAAGCCTTGCGTGCAATGGTCGCCGGGACGCTGGCTAATTTTCAGCACCCCACCCTGAAGCACAATCTCACCACGCTGAAAGCGTTACATCATGTGGCGTGGCTGGATGACACTCTGCATGTCGAACTGCAGATGCCGTTCGTCTGGAACCACGCGTTCGAGACGCTGAAAGAGGAAACCAGCGCTGAGTTGCTGCGCATCACCGGGGCGAAGGCGATTGACTGGAAATTGTCCCACGCCATCGCCACCCTGAAGCGGGTGAAGAACCACCCGGGCATTAACGGCGTGAAGAATATTATTGCCATCAGCTCCGGCAAGGGTGGGGTGGGTAAATCCTCCACCGCCGTGAACCTGGCGCTGGCACTGGCCGCCGAAGGGGCGAAGGTCGGTATTCTGGATGCCGATATCTACGGTCCGTCGATCCCGAACATGCTGGGCGCGGAAAATCAGCGTCCGACCTCGCCGGATGGCACCCATATGGCGCCGATCATGGCCTATGGTCTGGCGACCAACTCGATTGGTTATCTGGTGACCGATGACAACGCCATGGTGTGGCGCGGGCCGATGGCCAGCAAAGCGCTGATGCAGATGTTGCAGGAGACCATGTGGCCGGATCTCGATTATCTGGTGCTGGATATGCCGCCGGGTACCGGTGACATTCAGCTGACGCTGGCGCAGAACATCCCGGTGACCGGGGCGGTAGTGGTCACCACGCCGCAGGACATCGCGCTGATCGACGCCAAAAAAGGCATCGTGATGTTCGAGAAGGTTGAGGTGCCGGTGCTGGGCGTGGTCGAAAACATGAGCATGCACATCTGCAGCAACTGTGGTCATCACGAGGCGATCTTTGGCGCAGGCGGGGCGGAGAAGCTGGCGGCGCAATATCACACCCAGCTGCTGGGCCAGATGCCTCTGCACATTACGCTGCGTGAAGATCTCGACAGCGGGAAGCCGACCGTGGTTAACCGTCCTGAAAGTGAGTTTGCTGAGATGTACCGCCAGCTGGCGGATCGCGTCGCGGCAAAGCTTTACTGGCAGGGGGAAGTGATCCCGGCCGACATCGCGTTCCGCGCGGTGTAACACGTGCCCGGCGGAGCTTCGCTTGCGCGGGCCTGAAGGTAGGGTAGGCCGGGTAAGCGCAACGCTACCCGGCACAATAAGCGATTAACGGTGGTAGAAGATATCGCCGTTATACGCTTTGTAGATCTTGCCGTCGGTGTCGCCGACCAGCACGTAGTTCTCACCCATATAGGTCCAGTGCGTGCCAGCCTGCGGTTCAGGCAGGTTGCGCAGTTTAAATTGCTTGATGGTGTACTCAGGTGTCAGATACTGCGCCGGCGCGAAATCACCAATCTTGAATTTCGTAAAATCGGCTACAAACTCCTGTTCCTCATAGGCCTGGATGCCAGAGGGTGCCGCTGCGGCTTGTGGTGCAGCAAAGGCCGCGCTCGCCAGTGACATCAGTACGCCCAGAAGTAGAATTTTACCTTTCGTCATTTTTTCTCCAGATTAACCATGGCCATCACTCTTGGTCTGCTGTTTCGTGACCGAGCAACAGATAGACATATTTTATGTTTTGCCGGCTGGCTGGGTGCGTAAAAAATGTAACAAATCAACACATCCCTTCACCTGTTGGGGCGGCTTTAATTATTTTTACCATGAATATAATATTATTTAAACGTTATATTATCGATGGTTTCTTTTATAAAATCCGAAACAAACCTCCACTGCTAATATAGTCGTATCCGGACTATGTTATTTCTTTTCGGGAATGATTATGATACGGCTTAATTCATTGATGCTGTTTTTGTTTTTCTCCAATTTAAAGAAGTGACCAGACAATGTTCAGCCCGGCTGGTGCGTTTCTTCTGTCAGGTTATTTTTATTATAACTTTCTGATGTTGCTCTGTATTTTTAATATTGAGTACCTGTGGTTATTATTGGAAGTTATCCAGAAAATAATGGGCTATTAACAAAATTCATAGAGTGTTATTTATTAATGACCATATCATTCCGCACCGGAGCGGGGTTTTTTGTCGCCCTGTTATTGGCAGGTTGCACAATTACGCCCGGCCAACATATAAATACTTCTGGAAAAAATAACGTTGCTGTTGCCGACAATCCGCTTGATTTGGATAAAAAGTGGATGTCTGGCCGTTAACGCCGTCCGTCATTGAACAGCTGCGGGGCGAACGCGAGAAATCTCAGGCAAATCCGAATCTGGATGAAGAATTAAAGCGCTGGGAATACCGGATTGGCCCCGGGGACGTGCTGATGATCACCGTCTGGGATCACCCGGAACTGACCACCCCAGCGGGTCAGTACCGCAGCGCCAGCGACACCGGTAACTGGGTGGGCGCGGACGGTACGCTCTTCTATCCCTATGTCGGTAAACTCCATGTTGCAGGTAAAACTCTGGCCCAGGTGCGCAAAGAGATCACCGCCCGGCTGGACAGGGTGATTGAAAGCCCGCAGGTCGATGTCACTATTGCGGCGTTCCGGTCGCAAAAAGCGTATGTAACCGGCGAAGTGGTGAAATCGGGACAACAGCCGATTACCAATATTCCGCTGACCATTATGGATGCCATTAACGCGGCGGGTGGTCTTTCGCCAGATGCAGACTGGCGCAATGTGGTGCTGACCCATGATGGCAAAGATACGCGGATTTCGCTGTATGCCCTGATGCAGCACGGCGATCTGACACAAAACAGGCTGCTCTGGCCGGGCGACATTCTGTTTATCCCGCGCAACGACGCCCTGAAAGTCTTTGTTATGGGCGAGGTGATAAAACAGAGTACCCTCAAGATGGATCGCAGCGGCATGACGCTGGCAGAAGCGTTAGCCAGCGCCGGCGGTCTGAATCAGGACATGGCTGATGCATCCGGCATCTTCGTGATCCGCTCCACCTCCGGTAAAAGCCGTGACGGCAAAATTGCGCGTATCTGGCAGCTGAACGCCCGCGACGCGTCTGCCATGGTGCTCGGCACAGAATTTCTGCTCCAGCCCTACGATATTGTTTACGTGACCACGGCGCCAGTCTCGCGCTGGAATCGGGTGGTGGCACAGCTGGTTCCGACCATCAGCGGCGTGCACGATCTGACGGAAACCGTGCGCTTTATTAAGTCGTGGCCCGAATAATGATTCAATCCATTCTGGTCGTTTGCACAGGAAATATTTGCCGCTCACCCATTGGTGAGCGGCTTTTACAGCAGAAGCTACCCACCTTTACCATCGCCTCGGCGGGCATCTGCGGCCTCGCCGGACGCCCGGCAGATGCCCATGCGCAGAAAATTGCAGCCATGTATGGCGTATCGCTGGCGGATCACGTTGCACGCCCGCTGACGGCGGCAATGATGCGGGAATACGATCTCATCCTTGCCATGGAGTCAGCACAGATTAATCGGATCTCGCTCATTGCACCGGAGATGCGCGGCAAAGCCTTACTGTTTGGGCAATGGCTAAGGGAGCAGGACATTCCCGATCCGTACGGTAAAAGCATGGAAGCGTTTGAATATGTTTTTCGCCTGCTTGGCGAAGCGAGTCAGGAATGGGCCAACCGACTTACAGTTAAGGGATTATGTACATGTCGTCGAAAAGCGTAAATGCACAGGGTTATTCAGTGGATAATCATGAGCTGGATCTGGCGCGTCTTCTGGGAGAGTTAATCGATCATCGCGTATGTATTTTTAGCTGTACGCTACTTTTTACGTTGTGTGGGGTGTTGTACGCGTTATTTGCCTCACCGTTATATATCGCTGATGCGATGGTGCAAATTGAAGATAAGCAGCAGAACAGCCTGCTTAAATCGTTAAACCAACTTTCGCCCACCTTATCATCCGATTCGTCCGCCGAAATTCCGCTACTGAAATCCCGCATGATCCTCGGTGAAACCGTGAAGGCGTTGCGCTTGCGGGATGAGGTAACCCCGATCCGTTTTCCCTTGATTGGGGAGGGCTGGGCCAGGCTGACCGGCCAGCAACCCGCTATCCTGAGGCTGGACAGGTTGACGCTGCCTCCCGGGCAGGGCAAAGCGATGTCGCTTACGATCACCGCCGAAGACAACGGAAAATATCTGCTGGAAGGAGCAGGGTTGAGCCTACAGGGGACGGTCGGCACGTTGGTACAACGTGCCGGGGTGACGATACGGGTCAGTGAAATGTCGGCTCCCCCCGGAACACGTTTCCGGGTGCAACAGCGCACGCAGCTTGAGGCCATCAATGCCCTGAGCCGTCAGTTTAGCGTCACGGCGCAGGGTAAAGAGAGTGGCATGCTGACGTTGAGCCTGACGGGTACCGATCCCGTCCGGATCGCCAGCACGCTGAACCATATTGCTGAGAGCTATCTGCATCAGAACATTGCCCGACAGGCTGCACAGGACTCACAAAGCCTGGACTTTCTCCAGCGTCAGATGCCGCAGGTGCGCGGTGAACTGGAGCAGGCAGAGGAACGGCTGAACAGCTATCGCAAACAGCGCGATTCGGTGGATTTATCGCTGGAGGCCAAAGCCGTGCTGGAGCAGATCGTCAATGTCGACAACCAGCTGAACGAGCTGACCTTCCGCGAAGCAGAAGTGTCGCAGCACTTTAAAAAAGACCACCCGACCTATCGGGCGCTGCGTGAAAAACGCCAGACGTTAGAGAGCGAGCGGGAGCGGCTGAATAAACGGATAGGGACGATGCCGTCCACACAGCAGGAGATCCTGCGTCTCAGCCGTGACGTCGATTCTGGCCGGGCGGTTTACCTTCAGCTTCTTACCCGGCAGCAGGAGCTCAACATCTCCCGCTCCAGCGCGATCGGCAACGTGCGCATTATCGATTCGGCGGTGACGCAGCCTGCGCCGATCAAACCACGCAAGGCGCTGATCGTGATTATCACGACCCTGTTTGGCTTCTGCGTCTCGGCAGGCGGAGTGCTGGCAAGATCGGCATTGCGGCACGGCATCAACGCTCCGGAACAGCTGGAAAAAGAAGGGATTAGCGTCTATGCCACTTTGCCCCATTCGGAATGGCTGCACGCTAAAACCCGGGTGGGGAACCGCTATTTCTTCCACTACTGCAAACGACACAAAACTCGCGACGTGCCCTTTTTACCGATAGACAGGCCGCTGGATAATTTTGTCGAAGCGGTGCGCGGGTTACGTACCAGCCTGCATTTCGCCATGATGGATGCCGAAAATAACATTCTGATGTTCAGTGGTCCTTCACAGGACTGTGGCAAAACGCTGGTCAGCACCTCGCTCGCGGCGCTGGTGACCCAGGTCGATCGGCGAGTGCTGTTTATCGATGCCGATATGCGTAAAGGCTACGTGCACAATATTTTTGGTCTGCGTAATGACGCCGGTCTGTCGGACATCCTGTCAGGGAAAGCGTCCTTCACTGAGGCGGTTCAGACTTACGCCAGCGGCCAGTTTGATGTAGTGACCTGCGGGCAATATCCACCTAACCCATCTGAGCTGCTGATGCATGACCGTTTTCGGGCGTTTATGACCTGGGCCAGCGAGCAGTACGACATGGTGATTGTTGATACTCCGCCTATTCTGGCGGTCACGGATGCCGCGCTGGTGGGCCGGATTGCGGCCTCCACGCTGCTGGTAGCACGGTTCAACGTTACCAGCGTCCGGGAGATGGCGGTCAGCCAGGGGCGCTTGCAGCAGATGGGGGTCAACATTAAAGGGGCAATCCTGAACGACGTCGTAAAGTCGGCGGCCAGCTATTATGCTTTTGGTTACGATGCGTATGGCTATTCCGCTGCGCAGAGCGAAAACGCGAAGAAAAAAGCGGGATAACGAGGGGATAAAGACCCGGCAGCGAACGCTGCCGGGTTGAACAACTTACTTCGCCAGCAGCTCGTGCGCCGTGCGTTCCACCAGTGACAGCAGGACTTTGACATCCTCCAGCGTCACGATTGGGTTCAGCAGGGTCAGCTTCAGGCAGGTGATACCGTTATGCTCGGTTACACCGACGTTGGCACGCCCCGATTCCAGCAGCGCATCACCAATTTTCTGGTTGAGCAGCGCAATGCCCGCATCGTCCAGATTCAGTTCAGGACGGAAGCGGAACAGCACGCTCGCCAGCTGCGGCGGCATCACCAGCTCCAGCTGTGGCTGTTCGGTAACATACGCGGCAACCTGCTGCGCCATGGTCACACCGTGATCGATGATCTCGGCGTATTTCTTCTGACCCAGCGCTTCCAGGCTCATCCACAGCTTCAGCGCGTCAAAGCGACGGGTGGTTTGCAGGGATTTGGATACCAGGTTCGGTACGCCAGCCTCTTCGTCAAACTCAGAGTTCAGGTACGCCGCCTGATAGCGCATCAGCTCATAGTGACGCGCCTCTTTCAGCAGGAACGCGCCGCAGCTGATGGTCTGGAAGAACTGCTTGTGGAAGTCCAGGGTTACGGAATCCACCAGCTCGATACCGTCGAGGTAATCGCGATACTTCTCAGACATCAGCAGCGCGCCGCCCCAGGCCGCATCCACGTGAACCCAGATATTCTGCTTCGCCGCCAGCTCCGCAATGGCACGCAGCGGATCGATAGCCCCCGCGTCGGTGGTCCCTGCGGTGGCAACGATCGCCAGAATCTGTTCGCCGTTGGCATTACACTGCTCGATTTTCGCCGCCAGATCGGTCAGATCCATACGCGAACATTCGTCAGTTTTTACCTGAATAACGGACTGATAGCCGAGGCCCATCAGCGCCATGTTCTTCTGCACGGAGAAGTGCGCGCTGTCGGAGCACAGCACCCGGATCTTACGCAGATCGCCCACCAGACCATCCTGCTGGACGGAGTGGCCCTGACGCGCGAAGAAAGCATCGCGCGCCAGCATCAGACCCATCATGTTGCTCTGGGTGCCGCCGCTGGTGAAGACGCCGGCGTCGCCAGGCTGGTAACCCAGACGGGTACGCAGCCACTCGATCAGTTTTATCTCGATAATGGTCGCAGACGGGCTCTGATCCCAGGAGTCCATGCTCTGGTTAGTGGCGTTGATCATCACTTCCGCCGCCTGGCTTACCACCAGGCTCGGGCAGTGGAGGTGCGCCACACACTGCGGATGATGCACCGCCAGGCTGTCTTTCAGGAAATATTCAACGGCACGCTCGATGGCGGTCTCGTTGCCCAGCCCTTCCGGGCTGAACTCCAGGTTGATGCGCTCGCGCAGCTCGGCGACCGTTTTACCCTGGTACATTTCCGGCTGTTTCAGCCACTGCATAACCGCCTGAGTGCTCTGCTCGATGGCCTGCTGATAGGCTTCGATGCTTTGCGCCGACGACGACAAAATCGGGTTTAAATCTGACATTGTATCCATTGTCTCCGGTTAGACTGGGCGAACGCCCGCAGCAAGCAGCGCCTGCTCAAATTTGTCCAGGAACACGTTCAGCTCCTGATCGCTGATCAGCAGGGAAGGCAGCAGACGCACCACGTTACCGTTACGGCCGCCACGCTCCAGAATCAGACCGGCTTCGAAGCATTTCTTCTGGATCAGCGCGGACAGCTCGCCGTCGCCCGGGAAGCAGCCCATATGGTCGGCAGCTTCGTGCGGTTTAACAATCTCGATACCAATCATCATGCCCAGACCGCGCACGTGACCAATAACCGGATAGCGTTTCTGCAGCTCAACCAGCTTCGCCTTCAGCCACTCGCCCTGGGCGGCAACTTTATCGGCAATGTTCTGCTCTTTGAGGATCTGCAGGGTGGTGAGTCCGGTCGCCATCGCCAGCTGGTTGCCACGGAAAGTACCGGTATGGTGACCCGGAGACCAGGCATCGAACTGCTTTTTGATACCGAGAACGGCCAGCGGCAGACCGCCGCCGACAGCTTTGGACATCACCACGATGTCTGGCTGGATACCCGCGTGTTCGAAGGCGAAGAATTTACCGGTACGAGCAAAGCCAGCCTGCACTTCGTCGAGGATCAGCAGGATGCCGTGCTCTTCGGTCACTTTACGGATGCGTTGCAGCCACTCAACCGGTGCCGGGTTCACGCCGCCTTCGCCCTGAACGGCTTCCAGGATCACGGCAGCAGGTTTACGCACGCCGCTCTCAACGTCGTTGATCAGGTTTTCGAAGTAGTAGGTCAGGGCTTTCACGCCTGCTTCACCGCCGATACCCAGCGGGCAGCGGTACTCGTGCGGGTAAGGCATGAACTGCACTTCCGGCATCATGCCGTCAACCGCTTCTTTCGGAGACAGGTTGCCGGTCACGGACAGCGCGCCGTGGGTCATGCCGTGATAGGCACCGGAGAAGCTGATAATGCCGCTACGGCCGGTCACTTTTTTCGCCAGCTTCAGCGCGGCTTCAACAGCGTCCGCACCGGATGGGCCGGTAAACTGCAGGCAGTACTCTTTGCCCTGACCTGGCAGCATGGAGAGCAGGTATTCTGAGAACGCGTCTTTCAACGGCGTGGTCAGATCCAGGGTATGTAACGGCAAGCCGCTGGTAATGACACTTTGGATGCTTTTCAGCACATCAGGATGGTTATGACCCAGCGCCAGCGTTCCCGCTCCGGCCAGGCAATCAAGATACTCTTTGTTATCCGCATCGGTGATCCACACCCCATCCGCCTTAGTAATGGCTAAAGGCAGCTTGCGCGGATAACTCCTGACATTGGATTCCATTTCGGCCTGACGGGCCAGATAGGTTTCGTTGGTTTTGAAAGAAGAGGCATTCAAAGTATCAATACGGACTTTATCCGTCATCATATCACTCCTACAACCGCAGCTCAGCACGTGGCCACGATTGAATAATTAATTAAGAAAATGAGAAGGGCATCAAAAATCGCGGCCAATATAGAGCCTTTTTGCGCGGGGCTCAATGGTTAATTGTTTATCGTTTTGTTACGCGCGTTGAAACAACGCGCGTAAGCCGTAACCCCGCATGGCTACTGAGGTTTCCTGGGGAGCGCTCTGCGGAAAAAAGTGGGGTATTTTAGAATGCTTTAGGAGTATTTTGAACGACGTTCAGAATCCCATGATCGCGACCCCTGTTTTTATTCCATGACGCATCGGTGACGCCGTCAATATCAAGGGAGATCGACAGAACGTAACCGGCCCCTTTAATTTCGTAGAAGTTCGCATTCGAACGCTTTACCGTGGCTTTTTTGCCATTGATGGTGGCCTGAGTGAAACCATTGTTGATGGTGGCTTTGATGCCGTTGGCGCTAAAAGAGGCTTCACGCAGCGGGTCGCCAATACGCGCTGCCTGCGCATGCTGTATGGCGGCATGGGCATTCTCCAGGGCCTGTTTCTCAGCGGCGGCATTGATGGTGGCCTGACGGTTCTGGTCGGCGATATAGCACGCATCACGGCTGACGCCTTTTGCCTCACACTGTGCTAACCGCTGTTCTTCAGAGACGCAGCCCGCGAGAAGCGCTGCAACCACACCCACCAACAGAATCTTTTTCATACATTAACCTTTATCTTTGTTCTGGAATTTCGTAGCCGGTTTCTATATTAGTAACGCAATCATTGCGCACGGTTACTATCCCGGAAGGCCAGTACCCTCAGGTTGATGAAGATCACATTTAGCACGAATAGCTAAAGTTATGGGCGTAATCCTGGTGAGGCATCGCGGTAGCAGAAAGGTTCTTGCTATTGCCAGACGCATCCTCTACGCTGCCGTGATTACATCATCTTATGTAATTTGACTCGGGGTGCCCTTCCTTGTGAAGGCTGAGAAATACCCGTACCACCTGATCTGGATAATGCCAGCGTAGTCCTGGCGATTATCCAAGATATAAATCAAATACTTGCACGGTTTTTTCTCTTCATTTTGTTATGTTGTCACTCACAGAGACAAACAAAATGGCACACACATCTATCAATCACACCATCATCCGTAACGGGATCTACTACGTCAGCTTTCGCCTGTCGGGTCATAAATATTTCCGTCGGTCGTTAGAGACTGATAGCCACAGCCACGCGCAACTCCTGATGTCATTTGTTTCTCCAGCCATTCCCTTAGTCAAACGTGGAACCATCCACCCGGATCAGTTTGGTCAACGTCTTTCAGATTTCAGCAACCGCTTAAAGCAGCAGAGTGAACACTGGCTGGTTCAACAATTCATCAATAATGAGCAGAGTAATATTCAGCCGTTGGTTGCTCAGGAATACCGGGAGACTGTTACCCCGGCAGCAGTTACTAAGTCACAAAAGCAAGATGAACCAAAAGAAGTGCTAACGCTGGCTGGTGCGTGGAATATGTACAAAAAGGAGAAGGCTCAGAACTGGACGAAGGCAATTTCACAGGCCAATGAGCGCTTTATGGAAGTCCTGTTCATTGTCCTTGGCGCATCAACCGATGTAACGATCATCACAAAACAAGATATCAAGCAGGTGATGGAAGTTGTTGAAAACTTGCCTAAGCGCGTTGTGCAGCCTTATCGGTCGATGACTGTTCAGCAACTGATTGAGTGTGATGATGTCCCGCCTGAGGATTTAGTAGGCGCTGAGTCTATCCACAAGCATTTGAAGATTTATAAATCTCTGTTCAAAACCTTCCTGACTGACAACAAAGATATTCTGGAAAAGTCTCCCACTGATGGAGTAGTCGCCGCACCGTCAAAAGCGAGGTTTGGCGCATACAGTGTGGCAGAAATGAGAAAGTTTGTGGGGTGGGCGCTCAAGCAGCCTGACGGCTGGCAGAAGTGGATCATTCTGTTGTTGGCGTATACGGGAGCCAGAAGAGGGGAGATCGCCAAGCTGGAGAAGTCGCAGATCAAATTCGATGAAGATAGCCAGCGGCACTATCTCCTAATCGCAGAAGGAGGGCAGGGGAAAACTGAGAACGCAACGCGACAAGTTACCATCCACCCAAAACTGATTGAGTGGGGTTTCCTTGATTTTGTTATCCGTCAGTGGAAAGAGAAAATCTTCTCGCCTGTATCGGGTAAAAACATGCCGAAGATCGGCAAAGTGTTAGCTGATGTTCGCGATCAGCTTGGTATTCCGTATCTTGATGATTATGGACAGCGGCGGCTGGTGCATTCATTTAGACACACCATGATTTCAGCTTCCTTAGCTGGCTGGGTTGGGAACTTGGCGCACTTGCAGCAGGTGGTTGGTCATGAGAAGAGCGGCTCAGGAATCACCAGGCGCTATCTTCATACTTTCCCACTTTCTACGGTATGTTATGTAATTGATGGCTTATGCTGGGAAAAATAATACTAAGATTCCCGAAGGATTGTCTTCATTTTATGAGCAAAAATCGCCCCAAGTAATGGGGCGAAATCAAAGGGAATTACTCTGTTTCTATTTGAGCTTGCTTTTTTATCGTTCTAGTTTTCAGCATTTTAACCTGTCCTGCTTCTGTTAATGACCAGAAAGTATTCATACTACCATTAGTCGTTTTTAAATAGTCTATTTTGATTAAACCGTATGCACGCATTTGCACGCCTATCGTTTTGAGATCCTGAGAGCTAACTCTAGGGGATGTTCCGCCTTGCTCTGCAAGACTTTTCGCTGTTTCAGCAATTGTTGACGACACATTTGATTCCGAATAATACTGAGTGAGGTAGGGAGATATTGTATGAAAAATGTCACTCCATTTCATTGTCACAGACCAGCTTCTTTGCCCATAATGTGGAAAAACTGAAAGACAGTTGAATTCAAAGTCATCATCAAAATCTGCCAAGTTTAAGTCTGGCATTTGGTTGTGATGCGATGTCGTCTTTGACAGTTCCTTTTTCAACAATTCATTTTCTTTTTGCAGTTCGACCATTGCACGTAAATCGTTTTCAGAGCTTGTCAGATTCGCTCTAACCCATCCGACTGCTGGATAGGTTTTTATTGTTTTGCTCATACTCAGAGCGACCAGTCCTGGCAAATCTCGAGCAGTGGACCATGTTTTTCGAAGACGATTAGTTGATGCCTTCTCAATGAATAAGTTGAGTTTTTCTCTGAGAGCAGAGTCTTTTTCTGATTTGGCTAATGGCAGACTTTCCGGATCCTCATGCACTAAAACAACAACACGTAAACCTTTAGAGACTGCATAATCGAATTCCTTTTCGGTGTAACTTAGGCCGTCCTCTGCAACAGAGCCATAACGACCACCGATGATCAGCAAATAATAATCACAGTCATCAATTATTTTTTTTATAAATTCCCACTGCTCTTCATCAATTGCAGGAAACAACTCCATTCCGGCCGGAATACAGTCCATTTCCATTAATGTCTGAATTACATGTTTTCGTTCTTCTTCTAAGTCCGTGAACGTTGAACTTACAAAAACCTGATAGCGTTTGTCCATTTTTATTCCTTAAAAGAGGAAGGGGCATGAAGCCCCTTAATTCAACATTAACCAGCGTGACGGTAGGATTCACGCACACCATCACGATAACCATCAGCAAACGCTGCCTGAGGACTTTTGTGGCGAACGGTTCCCGCCTGACTATCAGGTAAGGCGGCTAAGTCAACCCAAGGTTGGCCTGTACGGGCTAAACCAGCACGGTAACCTTGATCGTAAGCGCATCCACAACATTTATGGCGACCTTCACCACCTTGATCGTGAGGTAAGCTGATGAAAAGAGTGTTGTAACGGTGTGACTGTTTACAAATGGTCATGCAATGCTCCTTGTGAGCGTGATTTTAAGGTTTACATGATCCTCTTTGCCTGGCACAATCAAGCCGTCAGAAATGAAGGCAAGGCTAAGATTCATACGAGTTTGGCGACTCCTATTGGTCATGCTTTGTAAGCCGGATTCGTGAAAATGAATCCGGTTTTTTTATGCCTGTTATTCATACTTAACCACTACATATAGAGAGCGAAGACTATTATATCCCTATATGTGCAATATCTTAGTAAGGATTCTTTTCAGCACAAGAGTTGATTTTGAGGTTAAATTCAGGTTGTGAAAGGATAAAAAAGCGTAAGTCCTCGCCCCGTAAGGCTTGGACAAGATGTCAATAATGTAGAAAAAAAAATGAAAATATGATCGACCGCTGAAAATACTACGGCTCTGAGATGGATCTGCCTAGTGGAGAACGTAAGAGGTCAATAGAAATTGAGATTCTTGGTTAAATATCGTACAGGTCTGCCAGCCATAGCAAGTTGTTATATTTGTTAAATTTTGGTCCTATTTAACATAATGTACGTTATGCGACTAACCAGATCAGCACTCATGATCGAATCAGGTTAAAGGCCTTATTTAGAGAGTTTTGCTTGCAAGAAGACCATAAAAAAGAGTGCATAAATGCTGCATAAATGAGGGGTGTTTTTGCATAGCCTTTTTATCGCCTCTGATGCTTCTTTTCTGATGTTTTCCCACAAAAAAGGGGTTGGATAGAGCCAGTATTATTTAATGTGAAGTCAGTGCAGCCTGAACCATGACAATACACGCATTAGCCCGGTTTCATCACCAGATAACCCCCACCAACAAGCGATATTCGCCCGGCTTGGTTGTCACCGTTCCTTCCTTTTCCACACAAATGTGAACTGCCCCATCAATAGCCCCGTATGCTCCACCAGAAGCCCGTAGCGGCGTTATCCCCCACTAGATGTAAACTGCACACCCACGATCCACGACATCATACAGCGCGATACAGGCGGCTCAATACCTACAGAAATCAAGACATTTTCAGAAGGTTGCGAAGAAAATTTATTTTTGGTTCGAGATGAAGAGGGATGTAAACTGGTTTGACACACATTTGGTTGACAGATTTAACGCATCCAGCACTCGCAAAGCTTCGTTGAATATCCGATACCATATCGGTTATCACATCCCACAGGCTAGCCAGTGACAACAGGCAGGATTTCCTATCAATTAACCGTAATTAACGGGTATTTAAACCCTATTATTTCCCGCCGAAAATCCAACCTATGACGGCACCGATCACCGCTGAACGGCTTTCACCTGCTGCACTTTTGAGGACGTTAATAATTGTATCACCTGAAGTCGGGGCTTTCTGAGTGAGGACACTCAGGCCGGGAGGAGCTAACTTAGCGGCGTAGTCCATATCTGTTGAGGAGATTATTTGGATGTAGCCCATATCCCTTAGTGCATACAGGGTGTTACGCAACAGCTCACTACGCTCGTCATTCCAGCCCCAATCCGAATAGTCAAATTCCGAGTGAGACGGATAGTCCGCAAACAGTTTCACCAGTATTCCGGTTGCCATCTCGTTAAAGCTGTCTTTGCCTTGGATGAATTCCATGTTGCTTCCTTATGTTCGCTGATGGAACGAGGTTACTTACTTACAGCTGGAAGTGCCAGCAAGAAGGGATGACGCTGTGCTGTTAATCACTAGGTAAGGGGGTGTCTTCTGTCAGAGGAGAGGGTGTCTTCTATTGGAAGATACGTGTCTTCCACCAGAGGGGAGGTGTCTTCTGAGAGACGTTGTATAAGAGCATTTATAAAACCACTAATAAAAACACCTATAAGATCTTAAAGACCTTAAATTCAAAAACAGGGTTAAACCTGCGTTTAACTAGTTGGGTTTGTAGTTATTACGTAAACAGCTACGCCTCTTTAGATGTGTGGAAGACAAGCGCAAGCGCGGCAGTACAATGTGAACGGCTTCGATGAAGCCAGGAGCTTTAAACGCGACGTACTCTCCCCCTTGGAGGGGCGGCGGTCCCCCCTCAATCTCGCAAGGCGATAGTGTGCCTAACCAACGGCCCTGTAATTCGGTGGCTATGCCATGATGACCAGCATCACCGTACAGCGGCTTGTATCGCGTTCTGAGAGCCTTTCTCTTGTTGTTGGTGACTTTGTACCGCTTTGTTTGCTGAAAGGCGTATAGAGCGTCTGAGGGCGTTTTGTGATGAAAGGGATTGACAAAGAGATTTGATTCATAGTATAAGACCGCGTTAGATTTAATCTTTACAAAAATAATGTTGACTTATCATTAAACATAAAAACAAGGTTTGACAAAGATTGTTTTAACTGTTAATATGTACATACTGAATTAATAAACACTAAGCTGAATATAGGAGACCATTTGAGAACAGCCGCCATCGACTTTCAAGTCGCAACTGCCGAAGAAATTTTTAACGCCTTAGTCCATAACATCACCACTACCTCTGCGCTTTATAGCTTCCAAAACCGTGTTGGTACGAATAAGCGAAACACCAAGAAAGCCCTTGAAATGCTCCGTCAGCATAAACTGGAGCAGAAGCGTAACGCTCGTTACCGTCAGGCAATAAAAAACATTCTCAAGCCTGTTAATCCCCGTATAGCCGCAGGGGAAGAGATAACTGATATCTTCTCAGATGTCATCAATGGGTATATCTGCCTGTACCGTGATCGCGTTGGAATTGCCCTGCATGAGAAACAGGTATTAGCGCTTATTCTCTCCGAGGCTCGCGAAGATCTTAAGAAGTATGGTGTTGACCCTGAGAAACACCGCTAACCCTCGTTTTTAAGAACCGTTGGCAGCAACGCCACCAAACGAAATCGCCGCAAACACGGCTTCTTACCCCTGATCGCCAACATGATCGCAGGGGCGTACCCGCATATCTGACGTACAGGAGAAAAGATGCATGAACATTTCATTCCCGGATGACACCTACCGCATATTGCTGAAAGAGGCGAACCACCGCGACATGCCAATGGCAAAATTATGTAGTGAACTGCTGCAAACAGCGGCAAAAATCATTGAAAAGAATAAAACAGATAACCAGCGAGGATATTATGACGACCGAGAAAGCAGAAAGTAAACTTTACGAATCCCTACCGCAGCCGAACGAAGACAAACCGATCACGGTTGATACTTTTTCCCCTTGGGTGATTCCGGTTGCTCGCATCAAGCGCTTCAACGGAGTGAAAAACAGCCCAGAAATTATGGCTGTCTACAGTCACCTACTTGGTTGGAAGAAAACGACAGGAGAGATCCGTCCTTCTCAACAATACATTGCTGATTGCTGTTGTATGGGCCTCTCAACTGTTCAGAAAAAAGTGAAGGTGCTCGTAAAAATGGGATGGATTACAGCAACGCCAGCCCGTAAGCCAGGTAGTAAAGAGATCTCCCATACTGACTACACAGTTAAAGATCCTGAGGAAATTTTAGCAGAACAAAACGCTGGGTTGTCACAGCAAGGCGACGCAGTAGTAACCATCGCAAAAAATCAGAAAGTTAAAGCCGAGGAGAGCGGCAAAGATGAGCAGAAACAACAGCAAAAACACGAACAACCAACTACTGTGGCTTCTGAGACTGCCGCGCCTGCTGTTGAACCAACCGGATCTGTATCTTCTGTGGATATTCCTGTCGATGCTTCTTTACCCGCTAATGATGCGGTGACTCGGAGAAATGTTGTTGAGTTCCCTCGCCAGAGAGCTAGTTTTAAATCTGTCGCACCGGATGATGATTTTGATGATAACCGTGTGGTTAATGAGGCTTGTGTGGTTCCTGTTGATCGCCCTACAACAGCTACTTGGCCTGATGCACCATTCTGATACTGGAGGAATAATTGTGTGATATTGCCAACAGCCTGACGGCTGAAAAACCAAACCAAGACTTAAAACGCCTCTTCAAGACACGCCGCCGTGATGAATCAGTCCTTAAAACCGCAAAAACTCTGCTTTCGCATGGGGTATCACCCGGCAAGGTTGCCTTACTATTAAGGATCGATCCTGAGTTTGTAGCTGAACTGGCTAAGACCTGGAATCCTCGATTCCGTAGGGTGGCGTACACCTCCCAATGGACGATGAAACGCACTGTTAGAGAATATTTCGATAGTGGCGCGCTGCTTGAAAAAATCTGTGTTGACCTCCAGTTACCTCTATTTTCTGTGATCAAGTTTCTTCAACGTGACGGAGTGAGCGATCAGGAAATGGCATCACGGATGCCTGCCCAGACCGATCCGCTGTTTATCGAATACCGAAAAACGGTCGCCAGAAAACAGAAGAACCCACAGCGACGTTCACCACGCCTGCATTAGTCCCAATCTTGACCCTACTTGAATACATATCGCTGATCCCATTGTCGGCAATGGTCGCCCATTGTCTGTTATCCGGGATCGGCTTGCTTTGCCGATTACTGAAGGAACACAAATATGACCCTGTACAGCATTAAAAATGCTCTGTTTGCAACGATGCATGGCATGACACCGGAGGAATACGAACTCCAAAAAGCGCGGGACAATCTGAAGAGCGTCACCAATGACTTTCTGACGAAGCATCCGGAGTTGCTCAAATCAGCCCCAGCTGAAACACCCACGGATAAACGGGGCGAAGCCTTCTCGCCAATGCGAGACACCTTTGGTGCTGAACAACGGATTAAAAAATTTCTGGGTGCTGAGAGCCGTCCGGTTGTCTCACATACCGCTGACCATATCGATCCTGAAATGCTGGCGAAAGCTAAAGCAGCGGCTGCTGCTCTCGCAAAATCCGATCCTGATCGTTACGGCAATATCATCAAGCAGCAGGGGGTGTAATGGCTAATGGCAACATTATTGTAACATCTACAATCAACCGTGTTAGCTGGCAGGTTGATCAAAACTCCTTCAACCGTGCCCGCAACAAAATCAAGAGTCTTAAAAAATTTGCTGAGTCAGCGGGAAAATCATTCGATCAGGCGACACGAAAGCTACAACAAACCAACGGCAAGACTCAGCTACAGCAGGCGCGAGCAGAAACGCAGAGATTGAAGCTCAATCAGCGATTAACCGCTGAAGCCCAGAAGCAGGCCGCTATCAATGCCCGTGCAGCGACCAATGAGCAGCGCCGCGCCCAACGTATGGCAAGTATTGCAGCACGCAACCCAGCGGCGGGCGGTCTTATTCCAAAAAGTGTCCGAGGTCTCAGTGAAGCAATCAGAGCACAGCGTGAACAGGCCGACCTAGAGAAGCGAACACAACTGATCCGAGCTAAAGGCATTCGTTTTTCCACTGCGACCAACGGTTATAACCTGACCCCACGCCAGCGAGCACAAGCGATTCAGGATTTTAGCCAACTAACGAAAAAATATCATGCTGGTTCAATGGCGCTTGGAGAGTACAACGCCAGGGTGAGCAAGCTACAACAGGGATTAAGGCAGCAGGGCGGGCTAATCAAAAAGCCGATAACGCTCCCAGTTAAAGCTAAAGTGACGGGCCTGGATACCAGTTTGCTTAACCATGCAGGAACAGCGATCACCATCGGGGCGACCATTGGGATCGGCAAAACTATCATGCAGACCGGGCAAGACTTCGAATCAATGATGTCTGGTCTACAGGCCGTCACTGGTGATAGTCAGAAAGCCGCGCAGGAAATGTCATATCTACAGAAGCAGGCGCTTTCCCTTGGTCTTGACCTGCAACAGACATCGAAAGACTACGTTAAGTTTTACGCCTCAGCCGTTGGAAAAGCGACCGATAGCCAGATCAAAAACCTGTTTGAAGGTGTCAGCCAGTACGGAACCGTATTAGGGGCCACTGGTGAAGAGCAGAGTCGCGCCTTGCTCACTCTTAACCAAATGTATTCAAAAGGCACGGTGCAGGCTGAAGAGCTTAAGGGACAGCTTGGTGATGCACTGCCTAACGCCGTTGGGATCTTCGTCAAGGCACTGAATAAGCTGAAAGGCCGGACAGACCTTACCGAAAAAGACCTCATGGCAATGATGAAAAACGGTGAACTGCTGGCGAAAGATATCCTTCCGCTTGTTGGTGACGAATTCAAAGCAGCAGCACAGAAGGGTGGCGCTTTTGAGAAGTCACTGAAATCTAATCGTGTTGCAATGATGCGCTTACGTACAACGATGCAGCTTGCACAGAAGAATTTCTTTGAATCGGGCTTCGGCAGTCAGCTTACCGATACGTTTAATGGTCTGACAGATGCAATTGACAGCAACCAGGACGCATTTAAGACGCTGGGAAGCATTGCAGGCAACGTGATTAAAGGTTTCACCGATGCTGGTTACACTGTTTATAACAGCTTCATTCTCATTGAAGCGCTGATCAAGAAGTATGTTCCTCAATTGTCCAAGACATTCGAGGGATTCGGCAATACAGCAGCGTACGCGGCAGGAATTGCTATATTCACTGGGGCGCTCTTCAAGTTGGCTGGCGCTCTTCGTTGGCTTGTAAGCTTCGCGAATCCGTTGAAAGGTCTGCTTGGGACTCTCGCCGGGATCGGCGCTCTTGGTGGCATTTCCACACCGGGAACAGATAACACCAAACCAGGGAAAGAGGGCAAACCAGCTAAAGGTGGGGGCATCTCAATCGGTCTACCTGCAATCATGGCAGGTGTTAGCCTAAACAATCAGCTTGATGATATTCAGGCCGATCCACAGGGCTTCCTTGCTAAAGTGCAGGCCAACAACGACAAGCCAACCCTTTGGACTGATATCAAAAACTTCTTTGCTGACCATGCGCAGGGCTTCACTAATGCGTTTTCGGGGATGAATACCTTACCCGGACTTCAGCCAACTACCGCAGGCATGGCACAACTACCGGGCATTGATAATCTTGCTTATGGTATGAACCTTGGCAAGCCATTCAGTGTTGAGGGCAAGGCCGATCTGACTGTGACCAACGAGGTTAAACTCAGCATTGACGATAGCAAATTCAGCGATGCAATTAAGGCTGAGGTACAGGAACAGGACAGGAAAAATACCAACCTTATCTTGGGTATTTCTGGCTAACTAGACAAGGAGCGTTAAATCTGACGCTCCCATATCAAATTTATCGAGAAATCAATAGCTTTCCGTGAAATTTGTTGCAAATGATAATCATTCGTGATAAAATAATTGCATAGGGTGATAATTTAAATTATATGTGCGTACAACAGCCGTTGTCATTCCTTCTCCTTACAAAATATAAAGTGCGCTTCGCCAAGAGCGCCTTTTCTAAATACAGCCAATATCCGCACTCTCTCCGGTCACGAAGTGATGAACCTCTGGTTCACCGCTAAGCGGCCTACTCTCACGGGAAGGTTTTCGCCAACCGCTGGTTGTATTCAGAAAAGACGTACTACTCCGGGTCACCCTGGATTAGGCCATTAATCCGGCGCTCTCCTCGTCGGTCATCTTGCCATGATGCAAACTGGCACCGAGCCAACGCCGCTTTCTAACGGTCGTGGATGTCCGCAATTGGCGGTGTTGCTCCCTCATTCCTACTGTCAGAAATCAATAACATCATCGTTATTTCTCCTACTACCGGGCGGGTTATTTCCCGCCACGGCTTTTTCTGACATGTAAAAAACCGTTAAACGCCTTAATTGGCGTTTTTCTTACCTGCCGTCTGACGAATATGTCGGATGTACAAATAATATAAAAAAACTATGGAGTTAATGATGATTGTAGCTACAGAAGAACGCTCCTTCCGTGACGTAGTAATTTACCGTGACGATCCTGTGTTCTCACATAAGACCCGAGTTTTTACCACTCTGGCAATTGATACTGTTCCTGGCACTCTGTTAGCCAGTGATGGCACCGCTTATGAGTCAGGTAATGACCTGTTGATCGCTCTTGATAGCCACAAGGCAGGCTCGAATGTCCCTGTGATTGTGGTTGACCGTGGTTGTGTACTGAACCGAGCCGGATTGATTGGCACCGATGCAACCGCCGTTACGAATGCTATCGCTCAAATTGAGGCCTCTGGCCTGAATCGTGTTTCTGAATAAGGACAATAAAAATGGATTTTAAATATAACGATTTCACTGGCGTTTTCACTAAGCCTTTCGGAAATAATTTCCTGATTCAGGAATTAGGCATCTTCCAAGAAAAACATAGCGATACACCAAAAATTGAAACGGACGACTTGCGAGCTGGCAAAATCTCCGTTGCGGAGTCTGTGAACCGCTATGGGACGGAACTGGTTGGCACAGAGCGGGATCTGAGTCTGAACCGCTTACTGGAAATTCCACATTGGGTACTATCAGGTGAAGTTGACGCGAGCATGTTCCAGGGGATTCGCCGTCCCGGCACGCAGCGCCAGCAGAATATGGACGAGCTGGTTAGCGATGAATCAATCCGCCAGTATATGAAGTTCCGTACCACAAAAGAAGATGTACTCGCCAGGGCGCTGTTTACTGGTGTCGTTAACACACCATATACTCAACAGCAGGTTGTCGATTTCTCTGAAGAGTTCGGTGAGGATTATTCCAGCGCTGTAATCGATGTTGGTTCAACTGGTCCGCTGGAGTCACTGGACACCGCCGCAACTGCACTACGTGTCAACCTTGGCGGCTGGGTTAAGGCTCTCAAAGGTATCGTGGTTCTGTGTGACCCGACTTTCTATAAGTCAGTGAAATATCACGCCGAGATCCGTACCCTAGTCGCTCATGGCGTTCTACCTCAGTCCACGCTGTTTAATAGTGCTGTACGAGCAAACCTCCCGGCCTTTAGCGCTTTTGAATTGGATGGTCTCGTGTTTGTTAATGTCATCGGCTATGAGCAATATCTATCTGCTGGTAGTGCTGTAATGGTTCCTGTGTTTGCAGACAACATTATTCCGTCAGACCATACCCCACTGGAAGTCGTCTCCGGTCCTGCCTCACGTAATGCGAAGATTGCCGCTGCGGGTACACGAGCTGAGTTTTTCCAGTACAGCTTTGATGACCGCCTGGGTAACAAAACCGTGATGTCAGAATTTGGCGTTCTGCCGCTCATCTATGATCTATCGATGATTACCAAACTGACCACCTCAACGGGTGAGTAAGTAGCGATCAACAACGGATTTCGGGGAGCGATTTGCTCCCCGCCGCATTTATAGATGAAGAGGGGATAGAATGAGAATTACAATTTCAGGTGTCGGTGGAGTGCCTTTGGTTATCTCTCACGTTAAAACGCTGGATGATAACGAACTGATTAATGTTAGTGGGCTATGCAGGGCGCTAGGAGATATTCCGCGCTCTTCATTTCTCGATAAGGTCGAGCGACTAGGGCTTGAGGGGGCTATCAGATACTACCTCAACGAACAGAGACAACGAAAACTGAAAACATAAGAGCCGGGTTAATCCCGGCTTTTTTTATTAACTTTGCTGAAGTCAAACAATTCATCAAATTTAATAATATCTATCCCGGCGATAGCGTAATTAACGCCTTTCATCTGTTCACCATGTTCATCATAAAGATTACGAATTGTCTCGAATTCCTCCGTTGTTATCTGCTCTTTAAGCAAGGCCTGCGTGATGAGGTTTACTAATTTCGATATAGCTATTTGCGTTTCACCAGCAGAGTGTAGAAGAGCGTTAAATGGTTCCCAAGCTGGTTGTTTAATGGCAACGTTATAGTGGCTAACTTTGACGAAACAGCTACCAATACGAAAGGTGTTTTCCGCCATATCTCTCAAGGAACCTTGAATCTGATAGTAGCTTTCTTGATCTACTTTTTGACCAGACTTTGCGAGCGTGTCGATAAAAGTCATTATGCGTGTAAGGTCAAAACGCATACGATTATAACGGCCCCTCGTAGCATCAATCTCACCTTTAAGCGCTATTGCAGAGGCGAAAGCTTGCTCCATTTTCTTGTTTTTCACCATCTCCTGAAGTTTAACCCCGCCGAAGATGACGCCAGCAACCACGCTTAAACCTGTTACAGCATTCGAAGCGATAGAGATAACGTTATCCCATGCTTGTAAATCCATCATGACCTCTTTTTTTATGCGGTAGTTGATAACTTAAGAGCATTCTACATGGCACACATTGTGTCACTCAACCTGTCACACATAGACCAAAAGGGCCGCTTTTGCCGTTTACAAGACTTCCCGCTGGCATTACTATCCTGATCAGGGATTAATGAGGAGCATTAATCGCAAGCTTTTGATTTTGATTTATTTGACTCGGGGTGCCCTTCTTTGTGAAGGCTGAGAAATACCCGTACCACCTGATCTGGATAATGCCAGCGTAGGGAAGTCAGATGCCCTCCGGGCAATCGCTTCTTCGCGCAAGGCAGGAGCGATACCATGCAGCCTGACCTGCTTAATTTACACGCCTTACACCACTTCCGAACCCGTTCCCCGCTGACCCACTGCATGACCAACGACGTGGTGCAGACCTTTACCGCTAACGTACTGCTGGCCCTCGGGGCCTCTCCGGCGATGGTGATTGAAGCCGAAGAGGCCGAACAGTTCTCCGCTATTGCCGATGCGCTGCTGATTAACGTCGGGACCCTGACCTCCTCGCGCGCTCAGGCGATGCGCCGGGCGATTGAAAGCGCGGTGGCGGCGGGTAAACCCTGGACCCTCGATCCGGTGGCCGTGGGCGCCCTGGCGTACCGGACCCGTTTTTGCCAGCAAATCCTCGCCCTGAAACCGGCGGCCATTCGCGGCAACGCCTCTGAAATCCTTGCCCTCGCCGGGATGAGCGCAGGCGGGCGCGGAGTGGACACCACCGACACGGCGGCCAGCGCCCTGCCGGCAGCCCAGGCGCTGGCGCGGCAGACCAATGCCATTGTGGTGGTGACCGGGGAGGTGGATTACGTTACTGACGGACTGCGTACCCAGACAATTACCGGCGGCGATCCGCTGATGACCCGGGTAGTGGGCACCGGCTGCGCCCTGTCGGCGGTAGTGGCGGCCAGCTGCTCGCTGCCCGGGGACCGGCTGGATAACATCGCCGCGGCCTGCGGCTGGATGAAGCGGGCCGGCACGCTGGCGGCGGCGCTTAGTCGCGGCCCGGGCAGTTTTGCCCCGGCGTTTCTGGATGCACTGTGGGAACTGGGGGCGCAACGATGAAACGGATTAACGCGCTTACCATCGCAGGCACCGACCCCAGCGGCGGGGCCGGGATCCAGGCCGACCTGAAGACCTTCTCCGCGCTCGGTGCGTACGGTTGCTCGGTGATCACCGCCCTGGTGGCGCAGAACACCCGCGGGGTGCAGTCGGTCTACCGCATCGAACCTGATTTCGTGGCGGCGCAGCTGGAGTCGGTGTTCAGCGATGTACGCATCGACACCACTAAGATCGGCATGCTGGCCGAAACCGATATCGTCGAGGCGGTGGCGGAGCAGCTCCTGCGTCATCAGGTGAAAAACGTGGTGCTGGATACGGTAATGCTGGCGAAAAGCGGCGACCCGCTGCTGTCACACGCCGCTGTCGACACGCTGCGTAAAAAGCTGCTGCCGCAGGTGGCGCTCATCACCCCCAACCTGCCCGAAGCGGCGGCGTTGCTGGATGCCCCCCATGCCCGTAACGAACAGGAGATGAAAGCGCAGGGTTATGCATTGCTGGCGATGGGGTGCGAGGCGGTGCTGATGAAGGGCGGACATCTGGACGATCCCGAGAGCCCCGACTGGCTGTTTACCCGCGACGGGGCCACGCGCTTTACGGCTCCTCGGGTGAATACCAAAAACACCCACGGCACCGGCTGCACCCTGTCGGCCGCGCTGGCCGCGCTGCGTCCGCGGCACGATAGCTGGGCGGATACCGTCCGCGAGGCCAAAGCCTGGCTCTCCTGCGCACTTGCGCAGGCGGACACGCTGGAAGTGGGGCAGGGCATTGGCCCGGTACATCATTTTCATGCATGGTGGTAGACGGCTGGCAATTTGACGACCCGCAGACCAGGCTTAGGGGGCTTACAATCCTGTGAGCCTGGATAAAACACGCCGACGCTTTGTCGGCACTGACGGGAGGAAAACCATGACTGATATTACGCAATTGCTTGGCAAAGACGCCGACAGCCTGTTACAGCATCGTTGTATGACCATTCCAGCCGACCATCTCTACCTGCCTGGCCACGACTACGTCGACCGCGTGATGGTGGACAACAACCGTCCGCCGGCGGTGCTGCGAAATATGCAGACGCTGTATAACACCGGGCGTCTGGGCGGGACCGGCTATCTGTCGATCCTGCCGGTGGACCAGGGTGTGGAGCACTCGGCGGGTGCCTCCTTTGCCGCCAACCCACTCTATTTTGATCCGAAGAATATCGTGGAACTGGCGATTGAGGCGGGTTGTAACTGCGTGGCGTCCACCTACGGCGTGCTGGCGTCGGTCTCCCGCCGTTACGCGCACCGTATTCCGTTCCTGGTTAAGCTTAACCACAACGAAACCCTGAGCTATCCCACCGAATATGACCAGACCCTGTACGCCAGCGTTGAGCAGGCCTTCAATCTCGGCGCGGTCGCGGTAGGGGCCACCATCTATTTCGGCTCTGAGCAGTCGCGCCGTCAGATAGAGGAGATCTCCGCCGCCTTCGAGCGTGCCCATGAGCTGGGCCTGGTGACCGTGCTGTGGGCGTACCTGCGTAACCCGGCCTTCAACAAAGACGGCACCGATTACCACGTTTCCGCCGATCTCACCGGTCAGGCCAACCATCTGGCGGCCACCATCGGAGCGGATATCGTCAAGCAGAAAATGGCCGAAAACAACGGCGGCTACGAGGCGGTCAAATTTGGTTATACCGACGATCGGGTATACAGCAAACTGACCAGCGATAACCCCATCGACCTGGTGCGCTACCAGCTGGCGAACTGCTATATGGGCCGCGCCGGGTTGATCAACTCCGGCGGTGCAGCAGGCGGCGAAACCGATCTCACCGATGCGGTGCGCACGGCGGTGATCAATAAACGCGCGGGCGGCATGGGGCTGATCCTTGGTCGCAAGGCGTTTAAAAAGTCGATGGCCGACGGCGTGAAGCTGATTAACGCCGTGCAGGATGTTTATCTGGATAAGAAAGTTACGATCGCGTAACCGTACTCGCAGCATGCACAATACGTAGGCCCGGCAAGCGTAGCGCCGCCGGGCATTGCCGCATCTGGTGCGGTGCGGTAAAAAAGCCGGGTGGCGACTGCGTCTTACCCGGCCTAAAAACTTCATTCAAAGATCCCTCCCGATCCACTTCACACTTCCCTGGTCTTTTGTGAAAAGTGTCACTTCCCCCCGTGCAGATGCACAAGAAATGGTCAGCGCTTAGCGGAATTTGTCTAAGGCAGTGGATGAATTTTGCGCTTACAGTTAGTTTCGAAACAGCTTTTCAAAATGACAGAACATGCTGAACCTACGTTGTTTTAAGGACTGAAAATGAAAATCGAATCTGTAAACGTCACCGTCTTTCAGTATCCCACGCGCCGGGTCTCCGACACCGCCGGACACTCCCACCCGGGACCGGAAGGTCTGGCAAAAATGGCGATGCTGACCATTACCGCAGACGATGGCACCAAAGGGTATTCATTTGCACCGCCGGAAGTGGTGCGCCCTTTTGTGGTCAACACCTTCTTTCGTAAAGTGATGGTCGGCCAGGACGCGTTTAATCGCGAGAAGATCTGGCAGGAGCTGGCCCACTGGCAGCGCGGCAGCGCCCACCAGCTGACCGAACGCGCGCTGGGTTTTGTTGAGCAGGCGCTGTGGGATCTGATTGGCCGTAAGCTCAATATGCCGGTGTGGAAACTGCTCGGCGGCTACCGCGACAAAGTCCCGGCCTACGGCAGCACCATGTGCGGGGATGACCTGCCCGGTGGCCTCTCGACGCCGGAAGAGTACGCCAGCTTCGCCGAGACGCTGGTGGCCCGCGGCTATAAGGCGATCAAGCTGCACACCTGGATGCCGCCGGTCTCCTTCGCCCCTAACCCGAAGATGGACGTCAAAGCCTGCGCCGCAGTGCGTGAAGCGGTCGGCCCGGACATTGACCTGATGATCGACGGCTACCACTGGTACAGCCGCACCGAGGCGCTGTACATCGGCAAGGAGCTGGAGAAGCTTAACTTCGCGTGGTTCGAAGAGCCGATGGAAGAGGAGAGCATGTCCTCCTACGCCTGGCTGGCGGAAAACCTCTCCATTCCGATTATCGGGCCGGAAAGCCTGGGCGGTAAGCACCACAGCCGCGCCGACTGGATCAAAGCCGGGGCCTGCGACATCCTGCGCGCCGGATCGAACGGCGTCGGCGGTATCTCGCCGACCCTGAAAGTAGCGAACCTCGCGGAGTCGTTCGGCATGGACTGCGAAGTGCACGGCAACGGCGCGGCGAGCCTGGCGGTGATTGGCGCCATCAAGAACTGCCGCTGGTACGAGCGCGGCCTGCTGCACCCGTTCCTCGATTACGACGAACCAGCGGCCTATCTGCACAGCCTGATCGACCCGATGGATGACGAGGGCATGGTCAGCCTGCCGACGCGCCCGGGACTCGGCGAAGACATTAATTTTGCGTATATCGAAGCCAATACCGTCAGCCACGACTGACAGATAAAAACGTACCCTACAGGCGATATATACATGAAACGAACCTCTCTGGCTGGAGCGTGCTTACTCGCGCTCTCGCTGATGATGGGGAGCGGTGCGGCGTACGCGAAAACGCCGCCCGATCAGCTCATCATCGGTATGAATATGAACAACCTGCTGACCCTCGATCCGGCCGCGATGACCGGTAACGAAGTGGTCGGCATTGTGGTCAATCTCTACGATTCGCTGGTGGAACTGGATCCTAATACTCTCACCAACGTCAAACCGGCGCTGGCGAAGACCTGGGACATTTCCCCGGACGGCAAAACCCTGACCTTCCACCTGCGCGACAACGTGACCTTCCACTCCGGCAATCCGCTCACCGCCGAGGACGTGGTGTGGTCGATGCGCCGCCTGCTGCACCTGAACCTCGCCCAGGCCTCGGTGTGGAAATCTTATGGGTTTTCTAAAAAGAACATCGACCAGCAGATTAAAGCCCTCGATGACTACACCTGCAGCTCACCCTGCCGAAGGCCAACGATCCGCAGCTGGTGATCTACTCCCTCGGCGCGCTGGGCAACCTCGGCGTGCTGGATCGCAAAACGGTGCTCAGCCACGAGGTCAACAGCGACTGGGGCAACCGCTGGCTGACCACCAACGAAGCCGGTTCTGGCCCGTTTATGCTGGAGACCTGGCAGGCAAAAGACGTGCTGCGCATGCAGCGTAACCCGAAATACTGGCGCGAAGCGCCGAAGATGAACCGCGTGGTCCTGCGCCATTTCCAGGAGTCGCAAACCCTGCGCCTGATGGTGGAGAAGGGCGATCTGGATATCGCCAGCAATATGGCGGTGGCCGACATCAACGCCCTGCGTAAGGATCCGCAGCTGACGGTAGAAGCCGTGCAGAAGGGTACGGTCTACTACGTGGCGATGAGCATGAAGGAGGCGCACTTCGCCAACCCGAAAGTGCGCGAAGCGGTGCGCTACCTGATTGACTATCAGGGCATCAACAAGGCGCTGATGCCGGGCTACGGCGTGCTGCACCAGCGGCCTATCAAGGCGGGGATGCCGTCGACCCTGCCGGACCCCGGTTACAAGCTCGACATCCCCCGCGCCAAAAAGCTGCTGGCGGAAGCGGGCTACCCGGACGGCTTCGACACCACCCTGCGGGTGCTGGCGGATCAGCCGTTCCTTAATATCGCCATCGCCGTGCAGTCCACTCTGATGCAGGCGGGCATCAACGCCAAAATCATCACCGGCACCGGGAACCAGATCTACGGCGCGATGCGCGAGCGTAAGTTCGACATGCTGGTCGGGCGCGGCGGCAGTGGGGTAGAGCCGCATCCGCACTCCAGCCTGCGCGCGCTGGTCTACAACCCGGACAACAGCGACGAGGCCCGGCTGACCAACTTCCAGGGCTGGCGCACCGGTTTTTACGACAAGCCGCTGAACGAGATGATCGACAAAGCCCTGCTGGAGCGCGATCCGCAGAAACAGATCGCCGACTATCAGCAGATCCAGGTGCGTTATGACCAGCTGATCCCGGCCCTGCTCCCGCTGTCGCAGATGGTCGACTCGGTGGTGGTGCGCAACGAAGTGAAAAACTTCCAGTCGCACCCGTCGGCCACCACCTTCCTGCGGGAAGTGTACAAAACCGGAGGTGAAAAATGAGCGTTGCGATCCTCGCCCCGGGCTCCCGCACCCGGCGTTTCTCGAAACGATTAACCCAGGTGCTGGTGACCCTGTTCGGCCTGCTGGTGCTGACCTTCTTTATCGGCCGGGTGATGCCGGTGGATCCGGTGCTGGCGATTGTCGGCCCGGATGCCGACCACAGCACCTATCAGCAGGTTTATCAGCAGCTGGGCTTTGATAAATCGTTGCTGACCCAGTTCGGTATCTACCTGAACAACCTGCTGCACGGCGATTTCGGCAATGCCCTGCTGACCGGCAAACCGGTGCTGGACGACATTATGCGCGTCTTCCCGGCGACCCTTGAGCTGGCGACGATGGCGATTATTGTCGGGGCCGGGTTAGGCATTCCGCTGGGGGTGCTGGCCGCCGCACGTCGTAACAGCGTCTCAGATTATGTAGTGCGCATCATCAGCCTCGCCGGTTACTCCACGCCGATCTTCTGGGTCGGGATGATGGGGCTGCTGCTGTTCTACGCCTGGCTCGGCTGGGTGGGCGGCGCCGGACGGCTGGATCTGGGTCTGGATGGCCTGGTCCCGCGTCGCACCGGACTGATGACCATCGATGCCCTGCTGGCAGGCAATAGTGCGGTGTTCTGGAACGCCATTAACCATCTGGTGCTGCCGGCTTCGCTGCTGGGCTTCCACTCCCTGGCCTACATCAGCCGCATGACCCGCAGCTTTATGCTGGCCCAGCTGTCGCAGGAGTTCATCATCACTGCCCGGGTGAAAGGTTTAACCGAGCGGCAGGTGATCTGGAACCACGCGTTTCGCAACATCCTGGTGCAGCTGCTCACCGTGGTGGCGCTGGCCTACGGCTCGCTGCTGGAAGGGGCGGTGCTGATTGAAACCGTCTTCTCCTGGCCGGGCTTTGGCTCCTATCTCACCGGCAGCCTGCTGCTGGGGGACATGAACGCGGTGATGGGCTGCGTCCTGCTGGTGGGGATGATCTTCGTGATGCTCAACCTGCTCTCCGACATGCTGTATCAACTTTTTGACCCGAGGACGAAATCATGACCGTTTCTCTGGATACACCGCTGCAGCCCGTTCGCAGCGAAGGACGCCAGCGCCTGGCGCGGATGGCCCGTCGCAGCTTCGGCTTTGTCGGGCAGATGGCGCGCAACCCGCTGACGGCCATTGGCGGCGGCATCATCCTGCTGCTGTTGATTGTTGCGGCCTTCGCGCCCTGGATTGCACCGTACAACCCGCTGGTGCAGGATCTGAATAACGCCCTGGTGGCGCCGAACGCGCAGCACTGGTTTGGCACCGACGAGTTTGGCCGGGATATCTTCAGCCGCCTGGTGTACGGCTCGCGCATCACGCTCTATATCGTGCTGCTGGTGTCGGTCACCGTCGGTCCGCTGGGGCTGCTGCTGGGGGTTACCGCCGGGTACTTTGGCGGCAAGGTCGACGCAGTGCTGATGCGCGTCACCGATATCTTTATCTCCTTCCCGAGCCTGGTGCTGGCGCTGGCCTTTGTCGCCGCCCTCGGTCCGGGGCTGGAGCACGTGGTGATTGCGATTACCATCACCGCCTGGCCGCCGATTGCTCGCCTGGCCCGCGCCGAAACCCTGTCGTTGCGCCAGGCCGATTTTATCTCCGCCGTGCGTCTGCAGGGGGCCTCCCCGGTGCGGGTGCTGTGGCGTCACATTGTGCCGCTGTGCCTGCCGTCGGTGATTATCCGTATCACCATGAACATGGCGGGGATCATCCTGACCGCCGCCGGTCTCGGCTTCCTCGGTCTCGGCGCACAGCCGCCGGAGCCGGAGTGGGGGGCGATGATCTCCAGCGGGCGAACCTACATGATGGAGTGCTGGTGGGTAGTGACTATTCCGGGGCTGGCAATTCTGATTAACAGCCTGGCGTTCAACTTCTTAGGAGATGGCTTACGTGACATCCTCGATCCTCGCAGCAACTGATGCGCCACTGCTGGACGTGCGCGATCTGCACGTCGACTTTATCAACGGACGCGCGGTGACCAACGCGGTGCGCGGCGTCTCCTTTCAGCTCGGGCGCGAGAAGCTGGCGATTGTCGGCGAGTCGGGCTCGGGGAAATCCACCGTCGGGCGGGCGCTGCTGCGCCTGCACCCGGCAAAGGCGCAGATCGCCGCCACCCGGATGCAGTTCGTCGACGTCGATCTGCGCAGCGTCAGCGAAGCGCAGATGCGCGGCATTCGCGGCAAGCGCATCTCGATGATCATGCAGGATCCGAAATACTCCCTGAACCCCGTGGTCTGCGTTGGGGATCAGATTGCCGAGGCCTGGCTGACCCACCATCCGGGGCGCAAGGCGGAGGCGAAAGCCAAAGTGCTGGAGATGCTGGATGTGGTGCGTATTCGCCAGCCGAAACGGGTGTATCAGCTCTATCCGCATGAGATCTCCGGCGGGCAGGGGCAGCGCATCATGATCGCCATGATGCTGATCACCGACCCGGAGCTGGTGATCGCCGATGAACCGACCTCGGCGCTGGACGTCTCGGTGCGGTTGCAGGTGCTGGGATTGCTGGACGATTTAGTCCAGTCCCGCGGGCTGGGGCTGATCTTTATCAGTCACGATATCAACCTGGTGCGCAGCTTCTGCGACCGGGTACTGGTGATGTACGCCGGGCGGGTGGTGGAGTCGATTGCCGCCTGTGACCTGCACAACGCAAAACATCCCTATACGCAGGGGCTGATCAATGCCCTGCCGGAGATGAACCACCGCCGTCCGGTGCTGCCGGTGTTGCAGCGCCAGGCTAGCTGGCTGACCGAATAAGGAGCGAAGATGATCGAGGTAAAAAACCTGAATCTGGCATTCGGCGAAGGCGAGAAACGCAGCCAGGTTCTGTATGACGTCAATATTAACGTCCAGCCGGGGGAGATTTACGGCCTGGTGGGGGAGTCGGGCTCGGGCAAAACCACGGTGCTGAAGTGCCTGGCCGGGTTATTCACCCACTGGGACGGGGCGCTGGCGATCAACGGCCAGCCGCTGGAGCGGCGCATCAGCCCCCAGCGCTGTCGGCTGGTACAGATGGTGTTTCAGGATCCCTACGGTTCGCTGCACCCGCGGCATACCATCGGCGATATTCTGGAAGAGCCGCTGCAAATCCACGGCATCAACGACCGGGATCGCCGTATTTATGCCCTGCTGGATAAAGTCGGCCTCAACCGTGCCTTCCGCGATCGCTATCCCCATCAGCTTTCAGGCGGCCAGCGCCAGCGCGTGGCGATTGCCCGGGCGCTGATCCTCGAGCCGCAGGTGCTGCTGCTCGACGAACCCACCTCGGCGCTGGATGTCTCGGTGCAGGCGGAGATTTTAAACCTGCTGGCGGAACTGCAGCGCGAGTCGAAGCTCACCTACCTGATGGTGACCCACGATTTGGGCGTGATCGCCCATCTGTGCCAGAAGGTGGCGGTGATGCAGTACGGGAAAATCCTTGAAACGCTGACGGTAGATGATCTGGTGGCGGGGCAGGCGCAAACCGATTACACCCGGATGCTGGTCAACGCCAGCCAGCAGTACTCCCGTGAGATGGCCAGGGAGGTGGCGGTGTATTAGTGCGGTTTGTTTGCCGGGTGGCGGCTTCGCCTTACCCGGCCTACGAAACCCGTAGGCCCGCGCAAGCGCAGCGCCGCCGGGCAAAACTCAGCGCAGAAGGGGACAATCCGGCGGTAGCCGGCACCGGATCGCGCCCGGTAACAGGGCGATGCGGAAATGGTCGCCACTCAGCGGCTCGCCGTCCAGGTTAAAGGTCATCCCGTGCGGAGCGACGACCTCGAACCAGGCGGACTGTCCGTCAATCACGTTCGGGCTCTCCTCCGGTTTAGTCAGGGTGGTCAGCAGGGCCGGGAGCAGTTCATTGGCAGAAAAAATTCGCAGCTGTAGTTGCCCGTCGTTAATCAGCGCATCCGGACAGAGCTGCTGCCCACCGCCCGCCTGACGGCCATTGCCAATACCGATCACCAGCGCATCACCCTGCCAGCGAAAGTTCTCGCCGCGAATTTCACAGGTGTCGGGTTTGAGCAAATCCATGCGTGCCAGACCGTGGATCAGGTACGAAACGCCGCCCAGCGCGGCTTTCAATTTTTCCGGGGTTTCGCTGGTAATACGGGTGCCAAACCCGCCCGTTGCCATATTGATAAAGCAGGTTTCATTGTTCACCCGGGCGATATCCACCGCCGTGGCTTTACCGGCGATTGCCAGCTGCAGGGCTTTATCGAGCGCCTCCGGGATCCCGGCGCTGGTAGCAAAATCGTTGGCGGTGCCCAGCGGCAGAATGCCCAGCGCCGGACGCTGCGCCTCTGGCAGGTCAATCAGCGCTGTCGCCACTTCATTTATGGTGCCGTCGCCGCCACCCGCAATGACGGTCTCCACCCCGAGGTCGCAGGCTTCCTGAATATAACGGGCTGCATCACCTTTCTCCCATGTCACGCGGACATGGATCACCACCCCTTCTTCACGAAGAAGCGTCACGGCCTCGCGCAACAGATCGTTGCCTGTTCCTTTGCCGTTCAGAATTAATAAACTTGCCGGATAGGTCGTCATCCACATTGCTCCTGTGCTGATCTTTCAAAAGTGTATCGCAGCGCGGGAAAAAGCGGGTAAGAAGAGGATGAAAGGAAAAAAATAAATGAGTGGCGAGCCGAAACGTGCGCCACTCGGACCGTAACTTTTATGATGCAATGGCGCCATACGGGCATAACGCGAAAACACAGTCGGGGTGATGTTTGCAGCGGGTCACCAGGGTGCCATCGTTACCGGGGCATCCCGAATTTGCGACAAATGATGACCAAAAGGTGGCGTTATAAGGAAAGGTTCGCAGGATGTGTAGCTTTCTGAGTGTGCCATCAACGGCAATGCCGAAGGGACTGGTAATAAGAACCGAGCCGGTGCTGATAAAGTAATCGCCTTTATACCAGATTATCAATCTAAGATTTTTAACAGTCAGAACGTGAATGAATATTGTTCCGGTACGAGGGCACACCATCCTGTTTTCAACCACCCAGTACATAGATTTCTCCTTCTCCTTAAGTGAAATTTCATTCATAAGAAGAATAGCATTCTGGATGTCTATGAATACCCTACCTTTAATAAATTGATGATTTCAGTTACTTCTCGTTGTAAATAAAGAAAAATTTACGTTAGGGACGCTAATGGTTGTATTGCGACAGCAGAGAGTGAAAGGGGGATGAGAGGAATTTCAGGCAAAAAAATTAGCCTGCGTAAGGGAGATTACACAGGCTAAGGAGGTGGTTCCTGGTACAGCTAGCATTTATGGGTTATGTTTTTCAGCGTCATAGATAATACCCGTATCAAACGCAGCGGTATGTGATCGGATTCTAAGAATCATCTCATAACAAAAAATAACCCTTAATCTTAACCGGCGTGAGGATTACGGGTATTTTCCCCGATGAAGTTACGCATCAGCAGGGCATAGTCCAGCGAGATATCTTCCGGCACCGGCAGCCAGACGGTATGTCCGTCTCCCGGCGCGACCGATACCGCTTCCCCTTTACCATTCTCCATATGTTCGAGGGTGAAATTGACGTTGCCCTGCGGGGTCATCAACTCCAGGCTGTTGCCCACGAGGAATTTGTTTTTCACCGCTACCGCCGCAAGAGGACCTTTGCGCTCGCCGGTGAACTCACCGACAAACTGCTGGCGCTCGGAAAGCGAGTGACCGTAGTCGTAGTTCTGGTAATCGTCGTGAGTATGACGACGCAGGAAGCCTTCGGTATAGCCGCGGTGCGCCAGCCCTTCCAGCGTTTCCAGCAGGGTCGGGTCGAAGGGTTTACCCGCCACCGCGTCGTCGATCGCCTTGCGATAGACCTGGGCGGTACGTGCGCAGTAGTAATAGGATTTGGTGCGGCCTTCAATCTTCAGGGAGTGCACGCCCATCTGGGTCAGGCGCTCAACGTGGGCGATGGCGCGCAGATCTTTGGAGTTCATGATGTAGGTACCGTGCTCGTCTTCGAACGCGGTCATGTACTCGCCCGGACGCTGGGCCTCTTCAATCATAAACACGCTGTCGGTCGGCGCACCGATGCCCAGCGTCGGCTCAATGGTCTGCACCGGAATAGGCTCGTGTTTATGCACGATGTTGCCCACCTCATCCTGCTTACCTTCCTGGACCTTATATTCCCAGCGGCAGGCGTTGGTGCAGGTGCCCTGATTCGGGTCACGCTTGTTGATGTAGCCAGAGAGCAGGCAGCGGCCGGAGTAGGCCATGCACAGCGCGCCGTGGACGAAAATCTCCAGCTCCATTTCCGGCACCTGGCTGCGGATCTCTTCGATCTCTTCCAGCGACAGCTCGCGGGATAAAATCACACGGGTCAGCCCCATCTGCTGCCAGAATTTCACCGTTGCCCAGTTAACGGCATTGGCCTGCACCGAGAGGTGAATGTCCATCTCCGGGAAGTTCTCCCGCACCAGCATGATTAAACCCGGATCCGACATAATCAGCGCATCCGGCCCCATCTCCACCACCGGTTTCAGGTCGCGGATAAAGGTTTTCAGCTTGGCGTTATGCGGCGCGATGTTGACCACCACGTAGAATTTTTTCCCCTGCGCGTGGGCTTCGTTGATGCCGAGCTGCAGATTCTCGTGGTTGAATTCGTTATTACGCACGCGCAGCGAGTAACGCGGCTGGCCCGCATAGACGGCATCGGCGCCATAGGCGAAGGCGTAACGCATATTTTTCAGCGTTCCCGCCGGGGAGAGGAGTTCCGGTTTAAACATGATTGTTCTCGTTCTGATGACAGGTCAGATGCGCACACCAGGTGGGCGCCGGGAGGAGATCCCATACTTTAAGGGCGGGCATTGTAACGCTGCGGGGCAGGGAGGTAAATCCTTCAGATAACAAAACGCCGACGGCAGGACAGTACCGTCGGCGTTTCATTCACCGGGGCGATTAGAGATCGTCCTGGGTATGATCGACAATAATTTCCAGCGTTTTACGGATGATATCGGCTTTGACGACGTCGCGCGTGGACTCAATCTGCTGGATCAATCGTAAAATAATCGCTTTGTTGGTCAGCGGTTCCTTCGCATCCAGAATTGCGCTCATGACAGATTCCAGCAACGCCCACTCTTCGGCTAACAAACCGCCGGCGCTGCGAAAATAGTTAGACAACGCGTCGTTTGGCAGTTCTTCATAAAAGTCTGATTTCTGGAGCATAGCCTGGCTCATAGGTGTCACACCGGTTTAGTTAATAAATTAATGTTACAGCTAGTGTTTTTTGCTGTTGGCTTGCTGGCTATTGCCAAACAGGGGATACACATTACTGTTGTTTCGACCATCCGTGTCCCAATCCTGCTGTTCACTTTTAGGTTCGCGCCGGGAGCCACCCTTGCCGTCGCTGGAAATTTCCAGAATGATTTGGGAAAGCACATTCCGACGCTGGCCGTCTCGCTCTGCCGATAACATCTGTTGCAGCCTCTGCAGCAAGAGCTTCATGCTGATAGGGCCGTTTTCCTTAAGCAGAGAAAGGGTGGCTTCGCCAATAAGTTCATCAGTAAGTCGTTCATGGTCACTTCTGTTCATAACTACGTCTCTGTTGCCACGTCCACCTGCAGGGGGAATCGCGGCATTAAGTCAGTCTGTAGCGACAGTATAAAAAACCTGGCCTGAAGAAAAAACTGACTTGAAAACAATTCAATTAGCGGCTGTGGGCGTACGTCTCTTAACGATCGAACAGCAGGCCAATCAGCGTTTGGTAACGGCTCTCCTCTTCCCGATCCGATGCCTGTTCCATCCGGTAAAGCAGTCGGGTGCAGATGGCTTTTCGGTTGAGGATTTTTCCTTCCCGAAGGATCTCCACCACAATTTGTCCCAGCGTCTCCTGCTGGGAAGGCTGGTTTGCTTTATTAAAATATTGGGCAATGGCATTGGCTGTATTCGGTGCAAACCCGTTCTCGCGCATATGTCACTCCTGAAATTTGCATAGCTAAAAAATGGTTAATGTCTTGTTAACTGGTAAATACTGTACATACTAATTGTACAACTTAACAAATATATTTTGATCATTATGTGCTAACTTATAATTATCAATGTGTTAACTGTAAAAAATTTGGTAAAAAAGAAAAGAAATATTGTACATTTTCGGCGATTTTCGCCATTACTCCCGAAACAGAAAAAGGGCGCGATAGCCCCCGGGTCGGTTAACAAGACGTAGCGCCAACCATCTGATACTGTGGACTTTCATTCACCTCCTCTATTGGAAACCCTATGCTCACTACCATCATTTACCGTAGTCACTTTCGTGACCACGTGCCGGTTACTGTGCTGGAAGACATGGTTGTTGCAGCAAACAAAAAGAACAGCGAAGCCGGGGTCAGCGGCATTCTTCTGTTTAACGGCAAGCTCTTTTTTCAGCTGCTCGAAGGGCCTGAGGAGAACGTAAGAGCCATTTACCGCGCGATATGTGAAGACCCGCGCCACCACAACGTAGTGGAACTGCTGTGTGATTACTCCCCTGCGCGGCGTTTCGGCAAGTGCGGTATGGAACTCTTTGATTTACGCAAATATATTCGGCATGAGGTACTGCAAAGCGTGCTGGATAAAGGCACGACCAGGTACCAGCTTACCTATAACGACAGGGCACTGCAGTTCTTCAGAACCTTCGTCGAGGAGAGTGAAAAAGAGAACTATTTTGAGCTGCCGTCAGGGGATCACTGGGAGTTTATTGCCGATACCGACGCCCCCAGCGTTCGCTCCCTGAAGCAGCGCTACAGCGAGGTGTGCAGCTTCGCCTTTCAGCCGATTATCGATCCGCTGGCACGGGAAATTGTCTCCCTGGAAGCCCTGATCCGCACTGCGGAAGGGGAGGAGTCCCGCCACTGGTTCGAGGGGCTGGTGGGAGATGAACTCTACGAAGCCGACCTCAAAAGTAAGAGCGTTGCCTTTGCAATGGCCAGCGCGCTGGGGCTGGGGGATCAGAGCCTCTCTGTTAACCTGCTCCCGATGACCCTGGTCAAGGTGCCCAATGCGGTGAGCTATCTGATTCAGGAGATAGAGGCCCATGGGCTGGTGGCCGAGCAGATCGTCGTGGAGTTTACGGAGAACGAAGTTATCTCCCGACTCGATGAGTTTACCGGCGCGGTGCGTGAGTTAAAGGCCGCGGGGATCGGCGTGGCGATTGACCACTTCGGCGGTGGGTTTGCCGGGCTGCTGCTGCTGGCACAGTTCCAGCCAGACCGGATTAAGATCAACCGCGACCTGATCCGCGACGTGCATAAGAGCGGCCCGCGTCAGGCTATCGTGCTGGCCATCATCAAATGTTGTACAGCTTTGGAAATTCTGATCTCGGCGGTGGGTATTGAGCAGCCCGAGGAGTGGATGTGGCTCGAATCGGCCGGCGTTTCTCACTTCCAGGGACACCTGTTTGCCCACCCTGAACTGGCCGGGGTCCCGCCAGTTTGCTGGCCTGAGCCGCGCGATACCTTCTGAAACTGATACACCCCAGGCAGTGATACAATTCTGTTGTACAATATAACGGGTTGTACAGCCCGATGAGATTCGTTACTTTGTTTACAGAATATATCGGTCAGGCATGGGGAATTGATGGCCTTTTACAGTATTGGCGACGTGGCAGAACGCTGCGGTATCAACCCCGTCACACTACGCGCATGGCAGCGCCGGTATGGTCTGCTCAAACCGCAGCGCAGTGAAGGCGGGCATCGACAGTTTGACGACGACGACATCCAGCGTATTGAGGAGATCAAGCGCTGGATTGAACGTGGCGTGCCTGTCGGTAAGGTCAAAGCCCTGCTCGATCAGGACAAAGCTCCCGAGCCGGGAGACTGGGGTACGCTGCAGGATGAGATGATGGGCACGTTGCGTCAGGTCAGTCCGGGAAAATGCCGCGCCCAGATCGTGACGTTTTGCCAGCATCACCCTGTAGATGCGCTGATCGACCAGGTATTTATTCCTGTCCGGGAAACCCTCAGCCTCGATCAAAATACCGCGGGCATAATGTGCAGCATGCTGGACGGTATTCTGATTGAGCAGGCGGTCACCAGCCTGAGCGAATCACGCGCCAAAGCGGGCAGGGATGCATTGCTGATTGGCTGGAGCGTTGAGGACCGTACCCGCCTCTGGCTGGAGGCGTGGCGTCTTTCGCAGCGTGGCTGGCGTATTAACGTGTTCGCTGAACCACTAGAGTTACCCCATCCGGAGTTCTTCCCCGGACAGCATATCCTCGTCTGGGCCGGGCAAACGTTAACACCGCAACAGCGCCTGCAGCTGGAGCACTGGCAAAAGCAGGGTTATAGCATTACCGCCCACGGAGCAGCCGAAGCTGCCTGAAAGATCACCCGCCGTAGCGGGTCACTTTTCACCTGTCACGCGCCGATCCGGCACGCATCCGCTTCCCAGCGATAACCCACACCGTATACCGCACGAATAAACGACTGATCCGCGTCGAGGGATTCCAGCTTGCGACGCAGGTTTTTGATATGGCTGTCGATAGTACGGTCGGTCACCACCCGGTAGTCATCATACAGATGGTTCAGTAGCTGCTCGCGAGAGAAGACCTTGCCCGGCTCGTGCGACAGGGTTTTCAGCAGGCGGAACTCGGCGGGAGTCAGGTCCAGCAGCTTGCTGCGCCAGCTGGCCTGGAAACGGCTTTCGTCGATGATTAACGGACTTTCCGCATCCAGCGCCTGCAGCTCGCGCTGCGGCTTGCAGCGACGCAGAATGGTTTTCACCCGGGCCACCACTTCGCGCGGGCTGTAGGGCTTGCAGATGTAATCATCAGCACCGATCTCCAGCCCCAGCAGGCGGTCGATCTCTTCGATTTTAGCGGTCACCATCACAATCGGCACTTCGGAGAAGCGGCGGATCTCGCGGCACAGGGTCAGGCCGTCGGTGCCGGGCAGCATCAGGTCCAGCAGGATCAGATCCGGCGGGGTCTGGCGCACATAGGGCAGGACCCGATCGCCGTGGCTGATTAGCGACGGGGCATAACTCGCCGCCCGCAGATAGTCGATTAATAACTGCCCAAGCTTAGGCTCATCCTCCACGATCAGGATGCGGGGTGTGTTTTCGTCAATGGGTAACTCAGTCATGCTTCTCTCGATAAATCGCGTTCCAGCGGTAGCTCTACTGTAATGCTAACCCCGCCAAAAGGCGAATGGGCGGCGCGGAGGGTTCCCCCGTGGGCCTCGACGATATTCACGCAGATTGCCAGCCCCAGGCCGGATCCGCCGCTGGCACGGTTGCGTGAGCCTTCGGTGCGATAAAAACGTTCAAACAGCTTGCTGAGCTGTTCGTCAGAGACGCCGGGCGCCGTGTCGGCAAAGGTCAGCGCAAAGCGGTGATCTTCGCATTTGCCGGAAATACGCAGCGCGCCGCCCGCGTCGGTATAGCGCAGGCAGTTTTCCAGCAGGTTGTTGAAGAGCTGCATCAGCCGGTCGCGATCGCCAAACACCACCGCGTTCTCCGGCAGCGACAGCTCGATGCGCAGGTCGCGGCTGGCAAAGCGTTCGCGGAAAACGCCGCTCGCCATTTCCAGAATATTAATCACATCCACCGGCGCTTTCTGATAGGCCAGCGCCCCCTCGTCGGACATCGACAGCTGATGCAGGTCCTCCACCAGCTTGGTGAGGGTGCCCACTTCCGCCTGCAGTGAGGTGACGGATTCAGGGGTGAATCTGCGCACGCCGTCCTGGATCGCCTCCAGCTCGCCGCGCAGCACCGCCAGCGGGGTGCGCAGCTCGTGGGAGATATCGGCCATAAAATCCCGGCGCATCTGCTGATTTTTCTCCAGGGTGCTGGCGAGCTGGTTAAAGTCCTGCGCCAGCTTGCCCAGCTCGTCCTCGCTGCGGGTATCCACCCGGGTGGAGAAATTGCCCGCCGCCAGCTGATGGGTGCCGTCCACCAGCCGTTTGACCGGGGCCAGCAGGCCGCGCGCCAGCGGGAAGGTCGCCAGCGCCGCCAGCAGGGTGGAGAGGGCGACAATCAGCCAGCTGGTCTGGCGCTGCTGCCGGTCGAAGTTGATGTCGGTATTGCGCGTCAAGCGTTCTACCGGGGAGGCGATCACCCAGCCGACGGCAGCGCCATTCACGGTGATGGCGCGCTTCGTGCCGTCCGGCGGCACCGGGGCGCGCGGGCCGACCAGCACCCGCATATCCTGGTCGATCACCCAGAACTGGGTGCGCCAGCCGTGGGGCGGCATGCCGGGGCCGGGGCGATCGTCGTCGGTGTCGTGCTCCAGCGAGCGCAGGATCTGGAAAATAAAGCGGTCATTATTGCGTAAAAAACGCCAGTTGCCGTGCAGGGCGTACTGCTCGGCCAGGGCATCGCTTAAGCCCTGTAAACGCTGTTCATTACCGTGTTTGATGTAGTCGATAAAGCCACGTTCAAAGCTGACCCGCACCGCCCAGTGCATGGTGATCAGCAGCACGATGCAGGTAGCAAAGATGGCCAGAAACAGCTTACCGGTAATGCCGGGCCGCCAGAACTTCATGGTTCACTCCTTTTGCGCCGCCTGATGACGACATTCTTGCTGGTATCATCCGGGACCCGGGCGAAAACAAAGGCCGGCAGGGCGATAATCACCGCCATGCTCAGGTAGGTGTAGAGGAACACCTGATGGACAACGGGGCTGTCCGCCGTCAGATGATGCTGGCCGTACATGCCCAGCAGCAGCCCGGCAATGGTGACGCCGACGCTCATCGACAGCTGCATGATCATCGACAGCAGGCTGTTGCCGCTGCTCGCCTGCTCGTCGGGCAGATCCTTCAGGGTCAGGGTGTTCATGGAGGAGAAGCGGATGGAGTTGATCATCCCCTGGCAGAACAGCACCAGCGGCAGGACGTAGTACCAGCCGAGCAGCGCGACGCCCATAAACAGCAGGCTCACCAGCGCCAGCCCGAGGGTTGAGGCCACCAGCACCCGGCGATAGCCGAGAGCGTTCACCACCTGGACCACAATGCGCTTCATCCCCATGCTGCCGAGCACCATCGGGATCATCATCAGCCCGGCGTGGAACGGCGAGAAGCCGAGGCCAATCTGTAAAAATACCGGGGTCATAAACGGCAGCATCCCGCTGCCGATGCGTCCGACAAAGCTGCCGAGCAGCCCCAGCCGGTAAGTGGTATTGCGAAACAGGCTCAGGCTGAACAGGGCGCGATCGTTATCCCGGGCATGCCACAGATACCAGAGAATGGAAATCACCCCGATGGCGACCAGCCCGGCCAGCGAGAGGGTGGAGATCCCCAGCCCCTTCTGACCGTCAAGGGCTAACGTCAGGGTCGCCATCCCTGCCGCCAGCAGGAAGAACCCCACCAGATCGAAACGCCGGGTCTGCATTTTGTAGTTTGGCATCAGCCAGAGGGTGGCTATCGCCCCGATAATGCCCACCGGCAGGTTGATCAGGAAGATCCAGTGCCAGGAAGCATACTCCACCAGCATCCCGCCAAGGGCCGGGCCGAGCAGCGGCCCCACCTGGCCGGGCAGGGTGACGAAGGTCATTGCCGCCATGTACTGCTCACGCGGAACGATCTTCATCACCGTCAGCCTGCCGACCGGGACCATCATCGCCCCGCCGACGCCCTGCAACACCCGGGACATCACCAGCTCGTTCAGCGTTTCCGCCCGGGCGCAGAACAGCGACCCGGCGGTAAACAGCACGATGGCGGTAAAGAAGATATTGCGCACCCCGACCTTGTCCGCCAGCCAGCCGCTGGCGGGCAGCATTACCGCCACCGTCAGCACATAGGCGACGATCACCATATGCATATGCAGCGGGCTCTCCCCCAGGCTCTGCGCCATTGAGGGGAGGGCGGTGTTAACGATGGTCGTATCCAGGGCCTGCATAAAAAAGCCGAAGGCGACAATCCATAGCTGCCAGCGAACGTTGGCGGGGAGATCAGTCATTAGCCGGTTACCGTCTCTTTCTGTTTACGTGAAAAACGCACCCGTAAGCGATCAAAGAACAGATAGACCACCGGGGTGGTGTACAGGGTCAGCAGCTGGCTCATCACCAGCCCGCCGACAATGGTGATCCCCAGGGGCTGACGCAGCTCTGCGCCATCACCGCTGGAGATTACCAGCGGCAGCGCGCCAAACAGCGCCGCCAGGGTAGTCATCATGATCGGGCGAAAACGCAGCAGGCAGGCCTGGAAGATCGCCTCCTGCGGAGTCATGTTGCCGTTGCGCTGTGCCTCCAGCGCAAAGTCGACCATCATGATGGCGTTTTTCTTCACGATCCCGATTAACAGCATAATGCCAATCAGCGCAATCAGGCTGAACGGGGCGCCAAACAGCTCCAGCGCCAGCAACGCCCCCACGCCCGCCGAGGGCAGGGTGGAGAGGATGGTCAGCGGATGGACGTAGCTCTCGTACAGCACGCCGAGAACGATATAGACCGTGGCGATCGCCGCCAGAATCAGGATCACCTGCGAGTTCATGGTCTCCTGGAACACCTGGGCGGTGCCGGCGAAGCTGCCGCGCACCGTTGACGGCACCCCGAGCTGGGTCATGGCGCGGGTGATGGCCTCGCTGGCTTCCGAGAGTGATTTGCCGGTCGGCAGGTTAAACGACACGGTCGACGCCGCCGACAGCCCCTGGTGATTGACCGACAGCGGCGCGTTAGCGGGCTGCCAGCTGGCGAAGTAGGAGAGCGGGATCGCCTTGCCGTCGCTATTAATCACAAACATCTTATCCAGGGCGCTGATGTCCTGGGTATAGCGCGGATCGACCTCCATCACCACCTTGTACTGGTTCATCGGCTGATAGATGGTCGAGATCTGCCGCTGGCCGAAGGCGTTGTTCAGCAGGCTGTTGGCGGCGTTGACATCGATGCCCAGCCGGGACATGGTTTCGCGGTCGTAGGTCAGGGCCATCTCGGCGCCGTTGTCCTGCTGGTCGGAGTTAACGTCCGCCAGCTCCGGCAGGGCCGCCAGCGCCTTGCGGATCTTCGGCTCCCACTCCCTGAGGGCCGCGAGATCGTCCGACAGCAGGGTATACTGGTAGCTGGCGTTCGACTGACGCCCGCCGACGCGGATATCCTGCACCGCCACCAGGAACATGTTCGCCCCGGGCTCTTTGGCGAGCTTCACCCTCAGGCGGTCGATCACCTGCTGGGCGGTTTCGTTACGCTCGTCGCGGGCTTTGAGAGTGATAAACATCATCCCGCTGTTGACCCGCGACCCACCGGTAAAGCCGGTGACGTTATCCACCGCCGGATCTTCGCGGATGATCTTCATGAAGTCCTGCAGCTTGCCGCGCATCGCCTGGAAGGAGATACTCTGGTCGGCCTGAATGCCGCCCATCAGCACCCCGGTGTCCTGCTCCGGGAAGAAGGTTTTCGGGATGGTGATGTACATCCAGACGTTAAGCGCAATGGTACCGACCAGCACCAGGCCGACGATCCGGGTGTGGTTCAGCACCCATTTGAGCGATTTGCCGTAGCCCGCCTGCAGCGCCATCAGCATCCGGCCAAAGCCTTTCTTGCGCGGCTGCGACTGGGGCGGGCTGCGCTTGAGCATCCAGCCGCACATCATCGGGGTCAGGGTTAAGGATACGAGCAGCGAAATGCCGATCGCCACCGACAGGGTGACGGCGAACTCTCTGAGCAGACGCCCCGGCAGACCGTCCATCAGCAGCAGCGGCAGGAACACCGCCACCAGCGACAGGCTCATGGAGAGCACCGTAAAGCCCACCTCCCGGCTGCCCTGCAACGCCGCCTGGAGCGGTTTCATCCCCGCTTCGAGGTGGCGGGAGATGTTCTCCAGCACCACGATGGCGTCATCCACCACAAAGCCGGTGGCGATGGTCAGGGCCATCAGCGACAGGTTGTTGAGGCTAAAGCCGCACAGGTACATGGCGGCGAAGGTGCCGATCAGCGACACCGGGACCGCCACCGCCGGGATCAGCGTCGCGCGCCCGGAGCGCAGGAACAGGAACACCACCAGGATCACCAGCGCCACCGAGATAATCAGCGACTGCTCCACCTCCTCCAGCGAGGCGCGAATGGTGGGGGAGCGGTCCTGGGCGATCTGCAGGTCAATGGCCGCCGGAATAGTCTCCTGCAGCTCCGGCAGCCGGGCGCGGATGCTGTTCACCGTCTCAATAATGTTGGCTTCCGGCAGCTTGCGGATCATCAGCAAAATGGCCGGTTTGGCGTTGGTCATCCCGGCGTTACGCACGTCCTGCACCGAGTCGGTGACGCTCGCCACGTCGCTTAAGCGCACCGCCGCGCCGTTGTTGTAGTGGATGATTAAGGGCTGATATTCCGCCGCGGTTTTCAGCTCGTCGTTGGTCTGGATCTGCCAGCGGTGGCTGCCGTCCTCCACCGACCCCTGGGGTTTACGCACGTTGGCGTTGCTGATGGCGCTGCGCACGTCGTCCAGCGACACGCCCTGGTTAAACAGCGCCTGCGGGTTGAGCCCCACGCGCACCGCGGGCAGGGAGCTGCCGCCGACGTCGACATCGCCCACGCCGTCGATCTGGGCGATGGTTTGCGCCAGCTGGGTGGAGGCGAAGTCGTACAGCTGCCCCTGGGAGTAGGTTTCCGAGGTGAGCGTCAGGATCATGATCGGCGCATCGGACGGGTTGGCCTTGCGATAGGTCGGCCGGCTCGGCATCCCGCTCGGGAGCAGGCTTTGCGCGGCGTTGATCGCCGCCTGCACGTCCCGCGCCGCGCCGTTGATGTCGCGGTTAAACTTGAATTCCAGAATGATGCGCGTGCTGCCGAGGGAGCTGCTGGAGGTCATCTCGTTGACCCCGGCAATGCGTCCCAGGGAGCGCTCCAGCGGCGTCGCCACCGATGAGGCCATGGTCTCCGGCGAGGCCCCGGGGAGTGAGGCGCTGACCATAATCACCGGGAAATCCACCTGCGGCAGCGGGGCCACCGGCAGCAGCCGGAAGCCGAGCACGCCGCAGAGGGTGATGGCGAGCGAAATTAAAATCGTCGCCACCGGGCGGTAAATGAAGAGGGCAAAAAACTTCACTTACGCCTCCTCTTCTTCACGTTTCGGGAAGCGGCTTTTGCTCCACAAGGCCAGGCGGTCAAACAGCAGATAGATCACCGGGGTGGTGAAAAGGGTTAACACCTGGCTCACCAGCAGACCGCCGACCATGCCGATGCCTAACGGACGACGCAGCTCTGCCCCGACCCCGGTGCTGAGCATCAGCGGCAGGGCGCCGAGCAGCGCGGCCAGGGTGGTCATCAGGATCGGACGGAAACGCAGCAGGCAGGCCTGATAGATCGCCTCCCGCGGCGGCATGCCCTGCTCGCGCTCGGCGGCGAGAGCAAAGTCGATCATCATGATGGCGTTCTTCTTGACGATACCGATCAGCAGAATGATGCCGATAATCGCAATCACGTCCAGCTCGCTGCCCGCCAGCATCAGGGCCAGCAGGGCCCCCACGCCCGCGGTCGGCAGGGTTGAGAGAATGGTGATCGGATGGATAAAGCTCTCGTACAGCACCCCCAGCACGATGTACATCGCCACCACCGCGGCCACGATCAGCCAGATGGTACTCCCGAGCGCCGCCTGGAATGCCAGGGTACTGCCCTGGAATTTAGTCTGGATGTCGGTCGGGAAGCTGAGGTTTTTCTCCGCGTCGGTAATTGCCTGCACCGCTTCGCCCAGCGAGTAATCATCCGGGACGTTAAACGAGATGGTGGTGGATGGGAACTGATCCAAATGGTTCACCGCCAGCGGCGTATAGCGCTCCTCCACTTTGGCAATCGCGCTCAGGGGCACAACCCCGCCGTCTTTGCTGGTCAGGCGTACCGAATCCAGTGCCGCCAGGCCTGGCGTCTGCCGGGTGTCGTGCTCGAGCACTACCCGGTACTGGTTGGCCTGGGTGTAGATGGTGGAGATCAGGCGCTGACCGAAGGCGTTGTACAGCGCATTATCCACATCCGCCATGGAGATCCCCAGACGGCTGGCGCTGTCGCGGTCGACGTTGATGTACGCCGCCAGCCCTTTGTCCTGCCAGTCGCTGCTGACGTCGGAGAGCTGCGGCAGCTGCTGTAGCTCATCCACCAGCTGCGGCACCCAGGTGCTGAGGGCGTCGAGGCTGGTGGCCTGCAGGGTGAACTGATACTGGGTGCGGCTCACCGTAGTGTCGATGGTCAGATCCTGAGTCGGCTGCAGGTAGAGCGCCACGCCCGGCACTTTCGCCACCGCACTCTGCAATCGTTCGATCACCGTGTTAACCCGATCGTCACGATCGTCCAGCGGCTTGAGGTTGATCTGCAGGCGGGCGCTGTTCAGCGACGGGTTGGTGCCATCGACGCCGACAAACGACGTCAGGCTCTCCACCGCCGGATCTTTCATGATCGCTTCCGAGACCGCCTGCTGGCGCTGGGCCATGCTGGCGAACGACACCGACTGCGGGGCCTGCAATGTGCCCTGAATAATGCCGTTATCCTGAACAGGGAAGAAGCCTTTCGGGATCATCACCCACAGCAGCACGCTCAGGGCCAGGGTGCCCAGCGCCACGCCGAGGGTGGCCCACGGGTGGTTCAGCACTTTCGTCAGCATGCGGCCGTAGGCGGCAATAATGCGCTCGAACATGCGTTCCGAGGCGCGGGAGAAGCGGTTCTGCTTGCGCAGGGACTCATGGCTCAGCATGCGGGCGCACATCATCGGCGTCAGGGTGAGCGACACCACCGCCGAGATTAAAATCGCCACCGCCAGGGTCACCGCAAACTCGCGGAACAGTCGCCCGACGATATCGCCCATAAACAGCAGCGGGATCAGCACCGCAATTAACGAGAAGGTGAGGGAGATGATGGTGAAGCCGATCTCGCCGGCCCCTTTCAGCGCCGCCGCCAGCGGCTTTTCCCCTTTCTCGATATAGCGGGAGATGTTCTCGATCACCACGATGGCGTCATCCACCACAAAGCCGGTGGCGATGGTCAGGGCCATCAACGTCAGGTTGTTGATCGAGAAGTCGAGGAACACCATCACCGCGAAGGTGCCGACCAGCGACAGGGGCACCGCCACGGCGGGAATAATGGTCGCCGGAACGTTGCGCAGGAACAGGTAGATGATCATCACCACCAGCGCGATGGCCAGCATCAGTTCAAACTGGGTGTCGCTGACCGAGGCGCGAATGTTGGTGGTGCGATCCGACAGCACCTTGACGCTGACCGATTTCGGCAGGCTGTCGATAAGCGTTGGCAGCATGGTGCGAATGCTGTCGGCGGTATCGATGATGTTCGCCCCCGGCTGGCGCTGAACGTTCATCACGATCGCCTGCTGCTTGTTGGCCCATGCGCCGAGCCAGCTATTTTCAGCCCCTTGTTCGACGGTGGCGACATCCCCTAAGCGGATTGCCGCTCCGTTCTGATACGCGACAATCAGCTGACGATATTCGTCGGCAGACTGCATCTGGTCGTTGGCGGAGAGCGTCACTGCCCGGGTCGGGCCATCGAGCGAGCCTTTCGCCGAGTTGACGTTGGCGTTGCTGATGGCGGTGCGGATGGTTTCGCTGGTCAGCCCGAGGGAGGCGATCGCCTGGGCGTTCAGCTTCACGCGAACCGCCGGGCGCTGGCCGCCGGACAGGGTCACCAGCCCGACGCCGGAGACCTGAGAGATCTTCTGCGCCACGCGGGTTTCCACCATGTCTTCGACCTGGGTCATCGGCATGGCGGAGGAGGTGACGGCGAGGGTCATGATCGGCGGATCCGCCGGGTTGACCTTGCTGTAGACCGGCGGGTTAGGCAGGTCGGAGGGCAGCAGGTTAGTGGCGGCGTTGATCGCGGCCTGCACCTCCTGCTCGGCGACGTCCAGCGACAGGCTGAGCTGGAACTGCAACGTCACCACCGACGCGCCGCCGGAACTCTGAGAGGACATCTGCTTCAGGCCCGACATCTGCCCAAACTGGCGCTCCAGCGGGGCGGTAATGGCCGAGGTCACTACATCCGGGCTGGCGCCGGGGTAGAGCGTGACCACCTGAATGGTGGGGTAATCCACTTCCGGCAGGGCGGAGACCGGCAGGAAGCGGTAGCCGATGATCCCCGCCAGCAGGATCGCCACCATCAACAGGGTGGTGGCGACAGGGCGCAGGATAAACAGACGTGACGGCCCGCCTGTAGAGCTCGGGGGCATCACCTGCATCAGGCGTTCTCTCCCTGTTTTTTATGTTCGCGTTTTGCAGGCCCGGCAGGGGTGTCGGCGTGGGCTTCCACCACTTCCACTTTCGCCCCTTCGGTCAGACGGTCGATGCCGTCGGTTACCACGCGGTCGCCTGCCGATAATCCGGCGGCAATCACCACGCTCTGGCTGTCCTGAATCCCCGGTTTCACCAGGTGCTTGCTGACTTTGTTGTCGCTGTTCAGCACCCAGACGAAGTTGCCTTCGTTACCCATCTGCAATGCCGCGGTCGGGATCACCACCGCGTTCTCTTCGGTGGCAACCAGCATCCGGGCGTTAACGAACTGGTTAGGGAACAGGGCGTCGTCCTGATTGTTAAAACGCGCTTTCAGCTTGATGGTGCCGGTGGTGGTGTCGATCTGGTTGTCGAGGCTCAGCAGGGTGCCGTCGCTCAGCTTCTGCTTGTTGGCCCGGTCCCAGGCTTCCACGGCTAAGCTCTGACCCGCTTTCTGCGCCTGGATCACGGTAGCGATATCGCTCTCCGGCAGGGTAAACACCAGATCGATAGGGTGGGTCTGAGTCAGCACCACGATCCCGGTGGTATCTCCGCTGGAGATCTGATTACCGATATCCACCTGCTTCAAGCCGACGCGCCCGTCGATAGGGGCGGTGATGCGGCTCCAGTCGAGCTGGAGTTGCGCGCTGGCAACAGCGGCTTGATCCGCTTTGATCGTGCCAAGGCTTTCGCTGACCAGCGCCTGCTGGGCATCAAGCTCCTGGCGGGAGACGAGATTGGTTTTCACCAGCTGTTGATAACGGGCCAGATCGCGGCGGGCATTGGCGAGGGTGGCGGTGTCTTTCGCCAGCTGGCCCTGGGCCTGAGCCAGCGCCACTTTGAACTGGCTGGGATCGACTTCCGCCAGCAGATCGCCGGCTTTCACCTGTTGCCCTTCCTGGAAGTGCAGGGCGATCAGCTGCCCGTCGACGCGGCTGCGCACGGTCACGGTATTGGCGGCGGTAATGGTGCCAAGCCCGGAGAGGTAGCGCGGCACGGATTTGCTGACCGCGGTCGCGGCCTGCACCGGCGCCAGCGCACCGCCACGCATCCCGTGGCGTCCACCGCCCGCCGGGCGCTGCGCCTGGCTGGTCGCACCGGCAGGGGCCGAAGAGTGTTGATGCCAGTACCACGCGGCGGCAAGGGCCACCACAATGATGCCAGCGGCGATTACCCAGCGGGATTTATTGCGGCCTTTCATCGTTATACGTACTCATCCTGAAACTGTGCGGAAAATAATACTAGTTTAGTGAGGCAATGGAGCAGAAAAATGGAGGAAATATGGAAGACTGTCGGGAATTGTCTGAATGGCGCGGGGCGCGGACGGTGCGGTCTGCATGCCGGGTGGCGGCGTTGCCTTACCCGGCCTACGTGTTGGTGCGGATTTTGTAGGCCGGGCAAGCGCAGCGCCGCCCGGCATTTCCACACTAGCTAAAGACCACCTGCGCCCAGCGGGCCAGCCCGGCGGTGACGGAGCCGAAATCATCGCCCCCGGCAATCGGGATGCCCGGCAACTGCTGCGCCAGCGCTTTTTTAATCAGCGGTGAGCGGGCGCTGCCCCCGGTGAGGTAGATCACGTCCGGCTTTTCGTTGCCGTTATCCAGCGCCAGCTGCACCTGTTCCAGAATGCGCTGTAACGGCTGAGCAAGCGCGGCTTCCAGCCCCTGCTGGCTGATGGCGGTCGCCAGCTCGTCGCTGATAAACGGCAGCGTCACGGCGTGCTCTGCGGCCCCGGAGAGCGCAATTTTGCTCTCTTCCGCGCTGCGCACCATCCGGTAGCTCAGGCGCTGGCGCCAGACTTTATGCAGCAGCGCCACTTTGTCGCCGTCCTGGGCGTCGCGCACCAGATCGTTAAGAAAACGCCCGTTGGCGACGCTGTAGAAATCGCTCTGGGCCGGCACGTCGTTGATCGCCACGGCGTTCCACCACGGCAGAATGGGCAGGGCGGTGCCTTTTTCAGTTTGTCCGCCCATGCCGAGCAGCGGCATCAGGCTTTTGAAGGCCAGGGCGATGTCCAGGTCGTTACCGCCGATACGGCAGCCGCTGTGCCCGAGCAGGCTGGTTTCGCGATCGCGACGCTGGCGCCACTGCGGGCCCATCAGCAGCAGCGAGCAGTCGGTGGTCCCGCCGCCGATATCCACCACCAGCACCCGTTTTTCACTACTCAGGGTCGCTTCAAAATCCAGACCGGCGGCAACCGGCTCATACTGGAACACCACGTCGCGGAACCCGGCGCGCTGTGCGGCACGCTCGAGGATCCCCTGCGCCTGCTGGTTCGCCTCATCGCCCCCCAGCCCCTGGAAGTTGATCGGACGACCAATCACCGCCTGGGCGATCTCCTCCGTCAGCTGGGACTGCGCCTGCTGGCGAATATGCAGCATCATGGCGCAGACCAGATCTTCAAACAGCGCCACCTGCTGCGGCTTCAGGCCGCTGGCCCCGAGGAAGGATTTCGGTGACTTAACGAAGTACACCTCCTCCGGATCTTCAACGTAGTGACTCAGTGACGACAGGCCAAACTGCACGCTCCCCGGGGTGACGTCGATGTCTTCCTCGCGGTTAAAGTTGACCGCGCGGCGCAGCAGCGCCTGGGTTTCCGTACCGGTGGCCGGAACCTGGTGATGGCGGTACAGCCACTCGCTTACCGCCTCGCGGGTCGGTGCGCAGAGCATCGACGGCAGCAGCGTGCTGTTGTTTTCCATTTTCAGCAGCTGCGGCTGCCCGTTCTGCATTACCGCAACTGAGCAGTTGGCGGTGCCATAGTCAAATCCGATAAACACTTCAACGTCCCCATGCCATTGAGAAGGGGCGAGACTTTAGCGAAATGTCAGGCTGGCGACAACAGGAATATGAAAGCAAGGCGCAACCCGCCATCTCCGTTTATGCTGAGACAGGACAAAATAAGGAGCGACGATGTTTACCCTGACCTGGCAGCCGCCCTATGACTGGCAATGGATGTTGAAATTTCTTGGCGATCGTGCGGTCGCCGGGATTGAAATCGTGACCGCCACCGACTACACCCGCAGTTTTGCCTGCGAAGGATACCGGGGAGTGATCCACGTGAAGCCGCAACCCAGGGGCACGCTGGAGGTGGTGCTCAGCGACGGACTGTTGCCGATTGCCGATCTCTGCCTGGCGCGCATCACCCGCCTGTTCGATCTGCACTGCGATCCGCAGCAGATCGCCGCTGCGCTGGGCACTCTGGGAGCCGCACGGCCTGGCCTGCGCCTGCCGGGCTCCGTTGATACCTGGGAGCAGGGCGTGCGCGCGATCCTCGGGCAACTGGTCAGCGTGGCGATGGCCGCGAAGCTGACGGCTAAGCTGGTGGCGCTCTGCGGCGAACCCCTGCCTGAGGCACCGGGCTATCGCTGTTTCCCGACGCCTGCCGCGGTGGCGGGTGCCGACCCGCTGGCGTTGAAAGCGCTGGGCATGCCGCTGAAGCGCGCGGAAGCGCTGATTCATCTTGCGCAGTCGGTGGTGGCGGGGGATTTCCCCCAGGAAACCCCGGAGGATATCGACAGCGCGATAAAAGCCCTCCAGACCCGACCGGGGATCGGCCGCTGGACGGCGAACTACTTCGCCCTGCGCGGCTGGCAGGCCAAAGATGTCTTTCTGGCGGATGATTATGCAATTAAACAGCGCTTTGCCGGGATGACCCCGGCGCAAATACGCCGCTATGCCGAACGCTGGCAGCCGTGGCGTTCGTACGCCCTGCTGCACATCTGGTATACCGACGGCTGGACGCCATCAGTTGATGGCGAAATAAGTGGTATTTAGCAGGAGTTCCAGCGGCTGCGGCTCACCGATTGTATTGCCGAAGATATAGTCAATACCAATGCCGGAAAGGGTATCCATCATGATCGGCTGATTGCTCGGCCCGGCAATGGTCTTAATGCCCAGACGGCGGGCATGGCCCTGAATAATGGTCACCAGCATCTCATCCATCAGATTACCGTGGACGTTAATCACCAGCTCCGGATCGAGGAGCAGATAATCGGCCATCTGCGCGCTCAGGTGGTTGAACACCTCCATATCGCGGCCCACGTGGCTCAGGATAATCTGGCATCCGGCCTGGCGCAGCTTGTCCAGGTTGTTGCGGCTGTGCTCATCCTCCAGCGTCAGCACGCTGACGTGCACCACCAGATGCAGCAGACGCGGCTGTAGCGGGCTGGCGCTCAGCATCTCCAGCAGTTCATCTACCAGCGTGGCGCTGGCGAGACCGGCCATCGACAGCGGCAGGGCGACCCCGGTGCCTTTGCTGGTCAGTGGCGTGGCGAAATTGCGGAAAAACTCCTGCAAAATACGTCTGTCGAGGGCGTGTACCAGCTCAGGCTCTGCCAGCCCGGCCCGGAAGGCTTGCTCTTCCAGCATCTCGCCGTCGTTGGTCCACAGTCGCAGGGCCAGCATCCAGAAGGTGCTGCTTTCAGGGATCCGCGGCGACGCGACGCTGCGGGCGATCATCAACAGATGGTTGTCTTTGATCATGTGCCACTGTTCGTCGAGCGAGATGGTGCCCGGCGCGTCAAGCATCCGTTCCTGCTGCGGTTCATACACCGTCACCACGCCGCGACCGTTGTTTTTCGAGGAGTAGCAGGCGATATCGGCCTGCGACATCACCTCTGAGGCCTGATTGTTGCGCTCGTCGATCTGGGTGATCCCGGCGCTGGCGCCAATCCGGTGCAGGCGGCCCTCCCACATAAAGTGATACTCGTTGATAGCGTCAATGATGCGACCGGCAATGTAGCGCGCGCTTTCGGTATTGCAGTCCGGCAGCAGCAGGCCGAACTCATCCCCGCCGAGGCGCGCCAGCATGTCGGTGGAGCGCAGCATACTGAGCATCAGCGACGACAGCTCCCGGAGCAGCGCATCCCCCGCCGCGTGGCCTGCCGTGTCGTTGACCGCCTTAAAGCGGTCGAGATCGATAAACACCAGCGCATGACGCTGACGGGTATCCTGCACGGTGTGTAACATCCGCTTGAGATAGGCTTCAAAGCTGACGCGGTTCGCCAGGTGGGTAAGGGCATCGTGAGAGGCGTTATAGCTTAGCTCGCGCAGCATTTTGCGCGACTCGGTGACGTCCTGAATGACCAGCACCGAGCCAATGTTTTGCCCGTCGAGGGTGCTCAGCGGGGTAATGCTGTAGTGGATGTCGTAGCTGCCGCCGTTGCGGCTGTGCAGCACCACATCCTGTTCAATATCCGTCCGGGACATATCCCCGCTATGAATATTCTCCATCAGCGGGCCGTTATCCCCGAAGGTAATATGCAGCACCGAGAGGATCGGTTGCCCCAGCGCATCCTGCTGCAGCCAGCCGCTCATTTTCTCCGCCACCGGGTTCATAAAAGTGACGTTCATATTCACATCGGTACAGAGCACCGCTTCACCGATAGAGTCGAGGGTAATATGCAGACGCTCTTTTTCCTGGAACAGCGCCTCATTCAGCTCTTTGACCTCGGTCATATCCATATTGATGCCGAGCAGGCGTTCCACTTCCCCCTGCTTATTGAGAACCCGGTTCGCCAGGGCGCGGATATGGCGAATGCCATCCTTCACCCGGATGCGGAACTCCAGCTTGAACGGAATGCGGGCTGCCAGCGAATCACGTACCACCTGTTCTGCCAGGGCGCGATCTTCCGGCAGCATGCACTCGTGCCACAGCTGCCAGGTAGGTTTGACGTGCGCTGGCACTTCGTACATCTCGAACATGCGTTTGTCCCAGCTGATGACGTTAGGTTTAACGTCCCACTCCCAGATGCCGATACCGCCCGCTTCGTTGGCCAGGGTAATACGCTCCATCAGGCGCTTATTGACCCATTCGGTATGCTTGAGATCGTTAATGTCTTCGATCTGGGCGATAAAATAGAGTGGCGTGCCGTCGGCGTGACGCACCAGCGACACCGCCAGCAGCGCCCAGACCACCTCACCGTTACGGGTGTAATAGCGTTTCTCCAGCGAGTAACTGTTGATTTCGCCGTTCAACAGCTGCTCAAGCTGCTCCAGATCGCTTTCAAGATCTTCCGGCCAGGTTAATTGCTGGAAGTTAAGGGAGCGCAGCTCTGACTGGCTGTAGCCGAGGAACTGACACAGCGCCTTGTTGGCCTGTAGCCATTGGCCGTCGGTGCTGACCAGCGCCATGCCGATAACGGAATATTCCATCGCATTACGGAAACGCTCTTCGCTCTCGGTGATGTGCTTACGCTCTGCGCGAAACGCATACATCACCATGGTCATGATGTTAGCGGGGAGCAGCATCATCAGGAACGGCAGCCAGGGGGCGTTGATCATCGCGCTGGCATATTGTGTCGCCAGCGGGGTGGGGTTTTTGGCGATCATCAACGACACCATCATCACCGTGACCAGGAAGACCAGGAAGGCTTCCAGGCGCGGCAGCCGCACGGCGCTCCACATCAGCAGAACGATAATAGCCGTAAACGGCCACGGCAGAAACTGCAGGGAGATCCAGCTCAGAACCAGCGTTACCGCCATGGTCAGCAGGGTTTCAAACAATAACCGCGGATTGCGGTGACGCAGAAGATAGTGCGGCTTGAACAGCAGGCCTAAAGGCACCAGCGCCAGCGAGCCGATGGACTCCGACAGCACCCAGACCAGAAAACTGCGCAGCGGCTCGTCGCCCGGCACCAGCAGATAAATCAGCACCCCGCCCAGCAGGGGAGGGAGCACGGCGCTGCCGATCGCCAGACGGATCCAGTCGGCCAGATTCTGCAGCGGATTGTAGCTGGGCAGCAGTTTACGCAGCAGCAAGGCCCCAACGAAGGCCTCCGCGATGTTAACGCCGGCATACCAGAAGTTGATCGACGCCCAGGAGAAGATCAGCCAGGACGCCAGAATGTTACCGAGGGTGCAGGCGAAGGCGATCCCGGGCCACATCTTCCCGGCGTGGCGGTAAAACGCCACCATCATAATGGAGGTCGGGAACCATAAAGGTGCCAGAAATGTTCCGAAACGGGTTAGTTCGAGCGAGAAAAGAGTGAAGATGAAGGTAACCAGACCAAGACTGACAAGCCGTAGTAAAGGATGTGGCGTAGTTACCAAAACGCGCTGGTATTTTTTATTCATTACCGCTTTATCCGAAGACGCCATGCCGCCAGGAGCCAACTCCGGACGAGTTCATTTTCTAATTTGGATCATGCTAGTACAAACAATTTACAATTAATATGGTATGTGCTCATAATTTGACATCACAGAGTTATTAAATACTTATCCTGCAAAAATTTCACCTTTGACGCTGGAAAAGTAACCGGGAAAATTTACCAGAGGGACGATCGACACGGACTTTGAACGCGTCTCGCATAACATTTCTATTCGACTGGTATCAGGCCCGTGAAATCCCTATAATTGCCGCGTTTGACGCTCAGGCGTCGTCCTTCCTTACATCCAGGTTACTCAGGTCGCAAAAATTTATGACTGATAAGTCTCATCAGTGCGTCATTATAGGCATCGCCGGCGCATCGGCTTCAGGTAAAAGTCTCATTGCCAGCACACTTTACCGTGAATTACGTGAACAGGTCGGTGATGAGCACATCGGTGTCATTCCAGAAGACAGCTATTACAAAGATCAAAGCCATCTGTCGATGGAAGAGCGTGTTAAGACCAATTATGACCATCCAAGCGCGATGGATCACAGCCTGTTATTCCAGCACCTCCAGGCCCTGAAGAACGGCACCGCCATTGAGCTGCCGGTCTATAGCTATGTCGAACACACCCGTCTGCAGGAAACCGTGCGCATCGCCCCGAAAAAGGTCATCATCCTCGAAGGGATCCTGCTGCTGACCGACGCCCGTCTGCGCGAGTCGATGAATTTTTCGATTTTTGTCGATACGCCGCTGGATATCTGCCTGATGCGCCGCATCAAACGCGACGTGAACGAACGCGGCCGCTCCATGGATTCGGTGATGGCGCAGTACCAGAAAACGGTACGCCCAATGTTCCTGCAGTTCATTGAGCCCTCCAAACAGTATGCCGATATCATCGTGCCGCGCGGGGGTAAAAACCGCATTGCCATTGATATCCTGAAAGCGAAAATCAGCCAGTTTTTTGAATAACACGCGCGAATTGTGTACCGTTCAAAGATAATCGGGTTCGCCCTCCGGCTTTATTGGCCTGAGGGCGCGATGCACGAAAGGAGAAAGTGGCATGCGTCTATGTGACCGAGATATTGAAGCCTGGCTGGACGAAGGCCGTCTGACCATCACCCCGCGCCCGCCGGTCGAGCGGATTAACGGCGTCACTGTTGATGTGCGTCTGGGGAATAAGTTTCGTACCTTCAGCGGACATACTGCGCCCTTTATCGACCTCAGCGGGCCGAAAGATGAAGTCAGCGCCGCGCTCGATCGGGTGATGAGTGATGAAATCGTGCTGGACGACGGCGACGCGTTTTACCTGCACCCGGGTGAACTGGCGCTGGCGGTCACTTTTGAGTCCATCACCCTGCCGGCGGATCTGGTGGGCTGGCTCGACGGCCGTTCCTCTCTGGCGCGTCTGGGGCTGATGGTGCACGTCACCGCGCACCGTATCGATCCAGGCTGGTCCGGACGGATTGTGCTGGAGTTTTTCAACGCCGGTAAACTGCCGCTGGCGCTGCGCCCGGGCATGATGATCGGCGCGTTGAGTTTTGAGCCGTTAACCGGCCCGGCGGCACGTCCGTATAACGCCCGTCAGGACGCCAAATATCGCGACCAGCAGGGTGCGGTCGCCAGTCGTATTGATAAAGATTGAGCTTAAACCCGGTCCATTGAGGAAGCCATGAGAAGAGTTCTGACAACGCTGATGATTTTGCTGGTGGTGCTGGTTGCTGGCCTGTCAGCGTTGGTTCTGCTGGTCAACCCCAATGACTTTCGCGCCTACATGGTGCGTCAGGTCGAGGCGCGCAGCGGTTACGCTCTGAAGCTGGAGGGGCCGCTGCGCTGGCACGTCTGGCCGCAGCTCAGCATCCTGTCCGGGCGTATGTCGCTGACCGCACCGGGGGCGACAGTGCCGTTGGTTGCCGCCGACAACATGCGCCTCGACGTGGCGTTGATGCCGCTCTTTTCGCATCAGCTACAGGTCAATCAGGTGATGCTCAAAGGGGCAGTGATCCAGCTGACCCCGCAGTCTGAAGCGGTACGTAATGCCGATGCGCCGGTGGCTCCGCGTGAAAACACGCTCCCGGATAAAGCGGATGATGCCGGCTGGTCATTCGATATTGGCCGCCTGAAGGTGGCAGACAGCCTGCTGGTATTTCAGCATGAGGGTGACGAGCAGGTCACGGTGCGCAATATCAACCTGCATATGGAGCAGGATGAACATCACAAAGGCAAGATTGACTTTAGCGGCCGCGTTAACCGCAATCAGCGCGATCTGACCCTCTCCTTTGCAGCAAATGTCAACGCCTCTGATTATCCCCACCTGCTCAGCGCCGACATTCAGCAGCTGAGCTGGCAACTGACCGGTGTTGATCTGCCTGCGCAGGGCATCAGCGGGCAGGGTACGCTGCAGGCGCAGTGGCGCGAAGAGCAGAAGCAGCTTGAGCTTAACCAGCTCAGCTTACAGGCCAATGACAGCGCGCTCACCGGACAGGCGAGCGTGATTCTGGGCAAGGAACCGCAGTGGAACATGAACCTGCAGTTCGACAAGCTCAATCTTGAAAACCTCCTTCCGGCGCAGGCCGCCGCAGCCGCCGACGGCGAGGTGGTACAGCAGGGGCAAACTCAGGCTAAACCGCAGCGCCCGGTGATCGCCTCCAGTCTGGAGCAGCCCGATTACAACGGCCTGCGCGGTTTTAGCGCCGATATTCTGCTGAAAGCCAATACCGTTCACTGGCGAGGGATGGATTTTACCCAGGTCTCCAGCCAGATGAGCAACAAAAACGGTCTTCTGACCATTGCTGAACTGAGCGGTAAGCTGGGGGAAGGGCATATCTCCTTACCCGGTACGCTCGATGTGCGTAAAGCCGTTGCCCGGTCGATGTTCCAGCCGCGTCTGGACAACATTGAGATCGGCACCATCCTGAAGGCCTTTAACTACCCGATTTCGCTGACCGGTAGCCTGACCATGGCGGGTGATTTCTCGGGCAGCAAGATTGACGCCGACGCCTTCCGTCACCACTGGCAGGGTCAGGCCCATCTGGAAATGCAGAATACCCGGATGGAAGGGCTTAACTTCCAGCAGCTGGTGCAGCAGGCCGTAGAACGCAGCAGCAATGTGAAGGTGAAAGAGAACGTCGATAACGCGACCCGTCTGGATAGCTTTGTCACCGATCTGAGCCTCGATGAAGGTCAGGTGACGCTGGATGATATGCAGGGCGCCTCGCCAATGCTGACCCTCGAAGGTAACGGCACCCTGGATCTGATCAAGGAGACGGCCGACACCCGCTTCAAAATCCGTGTGCTGGAGGGCTGGCTGGGTGAAGGTAAGCTTATCGATTTCCTCAAAACGACGCCGATCCCCCTGAACGTCTATGGCAACTGGCAGGCGCTGAACTACAGCCTGCAGGTGGATCAGCTGCTGCGTAAACATCTTCAGGATGAGGCGAAACGCCGTCTGAGCGGTTGGGCGGATAAGAATAAAGATTCGCAGAACGGCAAAGATGTGAAGAAGTTACTGGAGAAGCTTCAGTAAGCGCTCATTTCTCTCACACCCCGCCCCGGAAGGCGGGGTGAAAGTATCACAACTCGTAATCCACATCATCCTGCGTCATTAGCGGGATCAGCTGCACCTTCTGCACCCGGTGGTTTTCCACCTCAAGCGTTTTCAGCGCATAATCCCCCACCTGAACCTCTTCGCCCGGCTGCGGGATCCGCTGCAGGTACTCCATCAACAGACCGGCAATGGTGTGATATTCCCGCTTATCGTCCAGCGGCAGCGGCACATACTGGACCAGATCTTCCAGCGGCATATGGCCGTTGGCAGTCCAGCTGCCGTCAGCATTCTTCTGAATATCGTGCCGGGCGTCGATCTCCTCCACTTCGTTCGGCAGGTTCCCGGCGATGGTTTCCATCACGTCGCTGAGGGTCACGAGCCCCTCTACGGAACCAAACTCATCCACCACGAAGGCGAAATGGGTGCGCGCATTACGGAACTGCTCCAGCGCCTGCAGCAGCGGCAGCATCTCCGGGAACACCAGCGGCTGACGGATCAGAACCCGCAGGTTAAGCGGCTCGCCGCGCAGCTGCTGATTGAGCAGGTCGATAACGTGTACCACCCCCAGTAGCTCCTCTTCCTTTTCGCCACCTGTAACCACGATGCGGGTGTGCTGGTTTTTATCCAGCAGCGCACGAATGCTGCTCTCGGGTGTGTTGAGGTCGATATGCTCAATATCGTGGCGCGAGGTCATGATGCTGCTGACTGAGCGCTGATTAAGGTGCAGCACCCGCTCAATCATCCGCCGCTCCTGCGGGGCAAAGATCGGGCTGTCGTCGTGGTCGGCCAGCAGCGAGGCGGCCTGCGCGTCCAGTTCGGCATCCTCTTTTTTACCGCTCAGCAGACGAATAACCGTGTCGGCGGTACGCTGGCGCAGCGTCTGATTAGCGGAGAGGAAGCGGCGGCGGTTGAAGATTGCCAGCTGGTTCAGGGCCTCGATAATCACCGAGAAGCCAATCGCGGCATACAGATATCCTTTCGGAATATGGAAGCCAAAACCGTCGGCCACCAGGCTAAAGCCGATCATCAGCAGGAAGCTGAGACATAAAATCACAATCGTCGGATGGTCATTCACAAAGCGCGTGAGCGCCTTGCTGGCCATCACCATCAGCGCAATGGCGATAATTACCGCAGCCATCATCACCGCCAGGTGATCGACCATTCCCACGGCGGTGATCACCGAATCCAGTGAGAAAACGGCGTCCAGCACCACGATTTGCGCTACCACGGCCCAGAATTTGGCTCCGCGCCGCTGGGTGGGGTTCTCGCTGTCCTTGCCTTCCAGCCTTTCGTTGAGTTCGACGGTGGCTTTGAAAATCAGGAAAAAACCACCAAACAGCATGATCAGATCGCGGGCGCTAAAGCCAAAACCGTGGACGGTAAACAGCGGGCGGGTGAGGGTCACCAGCCAGGAGATAGAGGCCAACAGCAGCAGGCGCATCACCATCGCCATTAACAGGCCGGTGATGCGGGCGCGGTCGCGCTGAGCAGGGGGCAGTTTTTCGGCGAGAATAGCGATAAAGACCAGGTTATCGATACCGAGCACGAGTTCCAGCACCACCAGGGTGACCAGACCGGCCCATATTGATGGATCTGCTATCCATTCCATAGTGTGAGTAATACCTTTCGTTATATGACAATTGTCACATTTCGATCATGGATACTGCGCCTGAAAAATGCAATGCCAGCCGGGCATTTATCTGCATAGATTTTCCTGAATCATGGGGGAAATAAACCCCGCACTCTGTAGGTTAATATTGTGAATAGTCTGTATTCTCGCAAAATAAGAAATATCGCAGGCCGAGATGGCTATCGAATAAAGTCAATATAAAGCTATTCCTAAAAATGCAGAAATGTCGGCGTTAATATTAATCTTAAAAGCCACGCCTTCGTTGATGTTTCCTTGCCTGCTATTCCGTTAGCTGCAACAATTCTTTCAGCATCAAATTGCGCTGCTTCCTGATGCTATTTCTGTGTCGGTTTAATGACGTGAAAAACTTATATCGGGTTCGGAATTTTCCTGCCTTTTATATTTTTCCGTTATGCCATATCAAAGAGGGTGTTTATCCCTAACTTACTGTTTATGCAGTGGATTGGTAACTGAAAGCCAAGGGCGGTAGCGTGCCTGAAGGCGTGATGATCAGCCTCGATTATTCTGTCAATAGCCTTAAGGTGAATAAGCTTCTTTTAGGACTGATGCCAGTTATATTTCTCTTTTATTAACTGCATGCTAAAACTAATACGCCTTTAGCTTATTTAAACGCACAGGGTAATTACCTGCCAAAGTGATAAATAATCAATGATGAAATCCAAAATGAAATTGATGCCATTATTGGTATCTGTGACCTTGATGAGTGGTTGTACCATCTTCCCCGGCAGCAATATCTCAACTTCCGGTAAGGATGTGATTAAACAGCAGGATGCTGATTTTGATATCAACCGCATGGTGAATGTTTATCCAATGACTCCGCAGCTGGTTGAACAATTACGCCCTCGCCCGGTCGTGGCGCGACCTAACGACAGCCTCGACCAGGAGATCGCCAACTACCAGTACCGCGTCGGGCCCGGGGATGTCATTAACGTCACCGTCTGGGATCACCCGGAGCTGACCACCCCGGCGGGGCAGTATCGTAGCTCCAGCGATACCGGCAACTGGGTTCAGGCGGATGGCACCATGTTCTATCCCTATGTCGGCAAACTTCGCGTGGCGGGCAAAACGCTCGCGCAGATCCGTAGTGATATTACCGGCCGTTTAGCGCAATACATCGCTGACCCGCAGGTGGACGTTAATATCGCCGCGTTCCGTTCGCAGAAAGTTTATGTCTCCGGCCAGGTGAATAAATCCGGCCAGCAGCCGATCACCAACGTGCCGCTGACGGTGCTTGACGCCATTAACGCCGCGGGCGGGCTCACCGATGGCGCCGACTGGCGCAACGTGGTGCTGACCCATAAGGGCAAAGAGGAGCGTATCTCCCTACAGGCGCTGATGCAGAACGGCGATCTGAGCCAGAACCGTCTGCTCTATCCGAGCGATATCCTGTTTGTGCCGCGCAATGACGACCTGAAAGTGTTCGTGATGGGTGAAGTGAAGAAACAGAGCACTCTCAAGATGGACTTGAGCGGTATGACCCTGACCGAAGCGCTCGGCAACGCGGAAGGGCTGGATATGAGCACCTCCGACGCCAGCGGTATCTTCGTGATCCGTCCGATTACAGGAAACGCTGGGAAGGGCAAGATCGCCAACGTCTACCAGCTGGATATGTCTGATGCCACCTCGCTGGTGATGGCAACCGGGTTCCGCCTGCAGCCGTATGACGTGGTCTACGTCACCACCGCGCCGATAACGCGCTGGAACCGTGTGATGAACCAGCTGATGCCGACCATCAACAATATCCATACCATGACCGACACGGTACATCAGTACCACAACTGGTGATGACGATGTTTAACAAAATTCTGGTGGTTTGTGTGGGGAATATTTGCCGTTCCCCCACCGCTGAGCGGCTTTTGAAACAGTACCAGCCACAGCTGACCGTCGCGTCAGCCGGGCTGGGGGCACTGGTAGGTAAAGGTGCTGACGAGCGCGCAAGTCAGGTCGCGGCAGAGCATCAGCTTTCGCTCGACGGGCATTGCGCCCGTCAGGTGTCAGCCAGCCTGTGCCGTGACTATGACCTGATCCTCGCCATGGAAAAACGCCACATCCACGCCCTGTGCGATATCGCACCGGAGATGCGCGGCAAGGTGATGCTCTTTGGTCACTGGGATAACGAGCGTGAGATCCCCGATCCGTATCGCAAAAGCCATGAAGCGTTTGAGGCGGTTTACACCTTACTCGACCAGTCTGCCCGCCAGTGGGCACAGGCACTGAACGTTCAGCAGGGATAATAATGACAGCAAACGTAAAACCTTCTGCCGCCCCGAGCGCGGGCAGTGATGAAATTGATATTGGTCGTCTGATCGGCACCGTGGTTGAGGCGCGCTGGTGGGTGATAGGGATCACCGCGGTGTTTGCCGTTGCGGCGGTGATTTACACCCTCTTTGCCACCCCGATCTACAGCGCCGACGCGCTGGTGCAAATTGAGCAGAACAGCGGCAGTTCGCTGGTGCAGGACATTGGTTCGGCGCTGGCGAACAAGCCGCCCGCCTCGCAGGCGGAAATCGAGCTGATTCAGTCCCGCCTGGTGTTGGGTAAAACCGTGGACGATCTGGATCTCGATATCGGCGTCAGCAAAAACACCTTCCCGGTGTTTGGCGCAGGCTGGGATCGGCTGATGGGCCGTCAGAACGATACCGTCAAAGTGACCACCTTTACGCTGCCAGCCGGGGGGGCCAGCCAGGTCTTCACCCTCGAGGTGCTGGGCAAAGATCAGTATCAGCTCACCAGCGACGCCGGGTTTAGCGCCCGCGGCAAGGTGGGTGAAATGTTGACGAAAGACGGCGTGAGCATGATGGTCAGCGCCATTCATGCCGAGAGCGGCAGCGAATTTACCGTCAGCAAATTCTCAATGCTGGGGATGATCAATAACCTGCAGGGCAACCTGACGGTCACCGAAACCGGGAAAGATACCGGGGTGCTGAGGCTGAACTTTACCGGGGAAGACAAGGATAAGATCCGCGACATTCTCAACAGCATCACCCGCAACTACCAGGCACAAAACGTGAAGCGCAAGTCGGAAGAGGCGTCAAAAAGTCTCGACTTCCTTGCCAAACAGCTCCCGGAGGTGCGCGGTCATCTGGATGAGGCCGAGAACAAGCTCAACGCCTTCCGCCAGGATAAAGATTCCGTCGACCTGCCGCTGGAGGCGAAGTCGGTGCTGGATTCGATGGTCAATATCGACGCCCAGCTCAACGAGCTGACCTTTAAAGAGGCGGAAATTTCCAAACTCTACACCAAACGCCACCCTGCCTACCGCACGCTGCTGGAAAAACGCCAGACGCTGGAAGAGGAAAAGGCGAAACTCAACGGTCGCGTCACCGCGATGCCAAAAACCCAGCAGGAGATCCTGCGTCTGACCCGCGACGTGGAGTCCGGCCAGCAGGTTTATATGCAGCTGCTGAACAAACAGCAGGAGCTAAAGATCACCGAAGCGAGCACCGTTGGCGACGTGCGGATTGTCGATCCGGCCATCACCCAGCCCGGCGTGCTGAAGCCGAAGAAAGCGCTGATTATTCTCGGCAGCATCATTCTCGGCCTGATGCTCTCTATCGTTGGGGTCCTGCTGCGCTCCCTGTTTAACCGTGGGATCGAAAGCCCGCAGGTGCTGGAAGAGCACGGCATCAATGTCTACGCCAGCATCCCGCTGTCGGAATGGCAGAAAACCCGTGACAACGTCAAAACCACGAACGGGGTTAAACGTTACAAACAGAGCCAGCTGCTGGCGGTGGGTAACCCGACGGATCTGGCCATCGAAGCCATTCGTAGTCTGCGCACCAGCCTGCACTTCGCCATGATGCAGGCCAGCAACAATGTGCTGATGCTCTCGGGGGTCAGCCCGTCGATCGGTAAAACCTTCGTCTGCGCCAACCTGGCGGCGGTGGTCAGTCAGACCAACAAGCGTGTGCTGTTGATCGACTGCGATATGCGTAAGGGCTACACCCACGAACTGCTGGGCACCAACAACGTAAACGGGCTGTCGGATATCCTGCTTGGCAAGGGGGATATCAGCCAGTGTGCGAAACCGACCTCCATCCCTAACTTTGACCTTGTCTCTCGCGGGCAGGTGCCGCCGAACCCGTCGGAACTGCTGATGAGCGAGCGTTTCACCCAGCTGGTGAAGTGGGGCAGCGAGAATTATGACCTGGTGCTGATCGATACCCCGCCAATCCTGGCGGTGACCGATGCGGCGATTGTTGGTCGCCACGCGGGTACCACTCTGATGGTGGCGCGTTATGCGGTGAACACCCTGAAAGAGGTCGAGACCAGCCTCAGCCGCTTTGAGCAGAACGGCATTGCGGTGAAAGGGGTGATCCTCAACTCCATCTTCCGCCGCGCTACCGGGTATCAGGATTACGGATATTACGAGTACGAATATAAATCGGACAGCAAGTAATGAGCCATTCGGGGAATACCATGACACCACGCCCTTTGATTTCTATTTATATGCCGACATGGAACCGTCAGCAGCTGGCGATCCGTGCGATAAAGTCGGTATTGCGCCAGGATTACGACCACTGGGAATTGATCATCGTTGACGACTGCTCCTCCTCCTGGGAACAGCTGCAGCAGTTTGTCACTGACCTCAACGATCCGCGCGTAGTCTATACCCACAACGCCATCAACTCTGGCGCCTGTGCGGTACGCAATCAGGCGATCCTACAGGCCAACGGCCAGTACCTGACCGGCATTGACGATGACGACGAGTGGACGCCGAACCGGCTCTCGACCTTCCTGGCGCATCAGCACCATCTGGTGACCCATGCGTTCCTCTATGCCAACGACTATGTCTGCGAAGGGGAGGTCTACTCCCAGCCCGCCAGCCTGCCGCTCTACCCGAAATCGCCATACTCGCGCCAGCTGTTCTACAAGCGCAACATCATCGGCAATCAGGTCTTTACCTGGGCATGGCGCTTTAAGGAGTGCCTGTTCGATACCGAACTGAAGGCCGCCCAGGACTACGACATCTTCCTGCGGATGGTGATGGAGTATGGCGAGCCCTGGAAGGTGGACGAGGCGACGCAGATCCTGCACATCAACCACGGGGAGATGCAGATCACCTCCTCGCCGAAAAAGTTCTCCGGCTACTTCCACTTCTACCGCAAGCACCGGGACAAGTTCGACCGCGCCAGCCGTAAGTATCAGCTGTTTACCCTGTATCAGATCCGCAACAAGCGCATGAACTGGCGCACGCTGCTGACGCTGATCTCGGTGCGTAACGGCAAGCGCCTGGCTGACGGACTGCGGGGGAAATAATGGTGCTGGAAGATTGTCGCGCAAACAGCTGGAGCCTGCGCCCCTGCTGCATGGTGCTGGCCTACCGGGTGGCACATTTCTGCTCCGTCTGGCGCAAAAAGAACGTCCTCAACAATCTGTGGGCGGCCCCGGTGCTGGTGCTCTACCGCATCATCACCGAGTGCTTCTTCGGCTACGAAATCCAGGCCGCGGCCACCATCGGACGGCGCTTTACCATTCACCACGGCTATGCCGTGGTGATCAATAAGTTCGTGGTCGCCGGGGATGATTTTACCATCCGTCACGGCGTAACCCTCGGCAACCGCGGCCCGGACAGCCTGGCCTGCCCGGTGATCGGCAATAACGTTGAGCTGGGCGCCAACGTGGTGATGATCGGCGATATCACCGTGGGCAATAACGTTACCGTGGGTGCGGGAAGCGTGGTGCTCGACAGCATCCCGGACAACGCGCTGGTGGTGGGTGAGAAGGCCCGGGTGAAGGTGATCAAATGAATATTCTGCAATTTAACGTGCGTCTCGCCGAGGGCGGGGCGGCAGGGGTGGCGCTGGATCTGCACCAGCGCGCGCTGCAAAAAGGGCTCCAGTCGCGCTTTATCTACGGCTACGGCAAGGGCGGCAAGAAGAGCGTCAGCCACGACCGCTACCCGCAGGTGGTGAAACACACCCCGCGGCTGACCTCGGTGGCGAATATTGCGCTGTTCCGTCTGTTTAACCGCGATCTTTTCGGCAACCTTAACAACCTGTATCGCACCGTGACCCGCACGCCGGGCCCGGTAGTGCTGCATTTCCACGTGCTGCACAGCTACTGGTTGAAGCTGGAGGAGGTGGTGGCCTTCTGTCAAAAGGTGCAGGCGCACAAGCCCGATACCACCTTCGTCTGGACCCTGCACGATCACTGGAGCGTCACCGGTCGCTGCGCCTTTACCGACGGCTGCGAAGGCTGGAAAGACAATTGCCAGAAGTGCCCGACGCTCGGCAACTATCCCCCGGTGAAGGTGGATCGCGCCCACCAGCTGGTGGCGGGTAAACGCCAGCTGTTCCGCGACATGCTGGCGCTCGGCTGCCAGTTTATCTCCCCCAGCCAGCATGTGGCCGACGCCTTTAACAGCCTGTACGGGGCAGGGCGCTGCCGGATCATCAATAACGGTATTGACGTGGCGACGGAAGCCATTCTGGCGGAGCTGACGCCGGTCGCCGTCACGCCGAGCAAACCGAAAATCGCGGTGGTGGCCCACGACCTGCGCTACGACGGCAAAACCAACCAGCAGCTGGTGCGCCAGATCATGGCCCTTGGCGATAAGGTCGAACTGCACACCTTCGGCAAGTTTTCGCCCTTTGACGGCGCCAACGTGATCAACCACGGCTTCGAAACCGACAAGCGCAAGCTGATGAGCGCCCTGAACGGTATGGACGCGCTGGTGTTCAGTTCCCGGGTTGATAACTACCCGCTGATCCTGTGCGAGGCGCTTTCCATCGGGGTGCCGGTGATCGCTACCCACAGTGACGCCGCCCGGGAAGTGCTGGAGAAATCAGGGGGCAAAACCTTCAGTGAAAACGAGGTGCTGCCGCTGGTGCAGCTGTCGAAGGCGGAGATCGCCCAGGCGGTTTTTGGCACTGACCTGGAATCGTTCCGCACCCGCAGCCGCCAGGCCTACAGTGGACAACAGATGCTGGAGGAGTATGTCTCGTTCTATCAGAATCTGTAGCTATCTGCTGCTGCCGCTGATCTACCTGCTGGTCAACGTCAAAATTGCCCAGCTGGGTGAGAGCTTCCCCATCACCATCGTCACTTTTTTACCGCTGCTGCTGTTGCTGTTTGTCGACAAGATCAGCGTGAAAAAGTTGATGATTGCGCTGGGATTGGGCGTCGGGCTGACGGCCTTTAACTACATCTTTGGTCAGTCGCTGGACGCCAGCAAATATGTCACCTCTACCATGCTGTTCGTCTATATCGTGATCATTATCGGGATGGTGTGGAGTATTCGTTTTAAAACTATCTCGCCGCACAATTATCGGAAGATCCTCAGGTTCTTTTATCTGGTCATCGGCATCATTGTTATGATAGCGGCGCTGGAGATGGCGCAAATTATTTTGACGGGCGGCAGTAGCCTGATGGAAATAATTTCGAAATATCTTATTTACAGTAATAGCTATGTACTGAATTTCATTAAATTTGGCGGCAAGCGTACCACGGCACTCTATTTCGAACCGGCATTCTTCGCTCTGGCGTTAATCTCAATTTGGCTCAGCATCAAACAGTTTGGTATCAAAACGCCCAAGAGCGATGCTATGATTCTTGCAGGAATAGTCCTGTCTGGATCGTTCTCCGGGGTAATGACCTTTATTCTTTTTTACCTCCTGGAGTGGGCGTTCCAGTATCTGAATAAAGAGGCCATCAAGAAAAAGTTACCTTTGGCGATCATTTCATTGTCAGTGTTTCTGGTCGGGGTGGTATTCGCCTTCCCGTATATTTCCGAGCGTCTGGGTGATTTAGGAACCGAAGGATCGTCATCCTATTACCGTATTATCGGTCCACTGGTGATGGTGGGTTACTCTTTAACCCATATTGATGGCGTTGTCAGATTTGGCTCACTTTATGAATATGTCGCATCATTCGGAATCTTTAACGGTGCGGATGTCGGAAAAACCATAGACAATGGCTTGTATCTGCTGATTATTTATTTTTCCTGGTTCGCAGTGTTATTAACGGCGTGGTATCTGTTCAAAGTTTTCAAAATGACGATCAGCGCCTTTGGTGATAATCAGAATTTTCGCGTACAGCTTTATCTTTTTACGCCGGTGTCGCTGTTTTTTACCGGGTCAATATTTAGCCCGGAGTACGCATTCTTAATTGTTTGCCCGTTTATTTTGCGCAAGGCGCTTAATATTACGCATTCATAACGAGGTGGTTTATGTTACTCAGCGTTATTACTGTTGCCTTCCGTAACCTTGACGGCGTGGTAAAAACCTGGCGGTCGCTGCGCAATCTGGCCCGCGATCCCAGCCTCAGCTTTGAATGGATTGTGGTGGATGGCGGTTCGAACGACGGCACGGCGGAGTTTCTCGAAAAACTGAACGGGGAGTTCAACTTACGTTACGTCAGCGAGAAGGACCGCGGTATCTACGATGCGATGAATAAAGGCATCGATATGGCCCAGGGGCGCTACGCTATCTTCCTCAACTCCGGCGATATTTTTCATGACGACGTGGCGCAGTTTGTACGCCAGCTCAACCGGGTGCAGGGTAACGCCATGGTCATGGGCGACGCCTTACTCGATTTTGGCGACGGCAATAAAGTCCGCAGGGCAGCGAAGCCGGGCTGGTATATTTACCACAGCCTGCCGGCCAGCCATCAGGCGATTTTCTTTCCCCTGAGTGGATTAAAAACGTACCCCTACGATCTGCAGTATCGCGTCTCGTCAGATTACGCCCTGACCGCCAGAATGTATAAAGCCGGTTATCCGTTTAAACGACTGCCGGGCCTGGTCTCTGAATTTTCGATGGGCGGGGTGTCAACCTCGAATAATCTTGAATTATGCCAGGATGCAAAAAAAGTGCAGCGCCAGATATTGCGCATGCCGGGCGTGCTCGCGGAATTATCTTATTTATTACGTCTGAAAACGACGGGTAAAACTAAAGCCTTATATAACAAAGCCTGAATATAAGGAAACACAATGCAGGAATTAAGTGGCTTCTCTGTGCCAAAAGGTTTTCGTGGCGCAGGCGGTATTAAGGTGCAGTTATGGTGGGCGGTGCAGGCAACGTTATTTGCCTGGTCACCACAAATAATGTACCGCTGGCGCGCCTTTTTATTACGCCTGTTTGGCGCAAAAATCGGAAAAAACGCAGTGATTCGACCGTCGGTAAAAATTACCTACCCGTGGAAATTAACCTTAGGGGATAACGCCTGGGTGGGCGACGACGCGGTGTTATATACGCTGGGTGATATTTCGATTGGTGCCAATTCGGTGGTATCGCAGAAGTGTTATCTCTGTACCGGCAGTCACGATTATATGAGTCAACATTTTGATATTAATGCGCAGCCCATCACCCTGGGTGAGAAATGCTGGCTGGCGACCGACGTTTTTGTCGCGCCCGGCGTTTCCATCGGCGATGGCACCGTTGTGGGTGCGCGCAGCAGTGTTTTTAAATCGCTACCGGCAAATAAGCTTTGCCGTGGCAATCCCGCAGTGGCGATACGCGAACGCGTTGAAACTAAATAACTTCTGATAAGTCTGGAGAAAATAAACATGTCTAAAGTCGCTCTCATCACCGGCGTTACCGGACAGGATGGTTCTTATCTGGCGGAACTCCTGCTGGAAAAAGGCTACGAAGTGCACGGAATCAAACGTCGTGCCTCCTCGTTTAACACCGAGCGCGTGGATCATATCTACCAGGATCCGCATGCAGCAAACCCGAAATTCCACCTGCACTACGGTGACCTGACCGACAGCTCCAACCTGACCCGTATTTTGCAGGAAGTGCAGCCGGATGAGGTCTACAACCTGGGCGCGATGAGCCACGTAGCGGTCTCCTTCGAATCCCCGGAATACACCGCCGACGTGGATGCGATGGGTACCCTGCGTCTGCTGGAAGCCATTCGCTTCCTTGGTCTGGAGAAGAAAACCCGTTTCTACCAGGCGTCCACCTCCGAGCTGTATGGCCTGGTGCAGGAGATCCCGCAAAAAGAGACGACCCCGTTCTACCCGCGCTCGCCGTATGCTGTGGCTAAAATGTACGCCTACTGGATCACCGTGAACTACCGTGAGTCCTACGGCATCTACGCCTGTAACGGCATTCTGTTCAACCACGAATCCCCGCGCCGCGGCGAAACCTTCGTCACCCGTAAGATCACCCGCGCTATCGCCAACATTGCCCAGGGTCTGGAATCCTGCCTGCACCTCGGCAACATGGACTCCCTGCGTGACTGGGGCCATGCCAAAGACTACGTGAAAATGCAGTGGATGATGCTGCAGCAGGAAAAACCAGAAGACTTCGTTATCGCCACCGGCGTGCAGTACTCCGTACGTCAGTTCGTTGAGATGGCGGCAGCCCAGCTGGGTATCAAACTGCGCTTTGAAGGCACCGGCGTGGAAGAGAAAGGTATCGTCGTTTCCGTCACCGGCCATGACGCACCGGGCGTGAAGCCGGGCGATGTGATTGTCCAGGTTGACCCGCGCTACTTCCGTCCTGCTGAAGTGGAAACCCTGCTCGGCGACCCAAGCAAAGCGCATGAAAAACTGGGCTGGAAGCCGGAAATCACCCTCCAGGAGATGGTGTCAGAGATGGTGGCCCACGATCTTGAAGCGGCGAAGAAACACTCCCTGCTCAAGTCCCATGGCTACGAGGTTGCCATCGCGCTGGAGTCCTGAGTATGAGCAAACAACGAATTTTTGTTGCCGGTCATCGCGGGATGGTGGGTTCCGCAATTGTCCGCCAGCTGGAACAGCGCGGCAACGTTGAACTGGTGCTGCGCAACCGTGATGAACTGAACCTGCTGGATGCGGGCGCGGTACAGGCCTTCTTTGCCGAACAGCGTATCGATCAGGTCTATCTGGCGGCGGCAAAAGTGGGCGGTATTGTTGCAAACAATACCTATCCGGCGGACTTCATCTACGAAAACATGATGATCGAGAGCAACATCATTCACGCTGCGCATCTGCATAACGTGAACAAGCTGCTGTTCCTCGGATCCTCCTGTATCTATCCGAAGATGGCGAAACAGCCGATCGCCGAGAGCGAGCTGCTGCAGGGCACCCTTGAAGCCACCAACGAGCCCTACGCCATCGCCAAGATTGCCGGGATCAAGCTGTGCGAGTCCTATAACCGCCAGTACGGTCGCGACTATCGCTCGGTGATGCCGACCAACCTGTACGGCCCGAACGATAACTTCCACCCGAGCAACTCGCACGTGATCCCGGCGCTGCTGCGTCGTTTTCACGAGGCGACCGTCAGCAACGCGCCGGAAGTGGTGGTGTGGGGCAGCGGCACGCCGATGCGCGAGTTCCTGCACGTGGATGATATGGCTGCCGCCAGCATTCACGTGATGGAGCTGGCCCGCGAGGTGTGGCAGGAGAACACCGAGCCGATGCTGTCGCACATCAACGTCGGCACCGGGGTGGACTGCACCATTCGCGAGCTGGCCGAGACCATCGCTCAGGTGGTGGGATACAAGGGGCGCGTGGCCTTCGATGCCAGCAAACCCGACGGCACGCCGCGCAAGCTGCTGGATGTGACTCGTCTGCATCAGCTGGGCTGGTTCCATGAGGTGACGCTGGCCGCAGGGCTGGCCAGCACTTACCAGTGGTTCCTGGAAAACCAGCAGCGCTTCCGGGGGTAGATATGTTTTTAAGTCAGGAAGATTTTGCCACTGTGGTGCGTTCCACGCCGCTGATCTCCATCGATTTGGTTGTGGAGAACGAGCGGGGCGAGTTCCTGCTCGGGCAGCGTACCAACCGTCCGGCGCAGGGCTACTGGTTCGTGCCGGGGGGGCGGGTGCAGAAAGACGAGACGCTGGAAAATGCTTTCGCGCGTCTCACTGAGGCGGAGCTGGGGCTGCGCCTGCCGATGACGGCGGGGCAGTTCTACGGGGTCTGGCAGCACTTCTATGACGACAACTTTTCCGGCACCGGTTTCACCACCCACTACGTGGTGATCGGGTATCGCCTGCAGGTGAATCAGGCAGACCTGCGTCTGCCTGATTCCCAACACGACGACTACCGCTGGCTGAAACCGGACGCCCTGCTGGCAAGCGATAACGTGCATGACAACAGCCGGGCCTATTTCCTGGATCAGGTTGGGGTACCGGGACTATGAAGATCCTCGTGTACGGCATTAACTACTCTCCCGAACTGACCGGTATCGGCAAATACACCGGCGAGATGGTGGAGTGGATGGCCAGACAGGGTCATGAGGTGCGGGTCATTACGGCCCCGCCTTACTACCCGGAATGGAAAGTGGGCGAGCGCTATTCAAGCTGGCGCTACCGCCGTGAAGAGGGGGCTGCCACCGTCTGGCGCTGCCCGCTGTACGTGCCTAAGCAGCCCTCAACCTTAAAGCGTTTGATTCACCTGGGCAGCTTTGCCCTGAGCAGTTTCTTCCCGCTGATGGCGCAACGTCGCTGGAAGCCGGATCGCATTATCGGCGTGGTGCCGACCCTGTTTTGTACCCCGGGCATGCGCCTGCTGGGCAAACTCTCCGGGGCCCGCACCCTGCTGCACATTCAGGATTATGAAGTGGACGCCATGCTCGGTCTGGGCATGGCGGGCAAAGGCAAAGGCGGCAAAGTCGCGAAACTGGCCAGCGCCTTCGAGCGCAGCGGCCTGCACAACGTGGATTATGTCTCGACCATCTCCCGCTCAATGATGAACAAGGCGCAGGAGAAGGGCGTGGCGGCAGAGAAGGTGATCTTCTTCCCTAACTGGTCTGAAGTGGCGCGTTTTCGCGACATCACGCCTGAAGACGTGGCGGCGCTGCGCGCACAGCTGGGTCTGGCTGAAGCGCAAAAGATTGTGCTCTATTCCGGCAATATCGGTGAGAAGCAGGGGCTGGAGAACGTCATCGACGCCGCCGCAGCGCTCAGCGATAAGCCCTGGCAGTTTGTGATTGTCGGCCAGGGGGGCGGCAAAGCGCGGCTGGAGAAAATGGCCCGCGAGCGCGGCCTGCAGAATGTTCAGTTTTTCCCGCTGCAGTCTTACGACGCCTTACCGGCGCTGCTGAAGATGGCCGACTGCCATCTCGTGGTGCAGAAGCGCGGCGCGGCGGATGCGGTTCTGCCCTCCAAGCTGACCAACATTCTGGCGGTGGGCGGCAACGCAGTGATCACTGCCGAAGCCCATACCGAGCTGGGCCAGCTGTGCGACACCCTGCCGGGGATCGCCGTGTGCGTGGAGCCCGAGTCGGTGCCCGCGCTAGTAGCCGGGATTGAACAGGCGCTGACGATGCCCAAAGAGAACAGGGTCGCCCGTGACTATGCCGAACGCACGCTCGAGAAAGAGAACGTGCTGAGCCAGTTTATTGCAGATATTCGGGGATAAATCATGAGTAAAAATACGTTGTACCCGGTGGTAATGGCAGGTGGCTCTGGCAGCCGGTTGTGGCCGCTCTCCCGCGTGCTCTATCCAAAACAGTTCCTCTGCCTGAAAGGGGAACTCACCATGCTGCAGACGACGGTGAACCGTCTGAATGGCGTGAATTGTGAAAGCCCGGTGGTGATCTGTAATGAACAGCACCGCTTTATCGTCGCCGAGCAGCTGCGTCAGCTGAACAAGCTGACCGAAAACATCATTCTTGAGCCTGCCGGGCGCAACACCGCCCCGGCCATCGCCCTGGCGGCGCTGGCGGCGCAACGCAGCAGCCCGGATTGCGATCCGCTGATGCTGGTGCTGGCGGCGGATCACGTGATCCAGCAGGAAGAGGCCTTCCGCGATGCCGTGCGTTCAGCCATTCCCTATGCCGAAAGCGGCAAGCTGGTGACCTTCGGCATCGTGCCGGATCTGCCGGAAACCGGCTATGGCTATATTCGCCGCGGCAACATCACGCCGGGCGAGGGCGACAGCCTGGCCTTTGACGTGGCGCAGTTTGTCGAAAAGCCGAATATGGAAACCGCCCAGGCCTACGTCGCCAGCGGTGAATATTACTGGAACAGCGGCATGTTCCTGTTCCGCGCCGGTCGTTATCTGGAAGAGCTGGCAAAGTTCCGTCCGGATATCCTGGATGCCTGCGAAAAAGCCATGGCAACCGTCGACCCGGATCTGGACTTTATTCGCGTCGATGAAGCCGCGTTCCTCGCCTGTCCGGAAGAGTCGGTGGATTATGCGGTAATGGAACGTACCGCTGATGCGGTAGTGGTCCCGATGGATGCGGGCTGGAGCGACGTTGGCTCCTGGTCATCGCTCTGGGAGATCAGCGCCCAGACCCCGGAAGGCAACGTCCATCACGGGGATGTGATCAGCCATAAAACCGAGAACAGCTACGTTTATGCCGAATCCGGGCTGGTGACCACCGTCGGCGTCAAAGATCTGGTGGTGGTGCAGACCAAAGACGCGGTGCTGATTGCCGATCGCAACGCAGTGCAGGACGTCAAAAAAGTGGTGGAGCAGATTAAGGCCGATGGTCGCCATGAGCACCACATTCACCGCGAAGTTTACCGTCCATGGGGCAAATACGACTCCATCGACGAGGGCGATCGCTACCAGGTCAAACGCATCACCGTTAAACCAGGCGAAGGGCTGTCGGTGCAGATGCACCATCACCGCGCCGAGCACTGGGTGGTGGTGGCGGGTACCGCCAAAGTGACCATCGACGAGGTGGTGACGCTGCTGGGGGAAAACGAATCGATCTACATCCCACTGGGCGCGACCCACTGTCTGGAAAACCCGGGGAAAATCCCGCTCGACCTGATTGAGGTGCGCTCCGGCTCGTACCTGGAAGAGGACGATATTGTCCGCTTTGAGGATCGTTACGGGCGCGTATAGCGCTTACGCATTTGCCCGGTGCCGCTGCGCTTACCGGGCCTACGAAAAGATAAAAATTTAATTGGCCCTGTCAGGGTCGGGCCAACTGTTGCCTGAATAAGGGGTAATGATGCAAAAATTAACCTGTTTTAAAGCCTACGATATTCGCGGCAAGCTCGGTGAAGAGCTGAATGAGGACATTGCGTGGCGCATTGGCCGCGCGTACGGCGAATACTTAAAGCCAAAAACCATTGTGCTGGGCGGCGACGTGCGTCTGACCAGCGAATCCCTGAAGCTGGCGCTGGCGAAAGGGCTGCAGGACGCGGGCGTCGACGTGCTGGACATCGGTTTGTCCGGTACCGAAGAGATCTACTTTGCCACCTTCCATTTAGGTGTCGACGGCGGCATCGAAGTGACCGCCAGCCATAACCCGATGGACTACAACGGCATGAAGCTGGTGCGCGAAGGGGCTCGTCCGATCAGCGGCGACACCGGCCTGCGCGACGTACAGCGTCTGGCGGAAGCCAACAATTTCCCGCCGGTGAACGAGGCGAAGCGCGGCAGCTATAAAACTCTCGATCTGCGTGAGGCCTATATCGACCACCTGCTGGGATACATCAATCTGGCGAACCTCAAGCCGCTCACGCTTGTGATCAACTCCGGTAACGGCGCGGCAGGCCCGGTGGTGGATGCCCTGGAAGCCCGCTTTAAGGCGCTTAACGTGCCTGTCACCTTCATCAAAGTTCACAATACCCCGGACGGTACCTTCCCGAACGGTATTCCGAACCCGCTGCTGCCGGAGTGCCGGGCCGACACCCGCAACGCGGTGATTGAGCACGGCGCGGACATGGGCATCGCCTTTGACGGCGATTTCGACCGCTGCTTCCTGTTCGACGAGAAAGGGCAGTTTATCGAGGGATACTACATCGTCGGCCTGCTGGCGGAAGCCTTCCTCGAGAAAAACCCCGGTTCGCGCATTATTCACGACCCGCGTCTCTCCTGGAACACGGTGGATGTGGTCGCGGCGGCGGGCGGTACCCCGGTGATGTCGAAGACCGGCCATGCGTTTATCAAAGAGCGGATGCGCGAAGAAGACGCGATTTACGGCGGCGAGATGAGCGCCCATCACTACTTCCGCGATTTTGCCTACTGCGACAGCGGGATGATCCCGTGGCTGCTGGTCACCGAACTGCTGTGCCTGAAGGGCCAGTCGCTGGGTGAGCTGGTGCGTGACCGCATGGCGGCCTTCCCGGCGAGCGGGGAGATCAACAGCACCCTCGCGGCCCCGGCCGAGGCGATTGCCCGGGTGGAGAACCACTTCGCTCTGCACGCGCTGGAGATCGACCGTACCGACGGCATCAGCATGACCTTCCCCCAGTGGCGCTTCAATTTACGCTCGTCGAATACCGAGCCGGTGGTGCGCCTGAACGTGGAATCCCGCGCCGATGCGGCGCTGATGGCGGCGCGAACGCAGGACATTATGGCGCTGTTGAATCAGTAATCCTTGCCCCTCTCCCGACGGGGGAGGGGACCCTGAAACAGGAACAACGATGACAAATCTAAAAAAGCGCGAGCGAGCCAAAACGAATGCATCGTTAATCTCTATGGTGCAGCGTTTTTCTGATATCACCATCATGTTCGGTGGCTTGTGGATGGTGTGTAAACTCAGCGGGCTGCCTTTCCTCTACATGCACCTGCTGATGGCGCTGATCGCGCTGGTGGTCTTCCAGATGATCGGCGGGATGACCGACTTCTACCGTTCATGGCGTGGCGTCAAGATCGCCACCGAGCTCCTGCTGCTGTTGCAGAACTGGACCTTAAGCCTGGTCTTCAGCTTCGGGCTGGTGGCGTTTAACAACGACTTTGATAATCGCTTTGCCACCTATTTTGCCTGGTACCTGCTCACCAGCGTGGGGATGGTGGTCTGCCGATCGCTTATCCGCTACGGCGCGGGCTGGCTGCGTAACCGCGGCTACAACACTCGCCGGGTGGCGGTGGCCGGGAGTATGCCCGCGGGACTGGCTTTGCTGGACGGTTTTCGCAAGGAGCCGTGGCTGGGATTTGACGTGGTCGGGGTCTATCACGACGCGCAGCCCGGCGGTGTCTCTGCTGACTGGGCCGGTAATTATTCCCAGCTGATTGACGATGCCAAAGCCGGCAAGATCCACAACGTCTACATCGCCATGCCGATGAGCGACGAAGCCCGAATCAAAACCCTGATGCGCAAACTGGCGGATACTACCTGCTCGGTGATCCTGATCCCTGATGTCTTCACCTTTAACATCCTGCATTCCCGCATTGAAGAGGTAAACGGCGTGCCGGTGGTGCCGCTGTATGACACGCCGCTTTCCGGGCTCAACCGGGTGCTGAAGCGCGCGGAGGACATCGTCCTCTCCTCGATGATCCTGCTGCTGATCTCCCCGGTGCTCTGCGCCATTGCCCTGGCGGTTAAACTCACCTCAAAAGGGCCGGTGATCTTCCGCCAGACCCGCTACGGCATGGACGGGAAGCCGATCATGGTGTGGAAATTCCGCTCCATGAAGGTGATGGAAAACGACGAGGTGGTGACCCAGGCGACGCAAAACGATCCGCGCGTCACCCGCGTCGGTAACTTCCTGCGCCGCACCTCCCTCGACGAACTGCCGCAGTTTATTAATGTGTTAACCGGGGGCATGTCGATTGTCGGCCCGCGTCCGCACGCCGTGGCACATAACGAGCAGTATCGCGCCCTGATTGAAGGCTACATGCTGCGCCATAAAGTGAAACCGGGCATCACCGGCTGGGCGCAGATCAACGGCTGGCGCGGTGAAACCGACACCCTGGAGAAGATGGAAAAACGCATTGAGTTCGATCTGGAGTACATCCGTGAGTGGAGCCTCTGGTTCGATATCAAAATCGTTTTTCTCACCGTCTTCAAGGGCTTCGTGAATAAAGCGGCGTACTAACATGAGCTTACGTGAGAAAACCCTCAGCGGAGCAAAGTGGTCGGCTATCGCCACGGTGATCATCATCGGCCTCGGGCTGGTGCAGATGACGGTGCTGGCGCGCATTATTGATAACCACCAGTTTGGCCTGTTGACCGTCTCGCTGGTGATCATCGCTCTGGCCGATACGCTGTCGGACTTCGGCATCGCCAACTCGATTATTCAGCGTAAGGAGATCAGCCAGCTGGAGCTGACCACCCTCTACTGGCTGAACGTTGGCCTTGGGGTGCTGGTATTTGTCGCACTTTTCCTGCTCAGTGATGTTATTGCTGACGCGCTGAATAACCCGGAGCTGGCCCCGCTGATGCGCGCCCTGTCGTTTGCGTTTGTGGTGATCCCCCATGGGCAGCAGTTCCGCGCCCTGATGCAAAAGGAGCTGGAGTTCAGCAAAATCGGCATGATCGAGACCAGCGCGGTGTTGGCCGGGTTTACCTTTACCGTGGTCAGCGCCCATTTCTGGCCGCTGGCAATGACCGCGATCCTCGGGTATCTGGTGAACTCTGCCGTACGCACCCTGCTGTTCGGCTACTTTGGCCGCAAGATTTACCGTCCTGGCTTCCACTTCTCGCTCTCTTCGGTATCGTCCAACCTGCGCTTCGGCGCCTGGCTGACCGCCGACAGCATCATCAACTACGTCAACACCAACCTTTCCACTTTAGTACTGGCGCGCATCCTCGGGGCCAGCGTGGCGGGGGGCTATAACCTGGCGTACAACGTGGCGGTGGTGCCGCCAATGAAGCTTAACCCGATCATCACTCGCGTGCTGTTCCCGGCTTTTGCCAAAATTCAGGACGACACTGAAAAGTTGCGGATCAACTTCTACAAGCTGCTGTCGGTGGTGGGGATCATTAACTTCCCGACCCTGCTGGGGCTGATGGTGGTTTCCGGAAATCTGGTGCCGCTGGTGTTCGGTGAAAAGTGGGTCAGCATTGTGCCGATCCTGCAGCTGCTGTGCGTGGTGGGGCTGCTACGCTCGGTTGGTAACCCGATTGGTTCCCTGCTAATGGCCAAAGCCCGCGTCGATATCAGCTTCAAATTCAATGTGTTTAAAACATTCCTGTTTATCCCGGCGATCGTCATCGGCGGCCATCTGGCCGGCGCGATGGGGGTAACGCTGGGCTTCCTGCTGGTGCAGATAATCAATACCGTGCTGAGCTACTTCGTAATGATTAAGCCGGTGCTGGGCTCCAGCTATCGTCAGTACATCCTGAGCTTGTGGCTGCCGTTTTACCTGTCGCTGCCGACGCTGGCGGTGAGCTATGGCCTGGGTATCGTCCTTAACGGCCAACTGCCGCTGGCGGCGCTGCTGGCGGTGCAGGTGGCAGCCGGTGCGCTGGCCTTCGCGGTGATGATCGTGCTGTCGCGGAATGCGCTGGTGGTGGAGATCAAGCGTCAGTTCTGCCGCAACGAAAAGATAAAAACGCTGCTTCGCGCAGGCTAATTATTTCCTCCCCCTCACCCTTTGGGGAGGGGAATCTTTTAAGAGGTTATTATGAAATTACTGATTCTGGGCAACCATACCTGTGGTAACCGTGGTGACAGCGCCATTCTGCGCGGCCTGCTGGATGCCATTTACGCTCTGTCGCCGGAGACCGAAGTCGATGTGATGAGCCGCTACCCGGTGAGCTCCTCCTGGCTGCTGAACCGCCCGGTGATGGGCGATCCGCTCTACAGCCAGATGAAACAGCATAACAGTGCCGCAGGGGTAATGGGCCGGGTGAAAAAGGTGCTGCGCCGCCGCTATCAGCATCAGGTCCTCCTCTCCCGGGTGACCGACACCGGCAAGCTGCGCAACATTGCTATCGCTCAGGGCTTTACCGATTTTGTTCGTCTGCTCTCCGGCTACGACGCCATCATCCAGGTGGGCGGCTCCTTCTTCGTTGACCTCTACGGCGTGCCGCAGTTTGAGCATGCGCTCTGTACCTTTATGGCGAAAAAACCGCTGTTTATGGTCGGCCACAGCGTCGGGCCGTTCCAGGATCCGCAGTTCAACCAGCTGGCGAACTATGTGTTTGGCCACTGCGATGCCCTGATCCTGCGTGAGTCGGTAAGTCTGAATCTGATGCAGCGCAGCGAGATCGATACAACCAAAGTGGGGCAGGGTGTGGACACCGCCTGGCTGGTGGATCATCAGGAGGCGAACTTTACCCCGAGCTATGCCGTGCAGCACTGGCTGAACGTGGCGGGGCAGCAAAAAACCGTCGCCATTACCCTGCGCGAACTGGCCCCGTTCGACAAACGTCTGGGCACCACCCAGGCGGCCTACGAAAAGGCCTTTGCTGAGGTGGTCAACCGGGTACTGGACAGTGGTTATCAGGTGCTGGCGCTCTCCACCTGTACCGGGATCGACAGCTACAACAAAGATGACCGCATGGTGGCGCTCAACCTGCGCCAGCACGTCAGCGATCCATCCCGATATCACGTGGTGATGGACGAACTGAACGACCTCGAGATGGGCAAACTGCTGGGGGCTTGCGATCTGACCGTCGGCACCCGTCTGCATTCCGCGATCATCTCCATGAACTTTGGCACCCCGGCCATTGCCATTAACTATGAACACAAGTCTGCCGGGATCATGCAGCAGCTGGGGATGCCGGAGATGGCGGTGGATATTCGCCATCTGCTGGATGGCTCCCTGGGCGCGATGGTGGGCGACACCCTCGGCCAGTTGCCGGCCATCAACGAACGCCTCGCGGTGGCGGTGAAAGCCGAACGTGAGAACGGCATCAGGATGGTGAAATCGGTGCTGGATCGGGTCGGGGAGGGCAAATGAAGGTTGGTTTCTTCTTGCTGAAATTCCCGCTCTCGTCAGAAACTTTTGTGCTGAACCAGATCACCGCGTTTATTGATATGGGTTATGACGTGGAGATCGTCGCCCTGCAGAAGGGCGACACGCAAAATACCCATGCCGCGTGGACGCAATACGACCTGGCCAGCAAAACCCGCTGGCTGCAGGATGAGCCGCAGGGCAAGCTGGCAAAACTGGGCTACCGCGCCCGTCAGACTCTGCGCGGGCTGCATCGCCCCGGCACCTGGAGGGCGTTGAATGTTTCCCGCTATGGCGCCGAATCGCGCAACCTGATCCTCTCCGCCATCTGCGGCCAGACGGCACGGCCCTGGCGCGCGGATGTGTTTATCGCCCATTTCGGCCCGGCGGGCGTCACGGCGGCCAAGCTGCGCGAGCTGGGGGTTATCGAGGGGAAAATTGCTACCGTCTTCCACGGGATCGATATCTCCAGCCGGGAGGTACTGGCGCACTACACCCCGGAGTATCAACGCCTGTTTCAGCGTGGCGATATGATGCTGCCGATAAGCGATCTCTGGGCCGGGCGTCTGAAAAACATGGGCTGCCCGCCCGAAAAAATCACCGTCTCGCGCATGGGCGTGGATATGGATCGCTTTACCCAACGACCGGTGAAGGCCCCGGGAACTCCGCTGGAAATTATCTCAGTGGCACGCCTGACTGAGAAAAAAGGGCTGCACGTGGCGATCGAGGCCTGCCGGCAGCTAAAAGCGCGCGGGGTAGCTTTTCGCTATCGTATTCTCGGCATTGGCCCCTGGGAGCGCCGCCTGCGCACCCTGATCGAACAGTACGAGCTGGAGGAGTATGTCGAGATGCCGGGGTTCAAGCCCAGCCATGAGGTCAAAGCCATGCTCGATGCCGCCGATGTCTTCTTACTGCCGTCGGTCACCGGCACGGATGGCGATATGGAAGGCATCCCGGTGGCGCTGATGGAGGCGATGGCGGTGGGTATCCCGGTGGTTTCCACGGTACACAGCGGCATTCCTGAACTGATCGAACCCGGCCACTCCGGCTGGCTGGTGGAAGAGAACAACCCCGAGGCGCTGGCCACGCAGCTGGAGCGCTTCGCCGCGCTGGATGACCATGAGCTCTCGCCCGTGCTGCACAATGCGCGCCGGAAAGTCGAGAACGATTTTAATCAACACCTGATCAACCGGCAGTTAGCCACTCTGCTACAGACGCTTTAAAAAGGGAGGCGATATGCCGAAAGAGATGACGCGACGCGCGTTTGTCACTACCTGTTCCGTACTGGCCGCCGCATCCATGACAGGCGTGCGTGCCGCCGCGAGCGGCGCCACGGTGGACATCAGCCGGTATAACCATCGTGACTGGATCGCAGCCTTCAAAAAGGCCTTTACCGACGGCGACACCGTGGTGGTACCCGCCGGGCTCACCTGCGATAACATCAACACCGCCATTTTTATCCCCGAGGGTAAAACCCTGCGCATCCGCGGCGCGCTGACCGGCAATGGACGGGGACGGCTGGTATTGCAGGATGGCAGTAAAGTGATTGGGGAAGGGGAGGGGCGCAGCGAAAACATCACCCTCGACGTTCGCGGCTCCGACTGCGTGATCCAGGGGCTGGCCATGAGCGGCTATGGCCCGGTAACCCAGATTTACATCGGCGGTAAAAAACCGCGGGTGATGCGCAACCTGCTGATCGACAATCTGCGGGTCACGAAGGCGAACTATGCGATCCTGCGTCAGGGGTTCCACAACCAGGTAGATGGCGCCAGAATCACCAACTGCCACTTCAGCTATCTACAGGGCGATGCCATTGAGTGGAACGTGGCGATCAACGACCAGAACATCCTGATCTCAGACCACGTTATCGACCATATCGACTGCACCAACGGTAAAATTAACTGGGGGATCGGTATCGGTCTGGCCGGAAGTACCTATGACAATGCCTACCCGGAAGACCAGGCGGTGAAAAATTTTGTGGTGGCTAATATCACCGGCAGCAACTGCCGCCAGTTAGTGCACGTTGAGAATGGTAAACACTTTGTTATCCGTAATGTTAAAGCCCGAAATATCACTCCGGACTTCAGCAAAAAAGCGGGGATCGATAACGCAACGGTAGCGATATATGGTTGCGATAATTTTGTCATCGATAATGTTGAAATGGTCGAGAGCGCGGGGATGTTAATTGGCTACGGGGTGATCAAAGGCGATTATTTGTCGATACCGCAGAATTTTCGCCTGAACAATATTCACATCGAAAATCATAACCTTGCACGAAAATTGCGCGGAATACAGATCTCCTCCGGCAATGCCACTTCGTTTGTGGCGATCACCAACCTCGAGATGAAGCGCGCCACGCTGGAGTTACATAATAAACCGCAGCATCTTTTTATGCGTAATATCAAGGTGATGCAGGACACAGACAGAGGGCCGGCCCTGAAGCTGAATTTCGATCTGCGCAAGGATGTGCGCGGGAAATTTATGGCTCGCGAAGAGACGCTGCTCTCGCTGGCGAACATTAAGGCGATTAATGAGAAGGGGCAAAGTTCGGTAGATATTGACCGCATCGATCAGCATACGATTAATACGGAGCGGCTGAATTTTAGTCTGCCGAAGCGTTAAATATTAACCAGACGGCATTTTGCGAGGATTCCTGGAATTAAAGCGCGCGGATTCAGACTGCATCCATTGGTATTCGTACGGCACCGGCGTAACATCTACGCCTGATTTGTAGCAAATCGTGCTGGCGAAACCAGGCTAAAGAGCTATAATTCGGCAACCATTTTAAGGTGGAAGAAATATGATTAATTTGAAAGCGGTTATTCCGGTAGCCGGTCTGGGCATGCATATGCTCCCGGCCACAAAAGCCATTCCTAAAGAGATGCTGCCGATCGTTGACAAGCCGATGATTCAGTACATCGTCGACGAGATTGTTGCTGCAGGGATCAAAGAAATCGTTCTGGTGACCCATTCTTCGAAGAATGCGGTAGAAAACCACTTCGACACCTCCTATGAACTTGAAGCCCTTCTGGAGCAGCGCGTGAAGCGTCAGCTGCTGGCGGAAGTGCAGTCCATCTGCCCGCCAGGTGTGACCATCATGAACGTGCGTCAGGCGCAGCCGCTGGGGCTTGGCCATTCTATCCTGTGCGCACGCCCTGTCGTTGGCGATAACCCGTTTGTGGTCGTTCTGCCGGACATCATTCTGGACAATGCCTCTGCCGATCCGCTGCGCTACAACCTTGCTGCTATGGTTGCACGCTTCAACGAGACCGGTCGCAGCCAGGTGCTGGCGAAGCGTATGAAAGGCGATCTGTCCGAATACTCTGTCATTCAGACCAAAGAGCCGCTGGATTCAGAAGGTAAAGTCAGCCGTATCGTTGAGTTTATCGAGAAACCCGATCAGCCGCAGACTCTCGACTCCGATCTGATGGCCGTCGGCCGCTATGTGCTCAACGCTGAAATCTGGGCCGAACTGGAACGTACCGAGCCAGGCGCCTGGGATCGTATTCAACTGACGGATGCTATCGCGGAACTGGCGAAGAAGCAGTCTGTCGATGCCATGCTGATGACCGGTGACAGCTACGACTGTGGTAAAAAAATGGGCTACATGCAAGCCTTTGTACAGTATGGCCTGCGTAACCTGAAAGAAGGGCAGAAGTTCCGGGAAAGCATGAAGAAACTATTAACCAACGATTGACGGTTGGTTGCTGGTTGCCTAAACGGCAGTGGATCATTCCTGGCTTTCATTAGCCATGAGAATGACACTGCCGTTTTCTTTTTTAAATTTATTCTTAAATTTCAGTGAGTTAATTGCTGTTTTTTTGTGTTGCTGGCCTACTTTTTTCCCTTGTGTCTGCAAGCATTTAAGACGACAATTATTAATTGCCTTTTACGCTGCCCTGTCAAGATTATGGCGGGGCCAGACGGCAAAATACCTCTATTTTGACCACGTTCAGTGTACTGGTAGCTGTTAAGCCAGGGGCGGTAGCGTGTCTGATTTTTGCCACAGTAGTCACAGACTATGGTGGGACATCACTATCCCGATATATTCAATCAACGGAAACTCACGCGTGAAAATTCTAGTTACTGGTGGTGCTGGTTTTATCGGCTCTGCGGTTGTACGACATATTATTCAAAACACTCAGGATAGCGTTGTTAATGTCGATAAATTGACCTACGCCGGTAACCTGGAATCTCTGGCTGACGTAAGCAAAAGTCAGCGTTACGTTTTTGAATATGCAGATATTTGTGATAAAGCGGCGATGGATCGTATTTTTGCCGAGCATAAGCCTGATGCCGTCATGCATCTGGCGGCGGAGAGCCACGTTGATCGCTCTATTACTGGCCCGGCTGCGTTTATCGAGACCAATATTGTCGGTACCTATGTGCTGCTTGAAGCGGCCAGAGCCTACTGGTCAACGCTTGACGAAGAGGCGAAGCAAGCCTTCCGTTTCCATCATATCTCCACTGACGAAGTGTATGGCGATCTGCCGCACCCTGATGAACACCCGGCGTCAACTGAGCTGCCGCTGTTTACCGAGACGACGGCCTATGCACCAAGCAGTCCATATTCAGCCTCCAAGGCATCTAGCGATCATCTGGTTCGTGCATGGCTGCGTACCTACGGGTTCCCGACCATTGTAACTAACTGTTCGAATAACTACGGCCCTTATCACTTCCCGGAAAAACTGATCCCGCTGGTGATCCTGAACGCCCTGGACGGAAAAGCACTGCCGATTTACGGCAAGGGCGATCAGATCCGCGACTGGCTGTATGTTGAAGATCACGCGCGTGCGCTCTATACAGTGGTAACCCAGGGTAAACCGGGCGAGACCTACAACATCGGCGGCCATAACGAGAAACAAAACCTCGATGTGGTTCACACTATTTGCGATCTGCTGGATGAAATAGTGCCGAAAGAGGGCTCTTATCGCGACCAAATCACCTACGTGACCGATCGCCCGGGCCATGACCGTCGTTATGCCATTGATGCTGATAAAATCAGTCAGACGTTAGGCTGGAAGCCGCAAGAAACCTTTGAGAGCGGGATCCGCAAAACGGTGGAGTGGTATCTGGCTAACGCCCAGTGGGTTGAGAACGTGAAAAGCGGTAACTATCAATCCTGGATTGAACAGAACTACGGGGAACGTCAGTAATGAATATCCTTTTGTTCGGCAAAACAGGGCAGGTGGGTTGGGAGCTGCAACGCTCGCTCGCGCCGTTAGGTAACCTGATTGCCGTCGACGTTCGCTCCAGCGAGTACTGCGGTGATTTCAGTAATCCAGAAGGCATTGCTGAAACTGTGCGTCGCGTTAAGCCGGATGTGATAGTCAATGCGGCGGCGCATACCGCCGTGGATAAAGCCGAGTCTGAGCCCGAGTTCGCGCAGCTGCTGAACGCCACAAGCGTGGAAGCCATTGCCAAAGAAGCCGCTAAAATTGGTGCCTGGGTAGTTCACTATTCTACCGATTATGTTTTTCCGGGTAACGGCGAAAATCCGTGGCGAGAAACCGATGCCACCGCACCACTAAATGTGTATGGTGAAACCAAACTGTCCGGTGAAAAAGCTCTGCAGGAAAATTGTGCGCGTCATTTAATTTTCCGCACCAGTTGGGTTTATGCAGGCAAAGGAAATAACTTTGCGAAAACCATGCTGCGTTTTGCAAAAGAACGCGCGGAGATGTCGGTCATTAACGATCAGTTTGGCGCACCAACAGGCGCTGAGCTACTGGCCGACTGCACGGCGCATGCAATTCGTGTCGCGCTCAAGCAACCCGATGTTGCAGGGCTCTACCATCTGGTTGCGGGGGGCGTGACCACATGGCACGACTATGCCGCCCTGGTATTCGACGAAGCGCGTAAGGCTGGCATTGAGCTGGCAATTACAAAGCTCAACGCTGTTCCTACCAGTGCTTATCCTACCCCTGCATGTCGCCCGAATAACTCCCGTCTGAACACGGAAAAATTCCAGCAAAACTTTGACCTGGTATTACCTCAATGGGATATCGGGGTAAAACGCATGCTGGCCGAGCTGTTTACGACTACTGCGGTCTGACCCTTGAATTTAATGCCCGTTTACGGGCATTTTGCACATTAAGAGATGATGAAATGAAAACGCGCAAAGGGATTATTTTAGCTGGTGGCTCAGGAACACGTCTGTACCCGGTCACTATGGCTGTCAGCAAACAACTGCTGCCCATCTATGACAAACCGATGATCTACTATCCGCTGTCCACGCTGATGCTGGCGGGTATTCGTGACATTCTGATCATCAGTACCCCTCAGGATACGCCACGCTTTGAGCAACTGCTCGGTGATGGCAGTCAGTGGGGCCTGAACCTCCAGTATAAAGTCCAGCCGAGTCCGGACGGCCTGGCGCAGGCGTTTATCCTCGGCGAAGAGTTCATTGGTGACGATGACTGTGCGCTGGTGCTGGGCGACAACATCTTCTATGGCCACGATCTGCCGAAGTTAATGGACTCCGCGGTGAGTAAGGAAAGTGGTGCGACCGTCTTTGCTTACCACGTAAACGATCCTGAGCGCTATGGCGTCGTGGAGTTTGATAAAGAAGGCACGGCTGTCAGTCTCGAAGAAAAACCGGCTGAGCCAAAAAGTAATTACGCCGTAACCGGGCTCTATTTCTACGACAACAGCGTTGTTGAGATGGCGAAAAGCCTTAAGCCTTCTCCGCGTGGTGAACTGGAAATTACAGACATTAACCGTATGTATATGGAGCAAGGCCGTCTGTCTGTTGCGATGATGGGCCGTGGTTTTGCATGGCTGGATACCGGTACACATCAGAGCCTGATTGAAGCAAGTAACTTCATTGCGACCATTGAAGAGCGCCAGGGACTGAAGGTGGCCTGTCCGGAAGAGATCGCCTATCGTAAAGGGTTCATCGATGCGGAGCAGGTTAAAGACCTTGCGAAACCTTTAGCGAAAAATGCCTACGGTCAGTATTTGTTGAAAATGCTAAAAGGTTACTAACCAAAAAAATTAATCGACCATTTCAGAAAGGGTTACAATAAAAATACTTTCATGAATAGAAATTATTAAAATTATGTCACTTTTGAAAAACAGTATATGGAATATGGCAGGGTATGCAATCCCGACGTTGATAGCCATTCCAGCATTTGGAATTATCGCACGAAAGATAGGCGTTGAATTATTTGGCCTGTATACTTTGTCGATGATAGTTATTGGATATGCAAGCATATTTGATGCAGGTTTAACCAGAGCTGTTGTACGAGAAATAGCGCTGTTAAAAGAGAATAAATCAGACAGCAATACCGTTATCATAACATCGCTCGTTGCTATTTTTATATTAGGATTGTTAGGCGGAGGGGCATTATTTATCTTCAGGGATAATATTATCACTTTGCTTAATATAAGCAGTCAGTATTATTCCGATGTATATCTTTCAATTGTTGTTCTTGCCTTACTTATCCCCGTCTTCTTAGTGACGCAAATATTTCTCGCCGAACTTGAAGGGCGCGAATATTTTGGGCATTTAAACATTCAAAAAAGCATTGGTAATTCACTTATTGCTGGTTTACCTGTCTGCTTTGTTTTCTATCAAGAGAGTCTTTTTTTTGCCGTGTTAGGGATAGCTTTGGCGAGAATTATCTGCTTGGTATTAAGTTATTTATACGTCAGAAAAAGAATTACCTTAGGCATAAGCTATTTTTCACTATCTGTATTAAAGCGTATGTTTTATTACGGGGGGTGGGTGACTGTTAGTAACATTATCTCGCCGCTGTTGATCAGCATGGATAGATTTATCTTATCAAATATTGCGGGCGCATCGAAAATTTCTTTTTATACTGTGCCAAATGAACTTGTAAACAGATTGTCTATAATACCTGGTTCATTAGGCAAAGCGATTTTCCCAAAACTTAGCCGCTTGAATAATTATAATGAGTCCATCACGCATCAGAAAAACGCCTACAAGCTGATGACTATTATCTGTCTCCCTTTATGTGTTTTCGTCTATATCTTTGCCGAAAAAATATTAACTATCTGGATGGGTAGCCAATTTGCAGGAACCTCGTCAACAATATTGCAAATTATGATTGTTGGTTTTTTCTTTAATTGCTTTTCACAAATACCATTTGCAAATATACAAGCCTTTGGGAAGGCAAAATATACAGCTTATATTCATATGCTGGAATTTATTCCGTATATGATTTTATTGTTTGTGTTTACTAAGCAATTCGGAATTGTTGGTGTTGCTTTTTTATGGACTGCAAGAGTTATTGTTGATTTCATGCTTTTGTATTATATGAGCCATAGATGTAATATTCTTATGAAGACGCAAAGGTAAAGTAATGGTATATGTAATAGTATTAAACTGGAATGGGGCGAAGGACACATGCCTGTGCGTTAATAGCTTACTCCAAATGAATTATGATAAATTCAGAATTATTATAGTAGATAATAAATCAACGGATGACTCATATACCACGATCAAAAACGAAATGATTAGCAAGGCCAGTGATAATAGTAAGGCTAATATAATTACGTCGGAAGAAATTAATACCTATAAAGTTAAGGCTGATGAAAAAATAATTTACATTCAGTCAGATTACAATCGCGGCTATGCTGGTGGAAATAATCTCGGCGTGAAGTTTTCACTTAATCAGGATGATGCCGATTATGTATGGGTGTTGAATAATGATACAGAAGTCGATGTCAACGCACTTCAATATTTAGTTGATAAATGTAGTAAAGACTCAAGCATTGGTATATGTGGTTCTCGGTTGGTATATTTTGATGATAGAGAAACGCAGCAAGGATTAGGTGGGTTACATAATAAATGGCTGTGTACAACAAAACAGTATGGCATCGGTGAAAGTGCACATGCTAAATATAATGATGAAGTTATTGCTCAGCAAATTGATTATGTCATCGGCGCAGCGATGTTGTTTACTAAAGCGTGCTTAGATAAAATTGGTTTAATGTATGAAGAATATTTCTTATATTACGAAGAATTAGATATTTGTTTGCGAGCGAAAAAGGCTAATTTCAAACTGGGTATTTGCTCTGATAGCATTGTTTATCATAAAGAAGGTGCAAGCACCGGCGGCGGTAAGAGTAAAGTTGCTGATTTTTGCTCCATCAGGAACCGGCTTCTTGTGACTGCTAAGTTTTACCCTCAATGCTTTATCACAGTATGGTTATCTCTGTTCGGTGTTGCTTTTAATAGAGCCAGAAGAAAAGAGTTTAATAAGATGATTGTATGTCTTCTCATTATTTTTAGTTTTGGTAGGAAAAAATTACAACATGGAAAATAATCAAAGTAAAATATTTATTTCCATTGTATCTCATGGTCATGATGATATGATTCGTGAAAGTGGGATTCTTGAACAAGTTAAAAATCATAAGAATATCAATCTTGTCATTAAAAATAATAAAATACATTCTTCATTAAATGAAAAAAATTCAGAATGTATTTATTCTATCAATGAGCAGTTTAATTGTGGTTTTGGAGAGAACAACAATATTGTTTTCAACTTCTGTAAAAGTCATTTAAATATGAAAGGAGAAGATTACTTTATTGTTTTGAATCCAGATGTGTTAATTGATTTAACTGATGTCGTTGAATTATGTCACGCTATGCGTCAAAATGACGAAAAAGCTGCAACAATAAATTTATTTAAAGATGATGCAAAAACCATCTACGATAATTCGATAAGACATTTTCCAAAATTTAAAGACTTTTTTCTTTCATATCTTGGTTTTAAAAATAAAACGATTATCGAAAAAAGTTCTATCAATAATAAATGTATTGTTGATTGGGCCGCCGGTTCATTCCTCGCTTTCCGGGCCGATCATTACGCTAAGCTAGGCGGTTTTGATGAATCATTTTTCATGTATTGCGAAGATATTGATATTTGTTACAGAAGCAAAGTTGAGGGGATGGATCTTGTCTATTACCCGATGATTAGCGCAGTACATAAAGCACAGCATGCCAATAGATCATTATTCTCTAAACATTTTGTTTGGCATGTAAAAAGTATTATTAAATATTGTGCTAAAACAAAAGCTTTTTTTTAAGGGAGTGCTTAGATGAAAGTTGCTTTTTTGTCTTCCTATGATCCCACCTCAACAGGTAGTTGGTCAGGAACGCCTTATTATATGCTGTCTGCGCTTAAAAGGCATAATATTGACGTTAAGGTGCTTGGTCCCGTAAATTCATTTACCAAACCATTTTTGAAAGCATTTAAATTGGTTCTAAGATTGTTTGGAATTAATTATGATTATAGTTACTCTTCGATTTTATCATATGAATATGCGTTTCGGTTTAATAAATCATTGAAAAAATTGTCAGGCGTGGATTTTATTATCGCACCGGCAGGCTCAACACAAATTGCAAAATTAAAAACTATTATTCCAATATTATATTTATCCGACACAACCTACGATCAACTAAAAAATTATTATAGTAATTTTAATTCTATTAATGATTCTTTTCATCACCAAGGGAGTAAGATTGAGAGCGCTGCTTTGAATAACGCTGCAATAATATCGTTCCCCTCAGATTGGGCTGCTAATTTTTGTGTTAAACATTATAAGATACCTGAGTCAAAAGTTAAAAAATTACTCTGGGGCGCTAATATAGTAGAACCTTATACTCATCCCAAAATCAGAACAAAAGATGATGATAAATCGTTTACCTTATTATTTCTGGGTGTCGACTGGGAACGCAAAGGTGGAAAAGTAGCGTTAGAGGCAGTTCAATATTTGCGTGAAAGCAAAAATATTGCCGCTAAACTTATTGTGTGCGGATGTACCCCTGACATCAGCGATCTTCCAGAGTGGGTTGAGGTGACAGGCCGCTTAAATAAAGACATTCCCTCTGACATGAATATTTTTAAAAATGTTCTCATTAAGTCCGATTTGCTTTTATTACCAACGATTGCAGAATGCTATGGCATGGTGTTTTGTGAGGCGGCTGCTTATGGCATGCCAGTTGTTGCAACCAATACGGGCGGGATTAGTTCAATTGTTATCGAAGGTGAAACTGGATTGTTAATTAACGATCCAACAGATTCTCAAGCGTTCGCGATGAGTATTTATGAAATAATTCATAATTTAGATAACTATAATCGATATGCAAATAATGCATTTGAAAGATATCATAGTCATTTAAATTGGGATGCGTGGGCAAAAGAAATAATTGAGTTAATGTATGACTATAAATAATATTAAACCTCACAATACGACTGCTTTTTTATTCTTTCTGATGCTTGTCTTTATCGCTCCCGATTTTATATATTATCGATTAGGACTTGGTAATTTTTCACTTGCAACCTTAGTGGCTTTATCTGTATTATTCGTTTTTTTACGATTGAAATGGATAACCCGTGATTGTCGTTTGGCAATTGCGCTTGTCCTTTTTATATTAGTATTGAATATTATTGCCAGTTTTTTTGTTAATGGTATTGCAGATCTCTTTAATATAAAGGTGTATTTTTCTGTTGTATCATTATTGCTCATGGTTTACTTTGCATCTGGTTTTGCAAATAACGTAAATTATTTTTCTGACTACACTATTAAAAAAGCTTCGTTTAGAATGTTCTATATTCTTTGTGCCATTGGAATGTTGGGAGCGATGCTTATTGTTGGCGGAGTTGTGCAAGATAAAAGCATGGTTTTTTTCTCTGAACCCTCTGCTTTTGCCCTGATATTTTTGCCATTCTTTTCGTTTGCATTGTTTTATGCAAGAGGGACAACCACGATAATAATCCTTATCGTATCGTTGAGTATTGCTCTAGCCGTGCAGAATTTGACCTTACTGGTTGGTTTGGTCTTCTGCGTAATTGCTCTTAAAAAGGTTAGAATTTTACCTTTTGCTATAGCTTTGTGTTTAATGATATTTGTTTGGACTTTTTATCAATTCACTTATGATTATACATACTTTTCCTCGCGCTTAAGTTTTGCCAATTCTACTAACTTTTCTGTACTGGTATATCTTTCTGGGCTTGAACGTGCATTTTTAAACTTTACTGAAAGTTTAGGGTTGGGTACAGGCTTCCAACAAATGGGGTACAATGGCGTGGTTGGAGAAAGCCAAAGGGTTTTAGAAAGTTTAGGTGCCGGGCACTTAAATTTGTATGATGGCTCATTTATAGCTTCAAAATTTATTTCTGAGTTTGGACTGATTGGCTTGATTTTCTGCATTTTATTTACGCTTAAATTTATCAAGGCTTTCATTTATTTCAACTCGAAAAAATCCTATTCTGCTCAGCATGTATTAGCTTATTGTTTCTTACTGTCATTTATTATCCCACTCTATATCCGTGGGGCTGGGTATTTGAATCCATATGTATTTATGATGATGTCGTCAATGTTTATGTATCGTAATTTATATAAAAAAATGTAATCTGGTAGACAGGAATATTTATGTTTATAGTCATTTCAGGCGTTAATCTTGTTGAAGGGGGAACGCTTAAGGTTTTCAGAGATGCATTGATAACATTAGATAAGAATACTTCTACTAATGATACTGTTTATGCATTGATACATAAAAAAGAATTGTTTAGCGATATTGTGTTTCAAAACATCACATTTATAGAGTTTCCAGACATTAAAAAAAGCTGGTTCAAAAGACTCTATTTTGAACTTATAACATGTAAAACTTTGAGTAAAAAGTGGGGCGCGGACGTGTGGTTAGCAATGCATGATATCACACCAAATGTCACAGCAAAAAAACAATATGTTTATTGCCATAATTGCTCCACCGTTTATAAGGCTAATATTAAAGACTTAGTTTACGAGCCTAAGTTCTATCTTTTTTCAAAATTCTATAATTTACTTTATAAAATTAATATCAAAAAAAACGATGCGATCATTGTGCAGCAACGTTGGTTTGGCGAGTATTTAAAAAAACATGTTGGAGCCGAGCGCTACATCGTTTCTCGCCCAGTTAACCCTATCGTTAATCATTTGAAACCTTCCTTTACTTCTAAACATACGACGAATCTTTTCTATCCTGCATTACCCAGAACGTTTAAGAATTTTGAGTTACTGCTTGATGCACTCTCAATATTCAATGAGAAATCCCCTGCGCATAAAGGGAAGCTAACGCTTACGTTAACTTTTTCTGAAAATACGAATAAATTCTCAAAATATTTAATTAATAAATATAGACATGTTGAAGGTGTAAAGTTTTCGGGCATATTAAATTTCACTCAAGTTGAGCAGGCTTATAACCAGTGTGACGTTGTTATCTTCCCGTCGTTGCTGGAAACATGGGGTCTTCCCATTTCAGAGGCGAAGATGCATGCGAAGCCGATTATATTAGCAGATTTACCCTATGCACATGAAACCTTGGGTAACTATGAGTACGCCGCTTTCATAGACCCTTATTCTGCAGATGATTTAGCAGACTTGTTTGTTGATTTAATGAATGGTAAACCAGTATTCAATGAAGTGAATTTGGAAAAAGATGATGCATTTTATGATTGGGATAGAACCATAAAGCACTTATTAATAACAAAAAACTAATATATTAGCTGTTGTTAGTGTTCAAAAATTATCTTTTAAAAAAAACACTCGTTGAGTTAACATCTAAGCCACATTTCAAGCCGCGTATATGTCGCGGTGACCACACCTGACAGGAGTATGTAATGTCCAAACAACAGATCGGCGTCGTCGGTATGGCAGTGATGGGGCGCAACCTGGCGCTGAACATCGAAAGCCGTGGTTATACCGTCTCCGTTTTCAACCGCTCCCGTGATAAAACCGAAGAAGTCATTGCCGAGAACCCAGGCAAAAAACTCGTTCCTTTCTATACGGTTCAGGAGTTCGTTGAATCTCTGGAAACGCCTCGTCGTATCCTGTTAATGGTGAAAGCAGGCGCTGGCACCGATGCAGCCATCGACTCCCTGAAGCCGTATCTGGAAAAAGGCGACATCATCATTGATGGCGGTAACACCTTCTTCCACGACACCATTCGTCGCAACCGTGAACTGTCAGCCGAAGGCTTCAACTTCATCGGTACCGGTGTATCCGGTGGCGAAGAAGGCGCGTTGAAGGGCCCGTCCATCATGCCTGGTGGTCAAAAAGATGCCTACGAGCTGGTTGCGCCAATCCTGACCAAAATCGCCGCCGTGGCGGAAGACGGTGAGCCATGCGTGACCTATATCGGTCCTGACGGCGCGGGTCACTATGTGAAGATGGTTCACAACGGTATTGAATACGGTGACATGCAGCTGATCGCAGAAGCCTATTCTCTGCTGAAAGGCGGCCTGAACCTCTCCAACGATGAACTGGCGCAAACCTTCACCGACTGGAACAACGGCGAGCTGAGCAGCTACCTGATCGACATCACCAAAGATATCTTCACCAAGAAAGATGAAGAGGGTAAATACCTGGTCGATGTGATTCTGGATGAAGCGGCGAACAAAGGTACCGGTAAATGGACCAGCCAGAGTTCACTGGATCTGGGCGAGCCACTGTCACTGATCACCGAATCGGTCTTTGCACGTTACATTTCTTCTCTGAAAGAGCAGCGTGTTGCAGCATCTAAAGTGCTGACCGGTCCACAGGCGCAGCTGGCAGGTGATAAAGCAGAATTTATCGAGAAGGTCCGTCGCGCACTGTACCTGGGTAAAATCGTCTCCTACGCGCAGGGCTTCTCTCAGCTGCGTGCCGCGTCTGATGAGAACAACTGGGATCTGAACTACGGTGAAATCGCGAAGATTTTCCGTGCCGGTTGCATCATCCGTGCTCAGTTCCTGCAGAAAATTACCGATGCGTACGCCGAAAATGCGAACATCGCTAACCTGTTGCTGGCTCCATACTTCAAGCAGATTGCTGATGATTACCAGCAGGCGCTGCGTGACGTTGTGGCTTACGCAGTGCAGAACGGCATTCCGGTGCCAACCTTCTCTGCTGCAGTCGCTTACTACGACAGCTACCGTGCTGCCGTTCTGCCTGCTAACCTGATTCAGGCGCAGCGCGACTACTTTGGCGCGCACACTTATAAGCGTACCGATAAAGAAGGCGTGTTCCACACCGAGTGGCTGGATTAATCTGATTTAACTCAGTCATGTAGCGAGACCCGGTGAACGTCACCGGGTTTTTTTTACCTGTAATATCCCCGTGTTGCCTCAACTGATTCATCCGACAGGTTATACTGCAGCATAAATCACTATAATTGTTCCTTTCTGCAGCCAGCCATTCGCCTTGACAGCAACTCAGCATACGCGGTAAAAACCCCAAAAGTTGCTTATTGCGGTGGGGCGGTTGTCGCTCCCGACACTTAACTTAAAGACGTTAAATCAATGAAAATAACAATCTCAGGAACAGGTTATGTGGGTCTCTCTAACGGGATCCTGATTGCACAGCACCATGAAGTGGTGGCTCTGGATATCGTGCAGGCCAAGGTTGATATGCTTAACCAGAAGATCTCGCCGATTGTGGATAAAGAAATCCAGGATTATCTGACCAATAAACCGCTAAATTTCCGCGCAACCACCGACAAAGTTGACGCCTATAGCGGTGCGGATTATGTGATCATTGCGACGCCAACCGACTACGATCCAAAAACCAACTATTTCAACACTTCAAGCGTAGAGGCGGTGATCAAGGACGTGACGGCAATTAACCCGAATGCCGTGATGATCATTAAATCGACCATTCCTGTCGGCTTTACCCAATCGATTAAAGAAGAGCTGGGTATCGATAATGTCATTTTCTCACCGGAGTTTCTGCGTGAGGGCAGGGCATTGTACGATAACCTGCACCCGTCACGAATCGTCATTGGTGAACGCTCAGAGCGTGCGGAACGTTTTGCTGCTCTGCTGCAGGAAGGCGCCATTAAAAAAGACATCAATGTCCTGTTTACCGATGCGACAGAAGCTGAAGCTATCAAACTCTTTGCCAATACTTATCTGGCAATGCGTGTCGCCTACTTTAACGAGCTGGACAGCTACGCTGAGAGCTTGGGGTTGAACACCCGGCAGATCATCGAAGGCGTCTGCCTTGATCCGCGTATTGGCAACCACTATAACAACCCTTCCTTTGGTTACGGCGGTTACTGTTTGCCGAAAGATACCAAGCAGCTGCTGGCCAACTACCAGGCCGTACCGAACAACATAATCTCTGCGATTGTAGATGCTAACCGCACGCGTAAGGACTTCATCTCCGACTCTATCCTGGCACGACAGCCCAAAGTCGTGGGCGTGTACCGTCTGATTATGAAGAGCGGGTCGGATAACTTCCGTGCTTCATCCATTCAGGGGATTATGAAACGTATTAAGGCGAAGGGCGTTCAGGTCATCATTTATGAACCGGTAATGAAAGAAGATGAATTTTTCCATTCACGTGTGGTTCGCGATCTGGATGCCTTCAAGAAAGAAGCGGACGTGATTATCTCCAACCGGATGGCGGAAGAACTGTCTGACGTGGCGGATAAGGTCTATACCCGCGATCTTTTTGGCAGTGACTGATTGCTCTATAGCATGAAAAAGCCCGGCGTAATCGCCGGGCTTTTTTTAGACTTTGTAAAATTCGCGATACCAGTCAACGAAGTTCTTCACGCCTTCTTTAACCGAGGTCTGCGGCTTAAAGCCTATGACGTCATACAGTGCCGTAGTATCCGCGCTGGTTTCCAGCACATCACCAGGCTGAATCGGCATCAGGTTTTTGTCCGCTTCAATGCCTAACGCCTCTTCCAGCGCCGTGATGTAATCCATCAGTTCGACAGGCGAGCTGTTACCGATATTATAGACACGATAAGGGGCGGAACTGGTGGCCGGGGAGCCTGATTCAACGGTCCACTCGCTGTCAGCCTGCGGGATCACATCCTGCAGGCGAACAATCGCTTCGGCAATATCATCGATATAGGTAAAGTCGCGCTTCATCTTACCGAAGTTATAAACGTCAATGCTTTTTCCTTCCACCATGGCTTTGGTGAATTTAAACAGCGCCATGTCGGGACGGCCCCAGGGGCCATATACGGTAAAGAAGCGCAGGCCGGTCGTTGGCAGTCCATACAGATGCGAGTAGGTGTGCGACATCAGTTCGTTAGCTTTTTTAGTCGCGGCATACAGCGATACCGGATGATCAACGGAATCGTCGGTAGAGAAAGGCATCTTACGGTTTAGTCCGTAAACGGAGCTTGAAGATGCATATAGCAAGTGTTGCACCTTATTATGACGACAGCCTTCCAGCACGTTCAGATGACCTACCAGATTGGCTTCGGCATAGGCATGTGGGTTGTCCAGGGAATAACGTACGCCCGCCTGAGCGGCGAGATGGATCACGCGATCAAATTTTTCCGCAGCGAAGAGAGCAGCCATACCTTCACGATCTGCCAGATCAAGCTTATGGAAAGTAAAGTGCGCGGATGTTAGCAGATCAAGACGCGCCTGCTTCAGGTTCACATCGTAATAGTCATTGAGGTTGTCAATACCCACAACCTGATGCCCGGCGTCCAGCAGCCGCTTGCTGACATGTGCGCCGATAAAGCCTGCTGCGCCAGTGACCAGAAATTTCATAACTGTCCTCATCTGTTACTTATCATGCCCGGTGCGTTAAACACCGGATTTAAGGTATGATAACGCGATGCGCAGGGTTCCCAAACATCATATTTTCGATATGGCTAATCGGATTCCTATAGAAAATCCGTCAACAATCGATAAACTATATCTGAAACTTTATTATTTGCGCTTTTTGGCCTTCTAAGGATTATATGACGCAGAACAACAATAACGTGGTCACGCGAAGCAGTGACCCTGAGCAGATTGATTTGATTGATCTTTTGGTACAGCTGTGGCGTGGGAAATGGTTAATCGCTGCGTTTGTCGTTATCGCTCTAGTGGTTGCCGGTGCCTACCTGGCTTTTGCCAAAGAGAAGTGGACATCTACCGCGATCATCACCCAACCTGATGCAGCCCAAATTGGCAATTACAGCAACGCGCTAAATATCCTTTATGGTAGTAATGCGCCGAAATTAACCGATATTCAGGTGAGCGTGATCACTCGCTATAATGCCTCTTTCTCCGCATTATCCCAGACGCTGGAAAACAGGGCTGACGCTGAAAAGCTGACTATCGAGCCTACGGTAAAAGGCCAGGATATCCCTTTAAGTATCAAATATGTGAGTAGTTCGGCCGAAGCGGCTCAAAAGCAGGTGGCGCAATATATTCAGCAGGTTGATGAACAAATTCAAAAAGAGCTTGAAGTTGATCTTAACGATAACATCAAACAGCAAGTCATTAGCTTAAAGGATGTACTGAGTAACCAAGAGACGATTGCTCAGGAGCAGAAAGATTTGCGTATCAAGCAAGTTGCCGAAGCATTGAAGTATGCTGAGGCGGCAAACATTACCACTCCTAAAATCCAACAAACGCAGGATGTTACTCAGGAAACGATGTTCCTGTTAGGTACCGAAGCGTTGCAATCCATGATCGCCCATGAATCTTCGCGTCCATTAACGCTGTCCGACAGTTACTACCAGAATAAACAGAAATTGCTGGATATTCAGAAGCTGAAAATCGACCCGGCGTCAATTCATGCGTATCGCTATGTTATGAAGCCGGATCTGCCGATTCATCGTGATAGCCCCAAACGTTCATTAGTGCTGGTTCTGGCGGTACTGCTGGGCGGGATTATCGGCTCTGGCATTGTGTTAGGACGCAATGCCCTAAGCAATTATCAGAGCAGGGCGTAACAGCTAAAAAAAACCGGGTTTCCCCGGTTTTTTTATTTGTGTCGCTGTCGCAGATTCTCAATCACCGTCGTTAAATCCAGGTCCTGATCCTGCAGCAGCACCAGCAGGTGATACATCAGGTCAGAGGCTTCATTTGTCAGCTCAGCCCGGTCGTTAACGGTCGCGGCCAGGGCTGTCTCTACGCCTTCTTCGCCCACTTTCTGCGCTATGCGCTTGGTGCCGCTGGCATAGAGCTTCGCAGTGTAGGAGCTTTCCGGGTCGGCAGTTTTGCGCTCGGCCAGCAGTTGTTCCAGCTGATACAGGAACAGCCACTGGTGGCTGGCATCGCCAAAGCAGCTGCTGGTGCCCAGATGGCAGGTCGGCCCGATTGGGTTCACCAGTACCAGCAAGGTATCGTTATCGCAGTCCGGGGTGATGCTGACCACGTTCAGAAAATGGCCGGAGGTTTCGCCCTTGGTCCACAGACGCTGTTTAGTGCGCGAGAAAAAGGTCACTTTGCCGCTGTCGATGGTCTTCGCCAGCGCGTCCTGATTCATATAACCCAGCATCAGCACTTCACCGGATACCGCGTGCTGCACGACCACCGGCATTAAGCCGTCAGTTTTTTCCCAGTCCAGCTGCGCACGTTGTTGCTCTGTTAACATACCCTGATCTCCACGCCCTGATTTGCCAGGAACGTTTTTAACTCACCAATATTAATAATCTGCTTGTGGAACACCGAGGCCGCTAGCGCGCCGTCAACGTCGGCATCGCGGAAGGCTTCAAGGAAGTGCTCCATCGTACCCGCGCCGCCAGAGGCGATCAGCGGCACATGGCATACCTCGCGCACTTTTTTCAGCTGCGCCAGGTCATAGCCGTTACGTACGCCATCCTGGTTCATCATGTTCAGCACGATCTCACCCGCGCCGCGCTTCTGCACTTCCTGCACCCAGTCCAGCGTCTCCCACTGGGTGACGCGGGTACGGCTCTCATCGCCGGTATATTGATTGACGTGATATTTGCCGGTGGCGTCGTCAAACCAGGTATCAATCCCGACCACGATACACTGTACGCCAAAACGATCGGCCAGACGGGTGATGAGCTCAGGATCGGCCAGGGCAGGGGAGTTAATGGAAATTTTGTCGGCGCCGAAGGAGAGGATCTTTGACGCGTCGTCTGCCGATTTAATCCCACCCGCTACGCAGAAAGGAATATCAATCACTTCCGCAACGCGCGCGACCCAGCTTTTATCCACCACACGGCCATCGCTTGAGGCGGTAATATCGTAGAAGACCAGCTCATCCGCACCTTCCTCCGCATAGCGTTTTGCCAGGGGAACGATATCGCCGATAATCTCGTGGTTGCGAAACTGCACGCCTTTTACGACCTGACCATTACGCACGTCGAGACAAGGAATTATCCGTTTTGCCAGCATTGAATCGCCTCCTTAACCGTAAATTTTTCTTCCAGCAGGGCGCGCCCAACGATGACCCCACGTACACCAGTCCCGCGCAGGGCGGCAATATCATTCAAATCACCAATGCCGCCGGATGACTGGAACGCCACCTGCGGATAACGGGCACAGACCTCTTCATACAGCGACACGTTAGAACCGGCCAGCGTGCCGTCGCGGGAGATATCAGTGCACAAAACATGCTTCAGACCCACCGGCAGATAGCGCTCCACCAGCGCTTCCAGGGTCACGCCGGAGTTCTCCTGCCAGCCGCTGACCGCGACCTGTTTGTTACCCTGTTCGTCGATACGCACGTCCAGCGCCAGCACCAGCGCGTCGGCGCCAAAGCGCCTGAACCAGCCCTGTACCGTCTCAGGATCTTTTACCGCCGTAGAGCCCACCACCACGCGCGCTACGCCGGCTTCCAGCAGCGCTGCTACGTCCTCTTCGGTGCGCACGCCGCCGCCAACCTGGACCGGAACGTTCACGCCCGCGACCAGTTTTTTCAGCAGTGGGATCTGGCGTTTGGCCGGATCTTTCGCGCCGGTCAGGTCAACCAGGTGCAGCACCTCGGCTCCCTGCGCGGCATACTCCTGCAGACGCGGCAGCGGATCGTTGCCGTAGTCGCGTTGCTGGCCGTAATCGCCCTGGTGCAGACGGACAACAGTGCCGTCAATTAAATCTAAAGCGGGAATAATCATCACATCTCCAGGAAGTTTTTCAGCAACTGCGCGCCAGCGGCCCCGGAACGCTCCGGGTGGAACTGCACGCCGTAGAAATTGTCTTTCTGCACTGCGGCGGTGAAGGGCTCGCCGTAATGGCACTGGGCGATGGTATTCGCGTTTACCGGCATCGCGTAGCTGTGAACAAAATAGAAATACGCTCCGTCCTCAATACCGCGGAACAGTCGATCGCCCGCTTTGGGATAGACCCGGTTCCAGCCCATGTGTGGCAGTGGCAGGCCGTGGTCGGTCATTTTCGGCACGTCCTCGTCGATGATGCCCAGCAGATCCACGCCGTTGGACTCTTCACTGCGACGCCCCAGCAGCTGCATGCCCAGACAGATACCCAGCACCGGCTGGGTACAGGCTTTAATCAGATCCACCAGCTCACGCTGATGGATCTGATCCATCGCCGCCTGCGCCGTACCGACGCCCGGTAAAAAGAGTTTGCTTGCGTGCAGCACCACATCCGGATCGCGGCTGACCAGCGGGTCGTAACCGTGGCGGGCAATCGCGGATTTCACGGAGTTGAGGTTGGCGCAGCCGGTATCGAGGATCACCACGTTCATTACAGCACTCCTTTCGACGACGGCAGGGTATCGCCTTCCACGCGAATGGCCTGGCGCAGGGTGCGGCCGAAGGCCTTAAACAGGCTCTCCACGCGGTGGTGATCGTTCTTACCTTTGGTTTTCAGGTGCAGCGTCAGGCCCATGGTGTAGGAGAGGGAGCGGAAAAAATGCTCAACCATCTCGGTGCTCAGGTCGCCCACGCGCTGATAGGTAAAGTCGGCTTTATATTCCAGGTGCGGACGGCCGGAGATATCCAGCGCACAGCGAGCCAGGCACTCATCCATCGGCAGTACAAAGCCAAAACGGCTGATGCCGCGCTTGTCACCCAGCGCCAGCTTCAGCGCTTCGCCCAGCGCCAGGCCGGTATCTTCCACGGTGTGGTGATCGTCAATGTAGAGATCGCCTTTAACGCCGATCTCCATGCGGAAGCCCCCGTGGGTGGCGATCTGATCCAGCATATGATCGAAGAAGCCCACGCCGGTGTGGATCTTGCTGCCGCCTTCGCGATCCAGCCACACCTTGACGTCAATCTGCGTCTCTTTGGTATTGCGCTCCACGTGGGAGTAGCGGTCCCGTCTGGTCAGCTGATCGCCAATCATCGCCCAGTTCAGACCCTCACGCTGATAGCGCAGGCCGGTGATGCCCATGTTGGTCGCCAGCTCGATATCCGTGGCGCGATCGCCGATGACATAGCTATTGGCTTTATCCAGCGCCGTGTCTGCCAGGTACTGCTCAACCAGCTTCACTTTCGGCTTACGGCAGTCGCAGTTGTCGGCAGGCAGATGTGGACAAATCAACACCTCATCAAACACCACGCCCTGAGAGGTGAGGATCTGCATCATCAGATCGTGCGGGCCGTCAAAATCAGCCTGCGGGAAGCTATTAGTGCCGAGGCCGTCCTGATTAGTGATCATCACCAGCTTAAAACCGGCTTTCTGCAGTTTCAGCAGCACCGGAATAACGTCGGCTTCAAAGGCCAGCTTGTCGAAACGATCGACCTGATAATCACTGGGTGGTTCCGAAATGATAGTGCCGTCACGATCGATAAAGAGGTACTTCTGGCTCATACTTTCTCCGCATTCAGGGCGTCGATAACGCGCTGGCTCTCTTCCCGGGTGCCCACGGTAATGCGTAAGCAGCCACTCAAAGAGGATTGTTTGTTCTGGTCTCGTAAGATAATGCCCTGATCCCATAAAGATTTAAACACTGCACTCGAGGCGGTAAAACGCGCCAGAATATAGTTGGTTTCCGAGTCGAAAACCTGCTCCACGCAGGGGATAGTTTTTAACTGGCTGACTAGATACGTACGCTCGTCGACGATCTGCGCCACACGACGCCGCATGGCGGTGATGCCGTCTGGCGACAGCGCCTGGGCGGCGATATCCGCTACCGGCGTCGAGAGCGGATAAGGCGCAATCACCTTCATCAGCAGATCAATCACCTCTTTATTCGCCAGCGTAAAACCGCAGCGCAGCCCGGCCAGGGCGAAGGCTTTTGACAGGGTACGCAGGATCACCAGGTGCGGATACTCCGCCAGCCAGCCGGCAAGCGTCGCCTGCGGGCAAAACTCAATATAGGCTTCATCGGCCACCACCAGCGCTTTACCGCGGGTCATCTCCAGCAACGTGCGGATATCCTGCGGGTTAATCAACTGGCCGGTGGGGTTGTTCGGGCTGCAGACAAACACCACCTTCACGCCGTCGAGATTGTCGGCAATGCCCTGCAAATCGAGCTGCCAGTTTTCCAGAGCAGGCACTTTACGCAGCTCAACGTTAAAGGTTTCGGCGCTGACGCTGTACATCCCGTAGGTCGGCGGGCAGTAGAGCACTGCGTCTTTACCCGGCTCGCAGAAGGCGCGGATCAGCAGTTCGATGCCTTCATCCGCTCCGCGGCTGACCAGCACCTGCTCCGGCTGTACACCGGCATAGGCCGCATAGTTCTCGATCACCGCTTTCGGCTGACACTCCGGGTAGCGGTTCAGCGTCTGCTGGGTCAGCTCGAAGCTGACGGCAGTGGGGAATTCATTGGCGTTCAGCCAGACATCGCCATTACCACCCAGACGGCGGGCAGACTGATATGGGGTCAGGGCGCGAACGTTGTCGCGGGCTAACTCTTCAATACTCATGCTTGCTCCTTCAGGGCGGCAACGCGCAGCGTCACGGCATTTTTGTGGGCGGTCAGCCGTTCGGCGGCGGCCAGCGTTTCGATGGTAGAGGCCAGTGAGGCAAAGCCCTCGCGGGAAAGTTCCTGCACGGTCATGCGCTTCTGGAAATCCGCCAGTCCCAGACTGGAACAGGTGGCGGTATAGCCGTAGGTCGGCAGCACGTGGTTGGTTCCGGAGGCGTAATCGCCTGCGGATTCCGGGGACCAGTCACCAAGGAACACCGAACCGGCGCTGGTGATGCTGTCCACCAGCTCACGGGCGTTGCGGGTCTGAATGATCAGGTGCTCAGGGCCGTAGAGGTTGGAGATAGCGATGCACTGGGCCAGATCCCGGGCCACGATCAGGCGGCTGGCGGAGAGCGCCTGGCGGGCGGTTTCTGCGCGCGGCAGATCGGCCAGCTGACGTTCAACCGCTTCGCCCACGCGTTTTGCCATACCGGCATCCGGCGTCAGCAGGATCACCTGCGAGTCCGGGCCGTGCTCTGCCTGGGAGAGCAAATCGGAGGCCACGAAATCCGGCGTCGCGCCGCTGTCGGCGATGACCAGCACTTCCGACGGGCCGGCCGGCATATCGATGGCCGCGCCGTCCAGCCGCTGGCTGACCTGACGCTTGGCTTCGGTCACAAAGGCGTTGCCCGGCCCGAAGATTTTATCCACCCGCGGCACAGATTCGGTGCCCAGCGCCAGCGCCGCGATAGCCTGCGCCCCGCCGACGTTGAAAATCTCCTGCACGCCGCACAGCTGCGCGGCATACAGAATTTCATCGGCAATCGGCGGTGGAGAGCAGAGCACCACTTTGCGACAGCCGGCGATACGGGCAGGGGTCGCCAGCATCAATACGGTTGAGAAGAGGGGGGCGGAGCCACCCGGAATATACAAGCCCACCGAGTCGACCGGACGAGTTACCTGCTGACAGCGCACGCCGGGCAGGGTTTCCACATCGACGGTTTGCAGCTTCTGCGCGGTGTGGAAGGTATCAATGTTCTGCACCGCGACGGCCATTGCCTGCTTTAACTCATCGCTCAGACGCGCGGCGGCTTCGGCAATCGCCTGCTCGCTCACCTTCAGCGCGCCGACCTCGGTTTTATCGAATTTCGCGCTGTACTCCCGCAGGGCATCGTCGCCACGGGTTTTCACATTTTCCAGAATTTCCGCCACGGTGCGGGTAATGCTTTCCGACGCAGAGATGGCCGGGCGCATCAGCAATTCACGCTGCTGTTCTGCGCTACAGGTGTTCCAGTCGATAACGGTGTTAAAGGTCATGGTTGTTACTCCATCATCTTCTCAATCGGCAACACCAGGATTGAGCTGGCGCCCAGCGCTTTCAGTTTTTCCATAGTTTCCCAGAACAGGGTTTCGCTGCTGACCATATGCATCGCCACGCGCTGCTGATCCCCTGCCAGCGGCAGAATGGTTGGGCGTTCAGCGCCCGGCAACAGGGCAATGACTTCATCCAGACGCTCGGTCGGGGCGTGCATCATGATGTATTTCGATTCGCGGGCCTGGATCACCCCCTGAATACGGGTCAGCAGGCGGTCAATCAGCTGCTGTTTGGCTTCCGGCATCTCGCCGTCGCGCTGGATCAGGCAGGCTTTGGAGCGGTAGATCACTTCCACTTCGCGCAGGCCGTTGGCTTCCAGGGTGGCACCAGTGGAGACCAGGTCACAAATCGCGTCAGCCAGGCCGGCACGCGGGGCCACTTCGACAGAGCCATTCAGCAGGCAGGATTTGAACTGCACCCCTTTCTGATCGAGGTAACGCTTCAGCAGGTGAGGGTAGGAAGTCGCGATACGCTTGCCGTTCAGGGAAGCCGGACCGTCCCAGGGTTCGTCTGCCGCGGTCGCCAGCGACAGGCGGCAGCCGCCAAAGTCCAGGCGACGCAGGGTAAAGTAGCGCGGGTCTTCTCCCTGCGCGCGGCGGGTCAGGAGCTCTTCTTCCAGCACGTTTTCGCCAATAATGCCCAGATCCACTACGCCGTCCATGACCAGGCCCGGAATGTCGTCGTCACGCACGCGCAGAATATCAATCGGCATGTTCTCTGCCAGCGCAATCAGGCGCTGAGTGTGCAGGTTAATTTTAATGCCGCAGCGGGCCAGCAGTTCGCGGGAATCGTCGCTAAGACGACCTGATTTCTGCATAGCTATGCGTAAACGTGAATTATCTAACATTGTCGGTTCCTCATGATCCTGTTGTAACTTGCCTGAATACGGTCCAAGAAAAAGCCCCCGGAAGATGATCTTCCGGGGGCTTTTTCTTGCGTTCATGCACCGCTGGAAGATCTAACTGTCTTCCAGCACACATCGCCTGAAAGACTAGTCAGGATGATGGTGATGATGGTGGTGTTTAAATTGAACGCGTGTCATAAAATTCTCGATGAATGCTTATTCATGTGATGTCGTTTAACCTAAACCACTTGCGCTACATAAAGCAAGGGCTTTTTTTAATCATTAAATGATTTCATATTGGTGCTATCAATTGTCAGTTGCGTATGGCTGGCGTAGCCTTAAAGCAGAGGCGTAAACGTCAGGAGAAAACGCATGAAAAAGGTCGCAATTGTCGGTCTGGGATGGCTTGGAATGCCGCTGGCCATGTCGCTACTGGCGCGGGGCTGGGAGGTCACCGGCAGTAAAACCACAGCGGATGGGGTCGAAGCGGCGCGAATGTGCGGCATCGAAAGCGTTGAATTGCGCCTGGAGCCAGAGCTGGTGTGCAACACCGACGATCTGGATACGCTGATGAGTGATGTGGATGCGCTGGTGATCACGCTGCCGGCGCGTCGCACCGGGCCGGGGGAGTCTTATTATCTGCAGGCAGTCCAGGAAATTGTCGACAGCGCCCTGGCGTACCATATTCCCCGCATTATTTTCACCAGTTCCACGTCGGTATATGGCGATGTGGAAGGCGCGGTGAAAGAGAATATGCCGCGCCAGCCGGTAACGGCCAGCGGGCGGGTATTAAAAGAGCTGGAAGACTGGCTGCATAATTTACCCGGCACCCAGGTGGATATATTACGCCTGGCGGGGCTGGTGGGGCCCGGTCGTCATCCCGGTCGTTTTTTTGCCGGAAAATCAGCGCCTGATGGACAACATGGCGTCAATCTGGTGCATCTTGAAGACGTGATCGGCGCAATTACCCTGCTATTACAGGCCCCGAAGGGCGGGCACATCTATAATATATGTGCGCCCTCTCATCCAACACGCAGTACATTTTATCCGGTGATGTCGCGTCAGCTCGGCCTGGCACCGCCGCACTTCCACGATGCCCCCGGAGAGGGGAAGGGCAAATTGATTGATGGGAACCGCATCTGTCATGAACTGGGATTTGAGTATCTCTTTCCCGATCCGCTGGTTATGCCTATGGAGTAACGCCGCTGGCGGAGCGTAAGCGCACCACAAGGGGGTGAGCATGAAACCGCTGCTGGATGTCCTTATTATCCTTGATGCACTGGAAAAAGAGGGGAGCTTTGCTGCGGCCTCGGCGAAGCTCTTTAAAACCCCCTCAGCGCTCAGCTACACCGTTCACAAGCTCGAAAGCGATCTTAATATTCAGATCCTGGACCGCTCCGGCCACCGGGCGCGCTTTACCCGAACCGGGCAAATGCTGCTGGAGAAAGGGCGGGACGTACTGCATACGGTACGTGAGCTGGAAAAGCAGGCCGTTAAACTGCATCAGGGCTGGGAAAACGAGCTGATTATCGGAGTCGATGATACCTTTCCGTTTTCCCTGCTGGCACCGCTTATCGAGGCCTTCTACGAGCGACACAGCGTTACCCGTCTCAAGTTTATCAATGGCGTGCTGGCCGGCTCCTGGGAGTCGCTGGTGCAGGGGCGGGCGGATATTGTCGTCGGCGCACTGCATGAGCCGCCGCAGCTCAGCGATTTTGGCTTTGCCTGTCTCGGGCAACTGGAACAGGTATTTGTCATCGCTCCACACCATCCGCTGGCCCAGGAGCCGGAGCCGGTGAATCGCCGGACGATCAAAAATTATCGCGCTATCGTGGTGGGTGACAGTTCCTTACCCGGCTGCGCGGTCTCTTCCCAGCTACTGGACGATCAGGAAGCTATTACCGTATTTGATTATAAAACCAAGCTGGAGCTGCAAATTAGCGGCTTAGGCTGCGGCTATCTGCCACGTTATTTAGCCCAGCGCTTTATTGAAAGCGGTGCGCTGGTAGAGAAACAGGTCATCGCGCAATCCAGCTATGATTCCGTATGGATTGGCTGGAATGAGCAGACTGCGGGGCTTGCCAGTGCATGGTGGCGACAAGAAATTTTAGCAAATAGTGCTATCGCTGCCGTTTATGCACAGGGCGCCGCTGAGAAATCAGGCGATTAAATAAAAATTTAACTTTAGGATGCCTTTCGATCTCTTGCATTTTCACTATCATTTAGGGAAAATGCGCCGCAGCAAACATGGAATAATCGACGATATAAAAGGCGTCGGTTATTTTTTTTTGCATGTAAGAAAACCATTAAATCCAAGAGGCCGGGCTTCGTACCGGATAGATATTTACTAAAATCCGACAGTTGTTGTCGCTGAGGAAGAAAGAAATGGGGCAATCATTCGCTTACGTGGCGGTATTCACCGTAAAGGAGAATAACTATGTCGCATAACGCAACTCCAAAAACCTCTCGCGTGGAATTACGTAAAACGCTTACGTTGATTCCGGTTGTTATGATGGGCCTTGCCTATATGCAGCCGATGACGCTGTTCGATACGTTTGGTATCGTCTCAGGCCTCACTGACGGTCACGTTGCAACGGCATATGCCTTTGCGCTGATCGCGATCCTCTTTACCGCGCTGAGCTACGGCAAGCTGGTTCGCCGCTTCCCGTCCGCAGGCTCTGCGTACACCTATGCTCAGAAGTCCATTAGCCCGGCTGTCGGCTTTATGGTGGGCTGGTCATCCCTGCTGGACTACCTGTTCATGCCGATGATCAACATCCTTCTGGCGAAAATTTACTTCGAAGCGCTGGTGCCTTCCGTACCGTCGTGGATCTTCGTTGTGGCGCTGGTGGCCTTTATGACCATCTCTAACCTGCGCAGCATCAAGACCGTTGCCAACTTCAACACCCTGATTGTTATCCTGCAGATGGGGATTGTTGCGGTGATCGTAGGTCTGATCATTTACGGCGTTTCTCACGGTGAAGGCGCAGGTACGCTGACCAGCACCCGTCCATTCTGGTCTGAAGGCGCGCATGTGGTGCCGATGATCACCGGTGCGACTATCCTGTGCTTCTCGTTCCTCGGCTTCGACGGTATCTCTTCTCTGTCTGAAGAGACCAAAGACGCTGAGCGTGTGATTCCGCGCGCTATCTTCCTGACGGCATTGATTGGCGGCATCATCTTTATCGGTGCTTCTTACTTCCTGCAGCTGTACTTCCCGGATATCTCTCGCTTCAAAGATCCGGACGCGTCACAGCCAGAAATCATGCTGTATGTTGCCGGTAAAACCTTCCAGTGGGGCGTGCTGATCTTCTCCAGCGTCACCGTACTGGCATCCGGTATGGCGGCACACGCAGGCGTTTCCCGTCTGATGTACGTGATGGGCCGTGATGGCGTGTTCCCGACTCGCTTCTTCGGTTATGTTCATCCGAAATGGCGTACCCCGGCATGGAACGTGCTGCTGGTGGGTGCCATTGCGCTGCTGGCGATTAACTTCGACCTGGTTACCGCGACTGCGCTGATCAACTTCGGTGCGCTGGTTGCCTTTACCTTTGTTAACCTCTCCGTGATCTCTCAGTTCTGGATCCGTGAGAAGCGCAACAAAACGCTGAAAGACCACTTCAACTACCTGCTGCTGCCGGTATGTGGCGCGCTGACTGTAGGTGCGCTGTGGATCAACCTGGAAGAGAGCTCAATGGTTCTGGGTCTGATCTGGGGTGGTATCGGCCTGATTTACCTGGCATGCGTAACCAAAAGCTTCCGCAACCCGGTTCCTCAGTACGAAGACGTAGCATAACAAACCTCCAGGCCCGGCAAGCGTAGCGCCGCCGGGCAAAGCAAAAAAAACCGGAGAACATCGCCTCCGGTTTTTTTATATCCTGCGCTTACACAATCTCCTGCGCATACTGATACAGCGCCTTCAACAGCGCCTGCTTTTCAGCATTGCCTTCATACTCGCCGTAGAGCATCTCCAGCTCCTGGGCGTAAGCCTGCAAATACTCCGGCGTAAACACATTGCGGCGATGCTGCAACCACCGTTCCTGCTCGGCCTCATCCAGCGTGCCGGGGAAATTACGCGCCCGGTAGTTAAAGATCAGCTTGTTGATGCGCTGGTCGGCAAAGGTGATATCCAGTGCGGGCAGGTTACGGGGATCGGTCTGCAAAACGATATTCATGGCAGAGCGGTCAGCATCGCTGAAAAAGCCGTTATAGAGCTGGGCATCAACGTTCTCTGACGGGACAAACGGCTCCGCCTCGGCAAAAATCGCCACCACCTTTTCGCGCACCTGCGGGTTCTCACGCAGCCGTTTCAGGTTGTCCAGGCAGTGCTGACGGTCGATACCCAGCCGTTCGGCATCTTCCGGACGCAGGGTATTGGCGGGGGCCAATACCGGGCACTTGTTAATATGCACCAGCTTCACCGGCACGGCAGCATCGTCGCCCAGCGCCTCTTTCGGCGTGTACAGCCGCTCGCGCAGGGCGTCGCTTTCAAGCGTCAGCAGGGGGGTAATATCCCCGGCCAAATCCACCATAATCACCGCGTTGCGGTTTTCCGGGTGCCAGGCCAGCGGGGCCACCCAGCTGGTATTCCCGCGCCAGGCGCCAAACATCCCGGAGATGTGCATCAGCGGCTTCATCTGCGGCACGTCTATCAGGGTGGTGAGTTTCTGTTTACTGCGATGGCTGAGCAGGTACTCAAACAGCTTCGGCTGCCGGGTCTTCACCAGCTTCGCCATGGCGATCGTGGCGTAGACATCCGCCATCGCGTCATGGGCGTTGCTGTGTTCAATGCCGTTCGCGCGGGTCAGATGTTCCAGGCGGAAGCTGGGTAGCCCGTCTTCATTATCAGGCCAGATGATCCCCTCCGGGCGCAGGGCATAGCAGGCGCGCATCACGTCCAACAGATCCCAGCGTGAGTTCTTATTTTGCCAGCTCCAGGCATAGGGATCGTAGAAGTTGCGGTAAAAAATATGCCGGGTCACTTCGTCATCGAAGCGCACGTTGTTGTAGCCCACCACGCAGGTGTTGGGCACGGTAAACAGGTCGTGAATGCGACGGGCAAACTCCGCTTCATTCACCCCTTTCTCCCGGGCTTCCTGCGGCGTAATGCCGGTGACCATCACCGCACCGGGCTGGGGCAGATAGTCATCTGCGGGTTTGCAAAAGAACACCTCCGGCTCGCCGATGATATTGAAATCGGCATCGGTGCGGATCGCGGCAAACTGAGCAGGGCGATCCAGCGAGGGGCAGGTGCCAAAGGTTTCGTAATCGTGGAATAAAAATGTAGGCAGCGCGGCGGAGTCAGACACCAGTAATACCATCCTGTTTATGAGTGACACCACTATGGTAAACCATCCGGCCTGGCACGCCGAAGGAAAAGCGCCCTCAGCCTGCAAATTTGCGAGGCATCGTCCGGGAAAAACCTGCGTGCTGTCACATTTTTTTGCAATTATTCCAGGTATCCAGCGGAAAACTTCCGTAAAAAGGGCAACGATTTTAAATGACCTGAGGATATACCGTTGAAACGCCGTCTGTTTATTGCTGTTTCTTTACTCACTTTGAGCATTTCTTCCGCGCTGGCTGCCGATCCGATTAATTATGCGCCGCAGCCGCCAGCCATCCAGGCAGGCTCCTGGGTGCTGATGGATTATACGACGGGGCAGATTTTAACGGCGGGCAACGAACATCAGCAGCGTAATCCGGCCAGCCTGACCAAGCTCATGACCGGCTACGTGGTGGATCGCGCCATTGACAGCCATCGCATCACCCCGGACGATATGGTCACGGTTGGACAGGATGCCTGGGCCAAAGGCAATCCGGTGTTTAACGGCTCCTCGCTGATGTTCCTGAAGGCGGGCGAGCAGGTGTCGGTGCGCGATCTTAGCCGCGGTTTGATTGTCGACTCCGGCAACGACGCCTGCGTGGCGCTGGCCGATTACGTGGCGGGCGGACAGCCTCAGTTTGTCACCATGATGAACGACTACGTTAAAAAGCTGAATCTGCGCGATACCCATTTTGAAACGGTTCACGGTCTGGACGCCCCGGGCCAGCACAGCTCGGCGTACGACCTGGCGGTGCTTTCCCGTGCCATCATTCACGGTGAGCCGGCGTTTTATCACATGTATAGCGAGAAGAGCCTGACCTGGAACGGCATCACCCAGCAGAACCGTAACGGCCTGCTGTGGGATAAGTCCCTCAGCGTTGATGGCCTGAAAACCGGGCACACATCCGGTGCCGGCTTTAATCTGATCGCCTCTGCCGTGGACGGTCAGCGCCGCCTGATTGCCGTCATTATGGGGGCCGAGAGTCCAAAAGGTCGTGAGGATCAGGCGCGCAAGCTCCTGCACTGGGGACAGCAGAACTTCGATACCGTGCAGATCCTGCGTAACGGTAAGCAGGTAGGCATCGAGCGTATCTGGTACGGCGATAAAGAGCAGATTTCGCTGGGCACCGATCAGGACTTCTGGCTGGCGCTGCCGAAGGCGGAGCTGCCGAACATTAAAGCCAAATATGTGCTGGATAAAAAAGAGCTGGAAGCGCCAATTGCCGCGCATCAGCGGGTCGGGGAGATCGAGCTGTACGATCGCGATAAAGTAGTCGCCCACTGGCCGCTGGTGACCCTGGAAGGGGTGGGTAAAGGTGGGATGTTCTCACGCCTGAGCGACTATCTGCACCACAAAGCCTGACGGCAGGATGAGCAGGCTGGCGACTGTGCGAGCCTGCTCGCATAATAGACAGATCATCATTGTTAAACCGCTTTTCTCTGCATTACAGTGTATGTATATACAGTAAACAATCGGAGGCAGCATGGACTACAGCATCAAGCACCAGAATAAACGCAAAATCGCCGGTTTTCATATGGTTGGCCCCTGGGAGCAAACGGTTAAGCAGGGTTTTGAGCAGCTGGTGATGTGGGTAGACGGCAAGCATATTCAGCCGCTGGAGTGGGTGGCCGTCTACTATGATAATCCGGATGAAGTGCCCGCTGAAAAGTTACGCTGCGACACGGTGGTCACCGTGCCGGACGATTTTGTCATCCCCACCAACAGTGAAGGGGTGATCCTCACTGAAGTGGCCGAAGGCGAGTACGCGGTAGCCACCGCCCGCGTTGAGAATTATGACTTCGCCACCCCCTGGAACCTGTTTTTCGACAGCCTGCTTGAAGATGGCGATTACCAGATCGCACCGAAACCCTGCTTCGAACGTTACCTGAACGACGGTAACGCCGACGGCTACTGGGATATCGAGATGTTTATTCCGGTACAAAACCGGGTCGCGTAACGCTGCAGGTATGCTCAGTCTTCACAGGGTTTTTCTGCCGGGTGCCACCACTCCGGCAGAAAACGCAGTACAATCAGGGTTTGCCGTAATGCTGGAGAGCGTGTGCGCCCCGACAAAACTCTGACGCCTTTTGAAATTCGACTGTATCGCCATTACCGCACCGTACACGGGTGCCGTATCGCGCTGGCGTTTGTCCTTACCTTTTTACTGGTGCGTCTGCTGGACGTGCCGGAAGGGACATGGCCGCTGATTACCCTGGTGGTCATCATGGGGCCCATCTCCTTCTGGGGCAACGTGGTGCCGCGCGCGTTTGAGCGCATTGGCGGCACCATTCTGGGTTCGGCACTGGGGTTGATTGCCCTGAAGCTGGAGCTAATCTCTCTGCCGCTGATGCTGCTGTGGTGCGCGGCGGCGATGTTCCTCTGCGGCTGGCTGGCGCTGGGTAAGCGGCCCTATCAGTCGTTGCTTATCGGGATCACCCTTGCGGTGGTAATAGGCGCGCCCACCGGGGATATGCATACCGCCCTGTGGCGAAGCGGCGACGTGATCCTCGGTTCCCTGCTGGCGATGCTGTTTACCGGTATCTGGCCGCAGCGGGCGTTCCTGCACTGGCGTATCCAGATGGCGAACTATGTCACCGCCTTCAATCGGGTCTATCAGGCGGGCTTTTCCCCAAACCTGGTGGAACGTCCGCGGCTGGAAAAACATCTGCAATCCATCCTCAACGACGTGGTCAAAATGCGCGGACTGATTACTCCTGCCAGCAAAGAAACCCATATCCAGAAATCCATTTTCGAAGCTATCCAGACCGTCAGCCGCAACCTGGTCTGCATGCTGGAGCTGCAAATCAACGCCCACTGGGCCTCCCGGGCCAGCCATTTTGTGATGCTGAATGCCCGGACCTTAAAAGAGACGCAGCAGATGACGCAGCAGACGCTGCTCACCATCGCTCATGCGCTCTACGAAGGTAATCCGCAGCCGATTCTGGCCAATACCGAGCGGCTGAACGAAATCGTTGCCGAGCTGCGCCAGCTGATCAAGGATCAGTCCAGTGAAAACGTGGCGGAAACGCCCATTCACGGCTATGTATGGTTGAGCATGGAGCTTGCGCGTCAGCTGGAACTGTTGTCACATCTTATCTGCCGGGCATTGCGCAAATAAAAAGCGGCTATGCGTGGTTGTGTTGCCTGCTGCTTCGATTCAGCAGAAATTGAGGTTATGATAGGGACAAAGGAAAAATTATTGTCATCAGCAATCGCTGTCAGTAAGGTTAACGGCATCGCGGTTGTTTAAACGAATCCGAATCTCACATTATCAGGGGTGTAAAAATGGAAACTACCAAGCCTTCTTTCCAGGATGTTCTGGAATTCGTCCGCCTGTTCCGCCGCAAGAACAAACTGCAACGTGAAATCCAGGACGTTGAGAAAAAGATCCGTGACAACCAGAAGCGTGTTCTGCTGCTGGACAACCTGAGCGATTACATCAAACCAGGCATGAGCGTTGAAGCTATCCAGGGCATTATCGCCAGCATGAAAAGCGACTACGAAGATCGCGTAGACGACTACATCATCAAAAATGCTGAGATCTCTAAAGAGCGTCGTGAAATCTCGAAAAAGCTGAAAGTCATGGGCGAGATGAAGCACGCTGAAGCCAAAGGCGAATAAGCGTCGCTGAACAAACTAAGCCCTCCGACCTGTCGGGGGGCTTTTTTTTGTCCGCGGTTTGCCGAACCCGGAAAAGCAAAAAGCCTGCTCGAAAGCAGGCTTCTTAAATGTGGCTCCTCTGACTGGACTCGAACCAGTGACATACGGATTAACAGTCCGCCGTTCTACCGACTGAACTACAGAGGAATCGTTGTGGAGCGTTATCTTAGCGGCGAAAAAACTTTTGTCAAACCTGATCTTACCTGATTTCGATCAACTGCTGATTCCGTCGTCAGTTTGACGTAATTACCAACATATTTTTGTGGGAAATACTTTGCAGGATCTGCATTTCTCCCTCATCATTTGAAATGGAGTTTCAACTTTTCTCGCTAAGGTCCATTTTGAACGTCACCTCCGCTTTACGCCAGGCCGTGATGCGCACGCCCTGGTATACCAAACGTAAGAGCTACAAGGTTCTCTTCTGGCGCGAAATCACCCCCCTTGCCGTGCCTATCTTCCTGGAAAACACCTGTGTCCTGCTGATGGGGGTGCTTAGCACCTTCCTTGTCAGCTGGCTCGGCAAAGAGGCGATGGCGGGGGTTGGGCTGGCCGACAGCTTTAACATGGTGATCATTTCATTCTTTGCGGCGATCGATCTCGGAACCACGGTGGTGGTGGCCTTTAGCCTGGGGAAACGCGATCCACGACGGGCGAGGGCTGCTGCCAGGCAGTCGCTGGTGATCATGACCCTGTTCTCCATTGTGCTGGCGGCGGTGATCCACTATTTCGGTGAAGAGATCATCAACGTGGTGGCTGGCGAGGCCACCGGCGAGGTGAAAGCGCTGGCGCTGTCGTATCTCGAGATGACGGTGTTGAGCTATCCGGCCGCGGCAATTGCGCTGATTGGCAGCGGGGCACTGCGCGGAGCGGGGAACACCAAAATTCCGCTGCTGATTAACGGCGGGATGAACATCCTGAACATTATCATCAGCAGCGTGCTGATTTACGGCCTCTTCTCCTGGGACGGGCTCGGCTTTGTCGGGGCGGGTCTGGGGCTGACAATCTCGCGCTATATCGGTGCCATCGCCATCATCGTAGTGCTGGCGGTCGGTTTTAACCCGTCGCTGCGCATCAGCATTAAGAGCTATTTCAAACCGCTCAACTTCGCCATTATCTGGGAAGTGATGGGCATCGGCGTGCCTGCCAGCATTGAATCTGTGCTGTTTAACGGCGGCAAACTGCTGACCCAGATGTTCGTAGCAGGAATGGGTACCGACGTGATTGCCGGTAACTTTATCGCCTTCTCCATCGCGGCACTGATCAACCTGCCGGGCAACGCCCTCGGCTCGGCCTCCACCATTATCACCGGTAAACGGCTCGGTAAAGGCCAGATCGGCCAGGCGGAGCGTCAGCTGCGCCACGTCTTCTGGCTCTCGACCATCGGCCTGACCGCCATTGCGTGGGGAACCGCGCCGTTCGCCAGCCTGATGGCCTCGTTCTACACCCATGAGCAGGACGTTAAGGATGTGGTAGTGATCCTCATCTGGCTGAACGCCGCCTTTATGCCGATCTGGGCCGCCTCGTGGGTATTGCCTGCCGGGCTGAAAGGGGCGCGCGATGCCCGCTTTGCGATGTGGGTCTCGATGCTTGGGATGTGGGGCTGCCGCGTTGTGGCGGGTTACACCCTGGGGATCATGCTGGGGATGGGCGTCGTCGGGGTCTGGCTGGGGATGTTCCTCGACTGGGCGGTACGCGGAGCGCTGTTCTACTGGCGAATGGTCAGCGGCCGCTGGCTGAAGAAATACCCACGACCGCAGCGTGACAATGTGGCGGTTGTAGCCTCAAAACGGGTAGCAAATGCGCAAAGTGGGGAATAAATCGGCAAACGATGCAAAATCTGCATTCTGCCTTTGACAACGCCAGGTGGCATCGCTAATATTCGCCCCGTTCACACGATTCCTCTGTAGTTCAGTCGGTAGAACGGCGGACTGTTAATCCGTATGTCACTGGTTCGAGTCCAGTCAGAGGAGCCATATTTAAGAAGCCCGCTTAAGGAAACTTAAGCGGGCTTCTTGCTTTTGCAGGTTCGCCCTCACCCGGTGGGTGAGGGCGTCAGCCAGACTACCTCTGTACCGGTGCCGTCGCCGCAACCAGCCACGGTAGCGCATCGCTGTTAACGTGCGGCGAGAGCGTCTCGCGTACCTGCTGGTGATACGCATCCAGCCACTGGATCTCTTTTTCGCTCAGCAGATGCAGCTCCACCTGGCTCAGGTCAATCGGCGCCAGCGTCAGGGACGCGAAGCGGCAGAAGCCCGGCAGGCTCTCCACAATCTCCACCTGATTTTCAATGCGGATCCCATACGCATCGGCCAGATAATAGCCCGGCTCGATGGTGATGATATTGCCTGCCACCAGCGGCCACGGATTGACCTTCTTCGCAATACGCTGTGGATTCTCATGGATCAGCAGCTGATGGCCTACGCCGTGTCCGGTGCCATGATCAAAATCGAGCCCCAGCTCCCACAGCCCACGCCGTGCGAACGCATCTATCTGATGTCCGCAGGTCCCGGACGGGAACTGCAGGGAGATGAGCGATAAAAAGCCTTTCAGCACCGCGGTGTAGTGCAGACGACACTGGGCGCTCAGCGGGCCGAAGGCCAGCGTACGCGTGGCATCGGTGGTGCCGTTATGGTACTGGCCGCCGGAATCGTTCAGATAAAAGTGGTCGCGGGTAATGGCGGCATTGGTCTGCTCGCTGGAGTGGTAATGACACATCGCCGCATTGCTGGCCGAGGCGGAAATGGTGGCAAAACTCTGCTCGATAAAGCCTGGTCTCTGCTGGCGGAATGCCAGCTGCTGGGCCTGCGCTTCCAGCTCCGTAAGGGGATTGCCCGCGGCTTCACGGCGGGGCACCTCGTGCGCCAGCCAGGCCAGGAAGTTGACCCACGCCACGCCGTCCTGCTGATGGCTGTCGCGGTAGCCCGCCAGCTCGGTCGGGTTTTTATGGGCTTTCATAGCGGTGATCGGGTCGGCGTGCCAGACGATCTCCCCCTTCGGCTCAACGGCAAAGCGCAGGGCGACAGGCGCTGAATCGGCGTCCACCATCACGCGTTTCCCCGCACACAGCAGCTGGCTGCACGGCAGAAAATCGGCTTCAGGAGCCAGCACCAGGCTCTCCAGCAGCGATGCTGACAGACCCTGAGTTTTCCCCGGGATGACAAACCACTCCACCGCGCCCTCGCGGCTCAGCAGGGCAAACGAGTTAGGCACCGGACTGGTCGGAATATCGCTGCCGCGCACGTTCAGCAGCCAGGCAATGTTGTCCGGCTGGGTGATGGCCAGATAATCAGCATTCTGCCCGGCGAGAATGGCGGCGACGCGCTGGCGCTTGTCAGCGCTGCTCTCGCCGCTGATTTCCACCGGCATCTCGCGGATCGCGCCGACGGGCGGGGCCGGGCGATCCTGCCACAAACTGTCGAACGGCGAATCATTCAGGGCAATCAATTCGCAATGGCTGGCGTTCAGCGCCTCATACTGGGCATTGGTCATCAGCAGCGCTTCAAAGGCAATACGGGAGCCTGCTTCAACATGTCGATCCAGCCACTCCGCGAGCGGATCGTTGTGCAGATGCAGGATCTCAATCTTAGCCAGATCCACCTGTTCGCGGGCCTGTACCTGATAGCGTCCATCGACAAACAGCAGGGCGCGATCGCGCAGGATCAGGGCGTGGCCCGCCGAGCCGTCAAAGCCGGTCAGCCAGGCGAGAACATCGTCATGCGGGTGGCAATATTCGCTCTGAAAGGCATCGGTACGCGGAACGATAATGCCATCCAGCGCCTGGGTTTCCAGCCACTGGCGCAGGGCAGAGAGCGGGGATGTGGTTTGCATAACTTTCCTTTTTTATGATTAGCGGAACGGCGGCTCGTTGAAGGTACGCAGTTTGCGCGAGTGCAACCTATCGCCTTCGGCACGCAGCAGGTCGATGGCGCGAATGCCAATCTGCAGATGCTCAGAGATCGCCCCCTCGTAAAAACGGTTCGCCTGGCCGGGGAGTTTAATTTCACCGTGCAGCGGCTTATCAGAGACGCACAGCAGGGTGCCGTAAGGCACACGGAAGCGGTAGCCCTGGGCGGCGATGGTGGCGCTCTCCATGTCGATAGCCACCGCGCGACTTAAGTTAAAGCGTAGCGCCGAGGCCGAGTAGCGCAGCTCCCAGTTCCGGTCGTCGGTCGTGACCACCGTTCCGGTGCGCAGTCGCTGCTTAACTTCTTCGCCCGGCATGCCGCTCACCTCTTTGGTGGCGTCGTACAGCGCCCGCTGCACTTCAGCAATGCTCGGGATCGGAATGTCCGGCGGCAGCACCGCATCCAGGACGTGGTCGTCACGCAGGTAGGCGTGGGCCAGCACGTAATCGCCAATCAGCTGGCTTTCACGCAGCCCGCCGCAGTGGCCAATCATCAGCCAGACGTCCGGGCGCAGCACCGCGAGATGATCGCAGATGGTTTTGGCGTTCGAGGGGCCAACGCCGATGTTGATCAGGGTAATGCCCTGACCATCGGCGGTCACCAGGTGCCAGGCCGGCATCTGATGCTTCTTCCACGCCAGGTCGGAGATGGCCTGCTCCGGGGCTTCGGTTTCAGCGGTGATCCAGATCCCACCCGCGCAGGAGAGGGCGATGTACGGGCTGTCAGGATCGAGGATCTGGCTGCAACCCCAGCGCACAAACTCATCCACATAGCGGGTGTAGTTGGTGAACAGCACGAACGGCTGGAAATGTTCCGCCGGGGTGCCGGTGTAGTGACGCAGGCGCGCCAGGGAAAAATCGACGCGGCGGGCGTCAAAGTGCGAAAGCGGGGAAAACTCCGCCGGATGGTAGATCCCGTCGGCGGTCTCATCCCCGATCTGCGACAGCTCGGTGGTCGGGAAGTGGCGCGTCAGGCCCGCGCTCATGGAGCGGTCCAGCGTCAGCTCTGAGCCGTCGATAACATACGGATAGGGGATCTCATGGCGCGACGGCTCCACGGTGATATGGGCGCCGTAATCCTGATACAGCAGCGTCAGCTGCTCTTCCAGATACGGGCGAAACAGCGTCGGGCGGGTAATGGTGGTGGAGTAGCATCCCGCGTGGGTGAATCGCGCATAGGCGCGGGTCTTCGGCGTATTGGTGGCGCTACCATCCCAGGTCACTGAAAGCGATGGATAAACAAAGAGGCCATTGATTCTGGCCTCTGCATCGGGGAGCGTTCCGTCTTTAATATAGTCGCTGATGGCGCTGCGCAGGGCGTTGACCGCCTGGTCGTACAGCGCATCCAGCGTTTCCAGTGCCTGAGTCGGGGTCAGGCTGGAGCCCTTATTATTCATCTCTGTCTCCTTGTTCCACAGGTGTACGGCTTTCACCGATAGTATGTCACCTGGATGTGAAACTAAAGTATCAGGATGAAGCCTGTTTCATCAGCAGGGCCGTGGCGGCAGAGAGCAGACAACCGGCCAGCAGATAGATCGCCACGCTGTGCCAGTCGCCGCCGGAGAAGGTCACCAGCGCGGCGGCGATAAATGGCGTAAACCCGCCGCCCACCACGCTTGCTACCTGATAGCCAACGCCCGCGCCGCTGTAGCGGTAGCTCGCGCCAAACATCTCGGTGAACATCGGCTGCTGGACGCAGACCACCATGTCATGGGCGATATTCGCCAGCAGGATAGCGAATACCACAATCCAGACTATCGACTGGGCTTCGAGCGCCATAAAGAACGGGAAAGTGCTCAGGGCGCCGGTGAGCGCACCGGTGATATAGACCCGGCGGCGGCCAAAGCGGTCCGCCAGCCAGGCGAAACAGGGGATGGTCAGGCAGCTGATACCGCCCACCAGCAGACCAATATTGAGGAACAGCTCGCGGGGCAGGCCGAGATTCTGGGTGGAGTAGCTCAGGGCAAAGGCCGTGACGATGTACATGGTCAGCAACTCGCACAGGCGCAGGGCGATGATTTTTAAAAAGGCGCCCGGATGGCGGATCAACGCGTCCATCACCGGCAGGCGGCGCTTCTCAGCGGGCTGCTGACGCTGCTGCTCGAATTCGGCGGACTCGTCCATCCCCTTACGCACCCATAAAGCACCCAGCACCAGCACGATGCTGAACAGGAACGGGATCCGCCAGCCCCAGCTCAGGAACTGCTCGTCGGTGGTGAGCGTGCTGATCAGCGACACCAGCCCGGTGGAGAGCAGCAGGCCAACGCCATATCCCACCTGCACGCCGCTACTGTAGAACGCTTTTTTTCGTGCCGGGGCGCTTTCCACCGACAGCAGCGCTGCGCCGCCCCATTCGCCGCCGACGGCGAAGCCCTGAACGGCGCGCAGGGTGACCAGCAGAACCGGTGCCCACCAGCCAATCGTAGCAAAGGAGGGCAGGATACCAATCAGCGCGGTGGCGATGCCCATCATCCACACCGTCAGCATCAGCATCCGTTTGCGCCCCAGCTTGTCGCCAAAATGGCCAAAGATCACCCCGCCGAGCGGGCGGAACAGAAAGCCGACGCCAAAGGTGGCAAAGGCAGCGAGCGTACCCATTGCCGGGCTAATCTGCGGGAAAAATTCGCGGTTAAAGACCAGCGCGGCGGTAATGCCGTACAGCAGAAAATCGTACCAGTCGACTACCGCACCGGCAAAACTGCCGAGGGCCGCGCGGCGCGCACGATTTAGCGATGGTGTTGCCCCGTCGGGGGACGAGGATGCGAGGGTGGTGTCCATAGTGGTCCTGTCTGACGTTATTTTTTTATTGGTATAGGAAGAAGATCACTCACATTGCGGTCGCCTGAAAATAGCGACGGGTATGAGACTACCCCGACAGCGGGCAGGTGAAAACGTTTTTATCCCCGAGTGAGCTAAACGGGTGATATTTATCGACATGATGATTTGTTATCTGGCGATAAACGCAGCAACAAGGCTATGCTTGTCTGATACGTGGAGCGACAGAGGAAGGGAATGATGCGTCGTAGTACTATTTTGGGCTGTTTTGCAGCATTACTGGTCAGTCAGAGCGCGCTGGCGGTGAGCTACCCGTTGCCGCCTGAAGGCAGTCGTCTGGTGGGAAGCCCACAGACGATCACCGTTCCGGCTGACAACAGGTTGCCGCTCGAAGCCTTTGCGGCGCAGTACGGGCAGGGGCTGAGCAATATGCTGGAGGCCAACCCGGGAGCCGATCCGTTTTTACCTAAATCAGGCTCGCAGCTGATCGTCCCACAGCAGATCATCTTACCGCCGACCGTGCGGGAGGGGATTGTGGTGAACGTGGCGGAAATGCGCCTGTACTACTACCCCAAAGAGGGCAATACCGTTGAGATCTTCCCTATCGGCATAGGCGAGGCCGGACGGGAAACGCCGCGTAACTGGGTCACTGCTGTCGAGCGTAAGCAGGACGGGCCAACCTGGTCGCCAACGCCAAACACCCGTCGCGCCTACGCCAAAGAGGGCAAGACCCTGCCCGCATTTGTTCCCGCGGGCCCGGACAACCCGATGGGGCTGTATGCTCTCTATATCGGCAGGTTGTATGCCATTCATGGCACCAATGCGAACTTTGGCATCGGGCTGCGCGTCAGCCAAGGCTGTATTCGTCTGCGGAACGACGATATTAAGTATCTGTTCGATAATGTCCCGGTCGGAACCCGTGTCCAGCTGATCGATCAGCCGGTGAAAGTCACCACCGAGCGGGACGGCAGTCGCTGGGTGGAAGTCCACGAACCGCTGTCGCGTAATCGTGCAGAGTTTGAATCGACGAATAAAGTGCCGCTGCCGATGACGCCAGGATTACGCGCGCAGATTAACGGTGGGGATGTGGACGCCGTGCGCGTTAGCGAGGCGCTGGAGCGCCGGTCGGGAATGCCGGTGAATATCAGTTGGGGTGCCCGGAGTGCGCCACTGCTATAGGAGTACTCGCTGAGTCGTCGCCTGAATTCAGGCGACTCATGCCGCGCTTGTACCCACGATTGCCTATTTCCAGGCACGATTAAGAATTCATACATATTGATTACGGCGTATAGCTGACGGATATCTATTATTCAGAATTACCGTTGGCTCCTCTTTCTCACCTTAAATCGGTGGGCCACTCTCATTACGTCATTTTTAGCGTTGAGATATTGCAGGTTGTTTGTCAGCTGTTGGAACTGACGGCATCGCAAGTATTCCTCTACCACATCAGTGAGAAGAGATACGATGAAAAGTTACCAGCCGATCTCCCCGCTGCCAAAACCCCCTGTGCGGCGACTCAATGTTTATGCTTTCGATCCACAATCTTCCGTGGAGCTTAAAACCGCGGTTATTAACAATACGGTTATTGAGCTTCCCTGGGAAACCCGTTGGGAGGATCAGTTAGAAACCGGCCCCATCAATGATTATCTTGAAGTAATTGATTACGATCCCAGCTCAGGACTCTTTTACACTCCAACCGATCTCAATGATCCTTTTTTGCTGGCACAGGATGGATTACCCCCTTCCGAAGGCAACCCGCAGTACCATCAGCAGATGGTATTCGCCGTTGCAATGCGAACTATACGTAATTTCGAGCGTGCGCTAGGACGTCTTGTTTTGTGGGCGGGCGATCGTAACGCACCGAAATCCTCACCGGAACGTAATTTTACGCGACGGCTACGTATTTATCCCCATGCTCTGCGTGAAATGAATGCCTATTACAGCCCCACTAAGCGGGCTTTATTATTTGGATACTTTAAGCACCCGGAAGGCGATGTCGCCTCCTGCTCCTGGGTTTTTACCTGCCTTTCGCAGGATATCATTGCCCATGAGACCACACATGCCATTCTCCATGGCATGCAACAGCGTTCGATTGAAGCCTCCAATCTGGACTCTCTGGCTTTTCATGAAGCCTTCGCAGATATCATCGCATTACTACAGCATTTCAGCATGACAAACGTCGTCCGGCACCAGTTGGCGCAGAATAAAGGTTCGCTGCGTGAACCTGGATTATTAAACGGACTTGCGCTTCAGTTCGGTCATGCAACGGGTTGTCACGGTGCTTTACGTTATGCGCTGCAATACTTGAGTACCTCTGCGACAGCGACTGAAGGAGGAGAGCATAACGCTCTCAGCCCGCCCAAAAAATTGTCTGAAACCTTTGAGTCGCATGAGCGGGGCGGGTTTCTCGTTGCTGCTATCTTCGATGCCTTCGTCACGATTTATGAGCAAAGGACCGCCGACCTTTTTCGCCTGGCGTTCTCTGGGGCCGCCTCAAACCAGGATTATCTCCCAACGGAATTGGTTAATCGCCTTGCCATTGAAGCAGCAAAAGCTGCGGATCAAGTGCTACGTATGTGTGTGCGTGCCCTGGACTATATTCCGCCCGTCGATTTACATTTTGGCGAATATTTACGCGCAATTATTACGGCTGATACCGATCTGGTGGCGCATGATCCAATGCGCTATCGCATTGCTTTCGTTGAAGCCTTTAAAAAACGAGGCATAACTGTGCCTGGCTGCATTTCGATGGCACCTGAGAGTCTGTTATGGGATGAACCTGATCTTACGGAAGCTCCCGAATTTGGTTCCAGGGGTCGTAGCCCTGAAGAGGGGTTGAGTAATGTTTTCTCCGGGCTGCTGAATACACTCGAATTATCAGGTTCGATCAAGCCAGGGGAGCCGGGAGCGACGGGCGGCGGGAGACGTAATCTCCGGGAAGCCGCAATGTTATCAATCCAGCGCAATCAGGCACGCATTCACGCCTGGTTCGAGCAGGATAGCCCGTTTGACGAAGGATGGGAAAAGCTGTTGGGTATGCGGCTCATTGCTTTCGATAATCCTATACGTAAGTCGCCCGTCCCCCTTGTTGCTACCCTGTGGACGGGGAGAGCAACACAGAATGGTGAATTTTCTAACGTCCCCACTTTCGAGGTTCATTCTGCACGTATTGCGCGTCGTGTTGGGCCGGAAGGTCAAGAGACGCATCAACTTATCATACAGATCACCCAGAAACGGCGTGGATTTGATGATCCGGCCGATCAGGAGAAAGCGGATGCGGGGAATATCGCACTTTTAACTCGGGATCCTGATTTCTGGTTCCGCGGCGGTGCGACGATCCACATCGACCTGCGAGATGGAAAATTAATCCGCATCATTAGAAAGAATGTTTGCGACAACAAAAGGTTAGCGGTTCAGCGGGCATTCAGGACGGGGCAAACCCTGGGGCTGGCACCAGGGTTATATTCACATGCGAACTGCGAGCCATTCGCCTTCCTGCACAGGGGGCTATGATGACGCAACCAACAATAACGGTTCGCATGTACCGCGCATTAGGCGGTGAGGGTAGTGATTATCGCGGTTATCTGGGCGATTGCTTTCTCATTAGGGTGGCGAACGAACTTAATCCCCCTGCGCATATATTGATCGATTTTGGCGTTCTGATGGGCACGACACAAGCCCATGAGCGAATGCGGAAAATCGCGACTGATATCGTCATTATGACCGGGGGAAAATTCGATGATGAGGGCAAGATAACCCAAAAAGGGACTTTGGATCTGTTAGTGATAACCCATGAACACTGGGATCATCTCTCAGGCTTTTCACAGGCGCAGGATATTATTTTTAGCGGTCTGGCGATCCAGCAACTCTGGATGGCCTGGACCGAGGATGATAATGATGCCTTAGCCAATCAGTTACGTCAGGAGCGGGACCGACGCACACTTTCATTAGCCGCTCTTTCTGAAATGATCCAAAAGGTTGCGGAGGGTCTGAATCCCTCACCACTGGCGGCTGACAGGCAGATTGCGCTTTCCGGGCTTGATGCCTTTTTAGGTCCTTTGGTAGAACCGGTTGAGCAAGAAAGGGCGGATAACGGGCTGGCCGCCAGAACTACCGCACCACGACGCCTTCAAAGCCGGGAGATTATCGCTAAATTAAAAACCGAGGCGGTAAGTAAGGCATTCCTGTCGCCCGGTCAGGTGGTTACCGCACCGGGAGGAATAAAAACCTATGTGCTGGGGCCACCACGTAATATTTCTCGACTGAAAAAGGACAAGCCGTCAGGTACAGCAAAAGAGACCTATTTCGATAATCAGGCGTTAGAGGAAAGGCTGTTCCGAATTGTTGACAATACGCCTCTCGATCCGGATAACGACCAGCCTTTCGCCAAACGTTTCAATTGTTTCCATGTTGAGCAGGTGCATGCGTCGAATGAGGCATCTGCAGGCAGCGACTGGAGTACCTTTCTCTGGTTCAAAGAACACTATTTCGCTCAGACATCCGAAGACGGATGCGATCTGTCGCGCCGAACGATTGATTCGGACTGGATGGGCGCAGCGGGTCAACTGGCCCTCAAGCTCGACGCTGATACCAATAATACCAGCCTTGTCCTGGCTTTTGAGCTTCCTGACGGAACCTTTATGCTTTTCCCGGGGGATGCTCAGGTAGGTAACTGGTTATCGTGGCACGACCAATCATACCTATATGGACATCAGGAGCTTACTGCGGCTGACATTCTTGGCCGCGTGCGATTTTACAAGGTTTCGCATCATGGCAGCGATAACGCCACGATCAAGGAGAGAGGCCTTGGCCTGATGACTCACCCCGATCTGGTCGCGGCAATCTCTACGGATGAGGCTTTTGGCAAGCAACAGGGTGTTAAGGGATGGCATATGCCAGACGCGCGGTTAAATGATGCTCTTCTGGCAGCAACGAAAGGGCGAGTTTTTCGTAACGATGACCCAACAGATACGCTTTACCCGCATTTCGATAATCGGCTGAGTTCCTGCGAACTCTACCTTGAGTACACCGTGTATAACGCAACGGAGTAGACATCATGGTCTTCGATCAAGAGTATGCACAGCGTTTTATTGTGAATGCCTCTTTACCCTCAAAACCCGAGCTGTTCGGTATTGATAAAGGAATGGGAATGCCGGATTTAAAAACATCCAGCAAACAGTCGCTGGTTGTCGGCTCAAATGTTGTTTCTTTCATGGCTGGGGTAGAGGCGGAATTGCGGCAGGCCATTACAGACTCGTCCCTTTTCGCACAGCTCGCCGCGGCGAAAAGCGTTAACGCGGATCCTGATCCGCTGAAGTTCTTTGATGCCTATTTCACCAATCTGGCGGTACTTGGCTGGGTTATTGAGGAAAAAGAAAGTATGGAGCTTCATTATGAGGGAGATACGCTCGACGTTCATCAGGCGATAATTGGCGTGATTACTTCTTTTTTAAGCCCTGTAGCCGGAGCAGTAGAAGCTGTTCTCGCTGTATTGAATGGATTGCGTAGCATGACCAACCATGCGCCATTCATCACCCTTTTTAATCAACAAAGTCGACATGACAATATTGGCCGTTTCCAGTTCACCTGTATATATTCCAGGCCGAATCAAGGTCTCACAGCAAGTGCAATGGCTTTTTCTCTTCGAGCGGATAATACCTTGACGCAGGTTCTGTTTTTTAAACTGCAAAAAGGTCAGGCCTCATTGCGCCAACGCACAGGCGTGCTTTCTATTGATGCTTACGCAATGAAAACGCTGCAATCACAACTGAAAGCGAAATTGGGAGCATATCGCAGCGCGTATATAGCTAATGTTGAACTTGGCACTCTTTGAGAGGAGAAAGATCATGGCAATTTGCCCATTTTCTGAACAGCATACCATCACCGGTAGCAGTGGAAAATATACGGGAGGTATATTCAAAATTGTTCATCACACGACAGAAGGCGGAAGCGCTGAAGGTGCATTTGCTGCGTTTAAGGCTCATCGATCCGATCCGCACTTCACCGTTGATGCCAACAAAATCTATCAGCACATTGATACTGACGTGGCGGCGCGCTCATTACGAAATGCGGCCGGTGGGGTAGAGACCAACCGGGATCGTGCATTACAGATTGAAGTTGTAGGTTTTGCCGGGAAGACAAAGAACAAGGCGACGATGAAGAATCTTGCTCGTCTGTGCCGTTGGCTCGAAGAAACGCATCATATTCCTTTAGTTTGGCCTGCTGGCCTCCCCAAACCAGCCCGGAATGGCAAAGATCCGGGGGGACATGTGCGTAGCACCGAGGCATGGGCAAAAGGCGGGCATTTTGGTCATTGCCATGTGCCTGAAAATACGCACTGGGATCCCGCCTATACGAAGACTGAAGCCGCTTATCTGATGGCCGCAAGATTTGACGCTGCCGGGAAACTCATCAATGCGCAGGATCCCGCCGTACTCGCTCTGGAGCAGCAACCGATCGCGATGGACGGCGACGCAGCGTTCGCGATCATGAACGATCATGCGGACGTTGGCGATGCGAATACGGACACTGTCGAACCCGTTAATGCTGCCGTGCATAAACAGCCGGAACAGGTGCCGCTTTTAATACAACCCGGCGGCGGTCTGTGCCTGTCAGGTGGTGGCTACCGGGCCATGCTTTTTCATGCGGGAAGTTTGCTTCGGCTTTATGAAACGGGTCATCTTTACTCCCTGCAACGTATTTCTAGCGTTTCAGGGGGATCAATCACCAGTGCAGTTCTGGCGCTGGCCTGGAGGCATCTCCCGTTTGATGGCGAACGAGCGTCATTCGAAGCCCGGATAATTATTCCGATAAGAGATCTTGCCCGACGGACCCTCGATGCTGAAGCAATCCTGACGGGACTGCTGCTACCTGGTACCATTGGCGAGCAAATCGCTGCTGCGTACGACAAGTACCTGTTTCATGGTGCAACATTGCAGAACCTGCCCGTCACGCCGCGTTTTATTATTAATGCAACGAATGTGCAATCCGGCATACTGTGGCGTTTTTCCAGGCCCTATATGGGAGACTATCGGGTTGGCCGTATTGAGAATCCTGAATTCTCGCTAGCCAGCGCAGTTGCCGCTTCCTCCGCATTTCCGCCTGTGTTATCACCGCTTACTATTGGACTTTCTCCAGCCTCCTTTAAATCCGGTTCGGGCGATGATTTGCAGCGGTTCCCGTATACATCTGATGTCGTACTGGCAGATGGCGGCGTTTATGACAACCTGGGCCTGGAGACGGTCTGGAAACGTTACGAGACGGTACTGGTCAGTGATGCGGGGGCCAAAATAAAACCGGAGGAAGAGCCTAAAAAAGACTGGGCACGTCATGCTTATCGTATTCTTGATATCATTGATAATCAGGTACGTAGCTTGCGAAAACGCACGCTCATTGCAAGCTATCAGGCCCTGCCTGACGATCCCGCAAAACGCAAGGGGGCTTACTGGGGGATCGGTGCGGAATATGATCATTATGACAAGCGAGCGCTGAACCTGCATTGTACGCCGGAACGTGTTCAGGAGCTGGCTACTATCGCGACGCGTTTAAAGAAACTGGATGATGAACTGCAGGAGAGGTTAATTAATTGGGGCTACGCCATAACCGATGCTGCATTACGCACTTATGTTGATCCCGAATTGCCTGAACCTGCGGCCTTTCCCTATCCAAAGAGTGGTGTCTGACTCTTGCATCACAATCAGGGGACAAGATTAAAGGATGGGTAAACGCGTAATGTAAAAGCAAAAAGCCCGCTTAAGTTTCCTTAAGCGGGCTTCTTAAATATGGCTCCTCTGACTGGACTCGAACCAGTGACATACGGATTAACAGTCCGCCGTTCTACCGACTGAACTACAGAGGAATCGTGTGAACGGGGCGAATATTAGCGGCGTCACCTGCACTTGTCAAAGGGTGATCCCGCCTGCGTGGATCGTTTGCTGACAAAATCAGCAAGGTGGCGGTTTCAGCAACAAATTGCACGTTTTTGGTGCGCCTATACCCCGAATGGGGCAGATCATAAACCGCTGTTTCATGTTTGAAACCGACGGCAGTGATTAGATTTCCTTATTTTCCGCCGCTTAGCGCACATATCGGACCTCTTCGCAAAACTGGCAAGCATCTTGCAAAACCCTCAGTACATTCGCGCCGGAACCGGCAACGCATTTCGTACAGGGGGCAAAATGAACTTAAGACGACTGAAATACTTCGTAAAAATCGTCGATATCGGCAGCCTGACCCAGGCCGCTGAGGTGTTGCATATCGCACAGCCGGCACTGAGCCAGCAGGTGGCCACTCTGGAAGGTGAGCTGGATCAGCAGCTGTTGATCCGCACGAAACGCGGCGTGACTCCTACCGAAGCGGGCAAGATCCTCTACACCCACGCACGTACCATTCTGCGCCAGTGCGAACAGGCGCAGCTGGCGGTGGGTAATGTCGGGCAGACGCTGAGCGGGCAGGTGTCGATCGGACTGGCACCGGGCACGGCAGCCTCGTCAGTCACCATGCCGCTGCTGCAGGCGGTGCGCGCGGAGCTGCCGGAGGTGCTGGTCTATCTGCACGAGAACAGCGGTTCGGCGCTGAACGATAAATTGCTCGGCGGGCAACTGGATATGGCGGTGCTCTACGATCGCTCGCCCGTGGCGGGGATCACCAGCCAGCCGCTGCTGAAAGAAGATCTCTTCCTGGTGGGAACGCGCGACTGCCCGGGGCAGAGCGTGGATTTGACCGCGGTGGCCGAGATGAATCTGTTTCTGCCTCGCGATTACAGCGCCGTGCGGTTACGCGTCGATGAAGCTTTCTCCCTGCGCCGTCTGACGGCCAAAATCATTGGTGAGATTGACTCTATCTCCACGCTGACCGCCGCTATCGCCAGCGGGATGGGCGTGACTGTATTGCCTGAATCGGCAGCCCGATCGCTCTCCAGCGCCGCTAACGGCTGGATGGCGAGGATCTCCTCGCCGTCGATGAGCCTGCCGCTGTCGCTGAACGTCTCGGCACGCGGCGCGCTGTCACCGCAGGCGCAGGCGGTAAAAGAGATCCTGATGTCGCTGGTAAGTCGTCCATCGCTGGAGAACCGTGAGCTACAACTGGTCAGCTGATATTCCATAAAGGTATAAGTTGCGGGTTTTTATTATTTGTTCTCACGACGAGCACACTCTAACAATAGCGTTATGTCAGATGCGCCGGAGTGAATCGTGAATTTCCAGCAACTTAAAATTATTCGTGAGGCGGCCCGTCGGGATTACAACCTGACCGAGGTCGCCAACATGCTCTATACCTCCCAGTCGGGCGTCAGCCGTCATATCCGCGAGCTGGAGGAAGAGTTGGGTATTGAGATCTTCATTCGTCGTGGCAAGCGCCTGCTGGGGATGACCGAACCCGGCAAGGCGCTGTTGACCATTGCCGAACGCATTCTCAATGAAGCCAGCAACGTGCGTCGGCTGGCCGATCTCTTTACCAATGATGCCTCCGGCGTGTTGACCATCGCCACCACTCACACTCAGGCCCGCTACAGCCTGCCGCCGGTGATAAAGGCGTTCCGCGAGCTGTTCCCGGACGTGCGTCTGGAACTGATCCAGGGCACGCCTCAGGAGATTGAAGTCCTGCTGCAAAACGGCGGGGCGGATATCGGCATCGCCAGCGAGCGCTTAAGCAACGACCCGCTGCTGGCCGCATTCCCGTGGTTCCGCTGGCATCACAGCCTGCTGCTGCCGGTCGACCATCCGCTGACCCAGGTCTCCCCGCTGACGCTGGACGCTATCGCCAAATGGCCGCTCATTACCTATCGTCAGGGCATTACCGGGCGTTCCCGTATTGATGAGGCCTTTAACCGCAAAGGCCTGACGCCGGATGTGGTGCTCAGCGCGCAGGATTCCGACGTGATCCGCACCTACGTCGAGCTGGGGCTGGGGATTGGGCTGGTGGCGGAACAGTCCGGCGGCGAGCGCGAGCAGGGGAGCCTGGTGCGCCTTGATACCCGTCATCTGTTTGATGCCAATACCGTCTGGCTCGGGCTTAAGCGCGGCCAGCTGCAGCGCAACTATGTCTGGCGCTTTATCGAACTCTGCAACGCCGGGCTCTCGGTGGATGAGATCAAACGCCAGGTCATGGAGCCGGAAGAAGTGGCGATTGACTACCAGATTTAGGCCAACCAACCCCGCATCGCGGGGTTTTTTCTCTGAAGCGTTTTCGCATTTCTTGTAAAACCTGATTCTGCCTGGAAAATGTACATCATTAAATTCCAATGTTATATTTAAATATAATATCTGGAGGAGTTTTATGTACATAACACGTCTGAAAAAAGTGGGTGGCTCTGTCATGCTGGCAGTCCCTCCAGCGATTTTGAAAACGCTCGACCTGCAACCAGACAGCGAGGTCGGCGTCACTATCGACAACGGCTGCCTGATAGTTGAACCGCAAAAACGCCCGCATTATTCACTTGCTGAACTGCTGGCGCAGTGCGATCCGCAGGCCGAACTCAGTGAAGAAGATCGAGAATGGGTTGATGCGCCAGCTGCAGGCAAGGAGCTCCTGTAAATGGATAGAGGGGAAATCTGGCTCGTTTCACTTGATCCTATTGCCGGGCATGAGCAAAGCGGAAAACGTCCGGTGCTTATCGTGTCGAAGGCTGCGTTCAATCATCTCACCCGCCTGCCTGTTGTGGTTCCTGTCACCACCGGCGGCAAGTTTGCCCGTACTGCGGGTTTTGCCGTATCCCTGGATGAAGCGGGCTCAAAAACCAGGGGCGTGATTCGCTGCGATCAGCCTCGTACCATAGATATGGGAGCACGGCATGGCATAAAGTTGGAGCGTGTGCCGGATAGCGTAATGAATGAGGTACTTGCGAAGTTGGGTGCTTTGTTAACCTGATGTCGTGCTTAGAAATATCCAAAATAGCAAAAAGCCCGCTTAAGTTTCCTTAAGCGGGCTTCTTAAATATGGCTCCTCTGACTGGACTCGAACCAGTGACATACGGATTAACAGTCCGCCGTTCTACCGACTGAACTACAGAGGAATCGTGTGAACGAGGCGCATGTTAATGGCCCCGCTAGTTTGTGTCAACACTAAATTCAACGCGCTGATTCAATTGATTAATTAAGCCTCAGAGTGCTGATTTAGTGTACTTGCGTGGCAGGATCATCGCTCTGGCCGTCATTTTCACGTAACCGCTGCAGCGGGTCCTGCTGGTAAAACTGACAAAAACGCTGCCAAAGCGCCGGGAAGCGGGGGGCGAAAAGCTCGGGTGCGCTGAAGAAATATTCTGATAACACCGCAAAGCACTCAGCAGGATCGGTGGCGGCATAGGCATCAATGCTGGCTGCGCTTTCGCCCACCAGATCGATCTCATCCTGGATGTTGTTCATCGCAGCGTGCAAATCGTGCTCCCAGCCCGCCACTTCACGCAGGGGGATAAACGGCACGCCGCTGGCGCGATCGCCGTTGCGGGTGTCCAGCTTATGCGCCACTTCATGAACAATGAGATTGAAACCGGAGGCGTCGAACGAGTCCTGAATGTCCAGCCAGTTAAGAATGATCGGTCCCTGCTGCCAGCTTTGACCGGACTGCACCATTCGCTGACTGTGCACCAGCCCAATGTCGTCCTCCCATTCGTCGTCCACCACAAACGGCGCTGGATAGATCAGCACTTCATGGAAACCGTCCAGCCATTCGATACCCAGTTCCAGAACCGGCAGGCAGAAGAGCAGGGCAATGCGGGTGCTCTTGCGATCGTCGAGTTCAAAACCCTGCAGCGGGACCAGGCGTTTTTGCTGTAGGAATCGCACGGCAAGCTGCACCAGACGCGATTTATCCTCATCCGATAAAGTGGACAGGACGGGGATCGCCAGCGCCTCTTCCCACGGCAGCGCCGCGCTTCGGGCGGATTCATTCGATTTCCAGGGCCACTTAATCATCGCTTTGCTCGCAAACTCGTCACTTGAACAAAATTGACCGGTTATGGTCTGTTAAAATGCCAAATTACCCGGCATGATGGCAACCATCAAAACGGCGAGATGCCGGAGCGGCTGAACGGACTGGTCTCGAAAACCAGAGTAGGGGCAACTCTACCGGGGGTTCAAATCCCCCTCTCTCCGCCACTTCATCTCTTCAGTCAGTCTTCCTGCTAGCTTTCTCGTCAGACATCCTGTGCGCTGGGTACCTTATCATTCCACTTACGGGAAGTAACAGCCCTTTACCGCTTCAAAACAATATATGTGAACTAAATCAGGATGTTTACCTGAATAGGTTGTATTGCGGGCGTTACTCCTGGTGGCAATATTGCCGAAGCAGGGCAACCTGCTCGGGGCGCAGACGATAGCGATACACGGGCCGGCCGGTGGTGCCATAGTGAATGCTGGTGTGCAGAATGTTGACCTGCGCCAGCCAAATCAGGTATTTGCGGCAGGACACCCGGGAAATATTGACTGCGCTAGCCAGATCGTCGGTCGAAAATTCCGTCCCCGGATGGGCGTCAATCCACAGGCACAGCGTGCGCAGCGTCTGCGGGGTGAGCCCTTTCGGCAGGCGTCGACTGTCCGCCAGCCCTGGCGCGCCGCCGCGCAGCAGCCGGTCAACATCGGCCTGGTCATGATACTGATGCGATCCCATCAGGGCTTTTTTCTCACGCCAGCCGTTCAACGCCTCTTCGAAGCGCGGGAACTGGAACGGTTTGATCAAATAGTCCACCACCCCGTAATGCATGGCGGTCTGAATAGTCGCGGCATCGGAAGCCGAGGTGATCATGATGACATCGGTGTCACGTCCGGATGCCCGGATAACCGGTAGCAGGCTCAGGCCATTGTCACGCTGCATGTAGACATCCAGCAGGATCAGATCGACCTGCCGGGCGGGGGCGTTCAGCACGGCCCCGGCCTCTGCCAGCGACGTGGCAATGCCGCAGCAGCAAAAACCGTCGACCCGGTTTACGTACTGGCGGTTAAGATCGGCCACCATGGCATCATCATCAACAATCAAAACATGTATCACGCGCTTTTCCTTTCACTGTCCCAGGGGAGCTGAACAAAAAACTGGGTAAATACGCCCGGCTCAGATTCTACGGCGATCTCCCCGCCCAGGTTTTCGATTTGCTGGCGGGCGAGGAACAGCCCCACCCCCCGGTTTTCCCCTTTGGTGGAAAATCCTTTGTTAAAAATGGCCTGCAGATGGTCAGGGGCGATGCCCGGCCCGTCGTCACTCACTTCGGCACTCAGCCAGCCCTGCTGATAGTGCAGGAGGAGGCTGATTTCCCCCTCGGACTGCGCGGCCATCGCATCCAGCGCATTCTCGATCAGATTACCGAGCACGGTGATCAGCCCCGCGACCTGCTGTTCATTTGGGTTATCCGGCACCAGGCTGGCATCCGAAAGCGTCAGGCTAAATCCCAGCTCTCTTGCGCGGCTGATCTTACTCAGCAGAAAACCGGCCACCACCGGCGATTTCACGTTGCGCTGCAGCGTGCCGACGTCGCTCTGCCAGGCATTGGCGGTCAACAGGACGTACTCTTCCAGTTTGGCATAGTGCTTCATATGCAGTAGCCCGAGGATCACATGCAGCTTGTTCATAAACTCATGGGAATGGCTGCGCAGCACATCCAGATAACTCACCATCCCGTCCAGCCTCTGCAACAGCTGGCTGATCTCGGTCTTATCACGGAAGGTGGTGATGGCGCCCATCAGCTGATTCTCGCTTTTGACGGGCAGGGTGTTGCAGAGCAACAGCCGGCCGTGACAGTTGATCTCCTGATCCTGCCGCGGCAGCCCGGTTTGTAATACCTCGCGCAGGTTCGCCAGCAGCGGCGCCTCGTGCAGGGTATGACTGCTGGCGCTGGCATTCAGGATCTGCCGGGCAGCATGGTTTATCATCGTCACATGCCCCTGCTGATCCACCGCGATCACCCCCTCGCGCAGGGATTGCAGCATCGCCTGGCGCTGCTCCAGCAAGGCTGAAATTTGATACGGTTCGAGGCCAAACAGCACGCGCTTCAGCATCCGCACCAGCCCCCATGCGCCGAGCGCGCCCATCAGGGCGCTGAACAGCACCAGCCAGATGGCATCCCAGCGGTTGCGGGCGATTTGCTGCTCTACTTTAATCAGGGAGATCCCCACCGCAACCACGCCAATCTGCTGATGCTGTGCGTTATAGACAGGCGTAAACACCCGCAGCGCCTCGTCGAGTACCCCGTGGTTGACAGCAACATTCTCTTTATCTTCCAGCGCAGGCCGAAGGTCGTCCCCAATAAAGGCTTTGCCGAGCAGGGCGCTGTTGGGATGCGAATAGCGGATCCCCCGCATGTCGGTGACAACGGCAAACAGCAGGTTGTTGCGCTGCATCACCGCCCGGGCGACAGGCTGGATGATGTTACTGTCCGGGGGCAGGGACAAGCCGCGGGTCACCTCCGGGCTATCAGCCAGGGTTCTGGCGACCGCCAGGGCGGTATCCCGCACGCCATCGCGCGTAGCCCGGGTGATTTGCGCAAAATAGAGGACAAAAATCACCAGCAGAATCGCGCCCGTCACGCTGTAGACCATCAGCGTGACCAGGGTGTTCAGTTTCATTGGGCGCTTGCGCGTAGGAGGGAGGGGCGGCAAATCGCGCATTGAAACTCCAGGACATACAGAAAGTGGGCATTATGGCTGATGGCGCTAATTTGTTAAAGCTATGTAAATCTGGTGGCGGTTAAAAAGCAAAAAGCCCGCTTCGTAGCGGGCTTACAGAGTCTTGCCGGACAATCAGAACTGGTAAACGATACCCAGCGCGAACTGGTCGTCAGCAGGCATGCCGGTACGGGCCGCGTCATCATCATCCAGCAGGTTGAATTTATACGCAGTGTAGACGTTCATGTTCTTGTTGAAGTAGTACCAGGCACCCAGTTCAACATAGTTCACGAGGTCGGCATTCACGCCGCGAACGCCGTTGCGTTCATCCAGATCTTTGCCTGTGGAGTAGACGTAGCCCAGGGAGGGACGCAGGCCAAAGTCAAACTGGTACTGCACCACGGCTTCAACGTTCTGCGTTTTGTTGGCAAAACCTTTATTGCTCACATAGGTCATGTTGCGGGTTTCACCGTACATCACCGCAGCGTAGAGGTTGTTGGCATCATACTTCGCGGCCAGCGACCAGACTTCAGCGGTATCGCCAAAGCCGTCCAGGGACTGTTTGTTGGTACGGTCAGACTTGCCGTAGACGCCGACGAAGCCAAAGCCATCGAAGTTGTAGGCGAGGGAGGTGCTGTAACCGTCACCGTTGGCTTTTTTCACCTGGCTATCGTGGTTTTTACCCTGGTACTGCAGCGCAAAATCCAGCCCTTCAACCGCGCCGAAGAAGTCCGTGTTGCGATAAGTCGCCACGCCGGTGGTACGGCCAGTCATAAAGTTATCGGTGTGAACCCAGGAATCGCCACCCCATTCCACGAGCATATCGGTGTACGCCCCGGCGTCGTAAGCCACACCGTAGTTGCGGCCATAGTCAAACGAACCGTAGTCACCGAATCTCAGACCTGCGAACGCCAGACGGCTACTCTCATCCTGTTCGCCTTCCGGGGCGCTGGCACCCATGTTGTACTCAAACTGACCGAAACCGGTCAGGTCGTTGTTGATTTGTGTTTCGCCTTTAATGCCGAAACGGGCGTAGGAGTCATCAAAGTTTTCGCTGTTGCTATCGTCGGTATTGTTCCAGATGCGCTTTCCGACCATTTTTCCGTAAAGATCGAATTTATTGCCGTCCTTGTTGTAGATTTCAGCCGCATTTACCGCGCCAGCGCTCAACAAAACAGGGACGAGAACTGCCAGAACTTTTCTTTTCATTATATATTCCCTTGAATGTATTTTTTTAATGAATATACGCAACCCCCTCCGGGTTACGGGCTCAATACTATTTCAGGGTGGGTTTTTACTGTTTAAAAATAAATGTAACTAAATCATTTAGATTATTTCAAAATATTAATTACGGTGTCATTATATTTTATATTTATGATTCTTAGAAATGTATTATTACTTTTTATTGATATTTATTTCAATGAGTTATTGATTTTAAGGAATCTATTGATGAAGAAGGGGGTTCCCTGCGGCAATGACAATAAAAAGCCCGATAATAGTATCGGGCAAAAATAAAGGGGTAATTTAAGAGTATTTAATAGTGAAGCGATAAAAAAGCACATAACCCCGTCATCATTGCACAGTTATCCGCTTTGGAAAATATGTTCCTTGAATAATAAGAGTGAAATAACGCATTTACAGCCTTGCTTTAGGCTATGACATTTTCCTGACTGCATAAATACTGTGGAATTATAATTATAAACAATACAAAATTGCGAAAGATCAACTTAACGCAAATCGACAGGGGAAAGTTTTACAGGTAGCGTGTTTTTCATCAGAAAATGTGATTTATTTACCGGTTCGAATTGGCGATGTGAATGCGACGGCCAACGTGCCGTGAAAAAGGAAAGGACAACATGGAACAAAAACACGATCGCAGCCTGGGAGGCAAGCTGGCCCTGTGGGTTTTTTACGCCTTTTGCGGCTATTTCATCTGGGCGATGGCGCGCTATTTGTGGATCGTCAGCAAAGTCACCTCGGTATCAGGGCCGCTGATTGAGGACGATCTCGGCTCAACGTCCGGGAAATGGCTCAGTGCCCTGTGCGGTTTTCTGCTTTTAAGCGCGGTGGGGGGAATCCTGGGTGCCATTGCCTGGTACACCCGGCCGCGTGATGTGTCAGAAGAGTAAATAATTGCTATTGTACGGCTTTTCACTTTCTGGAAAGCCGATATGGAACTCGTGCAGTGGCAGCAACGCTTTGAAAATTGGCTGAAGGCGCATCATGCCACCGATGATACCGCCCATGATATCTCCCATTTCCGTCGTGTCTGGAACACCGCACAGCGGTTGATGAAAGATTTGCCGGTCGATCCCCTGATCATCCTGACGGCCTGTTATTTTCACGATATCGTCAGCCTGCCGAAAAACCATCCGCAGCGCGGCCGCTCGTCGCAGTTGGCCGCCGAAAGAACGATGGCCATCCTGCGCGACGACTTTGCCGATTTTCCTGCCCATCACTATGCCGCGATCCAGCATGCCATCGAGGCGCACAGCTTCAGCGCGGGCATTACGCCGCTTACCGATGAAGCCAAAATCGTGCAGGACGCCGACCGGCTGGAGGCCCTGGGCGCGATTGGCCTGGCGCGCGTCTTTGCCGTGTCCGGCGCGCTGGGGGTTCCGATGTTCGACCCGGAGGATCCCTTTGCTGATGCGCGCGAGCTGAACGACCGGGCATACGCCCTGGACCATTTCCAGAGCAAACTGCTCCGCCTGCCCGGGACGATGCAGACCGCCGCCGGTCGGCAGCTTGCGCGACAGAGTGCCGATGTGCTGATTCAGTTTATGGCCCGGCTCAGCGCCGAGCTACGCGGCGATTACGAGGGTATTGACGCCGCGGTAGTGCAGCGTTTCCGCGACAGTCTGTAATGCCTTTCTGTGTTACTCTCTCTTAAGTCTTTTTTGGCCCGGTTAAATGTATGCAGGAAAATGTATCAGTGACGGAGTCGGCGCTTGTGCTGGCAGATAAATCAACGGCGTCAGTTCAGGCGTTATTGAGCCAGCTTCTGGAAATTTACGATGCCAGAACGCTGGCTCATCTTCTGGTTGCTCAGGGTGACAGCCACTGGAGCCCGGCGATCCTCAAACGACTGGTGACCAGCGAGCGGGCAGGACATCGCCTTAGCGACGGTGAATACCGCTTCCTGCAAAACCTGCTGCCGCGTCCTCCGGCCTGTCATCCTCACTATGCGTTCCGCTTTGTCGATCTGTTCGCCGGGATCGGCGGCATCCGTCATGGATTTGAGGCGATTGGCGGCCAGTGCGTATTTACCAGTGAGTGGAACAAACATGCGGTACGCACCTACAAGGCCAACTGGTACTGCGATCCGGATGCGCACCAGTTTAATGATGACATCCGCGAAGTGACGCTCAGCCACCAGAGCGGCGTGACGGACGACGAGGCGGCGCAGCACATCCGCAACGCCATTCCGGCGCACGACGTGCTGCTCGCAGGCTTCCCGTGCCAGCCGTTTTCGCTGGCCGGCGTATCAAAGAAGAACGCTCTGGGTCGCGCGCACGGTTTTGCCTGCGACACTCAGGGCACGTTGTTCTTTGACGTGGCGCGCATTATTGACGCCCGCCGCCCGGCAATCTTTGTGCTGGAGAACGTGAAAAACCTGAAGAGCCATGACGGCGGTAAAACGTTCCGCATCATCATGCAGACCCTGGACGACCTGGGGTATGACGTGGCGGATGCCGCGGAGAGCGGGCCAGACGATCCGAAGATTATCGATGGAAAACACTTCCTGCCCCAGCACCGCGAGCGCATTGTGCTGGTGGGCTTTCGTCGCGATCTCAACCTGCGGGGCAACTTCACCCTGCGCGATCTCCCGGGGCTGTGGCCGGCACGGCGACCCACAATTGCCGATCTGCTCGAGCCCGTCGTGGACGCAAAATTCATTCTCACCCCGGTGCTGTGGAAGTATCTCTATCGCTATGCGCAGAAGCATCAGGCGAAGGGCAACGGGTTTGGCTTCGGGATGGTCGATCCGACGAACCCGAACAGCGTCGCCCGCACCCTGTCGGCACGCTATTACAAAGATGGCGCGGAGATCCTTATCGACCGGGGCTGGGACAAAGCCCTTGGCGAGCGGGATTTCGACGATCCTGAAAACCAGCGTCATCGGCCGCGCCGTCTGACGCCGCGCGAATGTGCTCGTCTGATGGGCTTTGAAACCCCGCAGGGCTACCAATTCCGTATCCCGGTGTCTGACACCCAGGCCTACCGTCAGTTTGGCAATTCGGTAGTGGTACCGGCGTTTGCCGCCGTCGCCCGACTGCTGGAGTCGCGTATTCTGCAGGCGGTAGCGCAACGTAAGGCTGAGACTGTCAATGGCGGACGTACATAATAAGGCCACCCGCAGCAAAAACATGCGCGCCATCGGCACGCGGGATACGGCCATTGAAAAACGGCTGGCTGGTCTGCTGGCGCAGGTCGGCTTTGAGTTCCGTGTGCAGGATGCCAGCCTTGCCGGGCGACCTGATTTTGTGATTGATAGCCACCAGTGCGTGATCTTCACGCATGGCTGTTTCTGGCATCGCCACGACTGCTATCTGTTTAAGGTCCCGGCGACCCGCACCGACTTCTGGCTGGAGAAGATTGGTAAAAACGTTATTCGCGACAACCGCGATATCGCGCTGTTACAGCAGCAGGGCTGGCGGGTGCTGGTAGTGTGGGAATGCGCGCTGCGCGGCAGGCTGAAGCTGGATGACAGGGCGCTTACTGAGCGTCTGGAAGAGTGGATCTGCGGCGGCGGCGAGACCGCGCAGATCGACACCCTTGGCATTCGCCCGCTTAAGGTTTCTCCGCCTGACACGGCGTAACCACCGGTTTGGCCGGGAACAGATATTTGCCTAAGGTCACCAGCACCACCGCCATAATAATGATCCCCAGCGCCATCCACTCAACCGGGGAGAGCGATTCTCCGCCGAGGCCCGTACCCAGCAGCACGGCGACCACCGGGTTCACGTAGGCATAGCTGGTGGCAACCGCCGGAGAGACGTTGCGGATCAGGAACATATAGGCATTAATCGCGATCACCGAGCCGAATATCGCCAGATAGCCCACCGCCAGGAAGCCTGACAGGTCGGGAAGGGCAGTCAGCTTCTCGCCGGAAAGCATCGACGCCACCAGCAGCACAATCCCCGCGGTGACCATCTCAATGGCCCCGGCCATCATCCCGGTGGGTAATTCAATGCGCGAGCCGTACACCGAACCAAACGCCCAGCTCATCGACCCGATCAGGATGAGCAGCGCACCCCACGGATTGCCGCTCAGGTTTCCGCCGCTGTTGAGCAGAATAATGCCTGCCATCCCGATGGCGATCCCCAGCCACTCCAGCTTGCGCGTTTTGATGCCAAACAGGCGGCTGAAGCAGAGGGTGAACAGCGGAACGGTCGCCACCACCACCGCCGCGATCCCGGAGGGCACGTTTTGATGTTCCGCGACGGTAACAAAGCCGTTCCCGACAGCCAGCAGCAGGACGCCGATCAGAGCGGCGTTGAGAAGCGGGCGCAGCGGCGGCAGCTTATGGCCGCGCAGGAATAAAAACGCCAGCAGCAGCACGCCCGCAGAAAGAAAACGCACTCCGGCCATCATCAGGGGCGGCCAGCTCTCCACGCCGATACGGATCACGAAATAGGTGGAACCCCAGATGATATAGAGCGCAAACAGCGCGCCCGCTAATGGTAAAACGTGCCTGAAACGCATACTCCCTCACAATGAAATAATTCGGTCGCATAGAGTTAACGTGAAAACTATCGCGCTGGCGAGCGCTTTAATTGTGTTACATAAGTGAATTATTTGTTGACTTAAACGGGATAGTTTCGGGGTTCCGGGTTTTACTCCATACTGTTCAGGTTATTAACAAAAAAGAAGGAACGTTATTTTGGCGGGAAGTAGCTTATTAACACTGCTGGATGATATTGCCACGCTGCTGGACGATATTTCGCTGATGGGAAAACTGGCGGCCAAGAAAACCGCGGGCGTGCTGGGGGACGATCTCTCTCTCAATGCCCAACAGGTCTCGGGCGTGCGCGCCAATCGCGAGCTGCCAGTAGTCTGGGCCGTGGCGAAGGGTTCACTGCTCAATAAAGTGATCCTCGTGCCGCTGGCGTTGCTGATCAGCGCCTTTATTCCGTGGGCCATCACGCCGCTGCTGATGGTTGGCGGGGCATTTCTCTGCTTTGAAGGGGCAGAGAAAATATTACACTCCCTCGAATCGCGTAAAAATAAAGGGAAGGAGAGCCCGGAAGCGCGGCAACAGCGTCTGGAAGCGCTGGCCGCACAGGACCCTGTCACCTTTGAGCGGGATAAAATCAAGGGCGCGATCCGTACCGACTTTATCCTGTCGGCGGAAATTGTGGCTATTACCCTGGGGATTGTGGCGGATGCGCCGCTGCTGAACCAGGTGCTGGTGCTGTCCGGGATCGCCTTTGTGGTCACCCTGGGCGTCTACGGCCTGGTGGGCATCATCGTCAAACTGGATGACGTCGGCTACTGGCTGAGTGATAAAACCAGCGCGCTGGCGAAGATGACGGGTAAAGCCCTGCTGGTGGTGGCCCCCTGGCTGATGAAGTCCCTGTCGGTAATCGGCACCCTGGCCATGTTCCTCGTCGGCGGCGGGATTGTGGTGCATGGCATTGCGCCGCTGCATCATGCCATCGAGCATTTTTCTGAGGCTCAAGGTGCTGTTATTGCAACTGTTTTACCCACCTTATTGAATCTGGTGCTCGGGTTGATTATTGGCCTCGTGGTGGTCGCGGTGGTGAAACTCGTGGAAAAAATGCGAGGTCGCTCACATTAATAACTTCTGGCTATACCAGGCATAACTGTTATTCCTCGACTAAATTGATACAGTTTCACACTGATAAAGGAGGCGGTTATGGTCTTTCTGGTCAGCGATGAAGTTAAGCCAAAAAACGGCGGTCCACGTATGGTCGTCACCGGCTATGCAAGCGGAATGGTGGAGTGTCGCTGGTACGACGGTTACGGCATCAAGCAGGAAGCGTTTCGTGAAGAAGAGCTTCAGCATGGTGACGGCACCCGGCGAAAGGACAAGGCTTAAGTCACGCTACGCCCGGCAATGCCGGGCGTTTTTGTGCGCTATAATCGCTTACAGGCAGTAACATTGCCGTCCCCGCCCATGCGGATGGCGCAGGTGGCTTTCAGGGAGTGTGTGTGCAGCCCGACGATATTGTAAGAAAAGAGGTTTTTTCGGCACGTCATCGTTTTCATCCGGGCCGGGTTGTAAATATTTGCTTTATTGCTGTCCTCATCGTCTCCACGTTACTGACCTGGCGCGAGGCTGTGGTGCTGGAAGACGCCTACGCCGCGACTCAGCACACCCATCTTGAGAACGTGGTCAACTCGCTGGATCGCCAGCTGCAGTTCAGCGTCGAAAAGCTGCTCTTCTTTCGTAACGGCATGCAGGATGCCCTTGAAACTCCGCTGGCCGCGCCTGTGCTGCACGACACGGTCTCCCGTTTCAATGACCTGCGAAACAAACCTTTCTGGCAGTTGGCCTTCGACGAGCGGCGTACTTTACCGCTGAACGGCATTTCCGATGCGTTTGTACAGCAGACCACCAGCCTGATACGCGACGACGAACGGCTCGAAAAGGAGATGAGCGCTGCCTTTGAAATGGGCTATTTGCTGCGGATTAATGCCCCGGCGGCGCACGCGAAGCGCATCGTTTATGTCTCGCGTGCGGGGTTTTATGTCTCGACCGATCCAATCGATACCGTACGCGACATTCCCACCCGCTATTATCAGCTGGTGACCAGCCCGTGGTTTACCCAACAATCAGAGCGCGATAATCGGTCCCGCAGCGTGCGTTGGCTTACGCTGATAAATGAAAAAATCGTTAACGTCAGCGTGCCGGTCGACTATCAACGTGACTGGTACGGCGTGCTGGCGATTGATTTTACCTTCCAGGGGCTTAAGAAACTGCTCCAGGATGCGGTAGGGGATAACGGCGAAGGGGAGTTCCAGCTCTACGACAACAGTTTTACTCTGCTCGCCACCTCGGAGAGCGTCGCCAGTCATGTGAACCATTTTGACGAGCGTGAGCGGGCGCAAATTGCCAGCACGCTTGAGAACGATACCGTAGGAGAGATCCGGCTGGGGAGCCGTTACGTTAACTGGCAGCATCTGGACCACTTCGACGGTGTTCTGCTGCGCATTCACACCTTACGGGAAGGGGCGCACGGCGATTTTGGCAGCATTACGATTGCCCTGACGCTGCTGTGGCTGCTGTTCACCGCGATGCTGATTGGTTCATGGTTTGTGATCCGCCGGATGGTCAGCAACATGTACCGGCTGCAACACTCGCTCCAGTGGCAGGCATGGCACGACCCTCTGACGCGGATCAATAACCGCGGCGCGCTGTTTGAGCGGGCGAAAGCGCTGGCGAAAAGATGCGAACAGCAGCATCAGCCCTACTCGGTAATGCAGTTGGATCTTGACCATTTTAAAAGCATTAACGACAGATATGGTCATCAGGCGGGCGACAAGGTGCTCACCCATGCGGCCAGGTTAATCACCAGCACGATACGGGAGGCGGACGTCGCCGGGCGCGTGGGGGGCGAAGAGTTTTGCGTCGTCCTGCCGGGGGCCGGGCCTGAAGAGGCGATGCGGATTGCAGAGCGGATCCGCGCGCGCATCAACGACCGCGAAATCCTGGTGAAAAAGAGCCAGACGGCGCGCATCAGCGTGTCGATCGGCGTCAGCAGCGCCCGTGAAAGCGATAATTATGACTTTGAGCAGCTGCAGTCCATCGCTGACGCCCGTCTCTACCAGGCGAAACAGCGAGGACGCAACCAGGTTGTTGGTCAGGACGAGAAGAAGTGATCCAGCCCTTCACGCCAGCCCGCGGGGCCGGGCTGTTGGGTATGGTAAACCCGCTCAGGATCGTCGTTTTTCAGCTGTACGCCCTGGCGGTTAATCCCTTTGACCACCACCGCCAGGTCCACGCTGTCCAGCAGAGGGGCATCGTTTGGCCCGTCACCCAGGCCTAAGGTTGTAGGAAGCATGCCGTCGCGCTGCAGGTACTGCTCGTTGAGCCAGCTGATGGCCTGATCTTTACCGCCCCGGGCATCGAGGATGTGCCAGAAGCGTGCGCCCTGAACAAACTTCAGCCCCAGTTCTACCAGCGCCGCCTCAAAGGCCGCCATTTTTTCGTCGCTGTCGCGCCAGATCAGCGTTACCGAGGCTTCGTGCAGCCGCGCCAGCATCGCGCGTTCGCGGCTGAGCCCGGTCCACTCGCTAATCACCCGATCGTCGACATCATCGAAGGTAGTGAACCTGTAGCCTGCATCGTCGCGCAGCTGATTGATTACCTGGACGATGTCGGTATGGGGAACGCCGTTGATCAGCCGGGGGGCGTCGGGATGGTCGTTCCAGCGTACATCCAGCTGGATCACCGCGCCGTTTTCGGCAATAAAGGGCAGGCCATCCAGCCCGAGATCGTTCTGGATCTCCAGCATTTCAGCCGCCGTTTTGCTGCTGCAGAGAACGATCGGGATTTGATGGTCCTGCAACCTCTCCAGCCAGCCGGCCGCAGGCTGCCAGTCATAGGTATGAATATCCAGTAGCGTGCCATCCAGATCGCTATAGATGAGCAGCGGGTCCTCAAGTGAAGGCATAGCATCTCCCGTAACAGATGAAGGTTGCAGATAAGATTTATCTTAAAAAAACAGAGCGGAAAAGTTTCTCTTATGGAACCGATCCCGTTCAGGCCGCGTCCCAGGCTCGTTGGCAACCATAACTAAAACTTTAATTTCGTGTAGTAACTATAAATGTGAAAAATATATCCTTGTCTTACAAAAATTTTGCAGATAATGTCATCACGACATCAGATTTCCTGGTGTAACGAATTTACAAGTGCTTCTTGCATAAGCAAGTTTGATCCCGGTCACCCCATGACCGGGATTTTTTTCGCCTCAGCGATTAACTTCCGTCACGCTAAAATCATGGATATCGAGCTCGAAGGCCTCAGCCAGCTCGCGCCAGGTGTGATAATCCCGGTCATTCACTCTCACGCGGGTAGGGTCATCCTCGATCCGTTTTACCTCACTCTCGCTGATTTCATTGATCGCGGCGAGCAGGGCATCGACGTCAACGTTCACTTCGCGTTTTGCCGTTTCGCTGTACTCTTTTGCGGTCTTCATCACTTACTCCTCATTTCACGGGGTGAAGTTATTAGTATAGACCGCCGATAAAAGCGCCAATCACGCGGCAACACGCTGCCAGTTTTCACGTTTTGTTCTACACTGGCTCAAAACCAGAGGAGGATTCTATGAAGGTTAACGATCGGGTGACAGTCAAAACGGACGGCGGGCCGCGCCGCCCGGGTGTTGTCCTGGCAGTTGAGCAGTTTAATGAAGGCACGATGTATCTGGTCTCACTGGAAGATTATCCGCTCGGGATCTGGTTCTTTAACGAGCTTGGCCACCCTGACGGCATTTTCGTCGAAAGCCAGGAGTAAGGCCCGTGTCGGGTAGCGCGGGCTGGCCCGACCCGTTTACAGCAGGGAAAAATCTCTGGCATAGCCAGAGATCGGGGAATAATTGAAAAGGGGAGGGGGTTAACGCAGGTTAACGTAGATTCCGTTGGTCACATTGTCTGTCAGACGGACGACATGATAGATCACTTGCTTATTATGCGTTTTTATCTTCCTTTTAATATTTCCTTTATGTGACGAAACGGTCTTGGCTTTGATATTCATCTGATCGGATATCTGAATGGTTCCCTGTCCTGCCATCCACATTCGCAGCATACTGGATTCAGTCCGGCTTAATGATAAAGTCGGAAAATTAAATTCCGCTACATTCTTTATCTCTTTGCTTAAATAATCCCCCACCAGGTCATCCAGTGACTCGGGCTTAATGGATTTCGAACTAATCAGAAGATTCTGACGTACCCGTAAATATTCGTCGAAATGAAGATTGGCAATTGCCATAAATACAATAAACAGCGTGCCGGGATGTTGATTAATGATGTGCTTTATTTGCTGACTGTTGGCAGGATCGTGAATGAAACAGTCCTCATTAATAAACACCACACCTGGCGCCAGGGCCTCACACGCGGCGGCAAGTTCGTCAACGTTATGTACGTCGTTGATGTCTTTTTTCTTTACCCCTCTGCTGGCCAGATACCCGGTTAACCCTAGCCGGGTGTAACTGCATAAATCCATAATGATCGTTGACATGGCATACCCTCACTCAATGCATAACGATAATTTACCATCGGCCTGAGAGCTCTATAACAGCCATACGGGATGGAATAAATAATTACCTGTGAGCATTACAAGGACTTTCAGGCGAACTCACTATCCCGTAAAGTTACGTATAATTTGCCAGGAAACATCTTAAAGTAAAGTAAATGTTTAATATTGTGAGGTGGGTAAAAACATTCAGGCCGCACCAGATATATCCTGGCAGATGTTTCTCAATTCTTATTTTAGGAATATCCTCAAAGAGACAATATAAAACACAGGGGTTATTACTTTGTCGACAGTTCGCTCAGGATATTGCTCAGCAGATTAAATACCTCACTGAATAAGCGTTCGCAGAAAGGTGCAATAAGGGGCATTAGCAGGGAAATAAGCAAAAGACCGACAGTCAGGGTGATCGGGAAACCAATAACAAACACCGAGAGCTGGGGAGCCATACGGTTCAGTAAACCCAACGCGAGGTTGACGGTCAGTAGCAGGGTGATAACAGGTAGCGCCAGCATCAGGCCATTGAGGAAGATCATTCCGGCCGCGCGGGTCAGGGCCATAAAGGCGTTGCTGTTCACCGGCTCGCCGCCAATCGGCAGGCTATGGAATGTGTCCACCAGTATCGAAATCAGCCACAGATGACCATCAAAGGCCAGAAACAGCAGCATTGCCAGCAGGTCGATAATACGGGCGATGATCGGCATGTTAAGCCTGCTGCCCGGGTCGAAGAAGGTGGCGAACGACAGGCCCATCTGCAAACCGATCAGCTCTCCGGCAGTACGCACGGCGGCAAAGGCAAACTGCATGGTAAAGCCGATGGCCACGCCAATCAGGATCTGCTGCAGCCCAACCCACAGCGCCGGGGCCGAAAAAATCGGCACGTTCACCGGCGGCAGGCTCGGGGCAACGATGATGGTAATAAGAATGCCAAGGCCGATTTTTACCCGCTTGGGGATCGCCCGTTCACTGAAGATCGGCGCGGTGGAGATCAGGGCCAGAATGCGCAGCAGGGGCCAGAAGTAGAGGCCGAGCCACTCAAGCCATTGATCGCTGGTGATTTGCAGCATAGCTAGCCGATGATGTACGGCAGGTTGGTAAACAGATTACGCATGTAATCCAGCATCAGGTTCAGCATCCACGGCCCGGCAACAATGATCGCCACGAACACGGCGATGATTTTCGGGATAAATGACAGGGTCATTTCGTTAATCTGCGTGGCGGCCTGCAGGATACTGATAATCAGACCGGTGACCAGGGCCACCAGCAGCAGGGGAGCGGCAACGGAGATCGCGACCTTCATCGCTTCCGTGCCCATCATCATGACCGATTCTGGCGTCATTGCGCGCTCCTTAACTGTAGAAACTTTGCGCCAGCGAGCCGACCAGCAGCTGCCAGCCGTCCACCAGCACAAACAGCATCAGCTTGAAGGGCAGGGCAATGGTTGCCGGAGGCACCATCATCATCCCCAGCGCCATCAGCACGCTGGCGATCACCAGGTCGATAATCAAAAACGGAATGAAGATCGTAAAACCAATCTGGAAGGCGGTTTTCAGCTCGCTGGTGACGTAGGCGGGCAGCAGAATGCGCATCGGCACCGCTTCCGGACCCTGAATCGGCCCGGCGTTGGCCAGACGGGCAAACAGGGCCAGGTCTGATTCGCGGGTCTGACGCAGCATAAATTCTCGCAGCGGCTGCGCCCCTTTCTCCAGCGCCACCTGCATTGAGATCTTGTCTTCGCTGAACGGCTGATACGCATCGACATAAATCTTGTCGATCACCGGCGACATAATGAAGAAGGTCAAAAACAGGGACAGACCGAGCAGAACCTGGTTCGGCGGTGCCGAAGGGGTGCCCAGGGCATTACGCAGCAGACCAAAGACGATGATGATGCGGGTGAAGCTGGTCATCATCAGCAGGATTGCCGGGATAAAGGTGAGCGAGGTGATAAACACCAGCGTCTGAACCGGCAGGGTCCAGCTCTGGCCGCCCCCGGCCATCGGCGTGGAGATCAGGCCTGGCAACTGGGCGTACACGGCGGGAGCAAACAGGCCAAGGCCTGCAAGCGCAAGAGATAAAACAGGGCGCATCACGATCTCCCGGAACGCTTAAGCAAACTCTTCATCACGGACTGAAAATCCGGTGGAACCTCTGGGCTGCTCCCTTCAGAGACCGGCGCAGGCGGCAATGTATGCAGGATATTGATTTGCGAGGCGGTCACACCCAGCACCAGCCGGGCGTCTTCCACTTCCACGATCACCACGCGTTCGCGCGGCCCCAGCGAGGTGCTGGCCGTAAGCTTCAGCCCGCGCGCACCGGCGGTTTTACCCGCCAGGCCGACGCGTTTTGCCAGCCAGGCGACGATCAAAATAAAAGCAATGATCCCCAGCAGCGCACCGCTGACCTGCAGCAGCGGCGAACCGGGCACTGCAGAGGGTTGAGAGACGGTGGCCTGGGTCTTCATGTTTAGCGGCTCAGACGACGCATACGTTCGGACGGGGTGATGATGTCGGTAATACGCACGCCGTATTTATCGGCGACAACCACGACTTCACCCTGGGCAATCAGGTAGCCGTTGATCAGAATATCCAGCGGCTCACCGGCCAGACCATCCAGCGCCACCACGGATCCCTGCGTCAGGCGCAGCAGCTCTTTGATGGTCATTCGGGTACGACCCAGCTCCACGGTCAGCTTGACCGGGATATCCATAATCAGATCGATATCCTGCAGCGTGCCGCTGACGTCACCGCCGCCCAGCTGCTTGAACACCGCATCGGCAACGCTTTTGCTGGCCGGTGCTTTTTGTTCGTTTAACGCCTCAGCCCACAGATCGTCCAGTGCTCCGTTGTTGTCATCGGACGGATTGTTCATATCACTCATTTGGGCTGTTCCTCATTCAGAGAATTCAAAATCGGGTTAATCAGGTGCTCAACGCGTAACGCGTATTGATTGTTCACGGTGCCATACTGGCTGGTCAGCACGGGCACGCCATCCACATGGGCAATGATGCGATCGGGTTTTTCGATCGGCAGCACATCGCCGGGTTTTAATTTTAAGATCTGCGATAAACGCAGCGGGACGTCGGCAAAGTTCGCTACCAGTTCCAGCTGGGAGTGCTGTACCTGGCGCACCAGGTTCTCGCGCCAGTTCTGATCTTCATGGCGGGAGTTTTCCAGCGGCGGGTTCACCAGTACTTCGCGCAGCGGTTCAATCATGCTGAACGGCAGGCAGATATTGAACTCACCGGTCAGGTTGCCGATCTCCACGTGGAACGGGGTGTTAACCACGATGTCGTTTGGCGAGGTGGTGATGTTGGTGAACTTCACCTGCATCTCGGAACGGACATACTCCACGTCCAGCGGATGAATCGCTTTCCACGCGTCGCTATAGCCTTCAAGGGCCAGCTTCAGCATGCGGTTGATGACGCGCTGTTCGGTATGGGTAAACTCGCGGCCTTCCACTTTGGTCGGGAAACGTCCGTCGCCGCCGAACAGGTTATCCACGGCGATAAACACCAGGCTTGGCGAGAAGACGAACAGACCCGTGCCGCGCAGGGGTTTCAGATGGATCAGGTTGAGGTTCGTCGGTACCGGCAGGTTACGGGCGAACTCATGATACGGCTGAATGCGGATCGCGCCGACGGTGATATCCGGGCTACGACGCAGCAGGTTAAACAGCCCCATACGGAACTGACGGGCAAAACGTTCGTTGATGATCTCCAGCGCCTGCAGACGCTCGCGCACCACGCGACGCTGGGTATTGGGATCGTAGGGGCGAATGTCACTTTCGCCCACTTTACCCGGTTTTGGATCGTCGGTCTTATCGCTGTCGCCGTTAAGCAGCGCATCGATTTCCGCCTGAGAAAGAATACTGTCGCCCATGTCGTTACCGCAGAATGAAAGCTGTATACAGAACGTCAGTGACTTCCTGCTTAGGTTGACCGCTTATCAGAGGCGCGGCCAGCGTTTGCTTAATGTCTACCACCAGTTTTTGTTTACCTTCATCGGTAGACAACTGCGCGGCATCCTGGCGCGAGAACAGCAGCAGCAGACGGCTGCGCACTTCCGGCAGATATTCACTCAGACGGGCGCGCGTGGCCTCGTCTTTCAGACGCAGCGTAATGCCCACGTAGAACACGTGCTCGGCATCACCCAGATTAACGGTAAAAGTATCCAGTGCGAAAAAGACCGGGGCCGCCGGCGGTGCTGGCTCCGCTTTGGCTGCGGCTGACGGTGCTTTATTCATGCGCCAGTAGCTGTAACCTGCTGTAGCGCAGGCGGCGAGCGTAATTAACACCAGAAGCGGGATCCAGATGGAACGCTTACTTTTCTTGGTGATGGCGGAGTCAGTCATCTGATTCGTGCTTCCTGTTTCGGGACTGCTAATGGGGTGATTATCCCGTGTCCGCTCGCCGTCAAAGGGTCGAAAAGACGGGGATAATCACGCTACCTCTGGCGTTTAGGTTTAGGCGAAGATATCGACAGCGTTGTTTCCACGTGCCGCGGACTGCAGGGAGGCAGGCACTGCCAGCAGCTCATCGCTCTCTTCATCAAATCCACCCGGCGCCCCGGAGCGGGATGTTTGCTGCTGATGCTGAGAGGAGGCCTGCTGTTGGCCATTAAAGTTTTCACTGCTGATGCTGCTTTGCGTCAGCTCAATGCCGTTTTCCGCCAGCTGGGTACGCAGCACCGGCAGGGCCGCTTCCAGCGCCGCACGAACGTGGCTATGGCCTGACACCATCTGCAGCTGCGCCTGGTTATCATCCAGCTTAAGCGTAATTTGTACCTGACCCAGATCCTCCGGATGCAGACGCAGCTCGGCGCTCTGCTGGCCCTGGCGGGTGAACAGGGTGATGTGCTGGCTGATGGTCTGCTGCCACTCGTTGCTGCCCAGCTGGGCGCTGACCACGGGCGCTGCGGCAAAGGTCGGCTGCGCCGAGGTAAGATTGCTGACAATCGGCCCCATAGTGACGGTTGGCCCGGTCGGGGACGGCGCGCTCTCTGCCGCCTGCTTTGTGGTGGACGCGGCAACGGCTGGCGTCAGCTGAGAGTCGGAGGCTAATGCCGCATCTTTATCCTGGGCTACGGCTTTGGCGCTGCGCAGGGCATCGGTATCCAGCGCAGGCTGACGGCCACGATCGCTGGTCAGGGTTGCATCAACGTCCAGGCCCCCGGCGCTCACCGGTTGAGGTGCGGCGGCGGTGGCCGTCTGCTGGTGAGGCAGCATTGCCATCAGGGCGCTTAATCCCGCCAGCTCGTCATCGCTAAGCTCGGTTTTGCTGTCGGCCTCTTTGGCCGCCTGGGTCAGGCTCTTCAGTACGTCACCTTTAAGCGCGGGCAGCAGGCCGGTGCTCAGACCGGGCTGGGTGACGCCCTCGTCGGTGACGCTGAGATCCTGATGCGCCAGCAGTTCGGCCAGCTTTCCGGCATCGGTATCAGCATCGATGGCGTCGGCTTTCAGCGCCTCGCTTGCCCGCTTGCCGCCCGCTGTCTGCAGATCGTTCAGCGTCAGCCCGGCCTCTTTGCCCTGGCCTTTGGCATCGCTTAACGCGCCCGCCAGCAGGGCAAGAAAGTCCTGCGCGCCGTCGGCCGCTTTTCCGCCCCGGACCCCGCCCGTAAGGTCGGTGTCGCCCGAAAGCAGTTGTTGAAGGGTGATCATTCCGGTGTCCTCATTGTTGCGCGCTGGGCAAATTCATCCATTTTTTTCTGATCGAGACGGCTTTCCGCCAGGGTTGCTGCGGCAAGCTGGCGATCCTGCAAGGTTTGCCAGGCCTGTAAACGCTGCTTCTTCTCTCGCCAGAAGTTCAGGGCCCGGTCAACCTTCTCGGTCCACTGAAACACCTGCTGGCGATGCTGATCTATGGCTTTCTCCAGCGTCTGGATGAACTGTTGATAGTTAATCCAGCGCTGGCTGCCGATACCCTGGGCCATGTCCGTGTTGAGGTTGGTGCGATACTCATGCTGGTAGTCGATCAACATCTTCAGCTGTTCTTCCGCCTGTTGATGCCCGCGGCGCATCGCGCCAAGCTGCTGTGCGGCATTATCAACGTCTTTCTCGGCCAGATCTTTCAGCGTGGCTAATGCGCCGTGTTGTGCCATGACATTCGCCCTCTATTCTGTTACACCTGCGGGAAAATCATCTCCAGAGCCTGGATCGAGCTTTCCCAGTCGGCTTTTTCAAAAATACCCTGTTGCAGATACGCCTCAAGGTGCGGCCACAGGGCTATTGCCTTGTCGAGCATCGGGTCGCTGCCTTTGGCATAGGCGCCGACGCTGACCAGATCGCGGTTGCGCTGGAAGCTGGAGAGCAGCTGCTTAAAGTTACGCACGCGGGCATAGTGCTTCTCGCTAATCAGCGCCGTCATTGCGCGGCTGATCGAGGCTTCGATATCAATCGCCGGGTAGTGGCCCGCTTCGGCCAGACGGCGCGACAGGACGATGTGACCATCGAGGATCGCACGCGCCGAGTCGGCAATCGGATCCTGCTGATCGTCGCCTTCGGTCAGAACCGTATAAAACGCGGTAATCGAGCCGCCGCCGCTGATGCCGTTACCGGCGCGTTCAACCAGCGCCGGTAATTTGGCAAATACCGAAGGCGGGTAGCCTTTGGTCGCCGGCGGTTCACCGATCGCCAGGGCGATTTCACGCTGCGCCATCGCATAACGGGTCAGGGAGTCCATGATCAGCAGGACATGCTGACCCCGATCGCGGAAATCTTCCGCGATGCGCGTGGCGTAGGCGGCACCCTGCATACGCAGCAGGGGAGAGACATCCGCCGGGGCGGCAATCACCACCGACCGGGCGCGCCCTTCGGCACCGAGGATGTTCTCGATAAAATCTTTGACTTCACGGCCACGCTCGCCAATCAGCCCCACCACGATAACGTCGGCCTGGGTGTAGCGGGCCATCATCCCGAGCAGCACCGATTTGCCGACGCCGGAGCCGGCGAACAGGCCCATACGCTGGCCGCGACCGACGGTCAGCAGGGCGTTGATCGGGCGCACGCCGGTATCCAGCACGTGCTCGATCGGCGTACGTTGCAACGGGTTAAAGGGTTGCGTGATCAGCGCCCCGGTTTCGGCGGTATCGGGGGAGGGCAGGCCATCCAGCGGTTTACCGCCGCCGTCCAGCACCCGCCCGAGCAGCGCCGGGCCGAGCGGCAACTGCTTGCCGCTGTGCAGTCCGTCGGCGGATAGGTTTTTGGCGTAAACGCGCGCGCCGGGCAGAACGCCCTCCACCTCTTCCAGCGGCATCAGAAACAGACGCTGGCCGTTAAAGCCAACCACTTCGCTCTCGACTTCGCGGATCTCGTTCCCGTCCTGGCGTTCGATAATGCAGGTGGCCCCCAGCGGCAGTTGCAGGCCGGTCGCCTCCAGCACCAGGCCGGTGGCGCGGGTTAAGCGGCCATAACGGCGAACGGACGGCAGCTGCGCCATCTTCGCTTCAAAATTGTCGAGACTGTTGAGCCAGCGGGTGAGGCGTGCGGTCATCAGATGACTCCCGGTGCTGCCAGGCGGCACAGTTCCTGCCAGCGGGTTGCCACGCTGGCGTCCAGATCCCCTTCATCGGCAGAGACTTTGCAGCCGCCGTGATGCAGGGTCGGATCGCCGCGCAGGCGCCAGCCGTGCAGGCTCAGGGTCGCGCCGAGCATCTCTTCCACTCGCTGCAGATCGTCCGGGTGGACGCGCAGCTGCGGTTTGCCGCTGAACAGCGGCTCTTGCTGCAGCAGACCCTGGATCTGTTTAATCAGCGACGAGTTATCTACCGGCGGGGTATGGCCGATCACCTGACGTGCCGCCTCGAGCGCCATCTGCATCAGGCGCGAGGCGATAACGCTGTCCAGCGCGTCCAGCGTATTCTGGAACTCGCTGACCAGCTGCTGCATCCGGGCATGGATCGGCGCCTGCTGTGAGCGCGCCTGTTCTAACCCTTGCGCCATCCCCTGGGCCAGCCCTTCCTGATAGCCCTGGTCGTGACCTTTCTGCCGGCCTTCGTTTACGCCGGCGGTGTAGCCCTGATCGTGGGCCTGCATCTGGATCTGCGCCAGCTGCTGCGCGCGCAGCTCCTCTTCGCTCAGTTCAGGCTCTGCGTTCTCCTCATCCATCCCGTCGGAGTCGAGGTTGGCAGGGACAAATTCCGCACGAGGAGGGGAGAGGTCATCCGGGGTCCAGACCTTCCACGGCAGTTCATCAGACATAGGTATCCTCGCTGCTGCCTACCACCATCTCGCCGGTTTCGGCCAGACGACGCACAATAAGGAGGATCGCTTTCTGTTCGTTTTCCACCTGAGACAGACGCACCGGGCCACGGTTGGCAAGGTCGTCGCGCAGGATATCCGCCGCACGCTGGGACATGTTGCGCAGGAACTTCTCGCGCAGCGGCTGTTCGGCACCTTTGAGGGCGATAAGCAGCGATTCGGAGTCCACTTCCTGCAGCAGGCGCTGGATACTGCGGTCGTCCACGTCGACCAGGTTTTCGAACAGGAACATCTCGTCGATAATTTTCTGCGCCAGTTCGCCGTCGAACTCGCGCACCGCGGTAATGACGGCCTCTTCCTGCTGCGTTTTCATCAGGTTGATAATTTCTGCTGCCGTTCTCACGCCGCCCATTTTGCTGCGCTTGAGGTTCTGGCCGTCGAGCAGACCGTTCAGTACTTCGGTCAGTTCCGCCAGCGCCGCCGGCTGGACGCCGCCGAAGGTGGCGATACGCAGCATCACATCGTGACGCAGACGTTCGTCGAACAGCGCCAGAATATCGGCCGCCTGGCCACGCTTGAGGTGGACCAGGATGGTGGCGATGATCTGCGGATGCTCGTCGCGAATAAGGTCGGCGGCGGTCTGCGGCTCCATAAAGTTGAGCGTTTCGATACCGCTGGCGGTATCGCGGGTCTCGAGAATATCCTCCAGCAGGCTGGCGGCGCGCTCTTCCCCGAGCGCCTTGACCAGCACTGAACGCAGGTATTCGTTGGCGTTGACGTTGAGCGCCGCAAACTGTTCGGCTTCCTGCTCAAACTCCGCCAGCACTTCGGTCAGCTGCTTGTTGGAGATCTGACGCACGTTGGCCATCGCCGAGCTGAGAACCTGCACTTCACGCTGGGAGAGGTGTTTGAACACCTCTGCCGCCCGGTCCTCGCCAATGGTCATCAGCAGGATGACGCTTTTATCCGTTCCGGTAAGGTTACTCATTTTCGTTACTCATCCACTGGCGAATGACCAGCGCCACGACGCGCGGATCGTTATCTGACATTTCGCGAATACGCTGGCTCATCACTTCAGCGCCCATGCGCTGGTTAGCACGGCGTTGCTGCATTTGTTCGTCTTTGCTGAGGCGTACTTCCACCGCTTCCTGCGTCTCTTCGCGCAGCAGGGTTCTCTCTTGCAGCGCTTTGGCCTCTTCTGCGCGGCGTACAAGCTGCGGACGTACCGCTTTACGCCACAGCAGCCAGGCAACAATTACCACCAGCAACCAGCGACCGGCTTCAATCAGCAGCTCGATAAATGCCTGCTTCTGCCAGAACGGCAGTTCACCGCTGGTATCGTCAACGGCGCTGAACGGCGAGTTCACGACGTTAAGGGTATCGCCCCGTTTCTCTGAATAACCCATGGCTTCACGGGTCAGGTCTTCGATCTGCTTCATCTGCTCGGTGGTCAGCGGCAGGGGCTTACCGTCCGGCAGGGTTTTGTAGTTGACGACTACCGCCACGGAGAGACGCTGCACATCACCAGTGTTCATTTTGGTGTGACGGATGGTGCGATCGACTTCGTAGTTAGTGGTTTCGTTGCGGCTGCTGGTCCGCGGGCCAGCGTTGGCCGCCGCTGCGGTTTGCTGCTGCTGCGCGCCCTGCTGACCGTTCTGCTGGTTCTGCGCCGGGGCGTTAATCGGCGCGGTATTGGCCGGGGCTGGCTGGTTAGAGAGCGCACCCGGAACGCCGCCCGCGTTCGGGCCGCCGATTTGTAAGTTTTCATTCACCTGACGCGAGCGCATCACGGCCTGAGCGGCATCGCCGTTCGGACGATACTGCTCTTCCGTCTGCTCTTTATCCGCAAAATCGATCTGCGCGGTGACCTGGGCATGAACGTTGCTGGTCCCGACAATCGGGCCGAGGATGGCTTCGATACGGCTCTGAACGCGGTTTTCCACGTCGGTGGCATATTTCAGCTGCGCGTCATTCAGATCGCGATCGCTGGTGTTGGATTTGGTTAACAGGCGACCCATCTGATCCACCAGGGTCACGTTACCCGGCGGTAAACCCGCTACGGCGCTGGAGACCAGATGGACCACGGCGCTGATCTGCCCTTCATCCAGCGCACGGCCAGGCTGCAGATTGACGGTAACGGAGGCCGAAGGGGCTTTCTGTTCGCGGACAAACAGGGTCGGTTTTGGCATTGCCAGGTGCACGCGGGCACTTTTCAGCGGGCCGAGGGTTTCGATGGTGCGGGCCAGTTCGCCCTCCAGCGCGCGCTGGTAGTTAACCTGCTCGCTGAACTGGCTGATACCGAATTTTTCCTGATCCAGCAGTTCAAAGCCTACCGCGCCGCCTTTCGGCAGACCTTGCTGGGCAAGACGTAAGCGAAGCTCGTGAACTTTATCGGCAGGGACTTCCAGCGCGCCGCCATTATCCGAGAAACGGTAGGGGACGTTCATCTGGGTTAACTGGGTGACGATAGCGCCGCCATCCTGGTCCGAGAGGTTGCTGAACAGCGTGCGATAGTCAGGCTGTTTGGCCCATAAGACCATCGCGACAACAATAGCGATAGCGGCGGCACCTGCCACGATCAACGGCACTTTAGGGTTCGCGCGCAGGCGGCTCATCCATTCGAGAGATTTAGTTTGAGGGCTGGATGTTGCTGACGCACTCATAGCGCACCTCGTGGCTCATCGTGGATTTCATTATTCGTGTGGAGAAACAAAACAGACTCCCGGGTCGGCAAACACAACAAAAATTCCATAATCATGGCTGTGCCATTATTTGATGAAACGGGAATTTCTATGGGTCAAATAACCTGGTTTTTTAACGCTATTTAGCGCCTTTATCTCATTGACAGACTGGTACTCTTGAGCGCGTAAAAATCCATCAGGGGAAAGTCATGGCAATACAGGGGATTGAAGGCGTCATTAGCCAGTTGCAGGCAACGGCAATGACCGCCCGTAATCAGAACGTGGCTGACGTGCAGTCGACGGTCAGCTTCGCGGGTCAACTGCATGCGGCGCTGGACCGGATCAGCGACACGCAAACCGCGGCGCGCGTGCAGGGCGAAAAATTCACCATGGGCGTGCCGGGCATTGGTCTCAACGATGTGATGACCGATTTGCAAAAAGCGTCGGTATCGATGCAGATGGGCATTCAGGTGCGTAATAAGCTGATGCAGGCGTATCAGGACGTCATGTCGATGCAGGTTTAGATTTTCCTCTACCTTATCTGTGAGACGTTAATCGCATTTGGTGATGATTGTTTTGGCTGGCAAGCATTGTCGACACGATGAACACAGCTGCGCGGCTGTATGCCCCATCTCTTGTGCAATGGCGTCAGGATCCTTTTCAACGCCTTATGATCAGCACGTAACGAAAAAGCCGCCCATGGCGGCTTTTGTTAAGCGAGAGACAATTTTCTTCTCTTTATCATTTGCGTGAATTTTTTTCCCATCTGTATAGCTGGGTATTCAATGTAATGATATATGAAGTAAGCTACCACGATGCAAATGCTGACAGAGAATACGAAGCGCACGAATCCTTTTCCAGAACTGTAGATTGGAATGTAGGGTTCATAGTGATTTAATACTGTCAGAACCACCCCTTGTGTTAAATACAGAGAATAAGAGATGTTTCCCATAAATGTTAATAATGGGATGTTTTTTAACTCTTTGTTTGACTCATAAATCAAAGAGCCAAGGATTAATATCAGCGCCCATAATCCAAAGTTTATCGGTCCATGGAAAAATCTGAACCAAGAAAGATATGAGCAAACGAAAAATGAAATACTAGCAAAAGCGATTAACTCGTAGTGACGAATGTTTTTTAAATATTTAGATAATGAGTAAAAGAGTATCCCATAGCAAAACTCAATCATCATTGGTGACGAAACAAATCTCACGAAGCCGTAAAGAGGGTTTGTTTTGTTCAATTCAGCCGTCGCAGCACCATATAAATCTAATTGACCATTGATGATGAGCTGCAGGAGAACTACAGGTAACGTTAATGCGATAATAGATATCAGGCCCCTATACTTCTGTGAAAGAGTCATAGAGATAGCAAATATCAAATAAAAATAGACTTCATAGGTGAGTGTCCATGCGGGTATTAATGTGTTATAACCAAAGAACGGTGCATCAGATGAATAATCACTATGTATTAAAAATATTGATCTAAAGACATGCTCTGTTTTGAAGTCAGGGTATAAAAAATACAATGCTGTCAACAAAAAAAGAAAAGGAGGGAATATCCTGAATATTCGTCTCACTATAAAATCAGAGGGAGTCACTTTGATGCTTGTAGAGTACATCATGATAAATCCACTGATAATAAAGAAAAGATCAACACCCGATGCTCCACTCATAAACATGAAGTCACCTAGATTTTTTATGGGATAAACATCATTAAAGTTGTTTCTTATATGGAAGCCAACAACTAAAAAAGCGGCTATCCCTCGAAGATAGTGAATTGATTTAATTTGTTGCATGATCATGCCTGAGAAATTATTAGTAAATTTGTATACCTATCTTATCTGAAAAAAAAGCACAATGCTATATTGTATCTCTCTCGTGTATGGCTACCAATATATCGCCTGTTATCCCCAGAGTGTAAAGGATGCAAGAGGATTTTAAACAAGGGCACGGGTGAAGCATAAAACAAGTACTGGCGACCCGACGGCTTTAATGCCACACTCTTTTTTTCGACATAGACGGAACAATGATGAAAAAAATAGCAATTATCGCAGGGCTGCTGGCGTTAACCGGCTGTGTGCAGGTCGACAGATATCAGGACGTGATCAAGCATCCCGTTCCGGCTGAGCTGGCAGGGTACTGGCAGTCGAAAGGGCCGCAAAGCAGAATGGTCAGCCCGGAAGCGATCGCTACGCTGGTGGTGACGCAAGAGGGGGATACCCTCGACTGCCGCCAGTGGCAGCGCGTGGTGGCCGTGCCGGGGAAAATTATGCTGCGCTCGGATGATTTTTATAACGTCACCAGCAAACTGGATATCTACCCGCTGGAAAGGGAAGGCTCCGCCATTGAGTATGACGGAATGATCCTGCAGCGCGTCGAGCGGCCCACCGTTGAGTGCACAAATTATCTGAGTAAAAACCCGCTGGCAAGTAAGCTGCCATAAGCGATATGTAGGCCGGGCAAGCGTAGCGCCGCCCGGCTTTTCACCACTTACAATGCCGCCTCTATCACCCAGACGCTGACGCTGCCCCCGTTGCAGGTAAACACGCCGGTGCCGGTTTCGTCGGTGGTGACAATCTCCTCCCGGTTGCCGAGAAAATCTTTCCATCTTCTGTTGCCGTAGTTCTCACCCAGCGTCAGGGTCTTTTCACTCTCATCGCCGTTCGAGAGCACGACCACGCAGCCCGGATCCTCATCGGTGCCGCTGCGGCTGAAGGCAATACAGTTAGGGTGATCGAACCACAAGGTCTGAACGCCATGGGCAAAACGCTGGCGGGCGAGGATCAGCTGGTCGAGCTGTTCAATCACCGGCATCTCGATATGGTACATCTCGCCGTCGCCGCCGGTGTCGTCATAGCTGGCACCGTACAGATCGGGATAGAAGACGCTCGGCACTCCGTTCTCCCGGAGCAAAATCAACGCGTAGGCCAACGGTTTAAACCAGGCTTCGACCGGGGCCTCCAGCGCCTGTAGCGGCTGAGTGTCGTGGTTAGCCACCAGCGTCACCGCGTGGAAGGGATCGACTTCTACCAGCGTGCCGGTAAAGATCTGGCTCATGTCGTAATCACGTCCCTGCAGCGAGGCTTCGTGAAACTTCATGTGCAGCGGGGCGTCAAACAGCATGGTTTGTCCATCCACCTGATCGATATAGTGCTGCAATTTATCGACATCTTTAGACCAGTATTCCGCCACGATAAACAGCGGTTTCGGCGCGACTTCCTGCACGTGCTCGATCCACTCTTTATAGAACCATGCCGGAATATGTTTCACCGCATCCAGACGGAAGCCGTCGCACTGGGTCTGCTCCATCAACCAGCGCGCCCAGTATTTGATCTCCTCGGTCACCGCACGGTTACGAAAATCGATGTTTTCGCCCATCAGGTAATCAAAGTTCCCCATCTCGTTATCGACCTGATCGTTCCAGCCATCACCCGTGTAATCATTAACGATCTTGAAGATGCCGTCTTCATCGGGATTTTCGATATGATCGATGCCGCTGAAGCATTTGTAATCCCAGACGAATTCCGAGTACTGTCCGGCGCGCACCGGGAAGGTGTAGCGGGTCCAGGCTTCACACTCAACGATCTCGTCGTGGATCTGATTGCGATCGTCGGCGTTGACCCGCTGAACGCGGATGGCCTCTTTCTCGTCGGCGCCCATCTTGTGGTTGACTACCACGTCCATCAGCACCGCGATGTCGTTGCGTTTCAACGCCCCGATAGCGGCCAGCAGCTGGGCTTTGTCGCCGTATTTGGTGGGAACCGATCCTTTTTGATCGAACTCGCCGAGATCGAAGAGATCGTAGCAGTCGTAACCGACGGAATATCCACCGGACGCCCCTTTGTACGCCGGGGGCAGCCAGACCATGTTAATACCGATATCGTTGAGAAGATCGGCGCGCTCGGCCACTTCCGGCCAGAGTTGACCGCCGTCAGGGTAATACCAGTGGAAAAATTGTAAGAGAGTGGGGTTTTTCATCTTCCGTGCTCCAGAAGCCGTTTCGGCGGACCTCTGGAGTATGGAACATTTGAATCATAACGGGATGTCGCGTGTTAAATTTTCCGGATAAAGAATATTGCCTGACAGCTTGCCGTAGGTAGAGTTGACCGATTGTTGTTTACCGGTTTGGGTTATCAGATGGCGCAGTTCATCCATTCTTCCTTTTAACAGCGCCTTTAGCTCAGTCTCATTTTGCAGCACTTTTTCGAGGATAAAGCGTGCCTGTTCAATTTGCGCAGGCGGGCAGGTAGAGATTGGGTTCTGTGCGATGCCTTCGACTAACTGAACGTATTCAACTTCTTTTTCAATAAGCTCATCCCACTGACCGGAATGAGCGAGGTTCAGCATGGTAATACTCAAGGCATGCAAAGCATGCCAGTTGTTGAGAGCTGAGCTAGGACTGTTCATCAAAATTATCCTGAAATAGAGGCAGCATTGGGGCCGATTTGTTTCCAGGCATCCGCAATGTTATTCAATAAACCCTCAACCTCGACGATTGCCTCGACATCATTCCGTAAATTCGCCTGCAATAAACGGCGAACCATATAGTCATAAAGCGCGGCGAGATTACCCGGCAAGTCACTGTCGACTTCCATGTTCAGGCCAGCCTTTAAACCATTGTCAATGATGTTGATGGCTTTAGACAGGGCCTCGCCTTTCTCCGGCAACTGTCCTGCTTCAAGAAACAGGCGTGCCCGGACAAGGGCGCTATGCGCCCCATCGAACAACATGACAATTAACTGATGTGGACTGGCGTTCATTACCGCGCTTTCCACCCCTATCTGCTGATAGGACTGAACACCAGAGGTGTTGTACATATTTGCTCCTGAAATTACGATGAACTAGAGAACTGTTGAGTCAGGTAGTTACCTGTATTCGTCATTTTCGTCACGAGAACGTTCAGACTGGTAAACTGCGTTTTATACCGCTCCATGGTTGCTTCAATAGAGGCTTCCATCGCGTCATATCGCTTACCGAGCGTTTTGATGGTTGCGTTAATACCATCTTTAGCATTCTGGATTACACCGGTACTGCCTGCGCTTGTACTCAGCATGGAGTCCAGTGCCTTGCTCATTTTGGTTGCGAGGCCTGTCGTTTTTCCATCACCGATAAAGTACTGCTGAACAGCGTCAGGATTATCACTGAGGGCTTTTTTCAGTTTGTCGGAATCGATTTTTAAATTGCCCAGGGTGCCATCTGTCGCACGGTTAGGATCCTGAGTTATCCCCAGTTGAGCCATAATCTGCAGCGAGCCACTCTGTACTTCCGTCAACAAACCGCGCAGTTGAGACTGAATACCGCGGACATTACCATCCCCGACCAGAGCGCCATTACTGGACGACTGGCTGTCAGCTCCCGCCTCGACAGCAACATATTTGGTGACGCTGTTGATAGTCGATTGCAGCGAGTTATAAGCAGTAACCCAGTCGGAAATGGCTTTTTGGTTAGCATCAGTCGCACGGGTAATGTCCAGTGATTCGTCGGCTTTACTTTCCGCCTTGAGATTGAACGTCACACCCGGTATTGCATCGGAAATCGTATTTGACTGACGCTCAATTTCAATGTCGTTCACGACGATAGTGGCATTCTGTGCCACAGTCTGAACCTTCAGTGCACCCGTTTTAGTAGTGGAGTCATAGCCAATCGCCGCTTGTAATTTGTCATCGTCGGTGACTTTTATCGTCATTTCACCGTCTGTACCGGTTGACTTGGACGTCAGCATCAAACGGAAATCACCGTCTTTCGCTTTGATCACGCTTGCAGTCACATTGCCGTTGGCCTTGTTGATAGCGCTGGCAATACCGTTTAAGGACGTATCGGAATCCGACAACTCCACTTCCAGCGGTTTTTCTGTACCCGGTTGGGTGATGGTAATCTTGCGCGTCGTCCCGGTGGTGTCGCCTAAAGCATCGGTATTGCTGCCAATGGTTCCTGTCGTCAGAGACTGTGCCTTGGCAAGGTGATTAACATTTACTGTATAAGAGCCAATAGCTGCGTCCGATGTGGTCGTCGCAGTGAATGCTGTGTTGGTGCTACTAACAGATGTGGAGTTCCAGGTCGTCGTTTTACCCAGTGCCGCAGTGGCTGTTTGCAGACTGGTCATGGCGCTCTGCAGTTTGCCGTACGCGCTTAATTGCGCGTTATAGGTCGTTTGCTGGGATGTGATCGTCGTCAGCTTGGTTCTTTCCGCTGCTTCTAACTGATTGTACAAATCCCCGAGTCCTGCAGAACCTATCCCGAGATTACTGATAGTAGCCATGCATATTTTCCTTAAAAGACGAAGTAGTTCAGAACTCGTTATCGGCGTCTTGGGGTAAAAGTTTACGGCCTCGAAAAAAAAATAATCTAAGAATAAGCCGCCACTGAATAGGGTATATGGAGGGATTGCGTCAGGACGTGAAGATCACTCAAGGAAGTAAAACGTCGATTGAGAGAGTGAAAAGAGAAGGGTGAGTTTGCGTTAGGGGTGATTCATTCAAAAAGGCTTAATGTGATTTATTTAATAAAAATCACTACTTATCAATAAGTTAAATTTTTTTAAAAATTGATTCTAAAGTCTTTTGGCGACCCGTCGATAACCTTGTTGACGGTGAGAGACGCCGTGAGTGTTAGGCACCGAAACCTAAACCCAATTTTGAAGGAAAGAAAATTATGGCAGTTATCAATACTAACCTGTTGTCCCTGACTACTCAGAACAACCTGAACAAATCTCAGTCTTCCCTGGGTACAGCAATCGAGCGTCTGTCCTCCGGTCTGCGTATCAACAGCGCTAAAGACGATGCAGCGGGTCAGGCGATTTCTAACCGCTTCACCTCTAACATCAAGGGTCTGACCCAGGCTTCTCGTAACGCCAACGACGGTATCTCCCTGGCGCAGACTGCTGAAGGCTCCCTGAACGAAATCAACAACAACTTACAGCGTATTCGTGAGCTGTCAGTACAGGCGCAGAACGGTACTAACTCTGCTTCTGACATCGACTCCATCCAGTCTGAAGTTAACCAGCGTCTGCTGGAAATCAACCGTGTTGCTCAGCAGACTCAGTTCAACGGCAGCAAAATCCTGTCTGGTAACGCTGGTGGTACAGATATTAAAATTCAGGTCGGTGCGAACGACAGCGAAAGCATTGATATCAGCATCAATGCAAACTCAGCATGGAACAAGCTGGGTGCATCTGCTGTAGGTGCAGAAGCAAGTGGGACAGTAGGTGGCACTTCAGCTGCTACAGTTGCTAGTCAGACCGGTGGTGCTACTTCAGATACTCAAGTTTCTACGACAGGTACTTCTGGTCTGGATCGTTCAGTTGGTACTTATTCTGGCGGCTTCGACGTTCTGTCTAGCAGTGTTCTGAAAGATGTTGATGCAGCAATCAAAGCTGTTGATAACCAGCGTTCAGACCTTGGTGCTATTCAGAACCGTTTCGAATCCACCATTTCTAACCTGAGCAACACCATCACCAACCTGTCTGCTGCACAGTCCCGTATTCAAGATGCTGACTACGCGACCGAAGTTTCCAACATGTCTCGTGCGCAGATCCTGCAGCAGGCTGGTACTTCTGTACTGTCTCAGGCAAACCAGGTTCCACAGGGCGTTCTGTCTCTGCTGCGTTAATATCGCCTCTTGCTCAACAAAGGTCAGCCTGCCGGCTGGCCTTTTTTATTCTCATAAGAATTCAAACCTCCCTCATCGCTTCCCCTTTTTCATTAAAACTTGGACAGTTTACTGGTCAACCGTTCACAACCTGAATCAACTTAATCAGTTTTGTCACTGTGCTCGTTGGCCTATGTTATCGATCATTTTTATGCTTGATTTTCTAAGGATTTTAAAAAACGTGAATGTTAGAATTAATTAAAAACAAGCGGTTATACATATTATTTTTATTATTAATACATTATAATTCAGTCTTTTTTAGGGTATTGCGTTAATCAAATCCAAGAGGCTACAGATGGATAATCAAAATCAGATGGACATCAATATGTTAATGAAACAGCTATCGCAGCTGCGTTTTCAGATGTCACGCGTAGATGGAAGCTATATGGTACGACCCATTCGTCTACTGGATGGAGGAGAAATTCACGGCCACTCTCATGAAAATGAGTACTCGTGGAGACTAATCAATGGAGAGTTATTTTTCCACGCAGAAAATGGGCGAATTAGTACCGCATTTGGCAAACCCTTTATGGAAAATGGGAAACTAACATTTATTGGTGATTTTTTGCTGGTGCCACAGTGGAAGATAAAACATAAACTTACGCAAATAGATATTATTGATGATGCGCTTGAGTACAATCCTAATCAGACAAAACTCGCGCTCAAAGATAATATTAAAGTGTTCAACTGGGAAATTGGAGACCATACTTACGGTTCGCCATTGATTCTGGAACCACATATGGCGGGTCTTAAAATTGGTAAATTCTGCTCTATCGCGCCCGGCGTAATTATCATCTTGGGTAATCATGTCACCAATACGGCTACGACTTATCCCTTTTCTTCTTTAAAATCGTTTTGGCCAGGAGCTCGACGTAATCCTATCGAAGACCATAATACTAAGGGCGATATAGTTATTGGTAATGACGTGTGGATAGGAAGAAATGCCGTCATCATGTCGGGTATCACCATCGGTGATGGTGCTGTTATTGCTGCCAATAGCGTTGTGACAAAAGATGTTAAACCTTATTCTATTGTCGGTGGCAACCCGGCGAAATTATTACGCATGAGGCACAGCGACGATATCATTGAAGCCCTGCTTCAGATCAAATGGTGGGAGTGGAGTGATGAAGAAGTTGATAGCAGAATTAAATATCTAATGTCAGACATTAATGAATTTATCGCACGCTTTAAAGCTTAAAAGTGTATCTCCCGTTAGTGTCTCTTCCCCTGGGCTAACACCACAAACAAAATGGCCTCACGCATAAAGCCGTACGCTTGCTGTGTACCGCGAGGCCTTTTTAGTCTGGCCATTCTCACTCTTTGTACTCGCATGTCATAGCAGTCTCACCCACCTGACCGGAGTCAGCCCATTTCGGTTAAGTCGGTTGTTTTTTGCCCTGCTCAGGTAAACGTGAATTAAGGGGTAATTGATCAGGCTGCTCCGCGAATTGAGCCGGGGTGAGCTTTGCTACTCTGCCACAATATCAGAATAAGAGGTGGACATATGAATAACGTGGTCAACAACGAAACGCCGGCAGGGTTTACGCTCTCCGGGTCTCGGCGTCTTTACAGCTCTATAGACCATATTCGGGCTGCAGCATGGCTCTATGGGGTGGAGACAGCGCGTACCCGACACGCGTCGGTGTTGGTATTGGGATGTGGCAACGGAGAAGAGTTACTCGCCACGTCGGTCAAATATCCGTACGCAAACGTCGTAGGTATCGAACTGGAGACCGAAAACCGCCAGGAAGCAATGTTAGCAACCCTGGCCAGCGGCAGAGATAATCTGCAACTTTATTCTGCTTCAATAGATACCTTTCTCGAGGTTGATTTAGGCAAATTCGATTTCATTATTGTGCAGGGCAGCTTTACCTTCCTGGCAAATTCGCTAATGGATGCGATTTTGCTCTCCTGCCAGCAGCGTTTAAGTGAGAAAGGGATCATCGCCGTTGATTGGTTCTGTCAGCCTGGCGCTAAGTTCGCAGAAACGCTCCGCGATGCGTTGCAGATCCACAGCAGCCGGGCCGACAGCCACAGTGGTCAAATCGAGCACGCTCGCGCCATGCTGGCCTGGCTTGACCAAACGACAGACGAAACTAGTACAACGAAAAAACTGATTACTAATACTAATGAAAAATCGCAGGAACTGTCGGACGCATTACTGAGCCATCATTATCTTAGAAACGATCATACTGCTAGCTACCTAATTGAATTTAACGAGCGGATCGAGAACAACGGTCTGGCATATGTGGGTGACATCCGACCTGCCACCGAACATGCTAGTTATTATGATGATAACATAACGCAGTCGTGGCTGGAGCTGTCTTACGGTGCCGGAAAAGTATTAACCCAGCAATATCTGGATATTGCGGTTAAACGTAATCGCCGGTTTAGCTTATTAGTGAAGGCGAGCAGAAGTGCTGAAGTTCAGGAAACCGTTGACTACGATCGTCTGGCAGGTATGCGCTGGGCGGGTAGCTTCCGCCGCAAAAGCCAACATATTCGTCATAGCCCTAATCTGTTGGCCGGTCATGACGGGACGCCGATTGCTACGGAAGATATTACTACGCTTGGGATACTTGATATCTTGGGTGAGGCCTGGCCGCTCAGCGTCAGCTTTGAACAGCTCGTGTTCCATACTCGCCTGCCTGATGACGATCCGCTGGAGTATGACGAACTGGCCCACCGGAAAAAGGTGCTGGCTGCGCTGACCGCCCTGTTCAAAACCAATTTTGCTGGTTTGCACTACCTGCGTGAGACAGAGCCTGTCTCCGATCAACATGAATTAGGCATGGCGCCATACGTTATTGCGCAACTTAAGGCCAGGCCTGATGCCAGCGCGCTCATCAATCTCTGGTATGAAAGGGTAAATGTCAGTGATGAAGAGCGTACCTTCTTACTCGATACTAAAATCACACAGGACGAAGAACATCGTCTGTTGTTAGAAGGGCTGATCTTCAAAGGGTTACTGGCGGGCTCGGTCATCGGCTGGAAACGTTATTACCAGCTGATGGCTAGCCAGACAGATCTTACAGAGGTGGGGCGCATTGCCACTGCACTACTACTGTTCTCCAGTAATGAATCGGCTGGCGGATTCTATACCAGTGAATATGAGAAAATTGCCAATAAAATGACCTTATCAACCCAATCCGGTACAGATCCGGAAGTTGATGCGGATATGATTATTGAAATTAATAAACTCATCATTAAAGGTGAGAATGCCAGAGCTCGTGAGCTGGTGGCTGAAAAGCTGTCGCTTCTTCAGGAAAGTTTAAACGGCAACTATTATCTGGTTCGTTTCTACAAGCGCGTGGCGGATTATCCGGCGGCAATTCTTGCTCTGACCCGTATGCTCTCTTTTAATTCCACTAGTCTGTTTATCTATTCGGAACTGGCCATGGCATTGCATGAATATCGTATGTCATGGCACGCAGGGCGTTTAGTAAGGGCAATACTCCGTTGCGATAACACCAGCGGTCCTGACTGGTATCTGTTAGGTATTTTGCATAAAGAGAGCAAAACGCTGGAGAGAGCGGAATATTGTGCCCGTAAGGGCGTGGATTTAGTACCAACCAGCAAACAGATGGTCAGCCTGTTAGGCAGCTGCCTGTGTGAGCAAGCCAAAACTGACGAAGGTATTGCGTTCCTGAAAAAATCCATTAAAGATCCATTAGTCGATTTTGGTAATATGGGTTCACTGGCATTTATTCTAACGCACAGCGGTAATGCCTCTGTTCAGGAAATATTAGAATGCCATCTGGGCTTCGCAAATGGTGCCATGCACTGGGCGGAAAAGCAGAAATTCGAGGGTTACCGACCGGCAGATAAAAATATCAACCGCAAATTACGCATTGGTTTTGTCTCCGGCGATTTCAAAGAAAACCATCCGGTTAACTTCTTCTTCTTACCCGTCTGGGATTCGCTGGACAGAAGAAAATTCGAACTCTTTGCCTATAACAGTGCGCCTGCTTATGGTCGAAATCCCGGAACGGACTATTACGAGAAGACCTCTGATGGCTGGCGAGAAGTTCAGCATACCAGTACCACTGAACTGGCAGAAATGATTAAGCAGGACCAGATTGATATTCTTATCGATCTGGCTGGTCATACGGCATTTAGCCGCCTGATGACGTTTGCGTTGAAACCCGCACCGGTTCAGATCTCTTGGGTGGGTTACCATGCCACCACGGGACTGCCGACCATGGATTATTATGCGACCATTTTCCCGGTTCCAAAAGATCCAGCACTTGAAGCCCAGTTTACTGAAAAATTAATTTATTTATCACTTCCACGCAATTTCGGGACAAAAGAAGAGAGTCCGGAAATTAATATCTTACCGGCATTTGAAAATAATTATTTCACCTTCGGGAGTTTTAACCGTCCGAATAAAGTCAATGACAGCGTTCTTGACATCTGGGCGCAGATTTTACTGGCGGTCCCATCGTCCCGGATGATTGTGGCTAACATGCCAATGGTGACATGGCCTGAACTGGAACATAAATTCGAGATCCGCGGTATCGATAAGGACCGAATTACGCTGCGTGAAGCGACCGATATGCAGTCGTATTTGAAAGCGCATAATGAGGTCGATTTACTGCTGGATACTTTCCCGTTCACCGGCGGAACGGTGACCAGCCATGCGGCGTGGATGGGGGTGCCGACGGTCTCCCTTTCAGGTGAAACGCTCGTATCCCGTCAGGGCGCATCAATTATGTACTCTCTGGGTTTACCTGAATTTATTGCCCACAGTAAAGAAGAATACGTCGCCAATGCCGTGGGCTGGACACGGCGTCTGAATGAACTTTACTCGATTCGCATGAATCTGCGTAACAGCATGAAAATCAAACATAATCAGAAAGAAAATATAGCCGATTATGTGGAACAAATGCTGCATAAGTGCTGGCAGGATTATTGTGAAGGACGTGAACCGGAGAGTTTCTCGGTGGGCGAAATTTATGAGATTAATAAATAACGTAATTTTGTAACTTCACACTACGGCAGCAAGGATAATTTTTTATCCTTGCTGCAATAAAACCGCATTTAGCTTAACTCTCAAAATAACCCCCCATTCCCCCCCCTATTCACACGATTAAAAACCCTCCAGAAACGGATAATCATGCCGATAACTCAACTAACGCAGGGCTGTTTATCGTGAATTCACTCTATACCGCTGAAGGTGTAATGGATAAACACTCGCTGTGGCAGCGTTATGTTCCGCTGGTGCGACATGAAGCATTGCGGCTTCAGGTGCGGCTACCGGCGAGTGTGGAACTGGACGATCTGCTACAAGCGGGCGGTATCGGGTTATTGAATGCAGTTGACCGGTACGACGCTCTGCAAGGAACGGCATTTACGACTTACGCAGTACAGCGTATTCGTGGTGCGATGCTCGACGAACTGCGCAGCCGGGATTGGGTGCCGCGCAGCGTTCGACGCAATGCACGCGAAGTAGCGCAAGCAATGGGGCAGCTGGAACAAGAGCTCGGACGTAACGCAACGGAAACGGAAGTTTCGGAGCGTCTGGGGATCTCAACGGCTGACTATCGCCAGATGTTGCTCGATACCAACAATAGCCAACTCTTCTCCTATGACGAGTGGCGCGAAGAGCATGGCGATAGCATCGAACTGGTGACGGACGATCATCAGCAGGAAAACCCATTGCACCAGTTAATGGAAGGCAATGTACGCCAGCGCGTGATGGAAGCCATCGAAGCTTTACCGGAACGCGAGCAGCTGGTGCTGACTCTCTATTACCAGGAGGAGCTCAATCTCAAGGAGATTGGTGCCGTGCTGGAAGTAGGGGAGTCGCGGGTTAGCCAGCTGCACAGCCAGGCCATTAAACGCTTACGTACCAAGCTGGGTAAGTTATAGGTGATTTATATCACCCGTTAAGTGCCGCACAACGTATTGACAACCAGGAGTTATCATGACGGTGCAGCAATCAAAAAGACGGCCATTAAGCCGCTACCTGAAAGATTTTAAACACAGCCAGACGCATTGCGCCCATTGCCATAAGCTGCTCGATCGCATCACGCTGGTTCGTCGCGGCGAAATCGTCAATAAAATTGCGATTTCCCGCCTCGACACCCTGTTGGATGAGGCCGGATGGCAACAAGAGCAACAGGAGTGGGTGGCGTTATGTCGTTTTTGTGGCGATCTGCACTGTAAAGAGCAGAGCGACTTTTTCGATATCATCGGCTTCAAGCAATTCCTGTTTGAGCAAACAGAGATGAGCCATGGCACGGTGCGCGAATATGTCGTGCGTCTGCGTCGTCTGGGCCAGCATCTGACCACGCAACGTATCTCCCGTGATTTACTGACCAGCGGCTATCTGGATGAGAATCTCGAGCCGTGGCTGCCTGCGACCAGCACCAACAACTATCGGATTGCGCTGCGCAAGTATGCGCAATTTAAAACGCAAATGCCGGTGACGCCGAAGCAGAAAGTCCACCGCGAAACAACTTCTGATATATATTAAAAATGAATAACATGTAGCGCAGTCGTGTTTGACCTTGCGGCCGAACGCCCTACACTACAATCAAAATTCCAATGATATCGGGGTAAGTATGAAATTTGCACTTCTGGGTCGTCAGGCGCTGATGGGTGTAATGGCCGTTGCGCTGGTAGCCGGTATGAGCGTGAAAACGTTCGCGGCAGAAGGTCTGTTAAATAAAGTTAAAGAGCGCGGCACGCTGCTGGTTGGGCTGGAAGGCACTTATCCTCCGTTCAGCTTCCAGGGTGACGACGGTAAACTGACCGGGTTTGAAGTGGAGTTTGCTGAAGAGCTGGCGAAACACCTCGGCGTGAAAGCGTCGCTGAAGCCGACCAAATGGGACGGCATGCTGGCCTCGCTGGACTCCAAACGTATTGATGTGGTGATTAACCAGGTCACCATCTCTGACGAGCGTAAGAAAAAGTATGATTTCTCCACCCCTTATACCGTCTCCGGTATCCAGGCGCTGGTGAAGAAAGGCAACGAAGGCACCATTAAATCTGCTGCCGATCTGAAAGGCAAAAAAGTCGGTGTCGGTCTGGGGACCAACTACGAAGAGTGGCTGCGCCAGAACGTGCAGGGCGTCGATATTCGTACCTATGACGATGACCCGACCAAATACCAGGATCTGCGCGTAGGCCGTATCGACGCCATTCTGGTTGACCGCCTGGCGGCGCTGGATCTGGTGAAGAAAACCAAAGACACCCTCGCGGTTGCCGGTGATGCCTTCTCCCGTCAGGAAGCTGGCGTTGCGATCCGCAAAGACAACGACGACCTGGTGAAAGCCGTCGACGGTGCGATTGCTGAGATGCAGAAAGACGGCAGCCTGAAGGCGCTCTCCGAGAAATGGTTCGGGGCAGACGTCACAAAGTAAGCAGTTGAATGCAAAAAAAGGCGCTTTGATAAGCGCCTTTTTTATTTCCTCGCCAGCAACGTGCATAATAAAAAAAGACAGACTTAGACAGGGTTATGGAGGTTTTCATGTCATTACAGAATCTAACGCGTTTTCCGCGCCTCGAATTTATTGGCGCCCCGACGCCACTGGAGTATTTGCCGCGCTTATCGGACTACCTCGGGCGCGACATCCTTATCAAACGTGATGACGTGACGCCGATGGCAATGGGCGGCAACAAGCTGCGCAAGCTGGAGTTCCTCGCGGCGGATGCCCTGCGTGAAGGGGCCGACACGCTGATTACCGCGGGGGCAATCCAGTCCAACCACGTGCGCCAGACCGCGGCCGTTGCGGCAAAGCTGGGCCTGCACTGTATCGCTCTGCTGGAAAACCCGATTGGCACAAAGGCAGAAAACTACCTCAGCAACGGCAACCGTCTGCTGCTGGACCTGTTCAACGTGCAGATTGAAATGTGCGATGCGCTGACCGACCCGGTGGCGCAGCTGAGTGAACTGGCCACCCGCGTGGAAGCTCAGGGCTTTCGCCCTTATGTGATCCCGGTTGGCGGCTCGAACGCCCTGGGGGCATTGGGCTACGTCGAAAGCGCACTTGAGATCGCCCAGCAGTGCGAAGGGGCCGTGGGCCTCTCCTCGGTGGTGGTCGCCTCCGGTAGCGCAGGAACGCATGCCGGGCTGGCGGTAGGGCTGGAGCAGTTGATGCCGGACGTCGAGCTGATTGGCGTTACCGTGTCGCGCAGCGTAGCTGACCAGAAACCAAAAGTGGTCACGTTACAGCAGGCGGTGGCCCGGCAGCTGGAGGTGAGCGCCAGTGCCGATATCATCCTGTGGGATGACTACTTCGCACCGGGTTACGGCACCCCAAATGACGAAGGCACGGAGGCGGTCAAACTGCTGGCACGTCTGGAGGGGATCCTGCTGGATCCGGTTTATACCGGTAAAGCGATGGCGGGTCTGATCGACGGCATCAGCCAGAAGCGCTTTAAGGATGAAGGGCCGATTCTGTTTATTCATACTGGCGGGGCGCCGGCTCTCTTTGCCTACCATCCTCACGTCTAAATCACAGGCAGAAAAATCATAATGCAAGAAAGTATTCAACTGGTGATGGATTCGTTGCCTTACCTGCTGAAAGGTGCGGTGTTTACGCTGCAACTGAGTATTGGCGGGATGTTCTTTGGGCTGCTGCTGGGCTTTGTTTTGGCGCTGATGCGCCTGTCGCCTCTGCTGCCCGTGCGCTGGCTGGCGCGTTTTTATATTTCCATCTTCCGCGGCACGCCGCTGATTGCCCAGCTTTTCATGATTTACTACGGCCTGCCACAGTTTGGCATTGAGTTGGATCCCATCCCGGCGGCAATGATCGGTCTGTCGCTTAATACTGCTGCCTATGCGGCGGAAACCCTGCGCGCGGCAATCTCCTCTATTGAAAAAGGGCAGTGGGAAGCTGCAGCCAGTATCGGCATGACCCCATGGCAAACCCTGCGCCGGGCAATCCTGCCCCAGGCCGCACGGGTAGCGCTGCCGCCGCTGAGCAACAGCTTTATCAGCCTGGTGAAAGACACCTCGCTGGCGGCCACCATTCAGGTGCCGGAGCTGTTCCGCCAGGCGCAGCTGATCACCTCGCGCACGCTGGAGGTTTTCACCATGTACCTGGCCGCCTCGCTGATCTACTGGGTGATGGCGACGGTGCTGTCGGCGCTGCAAAACTATTTTGAAAACCAGCTTAACCGCCAGGAGCGTGATCCGAAATGAGTGCTATCGACGTTAAAAACCTGGTGAAGAAGTTTCACGGCCAGACGGTGTTGCACGGGATCGACCTGGAAGTGCAGGAGGGCGAAGTGGTGGCGATCATCGGGCCAAGCGGCTCCGGTAAAACCACGCTGCTGCGCAGTATCAACCTGCTGGAACACCCGGAAGGCGGCACCATCCGCGTGGGGGAGATCACCATCGATACCGGCAGGTCGCTGAGCCAGCAAAAGGGACTGATCCGCCGCCTGCGTCAGCACGTTGGCTTCGTCTTCCAGAGCTTCAATCTGTTTCCTCATCGCACGGTGCTGGAGAACATCATTGAAGGGCCGGTGATTGTCAAAGGCGAACCGAAAGAGGAGGCCACCGCCCGCGCCCGCGAGCTGCTGGCGAAGGTAGGGCTGTCCGGCAAGGAGAGCAGCTACCCGCGTCGTCTCTCCGGCGGGCAGCAGCAGCGGGTGGCGATTGCCCGCGCGCTGGCGATGCGTCCTGACGTGATCCTCTTTGATGAACCGACGTCGGCGCTGGATCCGGAGCTGGTGGGGGAAGTGCTGAACACCATTCGTCAGCTGGCGCAGGAAAAGCGTACCCTGGTGATCGTCACCCACGAGATGAGTTTTGCCCGCGACGTGGCGGACAGGGCCATATTTATGGATCAGGGGCGTATCGTTGAGCAGGGGCCGGCAAAATCATTGTTTGCCGATCCTCAGCAGCCGCGCACCCGGCAATTCCTCGAAAAATTCCTCATGCAGTAGCATATTTGTTCTCAATTGCTCCGGAATTAAACGCCGGAGCAATATATTCACCCACGCTATGAATGCCATCCTGATTTTATCCCGTCTTAACCGCCCTAAGTGTATAAAATGTGTAGATAATTATCGTTGGGTCGATATTTTATACATATAAATAAGATTTATGTGTTAGTTTAAGAATCCATAATAATGATTATCTTTTACAGGGGCTTAATTCGGTCAGTATGAAGGATTTAGATTTTTTCACATGGCGACGGGAATGCTTCCTCCGTTTTCAGGAGATGACTTCTGCCGACGAGGTATATCCCGAACTTCAGCGACAAACTCAGAACCTGGGGTACGATTTCTTTTCCCTCTGCGTTCGTCATCCGGTACCTTTCACGCGGCCTAAAGTCTCGGTACATTCGACCTATCCGCAACAGTGGATGGCCCAGTATCACGCAGAAAATTTCTTTACCATCGATCCGGTGCTCAAACCCGAGAATTTCGTTCACGGGCATTTACCCTGGAACGATGCCTTATTTGCAGAGGCGCAACCGTTATGGGACGGCGCGCGCGACCACGGGCTGCGTAAAGGGATCACCCAGTGCCTGATGCTGCCTAATCATGCGATGGGATTTCTGTCGGTCTCCAGTACCAGTCTGTCCGTGAACCTTATGGCGGGTGAAGTGGTTGAATTGCGTCTGCAAATTCTGGTGCAACTGGCGTTGACCACGCTGCTACGGCTGGAACATGAAATGGTGATGCCACCGGAGATGAAATTCAGCAAGCGCGAGAAAGAGATTCTGAAATGGACGGCGGAAGGGAAAACATCGGCAGAAATAGCCATCATTCTTTCTATTTCTGAAAATACGGTGAACTTCCATCAGAAAAATATGCAGAAGAAATTCAATGCGCCGAACAAGACGCAGATAGCGTGCTATGCGGCAGCGACGGGGATTATCTGACTACACTTCTGTTCTGCGTGGCAGGCGAGTAAACGGCTGAATGCACTGCGTTCAGCCGTTTTTGTTTTATTGACGGTAAGCTTGCTTGATCTGCTTAACGGTGCTGGAAAATACCTCGGCCTGAGCCTGGTCTTCCATCTGGGCAATCTGGCGTTCCATCTTAATGATCACACGGCCGGCGTCCGCCTGACCCATCGCCTGCAGCATCAGGGTCAGCAGGGATTTCAGACAGGAGACTTCCTGTGCCAGTTCTTGATTATTCTCCGCAGTGGCGAAATCAGGTGTGCTCATTTATTTTCCTCGTGATAAAAACAGCGCTTAAGCGCATAGATCAAAGTTAAGGCGGCGGAGTATATCACAAGCCGTCAGGAAAAACGCAGTGCTTGTTTTTTGTACTTTCTCCCGTTTTGTTTATTCAAATGAACAAAGATTAACGCTGAATTTTCTAAGACTTTAGTGTGGGTTAATTGTTTAACGAAGGTAGGAGGGAAGTTAATTATTGTTACAAATTTAAAAGGTGTATTTTAACAGCATTAATAGAGTGCTTAAAATTTGTAAGTTTTTGAAAACATCCGCCTAAAAAAAGTGGCCGAAGGCGCATCGCGCAAGGCTTCCGTTTCCAGTTGATGTACAACTTAATTTCCAAAAAAGAGAGCATTGTCGAAGCCATGCTTTTTTTAACGTTTTCAGTTTCGGATAAAAACCGTTAATATATGCCGAATTAACTGTCTGTAGCCGTTATCCCTATTCTGGAGAATTTCCTTTGATCAACGTCCTTCTTGTTGATGACCACGAACTGGTGCGCGCAGGGATACGACGCATTCTTGAAGATATAAAAGGTATTAAAGTCGCTGGTGAGGCCTGCTGCGGTGAAGATGCCGTAAAATGGTGCCGGTCGAATAGCGCTGACGTTGTCCTGATGGACATGAACATGCCCGGCATCGGCGGCCTGGAAGCGACGCGCAAAATCGCGCGATCCTTTGTTGATACCAAAGTGATCATGCTGACGGTTCATACTGAAAATCCCCTTCCTGCAAAAGTAATGCAGGCCGGCGCTGCTGGCTATTTAAGCAAAGGCGCAGCTCCCCAGGAGATGGTCAATGCGATCCGCTCCGTATTTTCCGGGCAGCGCTATATCGCTTCTGATATCGCACAGCAGATGGCACTCAGCCAGATTGAGCCAGAAAAGACCGAATCACCCTTTGCCAGTTTGTCTGAGCGCGAATTGCAGATTATGCTGATGATTACCAAAGGCCAAAAGGTGAATGAGATCTCCGAGCAGCTTAATCTCAGCCCGAAAACGGTGAACAGCTACCGCTACCGTATGTTCAGTAAACTGAACATACATGGCGACGTTGAACTCACTCACCTGGCCATCCGTCATGGTCTGTGCAATGCCGAGACCCTAATTAGTCAGTGAGTGATGTGTTTGAATCCAGTGCTTTCCTGAAAACTGTTACCAGCCAGCCAGGCGTCTACCGGATGTATGACGCCGGCGGGACGGTTATCTACGTCGGAAAAGCGAAAGATCTCAAAAAGCGACTTTCCAGCTATTTCCGCAGCAATCTTGCCTCCCGCAAAACAGAAGCGCTGGTCGCTCAGATCCAGCAGATCGATGTCACTGTGACCCACACGGAGACCGAAGCGCTGTTGTTGGAGCATAACTACATCAAGCTCTATCAGCCGCGTTACAACGTGCTGCTGCGCGATGACAAATCCTATCCGTTTATCTTTCTCAGCAGCGATACCCATCCGCGTCTGGCGACCCATCGCGGCGCTAAACATGCGAAAGGCGAGTACTTCGGCCCGTTCCCTAACGGTTATGCCGTGCGGGAAACGCTGGCGCTGCTGCAAAAGATCTTCCCGATTCGCCAGTGCGAAAACAGCGTCTATCGCAACCGCTCCCGTCCTTGTCTGCAGTATCAGATTGGTCGTTGCCTCGGGCCCTGTGTGGAAGGGCTGGTCAGCGAAGAGGAGTATGCGCAGCAGGTAGAATATGTGCGCCTGTTCCTCGCCGGTAAAGACGATCAGGTCCTGACCCAGCTGATTGCCCGCATGGAGAAGGCCAGCCAGGCGCTGAACTTTGAAGAGGCGGCGCGGATCCGCGATCAGATCCAGGCCGTACGTCGGGTCACGGAAAAACAGTTTGTCTCCAATACCGGCGATGACCTGGACGTGATTGGCGTCTCCTTTGATGCAGGCATGGCCTGTGTGCATGTGCTGTTTATCCGTCAGGGCAAGGTGCTGGGCAGCCGCAGCTACTTCCCGAAAGTGCCGGGCGGCACCGAGCTGGGCGAAGTGGTGGAGACCTTTGTCGGCCAGTTCTATTTGCAGGGCAGCCAAATGCGAACCCTGCCGTCGGAGATTTTGCTCGATTTTAATTTGAGCGATAAGACGCTGCTGTCCGATTCCCTGTCGGAGCTGGCAGGTCGTCGGGTGAACGTTCAGACCAAACCGCGTGGCGATCGGGCCCGTTACCTTAAGCTGGCGCGCACGAACGCGGCGACGGCACTGAGCACCAAACTGTCTCAGCAGTCCACCGTTCATCAGCGTCTTGCCGCGCTGGCGACGACGCTGCAGCTGCCAGAAGTGAAACGGATGGAGTGTTTCGACATCAGCCACACGATGGGTGAGCAGACCGTTGCCTCCTGCGTGGTGTTCGATGCCAACGGGCCGCTGCGCGCGGAGTATCGTCGCTACAACATTACCGGCATCACCCCCGGGGATGACTACGCCGCAATGAATCAGGTGTTACGCCGCCGCTACGGCAAAGCCATTGAAGAGAGTAAGATCCCGGACGTTATCGTCATTGACGGTGGTAAAGGGCAGCTCGGCCAGGCAAAATCGGTGTTTGCCGAGCTGGATGTCCCCTGGGATAAGCATCATCCGCTATTGCTGGGCGTGGCCAAAGGCACTGACCGTAAAGCCGGGCTGGAAACGCTGTTCCTGGAACCGGAAGGGGAGGGCTTTAGCCTGCCGCCGGATTCACCCGCGCTGCATGTGATCCAGCATATTCGCGACGAGTCGCACGATCATGCGATCGGCGGCCATCGTAAGAAACGGGCAAAGGTCAAAAACACCAGTACGCTGGAAACGATCGAAGGGGTCGGGCCAAAGCGTCGCCAGATGCTGCTGAAATACATGGGCGGTTTGCAAGGATTACTCAACGCCAGCGTGGAGGAAATTGCAAAAGTGCCGGGTATTTCGCAGGGGCTGGCAGAAAAGATCTACTACTCGTTGAAACATTGAGGGCTCTGTAGCAACATAGGGCTAATAATTACTGACAACAAACAGTTACCGTCACTATGCGATTAAACATCCCTACGTTGTTAACGCTTTTCCGCGTCGTCCTTATCCCTTTCTTTGTGCTGGCGTTTTACCTGCCTTTCGTCTGGGCGCCTTTTGCCTGTGCCCTGATCTTTTTTGTCGCGGCCGTGACCGACTGGTTTGACGGCTATCTGGCGCGTCGCTGGAACCAGAGCACCCGTTTTGGCGCCTTCCTCGACCCGGTAGCCGATAAGGTGATGGTCGCCATCGCCATGGTGCTGGTGGTGGAGCATTATCACAGCTGGTGGGTGACACTGCCTGCCGCCACCATGATTGCCCGTGAAATTATCATCTCGGCCCTGCGCGAGTGGATGGCCGAGCTGGGTAAACGCAGCAGCGTGGCGGTCTCCTGGATTGGCAAGGTGAAAACCACCGCGCAGATGGCGGCGCTGGTGTGGATGCTGTGGCGTCCTAACGAGTGGGTGGAGTGGGCTGGTATCGGCTTGTTTATGGTCGCGGCAGTGCTGACGCTCTGGTCAATGTTGCAATATTTGAACGCTGCACGCGGCGATTTGCTTGATCAGTGATCGTTTCGCCGTAATTTTCAGCAAACGATCTTGAGTTAAGAAAAATAACGTTGACTCAAAGCGTCAGGTAAGTAGAATGCAACGCATCGAACGACGGCACGGTTCGTTAGTCGATAAAAAAATCAAGTGATTAGCACAATGACTTGATGATTGCGGGAATAGCTCAGTTGGTAGAGCACGACCTTGCCAAGGTCGGGGTCGCGAGTTCGAGTCTCGTTTCCCGCTCCAAATTTAAGACAGTCGCAATAGCGGGTGTCAGTCGCAAGACAAAAGATTTAAGGCGCGTTAGCAAAGCGGTTATGTAGCGGATTGCAAATCCGTCTAGTCCGGTTCGACTCCGGAACGCGCCTCCACTTTCTTCCCGAGGCCGGATGGTGGAATCGGTAGACACAAGGGATTTAAAATCCCTCGGCGTTCGCGCTGTGTGGGTTCAAGTCCCACTCCGGCTACCATGGGAAAGCAAAGAATAATCAAAGCAATAAGCAGTGTCGTGAAACCACCGAAAGGTGGTTTTTTTGTGCCTGAAATTTGGCTTATCTGACATCATTTCGCGATGGGTGACCGCCTTCGGATTACCTCCTCTGACGATCAGGATCGGCTGAACAGGCGCGACAAATTAGCCCCCTTCAGGAAAATAAACGCCAGCAGCAGGCCGCCCCACAGGGCCATGGTGATATAGCTGCTCACCCCGAGAATGTTCAGACCACTCTCCAGCATCTGCAGCAGGATCAGCGCCATCACCATGCCAAAGACCTTGCCGAAGCCGCCGTCGGGGTTTACCCCGCCCAGCACCGCCGCCAGAATCGATACCAGCAGATAAGACTCACCGTAAGAGGCCTTGGCCGAGTTCAGCTTGGACATCATCAGCAGCGCGGCAATCACGCACAATACCGATGAAAGTATATAAACCCAGATAAGGGTCTTACGGGTGTTGATCCCGGCGTAGTGGGTTGCCTGTTCATTCGAGCCGATGAGGTAAATCGTGCGCCCAAAGGCGGATTTTTCGAGGATCACCCACAGCACCGCCACCACAGCCAGAAACACCAGTAACGGCAACGGAATGCCGAGGATATTGGTGCTGTTAATCGCCAGAATGGTGTCGGGGAAATTCGAGATCGACGAGCCTTTAGAGATCAGAATATTGATCCCCTTCAGCAGGGTCATTATCCCGAGCGTCGCCAAAATCGGCGAAACCCGCACCACGGCAACCAAAAATCCAATAACCGATCCAATCACGATAGCCATGGCCAGTCCGGCCGCCAGCACCAGCAGCATACTGCTGAGGGTCGGGGGATAATGCGTGGCGACCCAGGCCATCACCAGCCCACAGGCGTTCATGGTGGCGATGATGGACAGGTTGATCCCACCGGTAAGAATGGTGACCGCCATGGCTAACGCCAGTACCCCGAGGATCGGCATCTGCGAGGCGACAGACTGGAAGTTGGCTGACGACCAGAAGACAGAGGGGATAAGGAAGCTAAACGCGATCACGACGACGGCGATTAACACACTCAGGTAAATCTCAACGCGATCCTGGGTTTTTCTGGCGTTCATGCTGCTACTCCCTGACCTTTGCGCTGACTCCATGCCGTCATGCTGATGCTGGTGACGATCACCACACCGGTAACGACCGTATGCCAGTAAGAGGAGACCCCTGTCAGATTGAGGCCGTTTTGTATCACGGCCAGTAAAATCACCCCCAACAGGGTGCCGAGTAAGGTCCCGCGCCCGCCGACAATACTGGTTCCGCCTAACACCACCGCCGCCAGCACCGTCAGCTCATAGCCCAGCAGGGAGTCGGGGGCGACGGTTAAGACGGTCGCGGACTGGACCACGCCGGCCACGCCAGCCACGCCGGACATCAGCCCCATATAGCCGTAAACAAACAACTGCATTTTAAAGATGCCGAATCCCATCCGGGAGGCCGCTTCGCGGTTACCGCCCATGGCGTAAATCATCCGGCCAATGCTTGTTTTGTTCATGATAAAGCCGGTTAATGCTACCACCATCAGCAGGGTAAGGATTGGCAGGCTTAAACCGTAATCGTAGCCATCGGCAGCGGTGAATTTAAACAGCATCACCCCCTGTTCAAACCACTCCGGATAGCTGTACAGCCAGACTCCTTTGGTCAGGTACAGCAGCAGGCCGTAAAAAATATTCAGGGTTGAAATGGTAATGATGATGGAGGGTACCTTTAGCCGGTTAACCAGCGTGGCGTTGACCAGGCCGAGCAGTAAACCCAGCCCGCCTGACAGCGCAAACGCCAGGGCAAAGTTGCCGCTGGTGCCCTGTATCAGGGTGACCATAACGTACTGGGAGATGATGGTCATGGCCGGGAATGAGATATCGATCCCGCCGGAGATCAGGACGATGAACAGGCCGCAGGCCAGGATGGTTAACATGGCGTAGTTGTTGATCAGGTCGTAGATATTGCCGAGGGTCATAAAATCGGCGCTGGCAAACGACAGATAGCCGCCAATCAAAATAATGGTCAGCCCGAGGAACAGCTCATGGGTTTTCACCCCGATTTTCTTAACCATTGACGACCTCTGCCAGCGCGGCCTCTGTGGTCTTTTCCGGGAGGATCTCCGCGACGATCTCGCCCTTGCGCATCACTAAAATCCGATGGCTGTTAAAGAAGGCTTCGTCGATCTCATCGGTGATCATCAGCACCGCGATCCCCTTGCGCGACAGGGCAGAGATGATCTGGTAGATCCCGGCTTTATTGGCAATGTCGACGCCGACGGTGGGCGAGTCAAGGATCAGTACTTTAGGGTTGATGGCCAGCCATTTGGCAATCGCCACGCGCTGGGCATTGCCGCCGGAGAGGGTGTTAACGGGCAGATCCACGCTGCCAATTTTTATGCTCAGCTGCTCGACGAGTTCCGCGACAATGCGGTCCGATTTTGACCTGTCCAACAGCCTGAAGGGCGTTTTTAGCCGCTTCAGTATGGTCGAGATAATATTGTCATTGATCGACTGTTCCATCACCAGGCCGGTGCTCATCCGGTCCTCCGGGACATAGCCAATTCCGGCTTTCACCGCATCCCGGTTGCTGGCGAAATGGACCGCTTTGCCCTCCAGTTCTATCTCGCCGGAATCGGGCTTCGTGAGCCCGAACAGGCTGAGGCAGAGCTCCGTGCGCCCGGCACCCAGCAGCCCGGTTATGGCCAGGATCTCCCCCTGATGGATCTGGAAAGAGATGTCTTTATACTGCTGATTTTTCGTAAGGTTAGTGACCTTAAGCGCCACCTCGCCAATTTTCTCAATCGGCGGCAGGACCGCATACGAGAACTCTTTGCCGGTCATCAGGAACGCCAGCTTTTTATTATTGATCTCGCTGGCGGGGAAGGTGCCGATTAGGCTGCCGTTTTTCAGCACGCTGATACGGTCGGAGATTTCCAGCACCTCATCCAGCCGGTGGCTGACAAAAACCACGCAGATATTTCTTTTCTTCAGGTCGCCGATAACCCGCAGCAGCCCCTTTACCTCCTGGATAGTCAGCGAGGCGGTGGGTTCATCCATAATAATTAGCCTGGCTTCCTGGGCCAGCGCCCGGCAGATGGCCACGATCTGGCGTTGGGCGATGGGCAGGGAGTCCACGTTGGCATCCAGATCTAATTTCGCATCGATACTCTTCATCGTCAGCGCTGCGATACGGCGGATTTCGCGCTTGTTGACCAGCAGATGGTGGTGGTGCTGGTGAATACCGATATTTTCCGCAACGGTTAAATTGGGGAATAAGGAGAGATCCTGATAGATAACCTGAATTCCGGCTTTAACGGAGTCGATGGGTGAAAGATGGGCGTAAGGTTTACCCTCGATGGCGATCTCAAAACCGGGATCGGGTTTATAGACGCCGGAGATGATTTTAATCAGCGTCGATTTACCGCAGCCGTTCTGCCCGGCCAGACAGTGAACTTCTCCGGGTAACAGCGTCAGGTTGATGTTATCCAGCGCTTTCACACCGTAGAAAGTCTTGCTGATCTTACCAAGTGAAATAAAGGGCGCCATATCTACCTCTCAGGGGCACATGCCGCACGCCCTGACAGGGCGTGCGGGTTCAACCGATTAATACAGGCTATCGATATTCTCTTTGGTGACGCGCAGGACTTTGTGGAACTTGATAATGCGTTTTTCGCTATCGACGTCCGCTTTACCGAGGTTCGGGATCTCCAGACCCTGGGTAATCTCTTCGCCTTTCAGGACCTTGTCGGCGATGGCGGTGATGGCATAACCCGCAGAAGCCGGATCGTAGGTGATACCCATGGCAATATCGCCGCTTTTAATCAGCGAGGCGGCCTGGGATGGGATCATCATACCGTAGACAAAGACTTTGCCTTTCGCCCGTTTCTCTTTCACCGCGCGGCCTGCACCGATAGGGCCCTGAGAGCCAAATGAGACGATCCCTTTCATGTCGGGATGGGCTTTCATCAGATCGATGGTAGTACGTCGGGCGTCATCGATGTTTTCAGCCACCGGCATCCGGTTGGTGACTTCATGCATCTCCGGGTAATGCTCTTTCTGGTATTTCACGAACAGATCCGCCCACAGGTTATGCTGCGGCACGGTCAGGCTGCCGACATAGATGACATAACCCCCTTTACCGCCCATGGCTTTCGCCATCTCTTCAACGTTGTCGGCGGCAAATTTCTGATTATCGATAATTTCCATATCCCAGTTGGCGCTGGGTTGCCCCGGGGATTCATTGGTTAATACCACGATGCCCGCCTCACGCGCCTTTTTGAATACCGGCTCGAGAACATCGGCGTCATTAGGAACGATACCGATCGCGGAGACTTTTTTAGCAATTAAGTCCTCAATGATTTTGACCTGCTGCGGCGCATCGGTACTGGATGGCCCCACCTGAGAAGCTTTTATCCCGAGGTCGCTGCCCGCTTTCGTGACGCCTTCACCCATGCGATTAAACCAGGGCATGCCATCTATTTTTGAGATATTGACCACTTCAATTTCTTTTGCCATTGCAGCGGTGGAGAAAACCATCAGCCCGAGCAAACTCGCAGACAATAATTTTGTTAAGCATATTTTTCTCATCTCATACCTCTGTAGGGTGGTAAAAAAATTAAAGTGATAATGACGATGTGTTGGTTGAGATAGCCGTGTTCATTTTTAATATTAGGTGAGAATAATCATTGCCAATATTTGTTCGCGAATAAAATAAGCGTACGGTCGGTTCCTCTTCATTCAGGGAGAGGGATGGGGTGAGGGCGCGCAGGCCGCACACTATTTAGCCAATCCCGATCTCTCGCCCTGCAATTGTTGCGGTTATTTTCGATTTTTTGCCTTCATGCCTGTACAACCCCGCCAGAATGCCGCCTAATAACGGCGCTTAATCTTTCATTCACAGTTAACAGGTCTGTTATTGATGAATCATCTCTATCACTCCGCGCCAGCCCCTGTCTGCTGTGATGAACATTCATTTACAAGGGACAGATAGCCATGCAGCGTCGACAATTTCTTAAATCCAGCGTTCTTCTTTCTGCCGCAGGCTTAGTGGGCCCGGTCGTTGCCAGCCAGACGGTGGCGCAAAACAGCGCTCCGCTCGCCGCGCCGTTGATGCGCCGTCGTTTTGTCCTGTCACAAACCTATAAACTGGCACCGCCGCAGGGCTCCAGCGGGACAGTCAAACTCTGGATCCCGTTACCGGTGGATACCGCCTTTCAGCAGATGACCGGCCTGACGTTCAGCGGTAACTACCAGCAGGCGTATATCACCACCAACAACGCCTATGGAGCCAAAACGCTGTTCGCGACCTGGCCAAAATCCGACGGCGATCTGCTGCTCCAGCTCGATCTGGAGATCGAAACGGCAGACTGGGAGCCGCTGAAGCATGAGGCTCTGAAACACTGGCAGGCACCGGAACAGATCGTCTATCCGCTGGCGGTCAAGCCGTACCTGCTGCCGACAACCCATACCCCGGTTGATGGCCTGGTGCGCGAAACGGCGCAAAAAATCACCGCCGGCGAAACCGATCCGCTGAAGAAAGCGCGCCTAATCTACGAGTGGGTCAGCAGCCATATGGAGCGCGATAACGACGTGATTGGCTGTGGCACCGGCGATGTGGCCACCATTCTGCAAAGCGGCAAGCTCAGCGGCAAATGCACCGACATCAGCTCGGTGTTTGTCGCCCTGGCGCGGGCCAGCGGCATTCCGGCGCGGGAGCTGTTCGGCATCCGCCTGGGCCGGGCCAATAAACTGGAGCGTTACTCCGCCAGCGCCTTCGGCAAGGCCGACAGCGCGGGCGTCTCCGACGTCAGCGGCGGGCAGCACTGCCGGGCGGAATTTTATCTGGCGGGATACGGCTGGCTGCCGTGCGATCCGGCGGACGTCACCAAAATGCGTCTGGCGGAGAAAAAAGCCCATCAGGATCCCGATGTGCAGGCGGTGAATACGTACCTGTTTGGCAACTGGGAGATGAACTGGGTGGGCTTCAACTACGGGCGCGATTTCGAGCTGTACCCGGCGACGGAGCAGGGCGCGGTGAATAACTTTGGCTACCCTTATGCCGAGGTGGACGGCGACCCACTCAATTTTTACGATCCAAAGGTGTTTACGTACCACTATGTCTCAACAGAACAACGCTAAGGGTGCAGGGCTGACCCTGCTGACGGCGGCCGCGGCGGCCGTCACCGCCGGGCTGTGCTGCGTCGGGCCGCTGCTCTATCTGCTGTTTGGTATCTCGGCCGCCGGTTTTGCCGGCCTCAGCCAGCTTGAGTTCCTGCGGGTGCCGATGATCCTGCTCTCGTCAGCACTGATGCTGCGGGTGTTCTGGCGGCTCTATTTTTCAACGCGGCCGTGGTGTACCGGGCGGATGACGCTGGGGCAAATGCGTCTGCTGTTCTGGCTCTCGCTGCCGGTACTGTTGCTGGTGCTGTTCTACCCCACGGTGGTGGCCTGGTATTATGAGGTGATGGAATGAAACGACTGCTGATAACTGCGGGTCTGTTACTGCCCCTGTGCGCGCAGGCTGCAAATGAAAAAGTGGTGCTGGATGTGCAGGGCATGACCTGCTCGCTGTGCGTGATTTCGGTCAACCAGGCCCTGCGTGAAACGGAAGGGGTGGTAAAAGCGAAAGCGTCGTTGAAGACGCGGCAAACTGACGTCATCGTCCCGGAGGGATTCCCGACGGAGACGTTATTACAGGCGGTGGCAAAAACCGGCTATACGGCAACCGTGAACCGCATTGAAAAACCGTAAAAATAATAATAATTGATGATGGTTTAATTCATATTATCGCCTTTGCGTCTTTCTTAAATTGTGAGAAAGACGCGCTACCACACAATTATTAATAAATTATGATGATATTGCTTCAATTTGCTGAAGATGAGATGACAAAACGTTGATTTTCCCACCCCCGCGCTCTATCTTTGGATAAGTTTCTCTCTAAAATGCTCCATTTTTATCCCTATATCGCCTTTCCGGCGGTTTTTTTGATCCTTGGCGCCAGCATTTTGCTGCGGCTTATTGTGGATTACGGTCAATATGAATATAACCGCGAGTAAATATACCCTCTGGATCCGCGATATTACGCTTAATCCATGGACAGCTTTTTATTTTCTCCAGTCCGTGCTGATTAATTATTCGTTTGGGTATTCTTTCAGCCTGATCTATTCGGTGGCCTTTAGCTGCGTATTATTTGTTCTCTGGCGGATCGCGCCGCGCGTGCAGAAAGGGTTTATTGCCCTGTGCAGCCTGCTGGCGGCAATGTACTTCCCGTTTCAACAGGCCTATGGCGCGCCGAATTTTAATACGTTGCTGGCGCTACACTCCACCAACGTGACTGAATCCGTTGAGATCCTGACGATATTCCCCTGGCACAGCTATCTGGTTTCATTAATTATTCTGGCACTAGGCGGGGTCGCGCTGCGGCGTAAAATTACGCCGAATATGGCGTGGCGCCGCGTGGATATGCTCTGTCTGGCCTTCAGCGTCGCCTGTTTCTTTATGACGCCGATGAAAAACCTGGTCCACTGGGGAAGCTTTACCCTGCTGGATGTGGGCTATCCGGTGTTCCGCTTCGTGAAGGACGTGGTGATCAACAACCACGAAGTGGTGCAGGAAAAAGCGCACATGCTGGAGCTGGCTAAAATGAAGGACAACTGGACCGTGCTGGCGGTGAAGCCCCGCTACCACAACTACGTGGTGGTGATCGGTGAAAGTGCGCGTCGGGATGCCCTGGGAGCTTTTGGCGGGCAGTGGAATAACACCCCCTTTGCCAGCACGGTTAACGGCACGTTGTTCACGGATTTTGTCTCCTCCAGCGCCTCCACCCAAACCTCACTGGGCCTGTCCATGACCCGGGTGAACGGGGGGAATCCGGAGTATCAGAATAACTTCGTCACGCTGGCAAACCGCGCCGGATTCCAGACCTGGTGGTTCTCCAATCAGGGACAAATTGGGGAAAACGATACCGCTGTCGCCAGTATTGCGAAGCGTGCGAATAACGTGCAGTTTTTGCGCAAAGGGTATTATGAAGATGAAAATAATCCCCGGGATGAAGCCTTATTGCAGATGACGCAGCAGGTGCTCTCTACCCGCCACAGCCAAACGCAGCTGATCGTCCTGCATTTAATGGGCTCGCATCCCCAGGCCTGCGAGCGCACCCAGGGAAAATATACCGAATTTGTACAGTCGAAAGAGACCTCCTGCTACATCTATAGCATCACCCAGACCGACACCCTGTTAAAACAGCTTTATCAGCAGCTACAAAATACCGGCGACAGCTTCTCGATGGTCTATTTCTCCGATCACGGTCTGACCTATAAATCCCGTCTGACCGGGGGCCAGTATATGGGGCATGGTGATGCCTTCCAGCAAAACTATCAGGTGCCCTTTATGATCATGTCGAGTGACGACAAAGAGCATCGCCTGATTAAAGCCCGCCGCTCTGCCAACGATTTTCTCGATTTCTTCTCCGTCTGGACCGGGATCGAGGCCAAAGAGTTAAGCCCGAAATACCCCTTTGTCTCGGAGCAGGATGTGGGCTCCCCCTCGGTGAGCAACTTTAAGCAGCAGAAAGTGGCGTACGCGCAGCTTCCTGACGATCTCCACGAGTGACGCCAGTCAGGGAGACCTGACTGGCGGGATCGTCCTGGCTACACGCCGCCCAGATAGGCCTTTCTGACGTCCTGATTGCCGAGCAGCTCCTCGCCGCTGCCGCTCAGGCGGATCTGGCCATTGACCATTACATATCCACGATCGGAGAGCTTTAGCGCATGGTGCGCGTTCTGTTCCACGAGAAATATCGTCATCCCGTTGCGCGCCAGCTCGCGCAGGGTCTGGAAGATCTGCTTCACCACTATCGGCGCTAACCCTAAGCTCGGCTCATCAAGCAGTAGCAGTTTTGGCCGGCTCATTAAGGCGCGGGCGATAGCCAGCATCTGCTGCTCGCCGCCGGACATGGTCATCGCCCGCTGTTTACGCCGCTCTTTCAGACGCGGAAAGAGGTCAAACATGCTCTGGAGATCCTCTGTCGCATACTGGTTGCCGATGGGGATGGTGCCCATCAGCAGGTTCTCTTCGACGGTCATATCGGGGAAGATGCGCCGTCCCTCCGGGGCCTGGGCGATGCCGCCCGAGGCCACGTAGTGGGTCGATTTATGGCTGATGTCTTCGCCGCAAAACAGAATTTGCCCGTCGCGTACCCTGGGCTGTCCGAAAATGGACATCAGCAGGGTCGATTTGCCCGCCCCGTTCGCGCCGATTAGCGCCACGGTTTCGCCGGGGTTGACCTGCAACGAAACCTGCTTCAGCGCCTGGATCACCCCGTAATAGACATCCACCTGACGAAACTCCAGCATTGCCTCACTCATACGCTGACCTCGCTTTCATCGGTGCCCAGATAGGCGGCAATGACTTTTTCATCGTGCTGGATCTGCTCCGGTTTGCCCTGAGCAATCACATCCCCGTGGTCGAGGACGATGATGTGATCCGATATCTCCATCACCATCCCCATATCGTGTTCGATCAGCAGGACGGTAATGTCGTGGCGATCGCGCAGGAAACGGATGATGTTACTCAGCGTGTGGGTCTCCACCGGGTTGAGTCCGGCGGCCGGTTCATCGAGGCAGATCATTTCCGGCCCGGTACACATGGCGCGGGCAATCTCGAGCCGCCGCTGCTGGCCGTAGGACATTTCGCCTGCGAGGCGGTTGGCGCAGTCCACCAGATCCACTACCTCCAGCCAGTAAAAGGCCCGGTCCAGGGCGTCGCTCTCCGCCCGGCGGTAGGCGGAGGTGTTCAACACCCCGGCCAGCAGGTTGCGGTTCACCTGCATATGCTGCGCCACCAGCAGGTTCTCCACCACCGACATCTCGCGGAACAGGCGGATGTTCTGGAAGGTACGCGCCAGCCCGGCGCGGTTGACCAGATGGGTGCCGCCAAACATTTTATAAAACAGACGCTGGCCGAACTGTGCCGGGTTGATCCAGTCCCCCGGCTGGAATTTCTGCCCGAGGATCTGAATCACGTTGGTCGTTTTGCTGCGGGTATTGAACAAAATATTGCCGCCGGAGGCTTTATAAAACCCGGTCAGGCAGTTGAACACCGTGGTTTTCCCCGCACCGTTCGGCCCGATCAGGGCGGTGATAGAGCCGCGCTGCACCTCAAGATTCACGTCGTTAAGCGCCTTGATGCCGCCAAAGTGCATCATCAGATGCTCCACGCTTAAAATGGTCCCGTTCATGGCGCCACTCCTTTTCGCACCGCGAAGCCGCTACGGTTGATGCGAATCAGCCCCCGCGGTCGCCAGATCATCATCACCACCATCAGGACGCCGAACAGCAGCACGCGGTACTCGGCGAAGGTGCGCAGCAGTTCGGGGGTGACGGTGAGCACAAAGGCCGCCAGCACCACCCCGAGGGTGGAGCCCATCCCGCCTAGCACCACAATGGCGAGGATCAGGGCCGACTCAAAGAAGGTGAACGAGGTGGGGTTAACAAACCCCTGATAGGTGGCGAAAAACACGCCGGCAATGCCCGCGGTAGAGGCCCCGAGGGTAAAGGCCGACAGCTTGACCAGCACATGGTTGAGGCCCATGGAGCGACAGGCAATCTCGTCTTCACGCAGCGCCTCCCAGGCGCGGCCAATTGGCATCCGCGTCAGGCGGTGCTTGATGTACAGCACCAGCAGCACCACCAGCAGCAAAATGGCGTAGATGAAGATGAACTTCAGATTGGGGTTAAAGGTCAGGTTGAAGAACTCGTGGAAGGGCACGCCGCCATCTTTCGCCCGACGGCCAAACTCCAGCCCGAACAGGGTAGGGGGCGGGGCGGAGATACCGTTCGGCCCGCCGGTGAAGGTCAGCCAGTTGTTCAGCACCAGGCGGATGATCTCCCCGAAGCCGAGAGTCACAATTGCCAGATAGTCGCCGTGCATGCGCAGCACCGGGAAGCCGAGCAGAGCCCCGGCCGCAGCGGCCATCAGCGCCGCCAGCGGCAGCATAGTCCAGAAGCCGAGCCCCAGATACTGATAGCCCAGCGCCAGGCCGTAGGCGCCGATAGCGTAAAAGGCGACATAGCCGAGGTCCAGCAGGCCCGCTAGCCCCACCACAATGTTCAGCCCGAGGCCGAGCAGGACGTAGATCAGACCGAGGATTGCCACCGTCAGCACGTACTTGGTGGCGACGAACGGAAAACAGACCGCCAGGGCGATAATCAGCGGCAGGATCCAGCGCATCCGGCTTTTGTACTCTGGCGGGCGGACGTAGACCCCCGAGTTATCGTTGTCGAAGCGGGCCATCACCCGTCGGCCCGGCGCGGTGGTTAAAAAGGCGCTCAGTAAGAAACGGCCCGTCATCACCGTGGCAATGATCCACGCCAGCCGCCGCCCTTCGAAGTTAAAGCTGTAGCCATCCAGCACCACGCCGGCGATGGGACCAAAAACGATCAGCGCCACCATGCCGGCAAAAATGGCGTCGAGAAGACAGCGCTTAAGCGAAAAACCCTCGTGGGATGCGGGTTGCGAAACGATTTGTGCAGTCATCTTTTTTCCCTCATACCTTGGCCACGACAGGGCGGCCAAGCAGTCCCTGAGGACGGAAAATCAGGATCACCACCAGCAATCCAAAGGAGAACACATCCTTATAGTCGGAGTTCACCATGCCGGAGAATTGCGCCTCGGCAATGCCGAGGATCAGGCCCCCCAGCATCGCGCCGGGCAGGGAGCCTATCCCCCCGAGAACGGCGGCGGTAAAGGCTTTAATCCCGATGATAAAACCGGCGTAAAAATCAAAGGTGCCGTAGTTCATGGTGATCAACACTCCTGCCAGCCCGGCCATCGCCGCGCCAATCACGAACACCAGGGAGATGATCCGGTCGGTATTGATACCCAGAATCGACGCCATCTTGCGATCCTGCTGCACGGCGCGGCACATCCGCCCGAGCCGGGTATTACTGATTATCCAGGTGAGCAGCAGCATCCCGGTGAACGAGGCGATCAGAATGAAGACTTTGGTGTAGGTGATCTGCACAAAGCCCTCGCCAATATGAAAACGCAGCACCCCGTCGAGCATGGTGGGGACCCCCTGCTGGCGCGGCCCCTGGCTGATTTGGGCGTAGTTTTGCAGGATCAGCGACATGCCGATGGCGGAGATCAGCGGGGCCAGGCGCGTGGAGTTACGCAGCGGTTTATAGGCGATCCGCTCGATGGTCCAGCCATAGACCCCCGTCACCACGATGGTGAACACCAGCGTACCGAGGATCAGCAGCGGAAAGGATTCCAGCCCGAAGAAGGAGAGGAGCGCCAGGCCGATGGCGCAGAGATAGGCGGAGATCATATACACTTCGCCGTGGGCGAAGTTAATCATGCCGATAATGCCGTAGACCATGGTGTAGCCGATGGCGATCAAACCGTAGACCGACCCCAGCGTTAAGCCATTGATTAACTGCTGCAGAAAGAAAGTTTCCATCATCGCGCGCTCGTGTTTTAGGCCGCCCGTTCAGGGCGCGGCCCGATGTTTATACTGCGTCGGTATGTCGCCATACCGACGTTGAGCGTGATTCCGTCCCGTTACTGCACTTCCTTATATTTTCCCTTGTCGTCCCACTCGTACACCACGTAGTCGGAGACTTTCAGGTCGCCTTTGCTGTCCCATGATTTTTTGCCCATCACGGTATCCACCGAATTAGCCTTCAGCCATTCGCTGGCTTTGGCCGGATCGGCACCGCCCGCAGCTTTAAAGGCCGCAGCAATGGCCTGGATAGAGGCGTAGGAGTAGAGGGTATAGCCTTCCGGCTCGAATTTACTGGCGCGGAATTTGTCGATCACCGCTTTGCCTTCCGGGATCAGGCGCGGGTCTTTGCCGAAGGTCATATAGATGCCGTTGGTGTATTGCGCGCCCCCGGCGGCGGTAACCATCTCTTCGTTGACGATACAGTCGCCGGAGAAGAATTTGGCCTGCACGCCCTGCTCACGCATCTGGCGCACCAGCGGGCCCGCTTCCGGATGGCAGCCGCCGAAGAAGACCACGTCCGGCTTCTGGGCACCGATTTTGGTCACCAGCGCGTTAAAGTCTTTTTCGCCCCGCGACAGGCCTTCGTACATCACATCCTTAACGTCGCGTTTCGCCAGCGCCGCTTTGGTGGCATCCGCCAGCCCCTGGCCGTAGGTGTCTTTATCGTGAATGATCACCACCCGTTTGGCTTTCAGCTTATCGATAATGAAATCAGCGGCGACCTGACCCTGCTGGTCGTCACGACCGCACATGCGGAACATGTCGCTCATGCCGCGCTCGGTGATGAGCGGGTTGGTGGAGCCGGGGGTGATCGCCAGTACGCCGGCGTCGTTATAGACCTCGGAGGCCGGCATGGTGGAGGAGGAGCAGAAGTGGCCGACCACGGCTTTGACCTTATCCTGGTCAACCAGACGGTTAGCGACCGAGACGGCCTGTTTCGGTTCACAGGCGTCATCTCCCTGCACCAGTTTGATCTTCTCGCCATTAATGCCGCCCGCGGCGTTAATGTCTTCCGCGGCCTGGGTCGCGCCGTGCCAGTACTGGTCCCCGTAGGTGGCGTTCGGCCCGGTGAAGGGACCCGCCACGCCAATGACGATATCAGCCTGGGCGGAAAACGCCGTCACCAGACACCCTGCCAGCACGATAGAGAGAGGACTTCTGATCAATTTCAGCGACATTATTATGTACCTTTTCTGAGTGGTTTTTGGCACAACCCTGTGTAGTCGAACGCCGGAGGCGTACCCAATCCAAAACGTGTTCAAAACGTAATGCACTAAACGGACGACATACCGCAGAAACAGGCGAGATTGCCTGAGGGTTTTACCCTCAGCACAACAGTAAGCAAAATGGTTGCCAGAACGGCAGCAGATTGCCTGTGTTTCGACAATTTTCAGTATAGAGCGCCGTTTTAAGCCACCCGGCACCACGCAATGAAATTACAGCGGGGATCACATCTCATTAACAACAAAGCACATAAGTTGTGCAATGGTCACGATTCAGACGCATTTGCACCAGTAAAGCGCCCGGGATAAGCAGGGGAAGGGGACAGTTCAACACGCTTTCTGTGTTACCCTGCACGCAATTCAATTCTGCAGGAGATTTACCATGAGCGAAGGCCCGTTAAACGAAACCGAAATGGAGTGGCTGGAAGAGACCTTAATGACCTACGGTCATGACGGCGAGTCCATTTTGGACGTCTCAGAGCTCGACGGGATGATGACCGCGGTGCTGTCCGGCCCGGTGGTGGTTGAGCCGGACCGCTGGCTGGTGGCGGTATGGGGCGGCGAGAAAAACATTCCGCGCTGGAAGAACGATCGTGAGATGAACCGCTTTATCGATCTCTGCTTCAAGCACATGAACGATATCGCCGAGCGCCTGAGCGACTACCCGGAACAGTTTGAACCGATGTTCGGCATGAACGACGTCGAGGGCGAAACTTATACCGTGGTAGAGGAGTGGTGCTTCGGCTATATGCGCGGCGTGGCGTTGACCGACTGGTCATCCCTGCCGGAATCCCTGCGTGCCGATCTGGATTTGATTGCCCTGCACGGCTCCGAAGAGAACTTTGAGCGTCTGGATAGCTTCAGCGAAGAGGAGTTCCAGCAGAGCATCGAGAACATTCGTCCGGCGGCGCTGCGTCTGTATAACTACTGGATTGCCAACCCGCAGGAGCCGGTCACCCAGCAGCCGGTGATCAACGGCACCAAAGTCGGCCGCAACGATCCCTGCCCGTGCGGCAGCGGTAAAAAATTCAAGAACTGCTGTCTGCATTAACTTAGCGCGCATTTCTGCCGGGTGGCGCTTCGCTTACCCGGCCTACAAAACCCTCTTGTAGGCCCGCGCAAGCGAAGCGCCGCCGGGCATTAGTGCACGTTACCCCACCTCTGGCAGCAACCCCGCCGCAATGCCGAACTGCACAAGGATTATCGCAATCCCGCAGGCGAAGACCAGACACAGCGCCGGTTTACCGCCGGGTACCCGGTAGTCGCCGGTGGCATGCAGCTTACGGCTCTGCCAGACCAGCAGCGACGGCAGCAGCAGCGCCAGCACCGCCAGCGCCACCCCGGCATACCCCAGCGCCATCACAAACCCGCGTGGATAGAACAGGGCGAAGGCCAGCGGCGGCAGGAAGGTGATCGCCCCGGTCTGCATCCGCCCGCTCAGGGTGCGGCTGCGCTGGAACAGATCGGCAAGGTAATCGAACAGGCCCAGCGCCACGCCGAGGAACGAGGTTGCCAGGGCGAGGTCGGCAAACAGGTGCACCGCCAGCTCCACGTGCGGCAACGCAACCACTTCACGCAGGGCCTGCAACAGCCCGTTCAGGCCGGTATGGCTCGCCAGCATCCCCATAAAGTTCGAAGAGTTGATACTGCCGAGGGTGACCAGCTGCCAGAAGATATAGGCCACCAGCGGGATGGCGCTGCCGGTAATAAAAATCCAGCGCAGCTTGCGCACGTTGCCATTCATATAGCTGACGATGCTCGGCACGCTGCCGTGAAAACCGAACGAGGTAAAAATCACCGGGATGGCCGACAACGCCAGCCCTTTCTCCAGCGGCAGGGTCAGTAAGTTGACCTTATGAATATGCGGTGCCAGCAGGGCCAGCATCACGACCAGGAAGAGGATTTTTGCCGAGAACAGGAAGCGGTTGAAGAGATCCACCAGCGAGGTGCCCACGCAGACCACGCCGCCGCCAATCAGGGTAAAGAAGATCACCCCGGTGGCAGGGGTGATATCGGCGTTGAACCAGTCGTTAACGCTGGAGGCGATGAGCTCCCCCGCGCCGCTGATATAGGCCGCGGTCAGGGCATACATCAGGAACATCATGCTGAAGCCGGTGATCCACTGGCCGAAGCGGCCCAGATAGCGCCCAGCCAGCGACCCCAGCCCGGTATCGGCGGGAACGTGCTGATACACTTCGAGCAGCAGCAGGGCGGTGTAACACATCAGCGCCCAAAGTACGCCCAGCAATACCAGCGTGACGCCAAACCCGACGCCCGCGGCCGCCAGCGGCATCGCCAGCATTCCAGCCCCAATCGTCGTTCCGGCGACGATAAAAATACTTCCCAGCGTTCTGTTCTTCACGTTTTCCTCTACGGCCTTGCTGTATCACGACAAAATCTGCGGCGCAGAGTAAGGGAAAAGCACAGGTTCGTCAAACCGACGTTACAACGACTGTAAAACAATGTTTACGAAAATAACCCGGAGCGACGGCCTGGTCGTATGCCCATGAAAGTGGGGGTATTCGCCTACTTCATAAGGACAATGTTTTCGCCCGATAATCAGGCGTAACGTAAACGTTTCTTATAAATAATCAAAAAAAGTGAGACGGCGATGACCGGCAGTAACCCCTTCAGTGCAAAATGGAGTCGCTCAGGCAATTTATTGTGTCATGGGCACTGGATCATCACCTGGCAGGGGCAGGCGTTAACTCTGCCGGAGGCGCGGCAGGAAAAGGACATGAGTACCTGGGCGATTTATTCGATTATCGATCCTGAGGATGAAACTTTCGCCCAGGGCTTACAGGAAGATGAGTGGATCATTGAGAACGTCGAGTGGCTGACCGACCTCTTTTTCGACCACGCCATCCCGCTGGAAACCGATAGCTATCGTCAGTTTTATCAGGCGGTGAATAAACAGGACTGGCGCTGTACCAGCTGTGCCGGCTGTATGTAAACCTGCGCCAGCGCAAGGCGGGCAGGGGAGGAACGTGTCAGGCTGCGCCTTTCATTCTGGAGGGTTTATGGCATCCATACATGGGCACGATGTGCTGACGATGATGATTGATTCCGGTGAGCAGTACACCGAAGCGAGCCTGGTGGCGGCAATTACCGCACGCTTTGGTGAGGCGGCACGTTTTCATACCTGTTCGGCGGCGGAAATGACCGCGACGGAGCTGGTGGCGTTTCTGGTGGCACGCGGGAAATTTATTCCGCTGGATACCGGTTTTTCAACGCACGAAAGTAAAATTTGTCGTCATTAAAAATAACGCGGCGCCGGAAGGCGCCGCAGTAATATTAATTTTGAGCGTCGAGCGTCGACAGCTCTTTATCAATAAAGTACAACCCTTCACCCGATTTACCCGCCAGCGACAGTTTATCGAGCACGGATTTAAATAGCTTCTCTTCTTCATGCTGTTCTGACACATACCACTGCAGGAAATTAAAGGTGCCATAATCCTGGCTGGTCATGGCCGCATGAACCAGTTCGTTAATTTTCTGGGTGATCAGCTGCTCGTGCTCATAAGTGGCGCGGAACAGTTCGTCCAGCGATGCGTACTCTGCAAAGGGTGATGCCACCGGGTTGATGCGCGGCAGGCTGCCGGTATCGGTAAGATAATCAAAGAGACGCTGCATATGGCTCATCTCTTCCTGCGCGTGACGGCGCATAAATGCCGCCGCGCCTTCAAAACTGTGATAGCTACACCAGGCGCTCATCTGCTGATAGAGCAGGGATGAGTACAGCTCCAGATTCATTTGCTCATTAAGCTTGTCGATCATTTCAGTTTTAAGCATGGTGTAGCTCCGTTTTATTATTAACTGGTCAACGTGAGCGTCACTATAATTTGTTATTTATTTATTTGCAAAAAGTAAAATAAATATTTAAGCGATCATAATACGAATGGGAATAAAACGCATTGCGGGTAATTTAAATATATTAATGAGAATTATTCTGTTTCGTGTTTAAAATATTATTGCCAGCGGGAGCGCTGGCAATGGCATTATTACCAGGCGGACGTCGTGACGACGAGCGGCGGAGCATAACCATAACACTTATACTGGATGGTCATGGTCTCATTGAGGCACAGCGAGCCGCTGATGAGGCTACAGGTTTTGACCGGCTGACCGTAGGCCATGGCCGTGTTGTATCCCATCGCCTGGCATTCACGGGTCGCGGTGCCGCTGGTGACGTAGTCGTCATAGCGGGCGTTCTGCAACATGGCCTGATCGTAATTGAGCATGACGACACCTGACGTGACGTCGACGCTGCTGACTTCTGCTTGCCGGGTAACGCCACAGCCTGCCAGTAACAGGAGCAGGCCGCCAGTGCATAATCTCTTCATAGAACACTCTGAATGCGTTGAAATAATCTATACTAGCGGCTGATGTGCGCCGCAATGCCAGGATTAAACGCCTGTTCTGCCTCTTCTCTTTGCCACGAGCCCCGGCTCCTTCAATCTTATGCCATCCTTTTATCCATCGGTGGCAAAAACGCCTCTGAGTACAAAATTGTGAGCGCATCTTTGTTTTTTGAAACTATTTTTCACTTAATTTGAAAGTGTGTTTGCTTAGTAGTAAGGTTGAACGGGTAAGCTATTCACAGCGGGATGCCCCGCATCGCATTCAGGAGACGAAGAATGAAAATTGCACTGATGATGGAAAACAGCCAGGCGCCAAAAAACGCCATCATCCTCAAGGAATTGAACGCCGTTGCTGAAGAGAAAGGTTTCCCGGTCTACAACGTTGGGATGAGCGACGAAAACGATCACCACCTGACCTATATTCACCTGGGGATCATGGCGAGCATTCTGCTGAACTCGAAAGCGGTTGATTTCGTGGTAACCGGTTGCGGTACCGGCCAGGGCGCGCTGATGTCCCTGAACATCCATCCGGGCGTGGTGTGCGGCTACTGCATCGATCCGGCGGATGCTTTCCTGTTCGCCCAGATCAACAACGGTAACGCGCTCTCCCTGCCGTTTGCCAAAGGCTTCGGCTGGGGCGCAGAGCTGAACGTCCGCTTCATCTTTGAAAAAGCCTTCACCGGCCGTAATGGCGAAGGTTATCCGCCAGAGCGTAAAGAGCCGCAGGTTCGCAACGCCGGCATTCTGAACCAGGTTAAGGCCGCGGTGGTTAAAGAGAACTATCTCGACACCCTGCGCGCTATCGATCCAGAGCTGGTTAAAACGGCAGTGACCGGTCAGCGTTTCCAGCAGTGCTTCTTTGAGAACTGCCAGGATAAAGAGATCGAAGCTTTTGTCCGCGGCATTATCGGCTAAGTTGCCAACACCAGGAAAAAGCCAGCTTGCGCTGGCTTTTTTTATGCCTGCTTGCTGGATACCGCACTGCCGGCATCTTTCACCAGCCGCAGGGTATCAAACATCCCCAGCAGACAGACCAGCGCAATCGCCACAAATGCCAGCCGGAAACCGATCCCCGGTAGCGCTTCAATCCCCAGCATCTCGCTGCACAGTTCGCCAATACGGATCCCGATAGCGCCGAGGGTGATCCCCAGCCCCACCGCCAGCTGGGTGGCGGTCGAAAACAGAGTGTTGGCATAGCTCATCTGCGGGGAAGGGACGTCGGCAAAGGCGAGGGTGCTGATGGCGGTAAACTGAATGGAACGAAATACGCCGCCCAGATAGAGCACCAGCATGATGACCCACACCGGAGTTTGCGGCGTCAGGAACGCGCAGGCCAGCAGGGCCAGCACGTTCAGCGCCCCGTTGATCAGCAGCAGCTTTTTAAACCCCAGCCCGCGAATCAGCGGGGTGGTCGCCGGTTTGATGGTCAGGTTGCCGACAAACACCGCCAGCACCAGCAGACCGGAGTGGAACGCATCCATGCCGAATCCCACCTGAAACAGCAGCGGCAGCAAAAAGGGTACGGCGCTGATGGAGGCGCGGAACAGCGACCCGCCGTACATCGTCACGCGAAAGGTGGGCACCTGCAGGGCATCCAGGCGGATCATTGGCCATTCAGCGCGCCGGAAATGCCGCAGCGCATAGATCATCGTGACCACCCCGATAGCCAGCAGCGCCAGGGTGATCCCCGTATTGACCTGCTGCGCCCCCATCATCTCCATGGCGCAGACCAGGCTGACCATCGCCACCGAGGTGGCGATAAAGCCCGGGGTGTCGAACGGGCGACGGCTCTCTTCATAGATATCCGGGATAATGCGCAGCGCCAGCACGATGGCAATCAGCCCCAGCGGCACGTTAATAAAGAAAATCCAGCGCCAGTTGACATAGCTGGTAATAAAGCCGCCCAGCGGCGGGCCGATAATCGGCGCTACCAGCGCGGGCCAGGTGAGGGTGGCGATGGCGGCGATCAGAAGATGTTTTGGCGTGGTGCGCAGCACCGCCAGCCGCCCAACCGGCACCATCAGCGCGCCGCCCATCCCCTGCAGGACGCGCATGGCGACGAACTGATCGACGCTGGTGGCAAGGCCGCACAGCACCGAGGCGAGGGTAAAAATGGCCAGCGCAAGGGTGAAGACTTTACGCGCCCCAAAACGGTCGGCGATCCAGCCGCTCGCGGGAATTAATACCGCCAGGGTGATGAGATACGCACTGATGCCGATGTTGAGATCCACCGCCTGCACGCCAAAGCTTCTCGCCATATCGGGCAGCGCGGTAGCGATCACCGTGCCGTCGAGAAACTCCATAAAGAACGCGCCCGCGACTAACAGCGCAGCGGGAGAGATCCCGCTGGACGCTTTACCGGAGATGTTTTCGGTCATTTTTCCTCTGCCACTTCAAAAATTTTTTAAAAATTTACAGGAACAAATACGCTGCTAATCACCTGATTTGGCATTGTTTTTAACAGGAACGCTGTTTTATTTTAAATAAACTGCCGTGATGAATATCACAAAATCATTGATTTTTGTGATGCAGGTCATATTATAGGCGCATCAACAATAACACCTGCATAACATTTAGCCGGAGCATAATGATGAAATTGCGCAAAATCCTGAAAAGCATGTTCGAATCCTACTGCAAGACCTTCAAGGACGTACCGCCAGGCGCGATGTTCTGATAAAAAAACCTGCTTCGGCAGGTTTTTTTGTGCCTGCAGGCCGCATCAGGGCAGGCGTTTTGCTACTATGGCGGCCTTTCAAACAGGAGAAGCCTATGTCTCAAAACCTGAGTGCCGATCAGGAACTGATCTCTGACGTTGTTGCATGCCAGCTGGTTATCAAACAAATTCTTGATGTGATTGAAATCATCGCCCCGGCTGAGGTGCGCGAGAAGATGTCCAGCCAGCTCAAAAATATCGATTTCGCCAGCAATCCTGCCTCGGCCGACCCCGTCACGCTGCGCGCGGTTCAGAAAGCCATTGCGCTGATTGAACTGAAGTTCACGCCGCAGGGCGAGTCTCACTAAAATAAACCGACGTTTTGAATTTAGAAATGGTTTTGTGAGAATAAAGTGAACGGGCGACCCGCAGTCGCCCGGTATGATGATTACAGGAAGGTCTGCACCAGCAGATAACTCACCGCACAGGCACAGCTCACCCCGATGAGCCCTGGCAGAATAAAGCTGTGGTTGATAATAAACTTGCCGATACGCGTGGTGCCCGAGCGGTCAAAGCCAATGCAGGCGAGGTCGCTGGGGTAGGTCGGCAGAACGAAATAGCCGTATGACGCGGGGAAGAAAGCAATCAGCATCTTCGGGTCAATCCCCAGCATTAACCCCATCGGCGCAACTGCCGTCAACGCTGCCGCCTGGCTATTGACCAGCTTCGAAACCAGAAACAGCACAATGGCGTAGGTCCAGGGGTGGCTTTTCACCACGCCTTCAAGGGCCATCTTCAGCTCATCCAGATGCGCCTGGAAAAAGGTATCGCTCATCCATGCCACGCCAAAGACCGAGAAAATAGCCACCATCCCGGCCTTAAACACCGCCCCGTTTGAGATCGCCGCTGCATTCACTTTGCAGAGCATCAGCATTACCGCCCCGGCAATCAGCATCATCATCTGGATCACCAGGTTCATCGACAGCGCCGTCAGCTTGCCTTTCACCTCAAAGGCCGGACGCAGCTCGGGCAGGGCGCCCAGCAGCACCACGACGGCAATCCCGGCGAAGAAGATCCAGGTGGACCAGTACGCCTGCTTCGGGAAACGCTGATTCATCAAGGTATCGGTGCTGCCATAGATGAACTTACGCTGCTCAGGATCCTGCAACCGGGCCTGAAATTCCGCATCGTCGGCCAGATCCTTGCCACGGCGTAGACTCCAGAGCGCGGCAATCGCCACCCCTGCCAGCGAGGCCGGGACCGAAATCGCGAGGATCTCAAGAATGCCAAATGCCTGACCCACGCCGTGCTGCGCGGCAAGAATAGACACCAGCGACACGACGGCAACCGACACCGGAGAGGCGGTAATCGCCATCTGCGAAGCAATGGACGCCACCGCCATCGGACGCTCGGGACGGATCCCTTTTTTCAGCGCGATATCGGCAATAATCGGGAACATGGTATAGACCACATGGCCTGTGCCGCACAGAAAGGTCAGCATCCAGGTCGTGAAAGGGGCGAGCAGGGTAATGTGTTGCGGATGCCGCCGCAGCAGCCGTTCGGCAAACTGCATCATTACATTCAGCCCCCCGGCGGTCTGAAGCGTGGCCGCACAGCCAATGACCGCAAGGATCGTTAGCATGACATCCACCGGGGGCTTACCGGGCTGGAGCCCAAAGACAAAGCTGAGAATAAAAAGGCCAATGCCGCTTATCAGCCCCAGCCCCATTCCTCCAAACCGGGTGCCGATTAACAGGCACAGAATAATGACAATAAATTCAACGCTAATCATACGTATCCCTCGTCTGTGAAAATAAAATTTTCGCAAATCATTACACGGAGAAGGGTTATTCGGTGGGAGCCAGATCGGATTTGTTAAAGATTAATAAAAGCAAGGGGTTGGTTGCGTTTTTGTAACAAAATTACCCGGCACAGGCCGGGTAATGAACGTGAAGCGCAGAATCAGTGGTGCTGGCAGTTGACGACGTTAAGCAGGTGGCGATCGGTCTGTTCCATACCCATGCCGGTGCGACGTGCCTGGCGAACTTCATCAAGGACAGTTTTCAGTAACAACCCATCCTGCTGCTGTTCCTTTTCAATATCATGCAGGAAGTTGAGCGTGGAGATATCCTGCATTTTCCGCGCTTCATCCGTTAATTGAGTCAGGGTCAGACAGCGTTGCTCATACTCTTCCAGCGTGCGCTGGAAAACGGCTTCCAGACCATTACAGTCTTCGTCCGTCATATCCACGGGCTTCAGAACCGGCATGGCGCCTGAGGCTTTCAGAAAATCAAAAACGCGCATCATCTGCGTGACGTTGCTCTGCGCCTGGGTGCGCAGGAAGGTCGCGGAACCGGTAAGCTGATGTTCTGAACACCACTCGCTGAGGTGCAAAGAGAGATTTGACGCGTGAAACTCCAGGTTCATCTGCGTATTGAGCTTGGTAATCATATCCGAGACAGCCATATCCATTCCCTTTTCTTCGTTTATGTAACCTAAAAAATAATCATCATTAACGATAGTTCACTACAGAATAAAAGCATTCTGTTTTCCCTGTATGTGATCCCATATTCATTTCAGGCATCGGGTAAAAATCATCATAACAGCGGTTGGTTTATAAGAAAATCCTTATAAATATATTCTTACTAAACCTTACTTCCCATCGGCAATTTAAAACAGTGAAAGGTTTAGTGAGGAATGACGGGAATATGGTGATTCATAAGTTAATGATATTTAAGGTTATGTATAAATATAAGGCAGGTTGACCGATAACGCCGTTTAATGTTTTATTCGGTAGCACTGGAATATGCGCTTAGCAAGTAAATTAATAATTATTCCCGTAAGACGGGATAGAGATAATTCTTGCTATTAATCTTTTTTTACACCTGACGGAAATTGAGCAGGATCATTTTTGCAATAAATAGCGTGTTATGTGATCCAGCAGGAAGTTTGCCGCCCCGCACTCTATGAAAATGAAACGTTGTTTTATGTTTTTATCTAACGGAGTTCACTATGGCAAACGTTGCGGTGCTGCTGGCACCCGGATTTGAAGAGGCGGAAGCGATCATCACCATTGATATCCTGCGCCGTCTCAACATTGAGGTAGAAACCCTGGCCTGCGCCGAATCGCGCGCGGTGGTGAGCTACCATAATATCCCGATGGTCGCGGACAGCACCCTGAGTGAGAAAATCGACTGTTACTACGACGCCGTTGTTTTACCGGGCGGGCCGCAGGGCAGTGTTAACCTCGCTGCCAGCGCCGGGGTGCTGCGTTTTATTGCCGCCCATGACGAAGCGGGCAGGATTATCGCGCCCATCTGTTCCGCGGCCGCGCGCGTGCTGGGCGGGAACGGTTTATTAAAAGGCCGTCGCTATGTCTGTTCAGGCGATCTCTGGCAGGCCGTGCAGGACGGCGTGTATGTTGATGCCCCGGTGGTGGAAGACGGCAACCTCATCAGCGGCAAAGGTCTGGGCCATGCCTTCGACTTCGCGCTGACCCTCTCTGCCCGCCTGTTAGGCGACGAAGCGCCGGTGCGCGACCACGCCGATCACATCTACTATCCCTGGTAAGATCTCCGGGCGCGCGTGCGCCCGTCTAACAAGGATATCTTAGCTGATCTTATGGACTAATCTGCTTTACCCCTTTCTATTTGTCTGACAAATACCTCCGTATTTATGTCATTTTTCGCTGAATGTATGTACGCAATTACTGTAATTCTGCGGTGTGATGGCGCTCTCTTATGGATGATTAATTTCCCGCTAAAACTATCTCAAGCAAATGCGCTTTAAACACGGTTGGCGCTAATGCCTTGTTTTAAGTCCGATTAAACAGAATTGAGATGTTGTTTCCCCTACATATTAGAACGCTAAAGCTGGAGTTAACCATGAACAAATTTACTAAAGCGCTGGCGGCCATCGGTCTGGCTGCCGTTATGTCACAATCCGCTATGGCGGAGAACTTAAAGCTCGGTTTCCTGGTGAAGCAGCCGGAAGAGCCATGGTTCCAGACGGAGTGGAAATTCGCTGACAAAGCCGGGAAAGATTTGGGCTTTGAATTGATTAAAATTGCCGTGCCGGACGGTGAAAAAACGCTGAACGCCATCGACAGCCTGGCGGCCAGCGGCGCGAAAGGGTTTGTCATTTGTACTCCGGATCCGAAACTGGGCTCCGCCATCGTGGCGAAAGCGCGCGGCTATGACATGAAGGTCATTGCGGTGGACGATCAGTTCGTCAACGCCAAAGGCAATCCAATGGATACCGTGCCGCTGGTGATGATGGCGGCGACCAAAATCGGCGAGCGTCAGGGCCAGGAGCTGTATAAAGAGATGCAAAAACGCGGCTGGGATGTGAAAGACACCGCCGTGATGGCCATTACCGCCGACGAGCTTGATACCGCGCGCCGTCGCACCACCGGCTCAATGGATGCCCTGAAAGCCGCCGGCTTCCCGGAAAAACAGATCTACAAAGTACCCACCAAATCTAACGATATCCCGGGCGCCTTCGATGCGGCCAACTCCATGCTGGTCCAGCACTCTGAAGTGAAACACTGGCTGGTGGTCGGGATGAACGACAACACCGTGCTCGGCGGCGTGCGCGCCACCGAAGGCCAGGGCTTCAAAGCGGCAGACGTGATCGGCATCGGCATCAACGGCGTGGATGCGGTGAGCGAACTCTCCAAAGCACAGGCTACCGGCTTCTACGGCTCCCTGCTGCCAAGCCCGGACGTACACGGCTACAAATCCAGCGAAATGCTCTACAACTGGGTGACCAAAGGGGCAGAGCCGGCGAAATTTACTGAAGTAACCGACGTGGTGCTGATCACCCGTGACAACTTCAAAGCCGAGCTGGAGAAAAAAGGACTGGGCGGTAAGTAATTTACTGTGATTGCGCCCCCCGCAAGCCATGGGGGGCCAGACGTTCACTACTCGATCCTCGGAGACGTTATGCAACAGTCTGAACCGTATCTCTCTTTTCGCGGCATCGGCAAAACCTTCCCCGGTGTCAACGCGCTGACCGACATCAGCTTTGACTGCTACCCGGGTCAGGTTCATGCCCTGATGGGGGAGAACGGCGCCGGAAAATCCACGCTGCTGAAGATCCTCAGCGGCAACTACGCCCCCACAACGGGCACCCTGGCGATACAGGGCAAAGAGGTGGCGTTTGCGGACACCACCGCCGCGCTGAATGCCGGCGTCGCCATCATCTACCAGGAACTGCATCTGGTGCCGGAGATGACGGTCGCGGAAAACATCTACCTTGGGCAGCTTCCCCATAAAGGCGGGTTCGTTAACCGTTCGCTGCTCAACTATGAAGCCGGTCTGCAGCTGAAGCATCTCGGGCTGGATATTGACCCGCAGACCCCGCTCAAATATCTCTCCATCGGCCAGTGGCAGATGGTGGAGATCGCCAAAGCGCTGGCGCGCAACGCCAAAGTCATTGCCTTTGATGAACCGACCAGCTCCCTGTCGGCGCGTGAAATCGACAACCTGTTCCGGGTGATCCGCGAGCTGCGTAAAGAGGGTCGTATCATTCTGTACGTGTCGCACCGTATGGAAGAGATCTTCGCTCTCAGCGATGCCATCACCGTGTTTAAAGATGGCCGTTATGTTCGCACCTTCACCGATATGCAGCAGGTAAACCACGACCAGCTGGTGCAGGCGATGGTGGGGCGCGAGCTGGGGGATATCTATCACTGGGAGCCGCGCCAGTACGGCGGTGAGCTGCTGCGTCTGGAAGAGGTAAAAGCCCCGGGCGTACGCTTGCCGGTCAGCCTTACCGTGCGCAGCGGAGAAATCGTCGGCCTGTTCGGGCTGGTGGGGGCAGGGCGCAGCGAGCTGATGAAAGGGCTCTTTGGCGGGACCCGTATCACCGGCGGTCAGGTCTTTATCGACGGACAACCGGTCGATATCCAGAAACCGGCGCACGCCATTCGCGCAGGGATGATGCTCTGCCCGGAAGACCGTAAAGCCGAGGGGATTATCCCGGTGCACTCGGTGCGGGACAACATCAACATCTCGGCGCGCCGCAAGACCATCCGCGCCGGGTGCCTGATTAACGATACGTGGGAGGTCAGCAATGCCGATCACCACATTCGCGCGCTGAACATTAAAACCCCGGGCGCGGAACAGCTGATCATGAACCTCTCGGGCGGTAACCAGCAGAAGGCGATCCTTGGCCGCTGGCTGTCGGAAGAGATGAAGGTGATCCTGCTGGATGAACCGACCCGCGGTATCGACGTGGGGGCGAAGCACGAAATTTATAACGTGATATACGCCCTGGCAAAACGCGGCGTGGCGGTGCTCTTCGCCTCCAGCGATCTGCCGGAAGTGCTGGGTGTGGCCGACCGTATCCTGGTGATGCGTGAAGGGGCCATTGCCGGTGAATTGCTACATGAACAGGCGAACGAACAGCAGGCCTTAAGCCTCGCCATGCCTAAAGTCAGCCAGGCTGTCGCCTGAGTAAGGAGAATAAGATGTCCTCTGTCACTACATCCGGAGCGCCGAAATCGGCCTTCAGCTTTGGGCGGATCTGGGATCAATACGGCATGCTGGTGGTCTTCGCCGTACTGTTCCTCGGCTGCGCCATCTTTGTGCCTAACTTTGCCACCTTCATTAATATGAAGGGGCTGGGGCTGGCGATCTCCATGTCCGGTATGGTCGCCTGCGGGATGCTGTTCTGTCTGGCGTCTGGCGATTTCGATCTGTCGGTCGCCTCGGTTATCGCCTGCGCCGGGGTCACCACCGCGGTGGTCATCAACATGACCGAGAGCCTGTGGATTGGCGTCGCGGCCGGGCTGCTGCTCGGGGTACTCAGCGGGCTGGTGAACGGCTTTGTTATTGCGCGTCTGAAAATCAACGCCCTGATCACCACCCTTGCCACCATGCAGATCGTACGCGGGCTGGCCTATATCATCTCTGACGGTAAAGCGGTGGGGATTGAAGACGAGCGCTTCTTTACCCTCGGCTACGCCAACTGGCTCGGTCTGCCTGCGCCTATCTGGCTGACGGTGGGCTGCCTGATTATCTTTGGTTTCCTGCTGAACAGAACCACCTTTGGCCGTAATACCCTGGCGATTGGCGGTAATGAAGAGGCGGCACGTCTGGCTGGTGTCCCGGTGGTACGCACCAAGATCATCATCTTCGTACTCTCCGGTCTGGTGTCGGCGGCGGCGGGGATTATCTTGGCCTCGCGCATGACCAGCGGCCAGCCGATGACCTCCATCGGTTATGAGCTGATTGTTATCTCTGCCTGCGTTTTAGGTGGCGTATCGCTGAAAGGCGGCATCGGAAAAATCTCATATGTGGTGGCGGGGATCCTGATTCTTGGGACGGTAGAGAACGCCATGAACCTGTTGAACATCTCCCCGTTCTCGCAGTACGTGGTACGTGGCCTGATCCTGCTTGCAGCGGTGATCTTCGACCGTTACAAACAAAAAGCCAAGCGCACCCTTTAACCCGTTTTCCTGCCTTCCACGACCTAACTTTTAAGTGTAGTCGCGACCTTAACCCCCTTTCCAGCCGCAGCGGGAAGGGGGTTGTCAAATGGCGAGCGCCGTCACACTGTCTATACTTACATGGCTACTGAGATGTTAACAGTTTTTCATCTCGCCAACTGTAAGGAGGATCAGGGTGGCCGATACGTTAACTTCACCGCCGTTACTAACTGAAAACTATGCGTACTTTTTTGACCTCGACGGGACCCTGGCAACCATCAAGCCGCACCCCGATGAGGTGGCAGTTCCCGTAGAAGTGTTAGAGGCGCTGAATCAGCTCGCGCAGCTGAACCAGGGGGCACTGGCATTGATATCAGGGCGTTCAATCGCCGAGCTGGATCAGCTCGCCGGACCTTACCGTTTTCCGCTTGCCGGTGTACACGGGGCGGAGCGCCGCGACATCCATGGTCATCTGCAAACCGTTACCCTTCCTCCGGATCTGGTCCAGACGCTGCATGCGCAGCTGACGACGGCGCTTTTATATCTGCCTGGCACCGAGCTGGAGGCTAAAGGGATGGCGTTTGCGCTCCACTATCGCCAGGCGCCCCAGTATGAGAAGGAAGTGTTTAACCTGGCGGAACAGGTGGTCCATGACAACCCGCAGCTGTCACTTCAGCCGGGTAAATGCGTGGTCGAAATCAAACCGAGGGGCATCCACAAAGGCGAAGCCATTTCTGCCTTTATGCATGAAGCGCCTTTCCTCGGCAGAACGCCGGTGTTCTTTGGCGATGACCTGACCGACGAGCATGGCTTTGAGGTAGTCAACCAGCTTAAAGGGGTATCAGTGAAAGTCGGCGCGGGTGAGACCAAAGCCAGCTGGCGGCTGGCAACGGTACCCGATGTCTGGCAATGGGTAATAAAAGCCGCTAATCATCAACAAGAAAAAGAAATAGCGCAAATTAACAGGAGAAAACCTTATGGGTCGCTTGATCGTAGTTTCTAATCGCATCGCTCCCCCGGACGACAAAAAAGCCAGCGCAGGTGGCCTGGCGGTAGGGGTGCTGGGGGCGTTAAAAAGTACGGGGGGGCTCTGGTTTGGCTGGAGTGGAGAGATTGGTAATGAGGAAAAACCGCTAAAAAAGGTGACACGCGGGAACATCACCTGGGCCTCGTTTAATCTCAGTGAACAGAATTACGATGAGTATTACAGCCAGTTCTCCAACGCCGTACTGTGGCCGGCCTTTCACTATCGCCTGGACCTGGTGAAGTTTAAGCGCGAGGCCTGGGAAGGATACTCGCGGGTGAATAGCCTGCTGGCCGATAAGTTACAGCCGTTAGTCCAGCAGGACGACACTGTGTGGGTGCATGATTACCATCTGCTGCCGTTTGCCAGCGAGCTGCGTAAGCGCGGCGTCAACAACCGCATCGGCTTCTTCCTGCATATTCCTTTCCCGACGCCGGAGATCTTCAACGCGCTACCGCCCAGCGACGAACTGCTGGAAGATCTTTGTGATTACGATCTGCTGGGCTTCCAGACCGAAAACGACCGCCTGGCCTTCCTCGACAGCGTGGCCAGCAAAACGCGGCTGACGGCCCATGACGATGATTCGCACTCTGCCTGGGGCAAGCGCTTCCGCACCGAGGTCTATCCTATCGGCATTGAGCCGGACGAGATTGTTGAGCAAGCCTCCGGGCCGCTGCCGCCTAAGCTTGCGCAGCTTAAAGAAGAGCTCAAGAACGTTAAAAACATCTTTTCCGTTGAGCGTCTGGATTATTCAAAAGGGCTGCCGGAACGTTTCCAGGCCTATGAGACCCTGCTGGAGAAATATCCCGAGCACCACGGTAAGATCCGCTATACCCAAATCGCGCCGACCTCGCGTGGCGAGGTCCAGGCCTATCAGGACATTCGACACCAGCTTGAAAACGAAGCCGGGCGCATCAATGGCCGCTACGGCCAGCTGGGCTGGACTCCGCTGTTCTACCTCAACCAGCATTTTGAACGCAAAATCCTGATGAAAGTGTTCCGCTATGCTGATGTGGGGCTGGTGACGCCGCTGCGTGACGGTATGAACCTGGTGGCGAAGGAGTACGTTGCCGCGCAGGATCCGACCGACCCCGGGGTTCTGGTGCTGTCGCAGTTTGCCGGTGCCGCCAATGAGCTCACCTCAGCGCTGATCGTCAATCCTTACGATCGGGATGATGTGGCCAACGCCCTGCACCGGGCGCTGAATATGCCGCTCACGGAGCGTATCTCACGCCATGCGGAAATGATGAAAGTCATTCGCGAGAATGATATTGACCGCTGGCAGGCGCGTTTTATTGACGACCTGAATCAGATCACGCCCCGCAGCGTGGAGAGCAACCTGCAAAAAAAGGTCGCAACCTTCCCTAAACTTGCCTGAATAATATTCCACTCAGCGCATTAAACTGCGCTGAGTGGAATTAACAGCACATCCACTTTACTGTTGCTAACTATTGTTTTTGCGGAACAGGCTGCACGCGAAAAAAAGCTGTGGTTATGATTTCCGCATATCACCAGGTCTACGTTCTGTTTTTGACATATATCAAATATCCGCTCGCTTAATTCGCCTGTCGCACAGAGTGTTTGCGCAATGGGATATTCTGCGCGGGCAATAAGATCGGCCAGAAATTGCTGGGTTTCCTCCTGAATAACGCCACGAATATCTTCCAGCATCGGTGCGGCCAGTTGGTTGTACATCTCAGGATCGGCAGAAAGGGTGACCAGAGTGATGCGTGCCTGGGTCGGACGAGCGATCGCGACCGCTTTGGCGACCAGTTGATGGCTTTCAGGGGAAACAGAAACAGAAACAAGGATATGGGAGTAACTCATCGTACCCTCCAGACGTATCTGTACATTAGCGATTCCTCAGCTTTAGCGCGATTTTTTTACTGGCGCAAGAGCATAAAATGACATTCATGTGATGCTTATCATAATTATTCATTAAATATTCTTATGTAATGAATAGCGCTAACCCCTCCTCCCGGGGGTAAAACAGGGTTCTTAACGTAAATCATACAATTGAAACCCTCGCAAAAACAAGGGGATTAACGCCCCTGCAACAACCAATCAGCCGTAAACGAAAGAAATTAATTACGTATTCACCCTGGTTTTATTTATTATATTTCAATAAGTTATATTGCTGTTTCTATCTTAGATATACATATGGTTTTTGCAAATTTGTAAGTTGTCAACCCCCGGCAAGTAACGTGCCGGGTTTGTTCATACTTCTGCATGAATATTCGTCCATACAGAATATATCCTGGTGCTATTTGTTCATAAAACAGACAATTTAGAAGTGATCCTGATGGATTTTTGGTTCCAATTCACTTAAATTATGTGACGTAGATCACATTTATTTTAAATTTCGGGCGAGGCCGCATTGTATGTCCTACACCGGACGGGTAGAGTTGCACCGAATTAGGAAAAATCTTAGTTAATTGTAAGAAGTGATAACTGTCAGGAAGCAATTATTGTTTTTTTACGTGATTCATCAATACAGAACTTAATTCAACTATGCGTTTTAGCCTTTTCTTCTTTTTTTACCGGGGTTTTCCCGGCGACATCACGGGGTGCGGTCTACCGCACAAGAATATAGTGTTATTCGGGAAGGGATAAATGAACACATCCGAATTGCTAAAACACATCTATGACATCAACCTGTCATATTTATTGCTTGCACAACGTTTGATTAGCCAGGACAAAGCCTCGGCGATGTTCCGTCTGGGTATTCATGAAGAGATGGCGACAACACTTGGCGGTTTAACGCTGCCACAGATGGTTAAACTGGCCGAAACTAATCAGTTAGTTTGTCAGTTCCGTTTCGATAATCACCAGACGGTGACGCAGCTGACTCAGGAGTCCCGCGTGGACGATCTGCAGCAGGTTCACACCGGTATTTTGCTTTCTACCCGTTTGCTTAACGAAATCAGCCAGCCTGATGACGCAGCCCGTAAGAAAAGGGCATAACAATGAGTGAGAAGAGCATTGTTCAGGAAGCGCGTGACATTCAATTGGCGATGGAACTGATTACGCTTGGTGCTCGTTTACAGATGCTTGAAAGCGAGACACAGCTGAGCCGTGGTCGTCTTATCAAACTCTATAAAGAATTACGTGGTAGCCCGCCGCCAAAAGGCATGCTGCCGTTTTCCACCGACTGGTTTATGACGTGGGAGCAGAATATTCATGCTTCCATGTTCTGTAATGCCTGGCAGTACCTGCTCAAGACCGGCTTATGCAGCGGCGTTGATGCGGTGATTAAAGCGTACAAACTTTACCTCGAGCAGTGCCCGCAGCCTGAAGAAGGCCCTTTGCTGGCACTGACCCGCGCATGGACGCTGGTGCGTTTTGTTGAAAGCGGATTGCTTGAGTTATCGCGCTGCAACTGCTGCAGCGGTAACTTTATCACCCACGCACATCAGCCCGCTGGCAGCTTTGCCTGCAGTTTGTGCCAACCACCGTCTCGCGCGGTAAAAAGACGTAAACTTTCCCGGGATGTTGCCGATAGTAATCCACAACTGCTGGATGAACAGATCGAACAGGCTGTTTAACCCGAACGTATGGGCAAGATTCCAGCAGCGGTAAGCAATTACCGCTGCTTTTTTTTGCCCCGCGGACGGGTAAACCCCGAACTGTGTATCCTGGCTAAAGTCACTAGCGGAAGGATGATGTCGTGCTTATCGTATTAGGTTACCTGGTAGTTCTCGGTACAGTTTTCGGCGGTTATATGATGACCGGCGGGCACCTTGGGGCACTCTATCAACCGGCCGAACTGATCATAATCGGTGGTGCAGGGGTGGGTGCATTTATCGTTGGCAACAACGGCAAGGCGATCAAGGGAACGTTAAAAGCGTTGCCGTTACTGTTCCGTCGTTCGAAATACACCAAAAGTATGTATATGGACCTGCTGGCGCTTCTCTATCGCCTGATGGCCAAGTCGCGTCAACAGGGGATGTTCTCTCTGGAACGTGATATTGAGAATCCGAAAGAGAGCGAGATCTTCGCCAGCTATCCGCGGATCCTCGCGGACTCGATGATGCTCGAGTTTATCGTCGACTATCTGCGCCTGATCATCAGCGGCAACATGAACACCTTCGAAATCGAAGCGTTGATGGACGAAGAGATCGAAACCCACGAAAACGAAGCGGAAGTGCCGGCCAACAGCCTGGCGATGGTGGGCGATTCTCTGCCAGCGTTCGGTATCGTAGCAGCGGTAATGGGGGTGGTTCACGCCCTGGCCTCTGCGGATCGCCCGGCGGCAGAGCTGGGGGCGCTGATCGCCCACGCCATGGTGGGGACCTTCCTCGGCATCCTGCTGGCGTACGGTTTTATCTCCCCGCTGGCGACCGTATTACGCCAGAAGAGCGCTGAAACCACCAAAATGATGCAGTGCGTCAAAATCACGCTGCTCTCCAACCTCAACGGTTATGCGCCGCCGATCGCGGTAGAGTTTGGCCGTAAAACCCTGTACTCCAGCGAGCGTCCATCGTTTGTCGAACTCGAAGAGCACGTGCGCGCGGTGAAGAATCCAAACCAGCAGACGAGCAATGAGGACGCATGAAAAACCAGTCCCATCCCATCGTCATAGTCAAAAAGCGCAAGCATAAAGGGCATGGGGGAGGCTCCCATGGCTCCTGGAAGATCGCCTATGCGGACTTTATGACCGCGATGATGGCGTTCTTTCTGGTGATGTGGCTGATCTCTATCTCCAGCCCGAAAGAGCTGATTCAGATAGCAGAATATTTCCGCACTCCGCTGGCGACGGCGGTGTCGACGGGTCCGCGTATCTCCAACAGTGAAAGCCCGATCCCGGGCGGCGGCGATGATTACACCCAGCAGCAGGGTGAAGTGAAACGCGAGCCCAACGTTGACGAACTGAAAAGACGTATGGAACAGGCGCGCCTGAAGAAACTGCGCGGCGATCTGGATCAGCTGATCGAAGCGGATCCAAAGCTGCGCGCCCTGCGTCCGCACCTGAAGATTGACCTCGTTCAGGAGGGGCTGCGCATTCAGATTATCGACAGCCAGAACCGACCAATGTTTAAAACCGGCAGCGCCGAAGTAGAACCCTATATGCGCGACATCCTGCGCGGGATTGCCCCGGTGTTGAACGGCATCCCAAACCGAATCAGTCTTTCCGGTCACACCGATGACTTCCCTTACGCCGGTGGCGAAAAAGGGTACAGCAACTGGGAGCTCTCTGCGGATCGTGCTAACGCATCCCGTCGTGAGCTGGTGATCGGCGGGCTGGACGATGGCAAGGTGCTGCGGGTCGTCGGCATGGCCGCAACTATGCGCATGACTGACCGCGGGCCGGAAGATGCCATCAACCGTCGTATTAGTCTCTTAGTGCTCAACAAGCAGGCGGAGCAGGCCATCCTGCATGAAAACGCCGAAAGTCAGAATGAGTCACTGGATGATTTAAAACAGCCAGGCCCTGTGCCGTCGGCTGCCGTTCCAACATCGCCACCAGCCAATCCGAGGTGATAGCGTGAGCATGGATATTAGCGATTTTTACCAGACGTTTTTTGATGAAGCCGACGAACTGTTGGCGGATATGGAGCAACATCTGCTGGACCTGGTGCCCGAGGCACCGGATTCAGAGCAGCTCAACGCCATATTTCGTGCAGCCCACTCCATAAAAGGAGGCGCCGGTACGTTTGGCTTTACCATTCTGCAGGAGACGACCCATCTGATGGAGAACCTGCTGGATGAGGCCAGACGCGGTGAGATGCAGCTCAATACCGACATTATTAACCTGTTTTTGGAAACGAAAGATATTATGCAGGAACAGCTCGATGCCTATAAAAGCTCACAAGAGCCGGACGCTGCCAGCTTTGAATATATCTGCCACGCCCTGCGTCAGTTAGCGCTGGAAGCCAAAGGCGAGACGGCAGCCGTTGCCGTCAGCCCGGCGAAACTGAGCGTCGTGGACGCCGCCCCGGCGGCGGCACCCGCCGCAGATGACCGCGTGCGCGTGGTGCTCTCCGGCCTGAAAGAGAGCGAAGTGAATCTGCTGGAAGAGGAGCTGAGCAATCTGGCGACGCTGAGCAACGTGGTGAAGGGCAAGGACACCCTGGCCGCCACTCTCGATGGCGGCATCAGCAAAGATGACGTGGTCGCGGTGCTCTGTTTTGTGATTGAGCCTGAACAGATCGACTTTGAAGCGGTAGCGGATGCACCGGCTGCCGGATCGGCTGAAGTGGCTGAGGTTGTTGAAGCTGCACCGGCGGTACCGGCTGTCGCACCTGCTGCGCCGGCGCTGAAAGCCGTCCCGGGCGAACCTGCCGCGCCAAACCGTGGCGAACGTGAGAAGCCGGCTGCCCGCTCCAGCGAATCGACCAGTATCCGCGTGGCCGTTGAGAAGGTGGATCAGCTGATCAACCTGGTCGGCGAACTGGTGATCACCCAGTCGATGCTGGCCCAACGTTCTAACGAACTGGACCCGGTGAACCACGGCGATCTGATCACCAGCATGGGCCAGCTGCAGCGCAACGCCCGCGATCTGCAGGAATCGGTGATGTCCATCCGTATGATGCCGATGGAGTACGTCTTCAGCCGCTTCCCGCGTCTTGTCCGTGACCTGGCCGGTAAGCTGAATAAGCAAATCGAACTGACGCTGATGGGCAGCTCCACCGAGCTGGATAAGAGCCTGATTGAGCGCATTATCGACCCGTTAACGCACCTGGTGCGTAACAGCCTCGACCACGGGATCGAGCTGCCGGAAAACCGCGTTGCCGCAGGGAAATCCCCGGTCGGGAACCTGATCCTGTCGGCGGAACATCAGGGCGGGAACATCTGTATCGAAGTGACCGACGATGGCGCAGGCCTGAATCGCGAGCGTATCCTGGCGAAGGCGATCTCGCAGGGGATGGCGGTCAACGAAAATATGACCGACGAAGAAGTAGGTATGCTGATCTTCGCCCCAGGCTTCTCCACCGCCGAGCAGGTGACGGACGTCTCCGGCCGTGGCGTGGGCATGGACGTGGTGAAACGTAACATCCAGGAGATGGGCGGCCACGTTGAGATCAAGTCTAAGCAGGGCTCAGGTACCACCATCCGTATCCTGCTGCCGCTGACGCTGGCGATCCTTGACGGCATGTCGGTCAAAGTGGCGGACGAAGTCTTTATCCTGCCGCTGAACGCGGTGATGGAATCGCTGCAGCCGCGTGAAGAAGATCTGCATCCGCTGGCGGGCGGGGAGCGCGTACTGGAAGTGCGTGGTGAATACCTGCCGCTGGTGGAGCTGTGGAAAGTGTTCGACGTGGACGGTGCCAAAACCGAAGCCACGCAAGGGATCGTGGTGATCCTGCAAAGCGCGGGCCGCCGCTATGCTTTGCTGGTCGATCAGCTGATTGGTCAGCATCAGGTGGTGGTGAAGAACCTCGAGAGCAACTACCGCAAGGTGCCAGGCATTTCAGCCGCCACCATCCTGGGTGATGGTAGCGTGGCGCTGATCGTCGATGTTTCGGCGCTTCAGGGATTAAATCGTGAACAACGTATGGCGCACACAGCCGCCTGATTCAGTTAAGAAGGTAAAAAAATGACCGGTATGAGTAATGTAACCAAGCTGGCCGGCGAGCCATCAGGGCAGGAATTCCTGGTTTTCACTTTAGGTGACGAAGAATACGGTATCGATATTCTTAAAGTGCAGGAAATCCGTGGCTATGATCAGGTGACCCGCATCGCCAACACGCCAGATTTCATCAAAGGCGTGACTAACCTGCGTGGCGTTATCGTGCCTATCGTCGACCTGCGCGTGAAGTTCAGCCAGGGCGACGTCGAGTATGATGACAACACCGTGGTGATCGTGCTCAATCTGGGCCAGCGTGTGGTCGGGATCGTGGTTGACGGGGTGTCTGACGTGCTCTCCCTGACTGCCGAGCAGATCCGCCCGGCACCGGAATTTGCCGTCACGCTCTCCACCGAATACCTGACCGGTCTGGGCGCGCTCGGTGACCGGATGCTGATTCTGGTGAATATCGAGAAGCTGCTGAACAGCGACGAGATGGCATTGCTGGACGTGGCGGCGAGTCATGTAGCCTAAGTAAACGCAAAACGGCTGCTATGTTGCCAGTTTGTAGGCCGGGTAAGGCGTAGCCTCCACCCGGCTTTTTTATTGCCGCACCGTGCCTGATGCGGCAACGCCCGGCGGCGCTGCGCTTGCCGGGCCTACGGATCGAGATTTACGCGTCCTGCGCAACTAACACCGGCTCATCCTCCAGCAACCCTTCATTCTGCGCCAGCATCGCCGTCGCCACGCCGTTCCCCAGCACGTTAATCGCGGACCGCCCCATATCCAGGAAGTGATCGATCCCCATCAGCAGCAAAATCCCCGCCACCGGAATATGGAAACTCGGGATAGTGGCAGCCAGCACCACCAGCGCCGAGCGCGGCACCCCGGCAATCCCTTTTGAAGCCAGCATCAGGGTCAACATCAGCACCGTGATTTCCGAAAACGTCAGCTGAATATTGTACGCCTGGGCGATAAACATCGAGGCAAACGAACAGTAGACCATCGAGCCCACCAGGTTAAACGAATACCCAATCGGCAGTACGAACGAGACGATATTGCGCGAGCAGCCAAAGCGGGTCAGCTGCTCCAGGGTTTTCGGGTAGGCGGCTTCGGAGCTGCTGGTGGTAAAGGCCACCAGCACCGGATCTTTCAGCATGCTCACCAGGCGGAAGATCTCGTTTTTCAGCACCATATAGCCTACCGCCACCAGCACCAGGCAGGTCAGGACGATTGCCAGATAGTAGCCGCCAATAAACGAGGCGTAGTTAAGCAGGATCCCCAGCCCCTGGGTGGCGATCACCGAGGAGATAGCGGCGAAGATCGCCAGCGGCGCAACGTACATCACGTAGCCAGTCACTTTCAGCATAATGTGGGAAACCACGTCCAGCGCGGCCACCAGCGGGGCATTAAATTTCTCCCCCAGCGACGCGCCGCCAATGCCGAAGAACATCGAGAACACCACAATCTGCAGGATCTCGTTATTGGCCATCGCCCCGGCAATGCTGGTGGGGATGGTATGGGAAAGGAAACCTTTCAGCGACATGCCGCTGGTCGCCAGCCCCGTATCCACCGTGCCGGCCGGGATGGCCAGATTCAGGCCGCTGCCCGGGTGTAACAGGGTAACGATAAACAATCCGACCAGAATGGAGAGTACTGAGGAGCTGATAAACCAGACCATCGCTTTACCGCCCACGCGGCCAATGGTGGCGGTCTCGCCCAGGCGCATAATTCCCACCGTCAGGGTGCTGAACACCAGCGGTGCGATCACCATTTTGATCAGGCGTAAAAAGATATCGGTCAGTAAAGTGATGTTGTCTGACCAGGCTGCGATCGCGTCAGCTGACGCATACTCATGAATGACTGCCCCGGACAGAATGCCCGCCAGCATAAAGACCACGATAAAGATCGTGAGTCGGTTTGCACTTGCCACCAAAGTACCTCATTAACAGAAAGATGAAATTAATAAGCTGATGTATCTAATTTTTTATTATTCAGTGCGTGAATGATTCATAACCTAAATTGAAGTAAAAAAGCGTGCTTTTCAATATTTTTTTAATATTTATTAATTTTGTTAATAACTCTGTGGCGATATATTGTGATTAAGATCACATTTTCACCAATATATCTTCCCGCCAGGCTTAAAATACGGCGAATGACATTTCTTATCTGATTGTTTTTATTTGTAAATAGGTGTCAATACGGTAAAAGTATGAGCCAAAGGGAGAAAAGTGTTTGAGAACGAAACCTTAAACTAAATTTCACAATAACCACCCGGCAGCGGCATGAAGGGTGCTAACAGACTGAGTGTTATCACAAAAAATGATAACCCCATGTGACATTTTCTGGAGGGTGGAAAATGAACAAAAAGCTCCTGATGCTGTTTACCGGTGGACTTATGGCGATGGCCGCCAGCAATAGCCAGGCTGTCACCAGCAGCGGCACTATTGGCGCGACCCTGACGTTGACCAACGGGTGTCTGATTAACGGTTCGCCTACGCAGGACGGCATTAACTTCGGTACTCTCGATTTCGGTACCCATCCGGCGACCTTTTCCACGCTGACCACCCAGTTGACCGGGGCCAGCGGCGGCAACACCTTCACCATTCAATGTACCACCGCCAGCTACACGGTGGCGATCACCGGTAACACCAATTCCACGACCCCCGGCACCGTAGTCGGCACCCCGGGAACCCCTGCACGCTATCTGGTCAATACCGCCAACACCAGCCAGGGCGTGGCTTACAGCCTGTTCAGCGACGGCGGGTTTAACAACATCATCGCCAACAACGCCCCGCTGCCGGTGACCTCTACCGCCGGGGGCGTCGACAGCTACACCCTGTATGGCCGCATCACCGGCGGGGGCAACAGCGTCACCGTGGTGCCCGGCACCTACACCGACACGATTAACGTCAGCGTCACCTATTAGCGCCAGCACGTTTCAATGAGCGTGGATAAACAAACGCTCCGACATACGGGAGAGGGCAGGCTGCGCGCTTTTTTTGTCCTGAGCATGCTGCTGCTTGCGGCGGGAAACGGCCATGCGGTGACGACGCAATCCTTTCAGGTGAGCGCCACCATCACCCCCGGCTGTTCGGTCGCCGCAGGCAGCGGTGGTCTTCTGGGTACCCTGGACTTTGGCACCCGTAACGGGGTGGAGCGGGGAGCGGTGAATACCAGCTTTGTGCCGAACGGCGCGCTGTCCATCGCCTGCACGCCCGGCGTGGCGCTGAGCATGAGTATCGACGGCGGTCAGCACTACACCTCGGTGCGCAATATGCAGCGGGCCGGCGGGACAAATCAGGTGCCGTACCGCCTGTACAGCAGCAGTTCCCTGGCGGCCAACAGTGAGATCGGGGTTAACCAGGCGGTGTCTGTGGCTTACACCAACAGCAACAATATTGCGCTACCGCTTTTTGGTGTGGCGCTTCTGACCGGGTTCAGCCCGGCCGGAAATTATTCCGATCAACTCACCGTGACCCTGTCGTGGTGACAAAGGGAGAAGGACAATGAAGGCATTTTCGGGATATCGCACGCTCTGTCTGCTGATGGCGCTGGGCGCGACGCTCAATACCGCCCACGGGGCGGCCACCATTCTGCTGTGGCCCATCGACCCGTGGCTGTCGGCGGATACCAAAGCCACGGAGCTGTGGGTGCAGAACCAGGGCACCAGCGCCACCACCATGCAGGTGCGGATTGTGCGCTGGCGGCAGGAAAACGGTCTCGAACGCTACACCGCCCAGCAGGAGGTGGTGGCCAGCCCGCCGATTGTCACTATCGCTAAGGGCAGCAAGCAGTTAATCCGCCTGATTAAACAGAGCGAGGTGCCGATGGGGGTGGAGCAAGCCTACCGCATCATCGTGGATGAGATCCCCCAGCCGCAGGATAAGGAGACCCCGCAGATGGGGTTGAAGCTGCAGATGCGTTACTCCATTCCGCTGTTTGTCTACGGGCAGGGAATTGCCACCATTAAGGACGGCGCGCACCATGCGCTGGTCGAGACGCGGGATCTCAACTGGCGGGTGGTCCGCGAGAATGGCCAGCCGGCCTTGCAGGTCCGTAATCAGGGCGATGTGCATGTCCGACTCAGTCAGGTGACGCTGCAACAGGGGGGGCAGAGTCGCACTCTGGCAGATGGCCTGCTGGGTTACGTGCTGCCGGGCAGCGCCCGCAGCTGGCCGCTACCGTCAGGGATGGACCACCCGGGCCAGATGCGTGCGCAAATTAATGCCCGGGACACGCAATGGCAGTCGGCCCCCGTCAACTGAAGCCGTCGATGCTAATCCTGCTCTGCGTCAGTTCCGCAAGCTGGGCCGATCCCGGTGACGATATGTTGCCTCCGCCGCCGGTGCCGCAGTCGATGAGTGACGAGGCCGTATTCCAGCTGGTGCTGATCGTCAACCATTACGATACCGGGCTGGTGGTGCCCGTCACCCGGCGGCAGGAGGAGTATCTGGTCGCCAGCGCCGATCTGCGCCGCGCCGGATTACCCGCCGAACACGTCCCGCCGGGAGAGGTGAACGTCAGCCGTCTGACGGACGTGCGCGCCGAGTATGACAGCACCGGGCAACGGCTGCTGCTCAGCGTTCCGCGGGAGTGGATTGGCGCGCGCGTCACCCCCTTCAGCGGCCAGATGGCGCGCAGTACCCCCCATTTTGGTAAAGGGGCGCTGCTCAACTACGACTTCTATACCAACCACACCGAACACAGCGGCGGCCAGGCCTCCCTGTGGCATGAGTTTCGCTATTTTGACGACCGGGGATCGTTATCCTCCACCGGCTATGTGCGGAAAAACTTGTCCGGCGGTAGCGGTCAGGAGGAGGGGTACGTGCGCTACGACACCACCCTGACGATCACCGATGAAGAAGACGCCACCACCTGGACCGCCGGGGATGTGATCAGCGATGCCCTGAGCTGGAGCAGCAGCGTGCGCATGGGCGGCATCAGTTACGGCCGCGATTTCTCCCTGCGCCCGGACCTCGTCACCTGGCCGCTGCCCGAATTCTCGGGTGAAGCGGCGGTGCCCACCTCGGTGGATCTGTTCGTCAATGGCTACCGGGCGGGCTCCACCCGTTTGCAGCCGGGGCCGTTCACCCTCACCAATTTGCCCTACATCAACGGCGCGGGGGATGCGGTGCTGGTCACTACCGATGCGCTGGGCCGCCAGGTGAGTACCACCATGCCGTTCTACGTCACCAGCGATCTGCTTCGCCAGGGGCTTAGCGACGGGGCCATGACCCTCGGCAGTCTGCGCCGCAACTACGGCATCAAGAATTTTGACTACGGCCCGGCGGCGGGCAGCGGCTCATACCGCTACGGGCTGACCGACTGGCTGACGCTGGAAGGCCACGTTGAAGGGGCGGAGGAGCTGGCGCTGGGCGGGGCCGGAACCATCGTCAAGCTGGGGCGTCTGGGGGTGGTGAACAGCGCCTGGACGCAAAGCAAGATGCGCGGCGAAACCGGCGGGCAGGTCAACTGGGGCTACCAGTACAGCACCAACGCCTTCAGCATTGCCACCCAGCACAGCCGTCGCGATCGCGGCTTCGGCAACCTCGCGCTTTACGACCAGCCGACCGTCTACGATGAACACGACCAGCCCATCGCCAGCCTGAGCCGCAACACCGATCAGTATTCCCTGACCTTTAACCTTGGCGACTATGGCAATATCGGCGCGGCATGGATCGGCGTGCAGAGTTTCGACGATAAGAAAACCGAGCTGCTGAACCTCTCCTGGAGCCGTAATCTATGGGGCAGCAGCAGTATTTATCTCGCCGCCAGCCGGGATCGACAGCAGGGCGACTGGACGGTGGCCCTGTCGCTGCAGATCCCGCTGGGGGAGCGCGACAGCGCCGCCATCACCCTGGAAAACACCCCGGATGCCGGCAGCACCCAGCGGCTCAACTATAACCACTCCATGCCCACCGACGGTGGCTTCAGCTGGAATATGGCGTGGGCGCGCCAGTCGCAGGCCAGCAACTATCAGCAGGCCACCCTGGGGTGGCGTAACAACAATATTGAGCTGCAGGGCGGCGGCTACGGCGAGCGCGACATGATGACCTGGTGGGGCGAGGCGATGGGCGCGGTAGTGCTGATGGACGGGGAGCTGTTTGCCGCCAACAAAATCAACGACGCCTTTGTGGTCGTCAGCACCGACGGACAGCCGGACGTGCCGGTCAGCTATGAGAACCAGCCGGTGGGCAAAACCAACCGTAACGGTTATCTGCTGATTAGCGGCGTATCCGCCTATTACCCGGCCAGCTACAGCATTAACACCCTTAATTTACCCGCCGATACCCGCCTGAAGGAGACCGAACGCCGCATCGCCCTGCGGCGTAACAGCGGCTATCTGGTGGATTTCCCGATGGAGCAGGAGCGGGTCGCCAGCGTGATCCTCCACGACGGGGCAGGGGAGGCGATCCCGCTGGGCAGCCAGGTGCGACGCCAGGGGCGCAAGCCGGTGGTGGTGGGCTATGATGGCATCGCCTGGCTGGAAGATCTGGCGGACGTCAACCCGCTCGACGTCATCACGCCGGAGGGCAAAGGCTGCCATGTCACCCTGACGCTGGCGGCGAACCCGGAGCATAAGCTGCAAACTTACGGTCCGCTGACCTGCCGGGTGCAGCCATGAAACGCCTGCTTCTGTTGGTAGGATTGCTTCTCTTTTCGGCGACCAGCTGGGGAGCCTGCCGGGTCAGCACCGTCAATGCCAGCTTTGGCAGCGTGACCTCGTTTGCCCTCAGCGGCAGCAATGAAGTGGCAACCACCGGCACGCTGGTGGTGAACTGCGATAAGGTGCTCAGTTTGTTGACCAACGATTCGGTGACCCTCACCTTCACCGGAGCCACGATTGCCGCCAACAGCCGCGGCACGATGAAGCGCACCGATAACGCCGCTATCACCGATGCGATCCCCATCCGTCTGTGCGGCCAGTCTACGTGCAACAGCAGCAGCGAAGTGCTGACAGGCAAGAGCTACACCTGGAACGGTACGTCGCTGTTAACTCTGCTCGGTTCAAACCAGTACAACATCCCGCTCTATTTTCGCACCCTCGCCGGACAGAACGTCAGCGCCGGGCCCTATCAGGTGACCCTCAACTTCAGCGTAAGCTACAACGTCTGCTTTTTGGGCGCGCTGGGATTATGTACCACGCCGCAAACCGGCACCGTGCTGACCAGCATCACCCTCAACATGACGGTCACCAACGACTGCAGCGCCATGACCACCCCGAACGTCAACTTCAACAGCGCGCCGCTGGTGCAGAATTTCCCCACCGTCTCGCAGGCTATCTCGGTGACCTGCACCAAAGGCAGCGTCTATACCATCGGCATCAATAACGGTGCTAACGCCAGCAATAACGTGCGCCGGATGGCCAGCGGCAATAACCGCATGAGCTATGAGATCTATAAAGAAGCGACCGCCAATCGCTGGGGAAGCAGCGGCAGCGAACGCTGGTCCAGCGGTGCCTCTTCGCAGGTGAGCGCCGACGGGCTGTTACGCAGCTACAACTACACCGCCCGCGTCCTGACTAATCAGACCACTCCCCCCGCCGGTAATTACAGCGACACCCTGGTCGTCGACGTCGCGTTCTGACCCACGCTTTTCCCTTTCGCAAATGTAAAGTTCCCGTCAGTTGTGCCGATAACACCGAGAACAAATTCATAAGAAGGTGTTGTATGTTGAACCGTATGCGCGTTGTTACAATGCTGATGTTGGTGCTGGCTGTCTTCGCTCTGTTACAGCTCGTTTCCGGCAGTCTGTTTTTCTCTTCTATTAAAGCCAACCAGGACAGTTTTGCGGTTTCTAACGAATTCCGCGTTCAACAAAGCGAAATCACCTCCACCTGGGATTACCTGCTGCAAACGCGCATCAACCTGAGCCGCGCCTCCGCGCGCATGGCGACGGATCCCGCTAAGCCGCAACCTGAACTGATCAACAGCGCCCGCACGACGCTGGCGGAAGCGGACAAACACTTCAAGGCTTACAGCGCCATCACGCCACAGCCGTCGATGGCGCAGGTGAGTCAGACCATCAATGACAAATACCAGGAGTATGCCGCGGCGCTGACGGAGCTGATCCAGTTCCTCGAGAGCGGCAATATGGACGCCTATTTCGCCCAGGCCACCCAGTCAAAGCAGAACGCGCTGGGCACCGCCCTGCGGGATTATGTTACCGCGTCCGATGCGCGTAACCAGGAAGCATTCAACGCCAGCGTGAAAGATTACACCTTTGCCAAATGGCAGATGGGGATCCTCGCCCTGGCGCTGGCGATCGTGCTGGTAGGCGTCTGGTACGGCATCCGCCATACCCTGCTCAATCCGTTAAATCGCGTTATCAACCATATTCGCCAGATTGCCAGCGGCGATCTGACCCAGAGCCTGACCATCGCCGGGCGCAGCGAAATCACCCAGCTGGCCGTCACCGTTGACCATATGCAGCGCTCCCTGAGCGAGACGGTTGCCAACGTGCGCCAGGGCTCGGATGCCATCTACACCGGCACCAGCGAAATCGCGATGGGCAACAACGATCTCTCCTCCCGCACCGAGCAGCAGGCATCGGCGCTGGAAGAGACCGCGGCGAGCATGGAGCAGCTCACTGCTACCGTGAAGCAGAACGCCGATAACGCCCGTCAGGCGTCACAGCTGGCGAACAGCGCCTCGGAAACCGCACAGCGCGGCGGCAAGGTGGTGGATGGCGTGGTGAAAACCATGCACGACATCGCCGGCAGCTCGAAGAAGATCGCTGACATCATCAGCGTGATCGACGGTATCGCTTTCCAGACCAACATCCTGGCGCTGAACGCCGCGGTGGAAGCCGCGCGTGCCGGTGAGCAGGGTCGTGGATTTGCGGTAGTGGCCGGAGAAGTACGTAACCTCGCCAGCCGCAGCGCCAACGCGGCCAAAGAGATCAAAGCCCTGATTGAAGATTCTGTCGCGCGCGTGGATACCGGCTCGGTGCTGGTGGAAAGTGCGGGAGAAACCATGAATGACATCGTCAACGCGGTAACGCGCGTGACCGACATCATGGGTGAAATCGCCTCGGCCTCTGATGAGCAGAGTCGTGGTATCGACCAGGTCGCCCTGGCGGTATCGGAAATGGATCGTGTCACACAACAAAACGCCGCGCTGGTTCAGGAGTCCGCTACCGCTGCGGCGCAACTGGAAGAGCAGGCGAGCCGTCTGAAGATGGCCGTTTCGGCGTTTCGTCTTACTTCTGCACCTGGAAAAACGGTGTCATCGCGTGCCGGCCAGCAACCGGCAGCGCCGGTCAATGCACCGGCCCACGTACGCGCGCTGACCACCGGGAAAGATGATAACTGGGAAACATTTTGATCGAACGTTAAATCGCGGCTGCTGGCCGCTAAATGGGAGCGTGGATGTTAAATCGTATTCGTATCTCGACCACCCTGTTTTTGATTTTGATTGTCTGTGGGGTGTTGCAGGTTGGCAGTAACGGCTTGTCGTTTTGGGCTTTTCGCGATGGTTATCAGAACTTGCAGGAGATGCAGAGCAGCAACCAACAGCGCGCGCTACTGACGCAGAGCCGCGCCGTTCTGCTGCAGGCCAGCACGGCGCTGAATAAAGCGGGCACCCTGACCGCGCTGAGTTATCCGCCTGATGACATCAAGGCGCTGATGACCACCGCGCGCAGCAGCCTGAAGCAGGCTGACGGCATGTTCAAATCCTTTAACGAACAGCCAGCGATCGGCGCGAAAGACAGCGAGCTGAAAAAAGCGATGCAGGGTGCGTTCAGTCAGTGGTACAGCGATCTGGAACATCAGGCGACCTGGCTGGAAAACAACCAGCTGTCGGATTTCCTCACCGCACCGGTACAGGAGTCGCAGGCGGCGTTTGACGCCAGCACCGAGGCCTGGCAGCAGGAGATAAATCTGTTTGTGCAGGCCGCGGGTAACGACAGCCGCACCAGCTACCACATGTCCGGCGTGATTTTCGCCACCATGATTGTGTTGACCGCGATACTGACCAGCGCCGCGCTGTGGTGGTCACGCAGGATGATCGTTCAGCCGCTGGCGATCATCAGCAGCCATTTCGACAGCATTGCGAAGGGCGATCTGGCGCGGCCGGTGGCGGTGTACGGCAAAAACGAAATTTCGGCTATTTTCGCCAGCCTGAAAGCGATGCAGGGCTCGCTGCGCGAAACGGTAACCGAGGTGCGTCAGGGCAGCTATGCCATGCACACCGGGATCTCGGAGATTGCCGAAGGCAATAACGATCTCTCGTCGCGCACCGAACAGCAGGCCGCGTCGCTGGCACAAACGGCCGCCAGCATGGAGCAGTTGACCGCCACCGTCGGGCAGAACGCCGACAACGCCCGTCAGGCTTCCGGTCTGGCGAAGAGCGCGGCCCAGACGGCGAAGAAGGGGGGCGAACAGGCTTCCCGCGTGGCGAACACCATGAATCAGATCGCCACCAGTTCACAGAAGATTGGCGACATCATCAGCGTCATCGACGGCATTGCGTTCCAGACCAACATTCTGGCGCTGAACGCCGCGGTGGAAGCCGCCCGTGCGGGCGAGCAGGGGCGTGGTTTTGCGGTGGTGGCGGGCGAAGTGCGCAACCTGGCGAGCCGCAGCGCCAATGCGGCAAAAGAGATCAAGGTGCTGATTGAAGAGTCGGTATCGCGGGTGCAGCAGGGGTCGGAGCTGGTGGATACCGCAGCGAAAACCATGACTGAAATCGTCAGCTCGGTCACCCAGGTGAACGACATTATGGGCGAAATCGCCTCGGCATCCGATGAACAGCGTCGCGGGATTGAGCAGGTAGCGCTGGCCGTCAGCCAGATGGATCAGGTGACGCAGCAGAACGCCGCGCTGGTAGAAGAAGCCGCGGCCGCCACCGACCAGTTAGCCGGACAGGCGGATCATCTGACCTCGCTGGTCGCGGTATTTAATGTGAATGAACGTGTTGAAACAGTTACAGAAGTCGGGCGGTCGCAGGCCGTTCCAGTCGGAACCTGAACGTGATTAAGAAGGCGCTATGACATCACCACTGCCCTCAGGGCAATCGTCATTATTGTTACAGATGACACAGCGCCTCGCGCTGTCCGATGCGCATTTCCGTCGGATATGTCAGTTAATCTACCAGCGCGCGGGGATTGTGCTTGCCGATCACAAGCGGGACATGGTCTACAACCGTCTTGTGCGTCGCTTGCGCACGCTCGAGCTGGATGATTTTGGTCGCTACCTCGGCATGCTGGAAGCGAACCCGAACAGCGCGGAGTGGCAGGCGTTTATCAACTCGCTGACCACCAACCTGACCGCCTTTTTCCGGGAAGCTCACCACTTCCCGGTGCTGGCGGAGCATGCCCGCCGCCGCAGCGGCGGCGAGTATCGCGTCTGGAGTGCGGCGGCCTCGACCGGTGAAGAGCCTTACTCGCTCGCCATCACCCTGGCCGATACCCTGGGTACCGCGCCGGGCCGCTGGAAGGTGGTCGCCAGCGATATCGATACCGAAGTGCTGCAAAAAGCGCAGAGCGGTATCTATCGCCAGGACGAGCTGAAAACCTTGTCGCCACAGCAGCTTCAGCGCTACTTCATGCGCGGCACCGGCCCGCACGATGGGCTGGTGCGGGTGCGCAGCGAACTGGCGAATGCGGTGGAGTTCTCCATGGTCAATCTGCTGGAGAAACAGTACAACGTGGCGGGGCCGTTTGACGCCATTTTCTGCCGTAATGTGATGATCTATTTCGACAAAACGACGCAGCAGGAGATCCTGCGCCGCTTTGTACCGTTGCTCAAGCCGGACGGATTACTGTTTGCCGGGCACTCGGAGAATTTCAGCAATCTCGTGCGCGAGTTTAGCCTGCGTGGGCAGACGGTATATGCGCTGAGTAAGGATAAAGCATGAGTAAAATCAGGGTCTTGTCAGTTGATGATTCGGCGTTGATGCGCCAGATCATGACGGAGATTATCAACAGCCACAGCGACATGGAGATGGTGGCGACGGCCCCCGATCCGCTGGTAGCCCGGGATTTAATCAAAAAATATAACCCCGACGTGCTGACTCTCGATGTCGAAATGCCGCGTATGGACGGCATCGACTTCCTTGAGAAGTTAATGCGTCTGCGGCCGATGCCGGTGGTGATGGTCTCTTCGCTGACCGGCAAAGGCTCCGAGATCACCCTGCGGGCGCTGGAGCTGGGGGCGGTGGATTTCGTCACCAAACCGCAGCTCGGCATTCGTGAAGGGATGCTGGCGTACAGCGAGATGATCGCGGAAAAAATTCGTACCGCCGCACGGGCGCAGGTGGCCATGCACAAGCCGATGGCCGCGCCGGTGACCCTGAAGGCGGGCCCGCTGTTAAGCTCGGAAAAACTGCTGGTGATTGGGGCATCCACCGGGGGAACAGAGGCAATTCGCCATGTACTCCAGCCATTGCCGCTCTCAAGCCCCGGTATTCTGATTACCCAGCATATGCCGCCAGGCTTTACCCGTTCGTTCGCCGAGCGTCTGAACAAATTGTGTCAGATCAGCGTGAAAGAGGCGGAAGACGGCGAGCGCGTTCTGCCAGGGCATGCCTATATCGCCCCGGGTGACAAGCATATGGAGCTGGCGCGCAGCGGTGCAAACTATCAAATCAAAATTCATGACGGGCCGCCGGTTAACCGGCACCGTCCGTCGGTGGATGTGCTGTTTCATTCGGTGGCGAAACACGCGGGGCGCAACGCCGTTGGGGTGATCCTGACGGGGATGGGCAACGACGGCGCCGCCGGAATGCTTGCGATGCACCAGGCTGGCGCCTGGACCATCGCGCAGAATGAAGCAAGTTGTGTAGTGTTCGGCATGCCGCGCGAGGCCATCAATATGGGTGGCGTCAGCGAAGTGGTCGATCTCAGTCAGGTTAGTCAGCAGATGCTGGCAAAAATCAGTGCCGGACAGGCAATACGTATTTAACGAGGAGTGTAGTTTTATGGCGGACAAAGAGCTCAAGTTTTTGGTTGTGGATGACTTTTCCACCATGCGTCGCATCGTGCGCAACCTGCTGAAAGAGCTGGGTTTTAATAATGTTGAAGAAGCGGAAGACGGTGTCGATGCGCTGAACAAACTGAATGCCGGCGGCTTTGGTTTTGTCATTTCCGACTGGAACATGCCGAACATGGATGGTCTGGAACTGCTGAAAACCATTCGTGCAAATGGCGCGATGGCCTCTCTGCCTGTGCTGATGGTGACGGCCGAAGCCAAGAAAGAGAACATTATTGCTGCGGCACAGGCTGGCGCAAGCGGGTATGTGGTGAAGCCATTCACCGCTGCAACTTTGGAAGAAAAACTCGGTAAGATCTTCGAGAAACTCGGCATGTGAGGTACGGGAGATGATGCAGCCTTCGATTAAACCCACGGATGAGCATTCACCCGGCGACATAATTGCCCGGATCGGCAGCTTGACGCGCATGCTGCGCGACAGCCTGCGTGAGCTGGGACTGGATCAGGCGATTGCAGAAGCGGCGGAAGCGATTCCCGATGCCCGCGATCGTCTTGATTATGTTGTGCAAATGACTGCCCAGGCGGCAGAGCGTGCGCTGAACAGTGTTGAAGCGTCGCAGCCGCATCAGGATGAGATGGAAAAAGGCGCGAAAGCGCTGACCAAACGCTGGGATGAGTGGTTCGAAAATCCAATCGAACTCTCCGACGCCCGCGAACTGGTCACCGATACTCGTCAGTACCTTGGCGATGTGCCGGGCCATACCAGCTTCACCAACGCGCAGCTGCTGGAGATCATGATGGCGCAGGATTTCCAGGACCTTACCGGTCAGGTGATCAAGCGCATGATGGATGTGATCCAGGAGATTGAACGTCAGCTGTTGATGGTGCTGCTGGAGAACATGCCGGAACCTTCCGCGCGTCCACAACGCGAAAACGAAAGCCTGTTGAATGGCCCGCAGCTCGATACCACCAAAGCCGGTGTCGTGGCAAGCCAGGATCAGGTCGACGACCTGCTGGACAGCTTAGGGTTCTGATAGCCTGAGCCCGGCTGGAATCGCCTGGCGGCGCTTCGCTTGCACAGGCCTACAAAGACCGCACATATTTCGATATTGCAGGGTGTTGTAGGCCGGGTAAGCGCAGCGCCACCCGGCAGAAATGCCACCTGTAAAGGTGGCATTTTTCTTTGTGCATCTGTTTCATCCTTTATTACGACAATCCAACCAGAATCAGTAACCTGCCGCGACTTACGTTATTTCAAATTCAGCCATTCTGATAGTCTCACCAGGGTCATTGCTGACCCTAGGCAACAAACGGTCGAGTGATAAAATCATCGTTGACAGATGTCAACAGTCATAATAGCATCTTAATAACGGAGGCTAATGAAGAAACATCCGAACAAGCATATTCAGGAGGCAATTGAATATGCCCTCCGGAGAGGCTGGATTTGGGTTCCTCCCGGTCATTCAGCGCACTGTTTCTGCAAGTTACGCTGTGGTAATCCTGAAGGTGAACATCGCGATTGCCAAATGAGCGTATGGTCGACGCCGAAAAACGCAGAAAGCCATGCGATGCAAATCATCCGCAACGTAAAACGCTGTCCATGATTTTGCCCGGTAAAGGGCAGCAACAGCTGCTCTTTACCGAATACGAGACAATATCTGACGATAAAACAAAGAGGTATTATGGCGCTTTATAACTTCATTCTGACCCTATCAGGCGTAACTTACGAGACTGAAGGACTGGAAGATGCGCTGTACGCAAGCGGCTGCGACGATGCACTGATTTGCGCATATGGCCGCTCCGTCTACGTTGAGTTTGACCGTGAAGCTGAATCCCTGGATGCAGCCATCTCCTCAGCGGTCGACAATATCGAATCAGCGGGCATCGGCGCTATCGTAGGATCTGTCGACTCCGCCCTTGTCGGTTTGAGCGACATAGCCGAAATGACCAACATGTCGCGCCAGGCAATCGCCATGCTAAAAGACGGCACCCGCGGAAGCGGCGATTTTCCTTGCCCTATCCAGCGCATTAAAGGTCAGTCTCCGCTGTGGGACTGGGGCGACGTGGCGCACTGGCTTTCATCGAACGGCCGCTTAAAACAGGACAGCGAGCTGGTCGTTAACGCACACGTCCTCAGTAAGTGGAACCTGGTGCTCAGAAATAGCGCCTCAAAAGACTCTGAAAAAATTGCGTCTCTTGCCGCATCCCTGGTGGCACGCCGTTGTAAACAGGCTGTACAGGCATAAATTAACGCGCTGACCCAACCGAAAGCCCTAAATCAGCCCTTTTATCGCCGCTAATTAGCCCATTGTTCAGCCCCCGCTTTGGCATCATAGCGTCCGGACCTCTACCTGCGAGATGCTTGCCGTGGCAGAAGATAGCGACGACAAAACAGAAGCCCCCACACCCCACCGACTTGAAAAAGCGCGTGAGGACGGGCAAATACCCCGATCCCGAGAACTCACCTCGCTGCTGATTTTACTGGTTGGCGTGTGCATTATCTGGATCGGCGGGGAATCCCTTGCCCGCAGACTGGCCGGCATGCTCTCGGCCGGGTTGCGCTTCGATCACAGCATGGTCAACGACCCTAACCTGATCCTCAGCCAGATTATCCTGCTGATCAAAAGCGCGATGGTCGCGCTGCTGCCGCTGATTACCGGCGTCGTACTGGTGGCGCTCGTATCGCCGATCATGCTGGGCGGGCTGGTGTTTAGCGGAAAGTCGTTGCAGTTTAAATTCTCAAAACTGAATCCGCTGCCCGGGATCGCGAAGATGTTCTCGGCGCAAACCGCCGCTGAGCTGGTGAAAGCGTTGATGAAAGCCACGCTGATGGGTAGCGTGGCCGGATTTTTTATCTGGCACAACTGGCCGGAGATGATGCGCCTGATCAGCGAGTCTCCGCTGACCGCGATGAGCAACGCGCTCGATCTGGTGGGGCTCTGTTCGCTGCTGGTGGTGCTGAGCATTATCCCGATGGTGGGATTTGACGTTTTCTTCCAGATCTACAGCCATATCAAAAAACTGCGGATGTCCAAACAGGACCTTCGCGATGAGCATAAGCAGATGGAAGGCGACCCGCACGTTAAAGGGCGTATCCGCCAGATGCAGCGTGCCGCCGCCCGTCGCAGGATGATGGAGGATGTGCCGAAAGCGGACGTCATCGTCACCAACCCGACCCACTACTCCGTTGCGCTGCAGTATGACGAAGACAAAATGAGCGCGCCGAAGGTGGTGGCGAAAGGGGCAGGGCTGATTGCCCTGCGGATCCGCGAAATTGGTAACGAAAATCGCATTCCGATGCTGGAGGCCCCGCCGCTGGCGCGTGCGCTTTACCGCCATGCGGAAATTGGACAACAGATCCCAGGCCAGCTGTATGCCGCTGTGGCGGAAGTGCTGGCATGGGTATGGCAGTTGAAACGCTGGCGTCTGGCCGGTGGTCAACGGCCTGTGAAACCTGAGAATCTCCCGGTGCCTGCTGCGCTGGATTTTATGAACGAGAAGGACACTGATGGCTAATCTGGTGGCAATGTTGCGCCTCCCCGGCAACCTGAAATCGACTCAATGGCAGATTATGGCCGGGCCGATCCTCATCCTGCTAATTCTGTCGATGATGGTGTTGCCGCTTCCGGCATTCATCCTCGACCTGCTTTTTACCTTCAACATTGCGCTCTCGATCATGGTGCTGCTGGTGGCGATGTTCACCCAGCGCACGCTGGAGTTCGCCGCATTCCCGACCATTCTGCTGTTTACCACGCTGCTACGTCTGGCGCTGAACGTGGCCTCCACCCGTATCATTCTGATGGATGGCCATACCGGCGGCGCGGCGGCAGGTAAGGTGGTTGAGGCCTTCGGCCACTTCCTGGTGGGCGGCAACTTCGCCATCGGTATCGTGGTGTTTATCATCCTCGTGATCATCAACTTTATGGTTATCACCAAAGGTGCGGGACGTATCGCGGAAGTGGGCGCGCGTTTCGTACTGGACGGGATGCCGGGCAAACAGATGGCGATTGACGCCGATCTCAACGCCGGGCTGATTGGCGAAGATGAAGCGAAAAAACGCCGTGCAGAAGTGACCCAGGAAGCCGACTTCTACGGCTCGATGGACGGTGCGAGTAAGTTCGTTCGCGGCGATGCCATCGCCGGTATTCTGATCATGGTGATCAACGTGGTGGGCGGCCTGCTGGTCGGGGTTCTGCAGCACGGGATGAGCATGGGCCATGCGGCGGAAAGCTATACCCTGCTGACCATCGGTGACGGTCTGGTGGCCCAGATCCCGGCGCTGGTGATCTCCACCGCGGCCGGTGTGATCGTGACCCGCGTCGCCACCGATCAGGACGTTGGCGAGCAAATGGTAACTCAGCTGTTCAGTAACCCGAACGTGCTGATGCTGTCGGCGGCGGTACTGGGGCTGCTGGGCCTGGTGCCGGGGATGCCGAACTTCGTCTTCCTGCTGTTCACCGCCGCGCTGCTGGGGCTGGCCTGGTGGCTGCGCGGGCGTGAAGCCAAACCGAAGGCCGAGCCTGCGCCGATTAAGATGCCGGAAAACACCCAGGCGGTGGAAGCCACCTGGAATGACGTCCAGCTGGAAGATTCGCTGGGGATGGAGGTGGGCTATCGCCTGATCCCGATGGTTGATGCCCAACAGGACGGTGAACTGCTGGGGCGTATCCGCAGTATCCGTAAAAAATTCGCGCAGGACATGGGCTTCCTGCCGCCGGTGGTGCATATCCGCGACAATATGGATCTGCCCCCTGCACGCTACCGCATCCTGATGAAAGGGGTGGAGATCGGCAGCGGGGACGCCTATCCGGGGCGCTGGCTGGCGATCAACCCGGGTACGGCGGCGGGAACGCTGCCGGGGGAACAAACTATCGACCCGGCCTTTGGGCTGGCGGCCATCTGGATCGAAAGCGCCCTGAAAGAGCAGGCGCAAATCCAGGGCTATACCGTGGTGGAGGCCAGTACCGTGGTAGCCACCCACCTGAACCACCTGATCGGTCAGTTCTCGGCGGAGCTGTTTGGTCGTCAGGAGGCGCAGCAGCTGCTGGACCGCGTGACCCAGGAGATGCCGAAGCTGACCGAAGATCTGGTCCCGGGCGTATTGACCCTGACCACGCTGCACAAAGTGCTGCAAAATCTGCTCGACGAGAAAGTGCCGATCCGCGATATGCGTACCATTCTGGAAACCCTGGCCGAACATGCGCCGCTGCAAAACGATCCGCACGAGCTGACGGCGGTGGTGCGCGTGGCGCTGGGCCGCGCCATTACCCAGCAGTGGTTCCCGGGTACCGGCGAGGTGCAGGTGATTGGGCTGGATACGCCGCTTGAGCGTCTGTTGCTACAGGCGTTGCAGGGCGGCGGCGGGCTGGAGCCGGGGCTGGCGGATCGTCTGCTGGCGCAAACCCAGGAGGCGTTGCAGCGTCAGGAGATGCTCGGCGCGCCGCCGGTACTGCTGGTGAACCATGCGCTGCGTCCGCTGCTGTCGCGGTTCCTGCGCCGCAGCCTGACGCAGCTGGTGGTCCTGTCGAATATGGAGCTGTCGGACAATCGCCACATCCGCATGACTGCCAGCATTGGAGGGCAATAATAATGCGTAAACTACTCTGGTTACTGGCGCTGCCGATGATGGCGCAGGCCGCAGGCGAGGGGGCCTGGCAGGACAGCAGTATCGGCCTGACCCTTAACAACCGGGGCGTAGCGGCTTCGTCCCGTCCGCTGTCGGCGAAGCAGCCGGTATCCGGTCTGATGACCCTGGTGGTCTGGCGCTACGAGCTGAATGGCCCAATCCCCGCCGGGCTGCGGGTGCGGTTATGCTCCCAGGCGCGCTGCACCGAACTGGACGGCGCCAGCGGCAGCACCAATGCCTTCAACAATGTGCCCGCCGCCGAACCGCTGCGCTTTATCTGGGAAGTACCCGGCGGGGGCCGTCTGATCCCTGCCCTGAAGGTGCAGCGTAACGAGGTGATCGTTAACTACCGCTAAACCCCCAACGCCGTTCCGTTCACCCGAACCGAACGGCGTTGTCATTTATCAGGCTTTGTTATTTCCTTCCTGCTATTCCTTCCCCTCGCGGTTCTTATTGAGAGAATATCACTGGATGTCACCCTCCGGAGAATATAGGCTACACGTTGAGATACGTAGATATTTAAATCAATAATGGAAAGGAAGCAGATATGAAATTGAACTTCAGGCAAGTATGCATGTTCTGGGGGAGCATGGATGTTTTATATCTGGCCAATTATCTCTGGCAAAGTATTGCCGAGGGTCGTATTCCTTTAATTGATGATATTTTTAGTTTTAATCAGCTTTATACAGAACAGGGTGGCGGTTACTGGCTTATTTTAATATTTACCCTGTCAATGATAACAACTCTGTCCATTTTCTTTTCAGCTGTGTTGCTCCTTACCGCATGGGATAAGGCCATCTACCTGGTGGCTGCGCAAACCCCTTTGCGCTTGCTGTTGGTTATGCCCTCACTCTCTTTTTTGCCCTGGATCCTGAAAGGTATTAACCCAGGAGGAATAGGGCTGGCACTCGTTTTATTGCTAACGTCAGAGACACTGAAGGTCTGGTCATTGATAATCTCAAGAAAACGCAATAAGTGATTTTTTAATAACGTCAGGGACAGGGATTGTAAAAGGATGAACGTATGAACAAAAGCATCAAGGATGGTTATTATGACGGCTGGAAAAAGACTTTTGTATATAAGGGCCGAACTACGCGGAAAGCGTTTTGGTCATTCATAGTGATGAATATAATGATTGTTCTGTTTATTGCGGCGCTGAGCTATTTCCTTCTGGTCGTTTCAGTTGCCGATAGTACCAGCTGGGGCGGGATGATGCTGGTCTGGGCCTGGTATGTCTGGCTTCCCCTCAGCACGCTGGCCCCGATAATATTGCTCGTGCCCGTCGTCTCACTGGGCATCCGCAGGCTGCACGATGCCGGAAAATCAGGCTGGTGGTTTGGCGGGGCGCTGCTGATGAACCTGCTGATCCTGCCGCTTATTCTGACCGGTATTCATCAGGTTATGCTTATCCTGGTAGAAGTAAACCACACAGATCAGGCGATGAAAATCATCAGCATCACACTCAGTACATTAGCGGCGCTTTATCTCCTCTGGCTATGCTGTTTGCCGTCAAAACCGGCAGCAGAGAACGCCGGCTGATCGCTTTTTCGCCAGTTATCAGTCCATTCTGATGACTGGCTCGCATAATTGACCCTGCCTTTTGAAGCAAAAGAAACGCTGTTTTATAAAAGAGTGACGCGCGTAGTAAATCTCTTTGCATTTTTGCCAGTTGCCGCCGGGCGGTGGCAGAAACAGAAAGGTATCCGCGTAGGGATACTCTTACTGTAACCCTGTAGTCACTCCCGTTCCCTCCGGGCTAACCGGGAGTCATCTAAAACTTACAGGGTCGACGGTAATGAAAACACGTAAAATTGGACTCGCAAACTATCTGGCCTACGGATCGGGCGATTTTCTCGGGGCGGGAACCACAGCGCTAACCGCTGCCTGGCTGTTATATTTTTATACTACCTTCTGCGGTCTCTCTCCGATTGAGGCCACTTTCATCTTTGCTGCGGCAAGGGTGCTGGATGCCGTCGTCAGTCCGCTGATGGGCTTCCTGACCGATAACTTTGGTACCACCTGGCTTGGCAAACGCTTTGGCCGTCGTAAGTTCTTTATTCTGCTCGGCATCCCGTGCGTCTTCAGCTACTCGCTGATGTGGGTCGGGGATATGGGCTTCTGGTACTACCTGCTGACCTATCTGATCTTTGATATCGTCTACACCATGATCCTGGTACCGTACGAAACCCTGGTACCGGAGATGACCGACGATTTTAAACAGAAAACCAAATTCTCCGGTGCGCGTATCTCCATGGCGCAAATGTCGGCGATTCTGGCCTCCTTCCTGCCGGGTATTCTGTTGACCCACTTCGGGAAAGACAACGCCATCTCCTTCTTCTATGCCAGCCTGGTGTTCTCAGTGCTCTGCGCCCTGATGCTGACCTTCGTCTGGTTCTTTACCTGGGAGCGTCCGCGTGAAGAGTGGACCGAAGCCGCGCTGCGTGCCGAAGAAGAGAAGAAAAAACTGACGCTCGGGCAGAGCCTGAACCGTCTGTTCGTTGAGCTGAGCTCTACCCTGCGAATCAAAATTTTCCGTCAGCATCTGGGGATGTACCTCGGAGGCTACATCGCGCAGGACGTGTTTAACGCCGTCTTCACCTACTACGTGGTCTTTGTCCTGATGCAGGAAGCCTCCATGGCCTCTAACCTGCTCGGCACCATGGCTATCTTCCAGTTCCTTGCCGTTATCGCCATGATCCCGCTGTGCATCCGTTTTGGACCAGCGCCGTCGTATCGCATGGTGGTGGTGCTGTTTGGTCTGGCATCCATCTCCTATGCCGCGCTCTATTACGCCGGCATGAGTGACATCTACGCGCTGCTGCTGCTGGTTTCTGCTCTGGCGGGGCTGGGTCGAGGCGGGATCAACTACGTGCCGTGGAACACCTACACCTATATCGCTGACGTCGATGAAGTCATCACCGGTCAACGCCGCGAGGGCATCTTCGCCGGCATCATGACCCTGACCCGTAAAGCGTCGCAGGCGGGAGCCATCATGCTGGTGGGTATCGTCATGCAGATGTCCGGCTTTGTCAGCGGGCAGAAAGTGCAGCCGGAAGGGGTAAGCCACACCATTCTGATGATCCTGAGCGTGGGGACGATTCTGGTCCTGTGCTGCGGCTTCCTCGTCTCACTGCGCTTTAAGCTGAACTTACAAACGCACAGCACGCTGCGCGAAGAGACGGCCAAAATGCGTGAGTCCGGCCGTGCGATACCGGAGGCCGCCACGCCGCAGGCCCGCGCCACGGTCGAAATGCTGGCCGGTATGCCGTACGACTGCCTGTGGGGCAATAACAACATCGGCTATCTGAATCGCAATAAACCCGCTGCACCGTCCGTGAAAGAACGTGCTTTACTGAATTCGACATACAACAGAGGTTAAGATTATGAAGGTTTGGCCTGTCAAACATAGCCCGTTACTGCGTCAGCCAGAGCGTTTTATCGCCAGAGATGAGCTGAAAGCGCTGATCCAGAAAGTGACGCATAACCTGGTGAACATTCACGATAAAACCGGCGAGTTTTTACTGCGGCTGGACGACGGGCGCGTGATCGACACCAAAGGCTGGGCGGGCTGGGAGTGGACGCACGGGGTCGGTCTCTACGGCATCTGGCAGTATTACTGCCAGACCGGGGATGAAGGGATGCGCGATATCATCGACAGCTGGTTTGCCGAGCGCTTTGTCGAAGGGGCCACCACCAAGAACGTCAACACCATGTCGCCGTTTTTGACCCTTGCGTATCGTTATGAAGAGACGCGTAACCCGGCCTGGCTGCCGTGGCTGGAGAGCTGGGCCGAGTGGGCGATGGTTGAGATGCCGCGCACCGATCACGGCGGCATGCAGCACATCACCCTGGCGGAAGAGAACCACCAGCAGATGTGGGACGACACCCTGATGATGACCGTCCTGCCGCTGGCGAAGATTGGCAAACTACTTAATAAACCTGAATACGTGGAAGAGGCGGTCTATCAGTTCCTGCTGCACGTGCAGAACCTGATGGATCGGGAGACCGGGCTGTGGTTCCACGGCTGGAACTACGACGGTCAGCACAACTTTGCCAACGCCCGCTGGGCGCGCGGCAACAGCTGGCTGACAATCGTTATTCCTGATTTCCTTGAGCTGGTGGATCTGCCGGAAAACAACGCCGTGCGCCGTTATCTGGTGCAGGTGCTGAATGCGCAGATTGCTGCCCTGGCGAAGTGTCAGGACGAGAGCGGTCTTTGGCATACGCTGCTCGACGATCCGAACTCTTATCTGGAGGCCTCCGCCACCGCCGGATTCAGCTACGGGATCCTGAAAGCGGTGCGCAAACGCTACGTGGCGGCGGAGTATGCGGAGGTGGCCGAGAAAGCCATCCGCGGGATCGTGAAGAATATCTCGCCGGAAGGTGAACTGCTGCAAACGTCATTTGGTACCGGGATGGGCAGCGATCTGGAGTTCTATCGCCAGATCCCGTTGACCTCGATGCCGTACGGTCAGGCGATGGCGATATTGTGTCTGACGGAATATCTGCGGAAATATTTCTGATAGCGGCAGGTATCCCCCGGTGGCGCTGCGCTTACCGGGGCTACAAAACAACAAACCCGGCTTGCGCCGGGTTTTTGTTATTTCGATACCCGGTTTTGTAGGCCTGATAAGCGAAGCGCCATCAGGCATTAACCGGACACCGATGTTACATGCGTTCGACGGTTTCAATACCCAGGGTATCCAGACCCAGCTTCAGGGTCTTCGCCGTCAGCTGCGCCAGCTTCAGGCGGCTGTTGCGTACCGCTTCACTCTCGGCGGAGAGAATAGGGCAGTGCTCGTAGAAGCCGGAGAACAGGCCAGCCAGATCGTACAGGTAGGCGCACATCACGTGCGGCGTACCGTCGCGGGCCACCACAGACAGCGTCTCTTCGAACTGCAGCAGACGGGCCGCCAGCTGCGCTTCGCGATCTTCGCTGATGGTTACCTGCGCCTGTGCCAGCACGGCTTCGTCAATCTCTGCCTTGCGGAATACAGACAGCACGCGGGTGTAGGCATACTGCATGTACGGCGCGGTGTTGCCTTCGAAGGCCAGCATGTTATCCCAGTCGAATACGTAGTCGGTGGTACGGTTCTTGGAGAGATCCGCATATTTCACCGCACCGATACCGACGGCGTTCGCCAGTTTTTCCAGCTCGTCTGCAGGCATGTCCGGGTTTTTCTCTGCCACCAGACGGCGGGCACGCTCCAGCGCCTCGTCCAGCAGATCCGCCAGCTTCACGGTACCGCCCGCACGGGTTTTAAACGGTTTGCCGTCTTTACCCAGCATCATGCCGAACATGTGGTGTTCCAGCGGCACGGAGTCCGGTACATAGCCCGCTTTACGCACGATGGTCCACGCCTGCATCAGGTGCTGGTGCTGACGGGAGTCGATGTAATAGAGGACGCGATCCGCATGCAGCGTTTCGTAGCGATATTTGGCGCAGGCGATATCGGTGGTGGTGTAGAGGTAGCCGCCATCCTTTTTCTGGATGATGACGCCCATCGGTTCGCCTTCCTTGTTTTTGTACTCATCAAGGAAGACCACCGTTGCGCCTTCGCTTTCGACCGCCAGCCCTTTGGCTTTCAGGTCGGCCACGATCCCGGCCAGCATCGGGTTGTACAGGCTCTCGCCCATCACGTCTTTACGGGTCAGGGTCACGTTCAGACGATCGTAGGTGAGCTGGTTCTGGGACATGGTGATGTCCACCAGCTGGCGCCACATCTGACGGAAGTACTCGTCGCCGCCCTGCAGTTTCACCACGTAGCTACGCGCGCGCTCGGCAAAGGCTTCGTCTTCGTCGTAGTGCTTTTTCGCATCGCGGTAGAAGCCTTCCAGGTCCGCCAGCGCCATCTCACCAGCGTTATCCTGCTGCTGTTTTTCCAGCCAGGCGATCAGCATGCCGAACTGGGTGCCCCAGTCGCCGACGTGGTTCGCGCGGATCACGTTGTGGCCGAGGAACTCCAGGGTGCGCACGGAGGCATCACCGATGATGGTGGAGCGCAGGTGGCCGACGTGCATCTCTTTCGCCACGTTCGGGGCGGAGTAGTCGACGACGATGGTTTGCGCTTGCGGCTGTGCCACGCCCAGACGGTCGGATTTCAGGGCCGCATCTACGTTTTGCGCCAGGAAGGCAGGGTCGAGGAAGATATTGATAAAGCCCGGCCCGGCGATTTCGGTTTTGCTGGCGATACCCTGCAGATCCAGGTGCGTCAGGACCTGCTCTGCGAGTTGTCGCGGCGCCATGCCCAGTTTTTTAGCCACTGCCATCACGCCATTGGCCTGATAGTCGCCAAACTGTACTTTCGCTGACTGACGAACCTGCGGTTCACAGTCTGCAGGTGCGCCTGCAGCAATCAGTGCCTGACTGACTTTTTCTGAGAGAAGAGCCTGAATATTCACCGGGATACCTTACATTTTTGACGCGATCATCATGCTGCCGCGTCAGTTAAAGAAATTAGGCCGGGAGTATACTGCAATTGCCCGTTGCCGTCAGCACTGGCTCAAATCAGCGGTTGGTCGCAGGCGGGCAACAGAGTAAATTAACGCTTTTGCATGACGATAAGAGTATCAATGATGGCGAACTGGCAATCTGTTGACGAGCTGCAGGACATTGCAGCTGATTTACCGCGTTTCACCGCGGCCTTTACGGCGCTTGCCGAACGCCTGGGTCTGGAGATCGCTCCGCTCGCGGCGGACCATATCTCCCTGCGCTGCCATCAGAATGCCACCGCCGATCGCTGGCGGCGCGGGTTTGAGCAGTGCGGCGAGCTGCTCTCTGAAAATATCATCAATGGCCGTCCGATCTGCCTGTTCAAGCTGCACGAGCCGGTCTGCGTCGGACACTGGCGCTTTGAGGTAGTTGAACTGCCGTGGCCGGGTGAGAAACGCTATCCCCACGAAGGCTGGGAGCACATCGAAATCGTGCTGCCTGGTGACCCCGACACCCTCAATGCCCGCGCGCTGGCGCTGCTGTCCGACGAGGGCTTAAGCCAGCCCGGGATCTTTGTTAAAACCAGCTCGCCAAAAGGGGATCGCGAACGTCTGCCGAATCCGACTCTGGCAGTTACCGACGGCAGCGTGACCGTCAAGTTTCACCCCTGGACCATCGAACAGATTGTCGCCAGCGAAGAATAAACCCGACACTTTGTGAGCTGACGCCGTGTCGCGGGTATGGCGGCATGGCATGATGCAAAACCCAACTGAAGATAAGGAGGTTTCGTGGCATTGCTGGAGATCTGTTGTTACAGCATGGCGTGTGCCGTGACCGCGCAGGAACGCGGAGCCGATCGCATTGAACTCTGTGCGGCCCCGAAAGAGGGCGGGCTGACCCCGTCTTATGGCGTGCTGAAATCGGTGCGTCAGGCGGTGACCATCCCGGTTCACCCGATTATCCGCCCGCGCGGCGGGGATTTTTGCTACAGCACGGGCGAATTTGACGCCATGCTGGAGGATATCGCCCTTGTGAACCAGCTGGGTTTCCCGGGGCTGGTGACCGGCCTGCTGAATGAGGACGGCCATATCGATATGCCGCGCATGCGCCAGATTATGACCGCCGCGCAGGGGATGGCGGTAACTTTTCATCGCGCCTTTGATATGTGCGTAAATCCGCATCAAGCCTTTGAAAATCTGGCAGAACTGGGGGTTGCACGCGTGCTCACTTCCGGCCAACAGTCTTCCGCCGAAAAAGGTATTTCATTAATTAAGGAACTAAAAGCGCAATCAGGTGTTCCAATAATAATGGCTGGTGCTGGCGTTCGCGCCGCCAACCTGGAAACGTTTTTACAGGCAGGGGTATTCGAGCTTCACAGCTCGGCAGGCAAATGGTTGCTGTCACCCATGCGCTATCGCAACACAGGCTTGTCGATGTCGACGGATGCCGAAGCGGATGAATATTCCCGCTATGGCGTGGACGGCGAGTCGGTTGCAGAGATGAAGGCGATAATCGAAAGGTATCATCGCTAATACAGTTTTTACCGCGCATCATGTCGCCCAATATGATGCTTGTTTGTACCAGGCCCCTGCAATTTCAACAGGGGCCTTTTTTTATCTGCCGTTCGGTGGCAAAAAACTACGGCTTGGTGGCAATTAACACCGCGCGTACCGGCGCCGGATAACCTTCAATCGTTTTGCTGCTGTCATTCGGGTCGAGGAATTCGGCCAGCGACTCGGTGGTCATCCACTCGGTGCGGCGCTGCTCTTCGGTGGTGGTAACGCAGACGTCCGCGATACGGATATCAACAAACCCACACTTCGCCAGCCAGTTTTTCAGCGCCAGCGCCGACGGGATAAAGTAGACGTTACGCATCTGGGCGTAACGATCGCCCGGCACCAGCACCGCATTTTCATCGCCCTCAATCACCAGCGTCTCCAGCACCAGCTCACCGCCGCTGACCAGCTGATCTTTCAGCTGCCAGAGGTGTTCCAGCGGTGAACGGCGGTGATAAAGCACGCCCATCGAGAAGACGGTATCAAACGCCGCCAGCGCGGGAAGTTGCTCAATGCCCAGCGGCAGCAGGTGCGCGCGCTGGTCGTTGCCCAACAGTTTGCGTACCGCTTCGAACTGGCAGAGGAACAGCTGCATCGGATCAATCCCGACCGCCAGATGGGCGCCTGCGCCGATCATGCGCCACAGGTGATAGCCGCTACCGCAGCCGACATCCAGAATGGTGCGTCCGGTTAAATCGGACAGGTGCGGTAACACGCGATCCCATTTCCAGTCCGAATGCCATTCGGTATCGATATTCATGCCGTACAGGGAGAACGGCCCTTTACGCCACGGCATCAGATTGCGCATCAGCTTGTCGAGACGCAGCATCTGGCCTTCGCTCAGGGGCGTTTCGCTTTCGGCGGTGACGCTGTGCAGGAGATCCAGTTTGTACGGGGTCATCTCCGGCAGAAACTCGACCGCGTTGCTCCACTGCTTAAACTGGCCGTGCAAAGACTCGCGCTGCCAGGCGGCGATCTGCCCCGGCAGAGTTTCCAGCCAGTGGGAGAGGTGATTTTTAGCAATCAGCTGATAAAAGTTACCGAAATCGATCATGCGTTACCGCCTTTCAGCGCCACCAGAGAGCCAAAGTTAAAGCACTGGAACCACAGCTCACTGTGCTCGAATCCGGCCTTGTGCAGGCGGGCTTTGTGGGCTTCAACCGAGTCGGTCAGCATCACGTTCTCCAGCATGCTGCGCTTCTGGCTGATCTCCAGCTCGCTGTAGCCGTTAGCCCGTTTGAAATCGTGGTGCATGTTGAACAGCAGCTCGCCGACGGTGGCATCTTCGAAGCTGAACTTCTCCGACAGCACCAGCGCGCCGCCAGGGTTCAGCCCCTGATAAATTTTGTCCAGCAACAGCTGACGATCGTCGGGCTCGAGGAACTGCAGGGTAAAGTTCAGCACCACCATTGAGGCGTTTTTAATCTCGATATGACGGATATCACCTTCGACCACCTCTACCGGGGTAGGCGCTTTCCAGGCGTCGATATGGCGGCGGCAGCGTTCAACCATGGCCGGGGAGTTGTCGACGGCGATTATGTTGCAGCCGTCGTGCTTGATGTTACGACGAACCGACAGCGTGGCCGCGCCCAGTGAGCATCCCAGATCGTAGACCTGCGTGTCGGGCTGAACAAAACGTTCCGCCAGCATGCCGATCATGGAGATGATATTGGAGTAGCCGGGGACCGAGCGCTGGATCATATCCGGGAAGACTTCAGCTACCCGTTCATCGAAGGTCCAGTCGCCCAGACTGGCGATAGGCGCAGAAAAAAGCGTGTCGCGATCTGACATAACGTAAAAATCCGGGAAAAATAAAGGGGCGTATTGTGCGCTAATGCAATGAGAAAACCAACTCCCACGGCATATACCACAGGTTAGCCAGCACCATTAGCACAAGCGAACACCAGGTGGCGCTCATGCCGGAGCGGCGCCAGCGGAACAGGCGCTGATGGAGGCCATAGTAATGCATCAGGCGCCCAAGGATCAGCAGCAGGCCGCAGACATGCACCATCCAGGTCTCGGCGCCGTTCATTTCCATAAATAACAGCAGGATCAGCGCTGCCGGGATGTACTCCACCGCATTGCCATGAATGCGGATCGCGGTTTGCAGCTCCGAAAACCCACCGTCGCCATAAGAGACGCGGTACAACATTCGCAGGCGCGCAACATCGAACGAAAACTTAATTAACAGTAACGCACCCAGCACTGCATACAGCGCGCAGACCATACAAACTCCCTGTTTTTTGGCAGATGGCACTTCTATGATAGGGGCTGGGATCAGAAAAGAGAAGATTGCTGCGGAATGGTGGGGGCGTCGCCAATGGACGGAGCCACGGCCTGCAAGGCTTGCCAGAGAGCATCGACCAGTTGCGGGGCCTGGGCGATATCGGGAGTATGTAAAAAAAGGTACGGTGTGGCGGTCTGTTCCCACTTCGCCAGTGTTTGTAGCCAGACGGCAAACAGCGCCTGGTTTTGCGGCATATTGTCGCTGCCGATAAAGCGCACCATCGGATTGCCGGCGGTCATCACCGCATGTACCGGCACCTTCGGCTTTTTGCGCTGGGCGTCGATGATAGCCTCGTTGTGCGGCACGGCAGCATGCACCGGACGGCTGTCGAGGATCGTTCGATTGACGCCGCGCTCGTGCAGACCGCGATTGAGCGCTTTCTCCGCGTCGCCCTTCATGAAGAACTCAGGGTGACGAACCTCCACGCCGTAGGTAAATTCCCGGGGCAGGGCGTCGAGGAACTGCCACAGCGCGGGCAAATCACGCGGGCCAAAGGTGGCGGGGAGCTGAACCCAGTACTGACCGATGCGGCTGGCCAGCGGTGACAGTCGGGTGAAAAACTCTTCGGTGAGATCGTCGCAGTTTCGCAGCGCGGCCTGATGGGAGATGGTGGCCGGAAATTTAAAGCAGAAGCGAAAGTCGTCGCTGGTCTGCTCCCGCCAGCGCGCCACCACCTCGGCCTTCGGCAGGGCGTACAGCGTGGTGTTACCCTCCACACAGTTAACATGTCGGGCATTCGTATTTAACTTACTGATTTCAATAATGCTCTGGTGCTGCTTTGCAGGCTTTGGGGCATCTGTGGGGCAAAACTCGCAAGCCTCTGATTCAGCATCGCGATCTGCTCACTGCTGCTGTCAGCCATCCACGCCCCGTACACATTGAAGACCATCTGGGCGCTCGCATGGCCCATCTGGCTTGCAATAAAGCTGGGGTTAGCGCCAGCTGACAGTGACCAGCACGCATACGTGTGACGCGACTGATAAGCTTTCCTGTGCCTTATCCCTGCTCGCTTCTCCGCTGCATCCCACAAATCACCTATCGAGTCGACTTTGTAGATGAACCCGACATGCTGACATCTTCTGACCAGTTGAGGGTTGAAGACAAATGTACAGTCGTGGCTCTCCGTTCTGCCGTACTCGCGCAGCTGCACATCAATGTGATGCTGCTTTCCAAGCCTGGTCATTTCCGCCTGATTCCTCAGGACGCTGATCGCGGGCTGGATAAGGTGTATGACCCTGTTTGTGCTCGCCTCAGTTTTCGGTAGAGTGAATTCGCCCAGTTTTGTATAATTACGCCTGATTGTTATTGTTCCAGCTTCAAGATCGATATCCTCCCAGGCCAGGGAGGTCAGCTCCCCGTGACGTACCCCTGTGTAAACTGCAAGTGACCACAGGTTTTTCGTCTGCTGATGCCGGCATGCATCGATCAGGCGAATAAATTCGTCACGAGTTAGCGGATCTGGCTCTGCCCTGGCTTTTTTAAGAGGCTTCATCCCCTCGAACGGGTTTGCCTCTACGTAGCCATGATCTGCGGCAAACTGAAACATTCCGGCAATGGTTGTCATGTAATAATTCACGGTGACAACACTTCGCCCCTTCGCCGGGGCCTTTCCCTTCACTGGCGTCTGGTGACCGGTCAGCAAATCTTTCCTGATATACAGCAGCTCCTCTTTGGTCACTGCTGACACCAGCCGATTTCCCCCGATCCTGGGCACCACGTTCCTTGCGACTGACTCATAACGGTTGAGTGCGTTCGCGCAGATTTCCATCCTCTTCAGATCCAGCCACTTTTCTGCAAGCTCTGACACTGTAATTTCTTTTTTACCCACCCCAAAAGTCTTGAGGTTAGGGGAATCCGGAAACTGTGCCGCATACTCAAATGTGCCTGTACGGATGGCAAAACATACCGACGTCCGCAGTTCCCCGGCGATCTTCCTGTTCTTAGCGGTGTCAGGGACACCGAGACTTTCCCTGACACGCTTACCTTTAAAATTAAACCAGATGCGCAATGTGCCACCGTGGTTTTCGACGCCTGTTGGATATGTGACTTTATCCATGAACTCCTCCAGACGCCCAAGAGCGATATGAGATTACCTTTTTCATGGCATCAAATCACCCTGGCTGTTTGTTTTTCATCGAGGCGACCCATGCATCAACCGCTTTCCGGTTATACATGCACTCGCTGGAGGGTTTCGGGTTTCCGTCCGGTGAAACGTGCACGTATTCCCGCCCGACCATCCAGCACTCTTTTCTGGCCCGGAGGATGGTTCCGGGCTTGAGCCCGGTGACCGCGATCAGCACCTTTTCGCTTACCCAATCATTCGGGACCAGCAGAACGACATCGGCAGTATCACGCATTAGTACCCTCCATTTTCTTCTCGACGCAGTTTTCCCAACCACCGCAGCTGTTGACCATTTCTCCCAACCTCGAGAAACAGGCGTTCATCCAGCGCAACCCGCGGGGCGTTAGTGATGGCACGGTTCCCCAGTCAATGAAGTCCGAATTTTTTCGACCCATATAGCGGATAAGGTCAAGCATGTTGATGTAATGCGCGCGGCGGCGATCTAAATCCCAGCTCTTTTCTTCCAGATACGAGTCGATAAAACCCCGCAGCGCTGGCTGGTCTAGCGAAATATCACCGTACTGGTGGCGATATACCGGGCGACGGTGCAGGCTGACCAGATGGAACAAGTAGGCATCACACACCCATGTCAGCGCCTGCTGGTGGGCTTCCTCCAGTGAGCCAGCGGGATACCAGAATTGCTTATTCATGCTAGCGTCCCTCCGGGGTATAAATCGCTTTGTCGTGGAGGTACGCGCCATTCCAGGTCTTTTTCATTGGCAGCTCACCTTTCATGTACAGCTGATACAGGCGGTGGCAGCCTTTCTCCAGCAGTACTGGCGTAAACTTCGTGAAAGCATCCTTGCCGTGCGGGGTGATCTGCGTCTGGTCTTCCGTCAGATATTTGTCGCGGGCATATGAGGCGACGCGCCAGCGCGGATCTTTCTCTGGGTCGCGTTGCTCGTTAAACACCCAGCCACGCTCGGACGCCCACCACATCATTTTGTTGATGTTGACGCCGTTCAGCGCCTTGCTGAATGCCGGGATCGTCATGCCTTTGGTGAAGTGCTTCTCCAGGCTTTCAACAGTGGCGCTGAGGGTCCTGGTTTCCAGTGCAGCGGCTTCGGCGCGTTCTTCGGCTTCAATGACCATCAGCGCCAATTCTTTACGGCTAAGTGTCAGCGGTGTTGCCGGTGAAGCGATGGTGCCACGCTGCGTGAAGTAGAATTCCACCAGGTCCTCGTGGTACCCCCACGCCTGATCCGTCTCAAGCATTTTCGCGTGGTTGGCCGCGCCGCGTTCTGTCCACAACATAAGAGAACGGGTTTTGTTGGAAATTTGCAGGTAACTAAAAGTCACTCGCAAATTAGCTAACTCTTCCCCTGTGACTTTGAAGAAGTGTTTTCCTTCTGCAAAGCGGGCGGCGTTGCGCGAATAGTTCATCTTGATGTTGACGATATCAGTACCGTACCCGGCCGCCAGCTGTTCAGTGGTTACAACTCGCTGACCGCGATACGCGATGATCTGCAGGTCACGGGCCGCTACTGGTGCTAATTCTGCTTTCATTGCCATCATCATTGCTCCTTAATGCAAAACGTGGTTGGCTGGCATTGTTTTACCGGTGCGCAACTGGGCAGCGAGATCTACAAATATCTCGTCGAGAAACTCTGCGAACCACGAATGACCGACTTCTTTCAGGCGCTGATCGTTGGCGTAGTAGAACTGGTAAACCGCCAGATAGCGTTCCTCAGGCTTGTGCTCGATCAGTGCGCACTCCACATGCTTAATCAGCAGATTTTCAATAAGTTCCCGGGTTATGCCGAAGGTAAACTCCTCGGTTTTAAACTGGTATTGCCCGTCACGGAGTCCCCAGCGGTTTTCGCAGCTGATGAGATAAAGAAGGGCGACCGTACCGCGCATGGACTGGACGACGGTTTGAGCCCACTCATGCTGCTCTTCTAAAGTAAGGGAGCCTTTGCCATAGCGGTTTTCGTCAAGCATCCAACCAGGAATCGTTACGTCGGATTGCTTCTGGATTTCCTTCAGGCGAGCAACAAGCTGCTTCACGTTTTCTTTTTCAAGGTCGGTCATTTATCTTTCTCCCGGTTATAGGTTTCATGGCTCATTACTTCCCAGCTCTTGCCGCCATCGCGTGAAAGTAGCCGCCAGCGGTGATTAACCCTCAGGCTCAGATTCCCGGAGCCGATCATGCGGCAGGGGTGAATCCTCCTCGCTCTGAACTGGCGCAGGACGTGAGCCGCTTTGAGGTGAACCCACTCAGGAATTCGAATTGCAGTCAACGTCACTTTTCACCTCCGCGAGCCGCAGCTCCATGTCGCGAGCCATTTCAATAAACGTGTCCAAAGCGCAAATGTGCTCGTCGGGAGATAACCGCCGATCACACTTCACCTGCCCGTTTTCGATGTAGAGAACGACGCGGCCAGTGAAGTCAGGCAGAACATGCAGATCGATATTCAGTACCGGGCGGCAACCCGGGTTAGCGTTTTGCTGACTTAACATGCTCACCCTCCGCTACTGATGGTTTATGCTTTTTGGCAAAATCGACCAGTTCTGCAATGAGATCGTCGATTAACTCTTTGCCGCTTTCCGTCAGGAACTCACCGCGGCCATTCACGTCTACAGCGCTGCTATAAATTCCCCTGACCGCCTTAACCCCTTCTATATTTCCGAATTCGCTTACGGCCTGTTTTTCAAAACGGCTCAACAGGCCATCGAGAAGAATCTCTGTTAATTCGATTGTTTTTATTTCGCCTTTGGGCTGATTAATAATGATGCAATTGCTACCTGTTTTACGCAGGTGGCGGAGTAATGCTGCTTTAAGAATTCGACGCCGATATGTTTCGATTAATTTATCCATCTAAATAATCCTTCTTTGCGCGTCTTCATTCGCCAGTACAATTTTCTCCTCTGTTTCGGTCCAGGAATAAACAGAGCCAGCGAGCTCATAAGCCAGACCTAAAAGGCCATCAAGCTGGTGGCAATCGAAATCCTTATGATGGGCGTGGATAGTTTGCATAAGGAAGTTGAGCTGTTCTGCTTTGATATTCAGTGCCTGAATATCTTGGCGTTGTTGAATGGACATAATTTATCTCCCATATGCTTTCTTTAGAAAGAGATTGGCGATGTGCCAATATCCGGCGCTGCGCATTAACTGCGCTGTTTTATAAGCAGCTTTATTTACCATGATGAAAACCCATTAAAAGGATGTAATATTCCCCAGCGATTAAGCTGTATTTATTCCAGATTAATATAACGGTGTATTTATTTCTTTTTGTCTTTAACAGCCTGCTCTTCAATCAACCAGGCACATACATCACCTGTGAGTCTGCGCAGTAGCGAGGCAATAGCGATAATTTCGATATCACGCATGCGATCTGGATAAGACTCCATCATTCGACAAATAATTTCCGCTTGATGCGCTCGCTCAGCTGCCTGCTCTAATTAAAGTTCATGCGCCATGATTCCCATCCTTTAACCCAGAAAGATATGAAGCTGCATGAGATATTTTATTTGTCGCAACGCCGAGTTCAGCAAGATCAGCGATAACGCAGGTGAGACTGAGGATTTTGTCTCTATTAATTACTTTCTCTTCTGACAAACTAAAAATACTTAAACTGAGATGATTTATTGCTTCAAAGATTGAAGTCGTTTTGGTATCGCAATCAGATGCAATATCTCCGTAATGAATATGAGAGCAATCTTTACTGAATCGAAAATCTTCGATATCAACTAATTGGTAAAACTTTTTAGTAGTTGGCTCGCTGGTCATTTAGTTAACTCCGTTGTATGCCGATGAAATAAGCATACGATCACCAAAATTGTCTGTCAAACATAATTATGCGTGATAAACATATTTAGGGTATAACCAACTGTTTTCCTGACTTTAAAAGATATGTTTCAAAAGCAAAAAAAAAGAGCCGGAAGGCTCTTTAGTATGTGCGGGGATGATGGGTTACGCGTGGCGTCGGAACTGTTGTGATTGGCTTAAAAGTACCTTGCCGCAAACATGAAGCATGTCCATCTCTTCATCAGTGATCTGCCATTCTCTGTACAGTGGGTTATCTGAAAGCACATGAAGTTGAGTCTTGATTTTCTGAAGGCGCTTAACAAATAGATCGCCACTAAAATCAAAAACGTATATGCCGTCACCATCGAAATGGTTCACACCAACGTCAACAAAAATGAGATCACCAGGCTCGATTGTGCCCTGCATGCTATCGCCGCGAACGTTAATGAGCTTGACCTGATTTGCGGGCCTGTGGCCAAAGAGATTTCTCGCCTCTTCGGTAACGTACTCTATCGAACTAATAACTTCGATGAAGTCACGGGTAGAGTTGCCATTGCCTGCACTTGCAGAAACGTCCATCACATCAACTCGATACACGTCCCTTTTCCTTTCCGGTGAAAGTGAATTGATACTGTATTTATCTACAGTATCTTTTTTATCTTGGAAAGAGAATAGTTCAGAGAGTGGAACTTCTAACGCCTCGGCAATCTTTTTGAGGCTGGCTTCACTGTAGCCCTGCATGCCTCTTTCAAGCCGAGAAATGTTGCCGACATCCCAGTCAGTCAGGGACGCCAGCTGGTTTATAGTCATTTTTTTTGCTTTTCGCAGCTCTCTAATGCGTTGCCCTACGTTCATCGAAGCACCCCCGCCAAATATTATTTAATTTGTATTTTATACATAATTTTGCAACTCACACAACTCAACTTGCATAATATGTTTATCACGCATAATATGTCTAAAACACATATGGAGTTATGCGCATGTTTACTACACCGCTACGCAAAGCTCGCCTCAAAGCAAAGATGACCATTCAGGAGGTTGCATCATCCATTAAGTGCGACCCCGGTAATCTTAGTCGAATGGAGCGAGGTATACAGAGGCCTTCTCCGGAAGTTGCTGAGAGACTGGCCAAATTGTTCAGCGCGGAACTGACAGAAATTCAGATCCTCTATCCCGAAAGGTTTAGCTCTGATGGATATCACCCGTAATGAGCACCTGGTTATGCCTGACAACCATAGCCAGGCAGATGCGGATTGGATTAGGCAGCAATTATTAACCCTGACGCCAGCAGTACGGCCAAAAGCCATTCAGCGCTATGCAGCTGTGTATCAGGAAACGTTTGAAGCTGAGCCCGTTTCATACCGCAAGGAGAACCGGGCGAGGCACGAAGCAAACACACGGCTTCGCCTGTTCGTGAGGAATCACGGCAGGGCATTACAGGGGTATACAGCCGAACCGCCCCTGGCTGGAACGCAAGCGCGTTTTTGATTGTTCCGGGTTTAAAGGTACCCGAACAGAAGCAGGCTTAAAGGTGCCTGTTCAGGTCGGCAACCAACTGACCCAATTCCTCATATGTACTAGGAAAGTAGTACGTTTTAATGGGGAAGAGGGAAAGGGGGGTAAGGGGGGATTGGGTGTAGGGGTAGGAATAGGGCCTTTTCCAACAGGATAGATCCATTGGTTAGGTAGATCTCAGTCTTAAGGGCTGAATCAAAAAAAGCGACCGTATCAGCAAGGTAGTACGAGATCTGAAGGCGCAGAGAAACGAGGAAGGTTCTTCCTGGAAGAGTGAATTTCAGAGGAGCTGATTCAGAAGGGAGGCTGGCAACCTGTGAGGAGGCCGCCAGCCATGTGAGGGGAATCCATGAAAACCACATCACAAAATTATTATCTCATCACCGCGGGGGCAGCACAATGCAGCTGACGATCACACCGAATTTTGCACAGGAACGCGCGCTTAACATGTTGCGTCGTGACTGGAAGGCAAACGACACTTTCATGGTGTACTCGCCAACCGGCAGCGGCAAAACGGGACTGGCCGCTTTCATTGTCGCCGGGTTCGTCAGTCGCGGCATGCGCGTTCTGTTCTGCGCACCATACACCATCCTGATCGGTCAGACGGCTAATCGCTTTGTTGAATATGGTCTTCCGGGTGATGAGATTGGCTATATCTGGGCGGATCACCCGAACTACGATCCGTCTCTGAAAATCCAGATTGCCAGCGCCGACACGCTTATTCGCCGCGTGTTCCCTGACAACATCGATCTGCTAATTATCGACGAAGCGCACCTGCGTAAAAAACGCATTCTGCAGGATATCGAGCGCCTGCGCGCTAAAGGCGTGAAAGTGATTGGCCTGTCAGGTACGCCGTTTTCACCGTTCCTGGGTAAATACTATGACCGGCTTATTAAACCTACCACCATTGGCGAGCTGATCCTGCGTGGGGACCTGAGCAAATACGAGTTCTACGCGCCCACTAAGCCGGATCTGAAAGGCGTAAAATCGGCCCCATCACTGGAGTTCGGCAGCGATTACAACGAGACGCAGCTGGCCGAGATTATGTGCGGCTCCACGCTGGTGGGCGATATCGTTCAGAACTGGCTGGAGCATGGCCGGGATCTGCCGACAATCGCGTTCTGCGTGAACGTAGCCCACGCCAATTTCCTGACTATCCGGTTTAACCAGGCTGGTGTTAACGCCGAGGTTATGACCGCTGACACCCCGGTGGAAGATCGCCAGACCATCATTCATCGCTTCGAGACTGGTGCCACGAAAATCATCGTGAGCGTGGGCGTCCTGGTGGCCGGGTTCGACAGCGACGTTCGCTGCATCATCTACGCCAGGCCAACCAAAAGCGAGATCCGCTGGCTGCAGGCGCTGGGCCGCGGTCTGCGCACCGCGCCGGGCAAAGAGTCCTGCCTCATCTTCGATCACAGTGGCACTGTACACCGCCTGGGTTATCCGGATTCCATCGAGTATGACGATCTGCCCGGCAAATCAGATGGTATGGAAGAAAGTGCGCGCCGCGCAGCTGAAGAACGCGAAGAGAAGCTGCCACACGAGTGCTCACAATGCCATTACATGAAACCAGCTGGCGTCTACGTCTGCCCGAAATGCGGCCACAAGCCGCTGGCCGGTGAAGATATCGATACAGACACCGGGCGCAAGCTTAAAAAGCTGGGCACCGAGCAGCGCCAGCCCACAAAGGCCGAGAAACAGGCCTGGTGGAGCCAGATCAAGTTTTACCAGCGTCAGCGCGAATCTCTGGGCAAAAAGCCGGTAAGCGATGGGTGGTGTAAGCACACTTTTCATGATCGCTTCGGAGAGTGGCCCAACGGCCTGAGCGACTACCCGATGGACATCACCCCAACGGTTTCGAACTTCATCAGGCACAAACAGATCTCCTTTGTGAAAGGGAAGGCTAAACGCCAGCAGGATGTAGCAGCAGAACCTGCGACTTCCCGTATTCGCCACGCGCATAACACGATTAACGAAATCAGGCAGCAGTTAGGGAAACAAGCATGAAGACGGCAGCAGCGGCTAAAGGCCAGTGGGCCATGATTTTTGAACATTATGGGCTTCCGCCGATCACCGGCAAAAATCACTTCAAAGGCAAATGCCCGCTATGTGACTCAATTGGTAAGTTCCGTATCGATGACCGTGACGGTGCCGGCACCTGGATCTGTACCTGCGGCAGCGGAGATGGATTGAAACTGGTTACGCAAACGCAGGGCAAACCCTTCAATGAGATCTGCCGTGAAATCGACGAGCTGATCGGCAATACCTTTGCTCGAGAAAAAATACCGGTCACCAGCAACGCTGGAAGCCTGCGCAAAAGGGTGATCAGCAAGTTTTCAAAGCTATCACCGCTGCGCGGCACATCCGGCGCTGAGTATCTCAGCTCCCGTGGTGTCTACCAGCTTCCACAGGACGCTATCAGATTCAACGACCATGAGCGCTACGGCGGAAAGGTTTTCCAGAGCCTGTATTCACTCGCAACAGATGACAAGGGCGAGCTTTGCTATCTGCACAGAACCTTGCTGGACGGAAACCGGAAGGCTCAGTTGAAAGATTCATCAGGGGCGAAGCGTCAAAAATCACTTCAGGAAGAAAGTTATCTGGATCACGCCCGTTCGGTGGCGATCCGTATGTTCCCAGTTTCCACCACGCTGGGCATCGCCGAGGGCATCGAAACAGCCCTGTCAGCGCACCAGCTTTACGGGGTAAACACCTGGGCAACCATGACCAGCGGATTCATGAAGAAATTCCGTGTGCCAGCTGGCGTGAAGAACTTCATCATTTTTGCAGACCGTGATGTCAACAGTGCTACCGGTTTAGCGGCTGCTATGGAATGTGCTCATGCCAATTTGATGGCAAAAAACGACCTCGAAAAGGTCAGTATCTACTGGCCGGATAATGGGGACTTTAACGACATGCTCATGAACGGCGATCAGGTTCGTGAAATGGTTTTCTATAAAAAACAGCAGGTGGCCGCATGAAACTGGAAGCAGCACTTAAACATTTTAGTCCTCAGGGAATGCATATCAGCGACGACGTAAAAGGAACCTCTCCGGATCGTCTCACCGGAACTGATGTTATGGCGGCCATCGGCACCACCAGCAGCCGTGCACGTTTCGGCCTGGCGGCATTCTTCGGGAAGGCCGGGATCAGCAAAACAGATGAGCAGCTCGCGGTGCAGGCGCTGGCCCGTTATGCGATGGAAACGGCACCAAAGAATGTTCGCAAAGCAGCTGGTGGTGAGTTCGGCTGGTGCATGCAGGTCCTGGCGCAATTTGCCTTTGCTGAATATTCCCGTTCGGCGGCTACCAGCGCGGCGTGTAGCAGCTGCGGCGGTATCGGTTTTACGTCCCAGTTCGAGGATGTAATCAAGCACCCTGGGATTTTCGATGCAGACGGCGCTGAAGTTGTGGCCCCGAAAATTAAGCGTGAGCTGGTGAAACGCACGTGCGGTACCTGCGGAGGTAAGAGGGTGATCCATGCCCGTTGCCGCTGCGGGGGGAAAGGCGAGGTGCTCGACCGTGCAGAGACGAAGAAAAAGGGGGCCCCGGTGTTTAAAGCCTGTGAGCGCTGTTCTGGAAATGGCTTTTCTTCGGTGCCCTCCACAGCTGCGCACAAGGCGATTCTTAAACGCCTGCCGGATCTGCATGTAAGGACATGGACTCGCAACTGGAAACCTTTTCTCGAGGCGCTGGTGGAGGTTTGCAAGCAGGAGGAGGGGAAAGCAGCCAGAGAATTTCAGGCAGCAACTACCCTATGCGAGGAAGGCTACAAAATTTAGCATTTTAACGACATAAACCTTGCTTTTGTCCGAAGTTGTCGTGTAAGCTTCAAATTATGGAGTATTTCGCCTACAGATAATTAACTCCGAAAAGCTCGCCATGTTGCGGGCTTTTTTGTATCCGCATTTCCGGCGCACCGCCCGCGCATTCATCACGTCGATTCAATCCCTTTGAAATGAGCCTTTGAGGAAGTCAGTTAGTGCTGGCGAGCCTCGACGGGCTGATTTCCTATGCGGCAAAGGTTCATTTCAAAGTAAGGTAAACGCACATCATGAGTATCACTCAAGAACGACTCAGAGAGGTTCTGAAGTATGACCCTTTGACTGGTTTATTTGTTTGGATTAAGCGTACTGGTTCACGGTCTACGCCTGGTAAAATAGCTGGAAACGTAGACACCTACGGCTATGTTCAGATAATGATCGATAAGAAATTAATCTTCGCTCATCGTTTGGCATTTTTGTATATGGATGGCGCGTTGCCGCCGGGTGATGAGTGTGTTGACCATATCAATGGTAATCCCAAAGATAACCGATGGAGTAATTTACGTGTTGTCACCCAATTTGTTAATCAGCAGAACAGACACAAAGCCCGAAAAGGGGCGAAGTCTAAGCTGATTGGAGCCAACTGGTGCAAGACTCGCGGTGTATGGCGTTCGGCTATAACCGTCAACGGGCAACGTAAAGATCTCGGTCGTTTCAAAACTGCAGAGCTGGCCAACCAAGCTTATATGAAAGTGAAAGCTGAAATGTGTCGTTAGCGCCCGCACGAACAAAAACCCGCCGCCGAGCGGGTTTTTTTATAACTGTACTTCATGAAAAACTATGAACCGTAAGCAACAACACACTATCTGACCACCAGAACAGGGCATTTTGCATGTCTTACGACTGCAGCAGCATTCGAGCCTAGCAAATAGGTTGAGATGTCAGGTTTATGCGATGCAATAATGATTAAGTCAGCATTTATCATGTCTGCGAGCTTAAGGATCTGGTCTTTTGGTGAACCAGTTACGGCGTGAGTTAGTATTTTTTCGTCAGGTATTCGGAATTTCTTAACAATTTCATCCAGCTTTGTTAAAGCAGCTTGCTGGAATTCTTTCAGGTCAGGCATTTCTGCTGAATACGCCAGGCCCAGGGCTGAATAATACGGAAGCGAAGGAATAACAGTAAGAAAATGGACTTTGGCTGTGTTGAGAGTTGCATGCGCCTGAACAAAAGGAATCACTGTGTTTGTCAGGCTATCCTCGGAAATGTCAATGGGAACTAAAATTGAGTTATACATTTGACCCTCCTGTATGTTTTTTGCACATGCCAAGGTTAGACCCTCGGTTGCCAGAAAACAGAGAGCCAGATGCCAGAACGATTAAAAACCTGCGCTCAGAAAAGTGAATATAAATTAATAACTATCTTTTATGGATTGTGCCGAGTATGGTGGCCGTGTGGTGAATCCCCCTATGCGGTGGGGCGACTAGACAGGGCAGGTGAATGACGCGGTTCTGTGGTCTGGCGCAGAATCACCGGGAGGCACCCGGCATCACACCCACTCATGTACTTCTTTGTCCGGCCCTGATGTAAGTTATGTGGCGCACAGCAAGCCTGGATTCCGGTTTACATATCAGATAATGTCATCTTGATGAGTTCTGTCAGAGCTTGCAGAGGACAATGATTATGGAAGAAGGATTTTACTGGATACAGCACAACGGCAGGGTGCAAGTTGCCTACTACACCCACGGCGAAACCGAAGACCTTGAAACGGGCCAAACCATAACGGGTATCTGGCATCTGACTCAGGGTGATGATATCTGCGATAACGGAGAGGCAGAGATTTTAACAGGACCGTTAACGCCGCCACATATTTGAAATAAACACCGGTGCGCTTCAATGTTTGGTATAGGCTTATAAGCGGTGAATCCCCCTGTGCGGTGGGGCAATCCAGTTGAAAAATGTGTAAGTGTGCTTGCGGCTCGTATAACTGGTAACGAGTCACCGGGAGGCACCCGGCACCTGTCTTAGTATCAATACCTGGGTAAATGTTGCCTGCTTGCGAAAGCAGGCTTTTTTTTATATGCGCTTCGTTAGTGGTGCTATTATTTAATCGTAACCAGGCCATACCATTAACCGGAGCTCCTGACCGGTCAGTAATGCTGCTCGACACAGTTGCAATACGGATGGTGGCTGGGGAACATGCCTACCTACTTAGATTTAAACTCAGTTCGGCCCGCTGAAAACGCGGGCCTTTTTTTATCTCAGGTTTCCGGAACCCCCATCAAAGGTCTCGTCGTTAATTCATCCGGAGAGCCTGAACCCTTCCCACACAACACCCGCATCCCAGCGAGGTGAGAGAAATGTCCCGTATGAGCAAACTTGTCACCGGAGTCGCCCTCGGCACCTCAGGAGGAACCATCCTGAACGGCGTTCTCACAAAACTGAGCCCTGACGAATGGAGCGCCATCGGCGTACTGACTGGTATTGCCGGGATAATCATCACAGGACTCATTAACTGGTACTTCAAACGTAAAGTTGCAAACGCACAGGTAAAGGCGCTTGAGAAGTACGGTCCCGCAGTCAAAGTCGGAGAAGATTAAATGCCAATGACCAGTAGCCTGCGTAACAGACTCATCGCCGCTGCTGGTGGTGGTGCAATGCTAATCGCCTCCCTGTTTCTCGGTGGGCAGGATGGTGTAGAAGGACGGAAGTACGAAGCTTATAAAGACGTCGCCGGGGTGTGGACTGTCTGCGACGGCCATACGGGCCGGGACATCGTAAGAGGGAAGAAGTATACCGATCGCGAATGTGACCAGCTGCTATGGAATGACATCCAGCCAGCCAAGCGTACGGTAGACAGTCTGGTTAAGGTACCGCTGGGAGAATATCAGCGCGCCGCACTTTACAGCTTTGTTTTTAACGTTGGTTCTGACGCGTTCTCGAAATCCACACTGCTTCGCAAGCTGAACAAAGGTGATCATGACGGAGCGTGCGACGAAATGCGGCGTTGGGTTTACGCTGGTGGCATGAAATGGAAAGGCCTTCAGAACCGGCGAGAGATGGAACGATCGATGTGCCTGGCGGAGAGCAGCAATGACCTTTTAATGGAAACCTCTGATTCTGTTTGCCGTGATGACGGTAGCCGGTGCCCTCGCGTTCTGGTTCTATGGCATAGCTCAAGACGAGCGTCAGCGCGCCGACACTGCCGAACACAGCCTGAAGCTTGCGAAAGACATGATAAGCAATATGCAACAGCGTCAGCGCGACGTTGCAGCTCTGGATGCGAAATACACAAAGGAATTAGCCGATGCAAAAGCTGAAAATGATGCTCTGCAGCGCAAGCTTGATAATGGTGGCCGGGTGCTCGTCAAAGGCAAGTGTCCTGTGTCAGCCTCAACCGAAGCCAGCACCTCCGGCGTGGGCCATGATGCCACCATCGAACTCTCTGACGCTGCTGGACGAAACGTTCTCGGTATCCGAGCCGGGATTAAGCAAGATCAGTCAGCGTTAAGGGTGCTGCAGGAATACATCAATACGCAGTGCCTGAAGTAGCTGCTAGAAACTATACCCCATGTGAAGCTAACAAAAGAAAACCCTTATGAGCAGGAAATCCGGCCTGCTTATAAGGGTATGCAAATGCATATCGTTACCCTATTACCATAGTTGCTTCACTGAAATATCATTATGGGAACAGTCTTAGAAGCGAAGCTGCTTTATTCACTGACAAGTAAGTGGTTGCACTCATCAATTCAATTGGAAATGTTCGTTTAAATGAAGGAAGGATAAAACGTTGACGGGTTGCGATTGTGAGACGGGATGTGATTCTAAAAACAAAAAAAGCCCCGGTGTGGGGCAACTTTGAGTCAAACTATTTTTCTTCTTATGTGCTTCTAGCTTTCGTAGCGCGGGGACAATAACACTTTCGTTAGAAATTGCAATTATTTTACAACTTTAAGTGATTTTTATCCATTCCTCTGGCTTACGCCTTGCTTTGAAAGTATCCCCGGAAGTGGATGATAGCATTGATTTATCCACCTGAAGGTAACCGCGTGAAGAACTAACGCGCCAGATCGAAGCAGCTGAATTGCGGCAAATGCAAGCAATGGCCTTCTCCTGAATCTCTGATTACAGAACCGGCTGTGTATCTGGTAAGGATTGATGAGATAAAATTATAGAGCGCGCCAATCCTGAACTGGCTATGGGTGACTACAGAACGACGAAATCTCCAGACATGAGCGCGACCAAAGCATGAGTATGGTTGCCATTACAGTGTACAGTTGATGATGAAAACGATAAAGACTTCACCTGATCTTCATACATGATTCCAGTTTATCATGCTATCTTTCTGGGTTTGTCGCGTTAAATTATGCTAGTAGGCAGCACATCCCAGCACTTTTTATTTTTAATGGATGCTTAACTTTTTTTTATGTATAGACTCAAATCACCTCTCCTGAGATGGTTATGAGGAAGGTGTATTGCTTGTATATGAAAGATAGTTCGCTTGGTGGCACCAAAGTAATATGGTCTGGAAGATAAGCAGTGCTAATAAAGGTCATGCAGTAACATGGTTTTTTTCTAAGTGCCAGCGTTTTTTGAAGACAAAGCGAAAATTGCCTTAAAACAGACGCACGGGGATTGAGGCAAATCGATGAAAAAGGTTTTGGTCTTCTTTAACTCCCAACAGGTAGAAGTCGTAAATGTGCTTAAACCTGTAACAGCTATTATACGGAATTACCCAAACGGTGATGAAGTATCGTTAAAAATAATGCTTACCGGAATACATTCATTAACAGGTGATCACGTCGAGATTTGTGTTGCTTCCGATCGGGAGCTGACTAAAGAAGAAGTGATAAATGCAATGAATAAATACCTTTGACTGTACGTAAGCGGCATCAAAAGTTGTTTTCAGTCTGTGAATGAGTGAGATGATATCAGAATCAACACTCTAAAAATTATGGTGAATCCCCCTCAGCGGCGGGGCTAAGTAACCTGAACGCTCTTCTTCACGGGCGCTCATCATGAAATACTGAAGCAGCGAGTCACGGGTGGTTAACCCAGGACTCACCGGGAGGCACCCGGCACCATATGCCCAAAGCCCTTGTAGTGATACAGGGGCTTTTTATCGACTTCAACGTGAGCAGAACTAACATGGCGAAGTCGATATATAGTTGATTATGCAGGCAATTTCCTTGTGCATGCAGCGTCTGCAATATTGATGGTCTATAATTTATATACAGTTATGGTTAAGGACTGTTAATCAAAAACTGTCACCTTGCTGGAGAATGGAAACTGTAAATGAATCAGAAGAGGTAAAAATGAAAATTGAAGCTCTGACGCAAAAGGCTGAGGAAGACATTGCCGCTCTGATAGCCAAAAAAATTTCAGAACTACGAAAAAAAACCGGAAAAGAAATTTCTGAAATTCAATTTGTTGCTCGCGAAACGATGACAGGCCTTGAAGGTTATGACGTAAAAATTAAACTTCTTTAATCTCATCTTCTAAAGACAAGGTCGCAATAGCGGCCTTTTTTATTGCGCCTCGTACGCGCTTCAAAGAGAGTCTTTCAGTCGTGATCCATCGGCATTAGCTGGTGGTTTTTTATTGGAGTGAATATGGCATCCACTTCACCCTGGCACCGTCTCTATAACACCAAACGCTGGTACCGGCTCCGTTATCACCAGCTTCAGAAGCAGCCACTCTGCGAGTTTCATCTCAAACGAAATCAGGTGATAGCCGCAACCGTTGTTGATCACATCAAACCACATAAGGGTGATGAGACCCTCTTCCATGACCCGGAAAATTTGCAAAGTTTATGCAAGCGCTGCCACGACTCAGTGAAGCAACGCATGGAGAAGGGCGGAACGGTCACTGAGTTCGACAATGAAGGCCGTGTTATCTGGTAACAGGAGCAACGCATGAAAGATTTAAAGATTGAATACCGCGACGGCAAGCTAACAGAGCTGAGCATCGACGGTGTTAGCTTCGATACTCTCACTGGAATCTCCTTCAGCCACACGGTGGGCGAGACGCTGCCGACTGTCAGCCTGACCTTTCCGCTCGGTATCGGCGAACGACTGGTGCCTGTCAGCCTGTCCCGCGAAAACCTGCACATAATTGAGAAATGATATGAATTCTCATTTGTATTGCGCGAAGGCGGGGGGGGAGGGGCAAAACTATGGCGGCAACATCTTAAAGACCGCGCTCCCAGTTTTATTTTTAAAAACGTCTAGAAAAAAAGGAAAAAACGCGATGGCACAGCGAGGCAGAAAATCTCTTGCCGCAACGTCGGCTGTCTCGCTTCCGGCTCTGGCTGAAAGCAGGCTGCAGCCGTCGTTACACCTCAGCGATCCGGAGATAAACGTCTGGGTCCGGCTGGTCAATGACAACCCGGCCAGCTCATTTACCGAAACGCACCGCGACATGCTGGAAATGTACTGCCGCCATGTGGTGCAGGCGCGACTGTTAACCACCCAGATTGAAGAGTTCGAGCTGGAGTGGCTGGCCCGTGATGATGGCCTGAAGCGTTACGACAAACTGCTCACGATGCGCGAGCGTGAAGTGCGCTCTGCGTCCTCTCTGGCGACGCGCCTTCGAATTACCCGCCAGGCCACCGCTGATCCTAAAACTGTTGGCCGCGCAAATAGCAATCTGCCACGGGAGAGAAAACCCTGGGAAATTGAATAAGGCTCTTTGATGGCTAAAAAAACTCTGACAAGAGCCGAGAGGAATATCCTCTGGTGCGAAAGAAATATCGTTATTCCTGAAGGTAAGTTTGTCGGCCAGCCCCTGAAAATGGCTGAGTTCATGAAGGACGACTTCAGGGCTATCTTTGACAACAAGCATGGCACTCGCCGCGCAATCATCAGCCGCGGGCGCAAAAACGCCAAAACCGTTGAAACCGCCATGCTGATGCTTCTCTACCTGGTGGGGCCGGAGGCGGCGCCGAACTCGCAGCTGTATTCTGCCGCGCGCTCGCGTGACCAGGCGGCCATTCTGTTTAACCTGGCCTCCAAGATGTGCCGGATGAACCCGGTGCTAATGCAGTATGTGGCGATCAAGGATTCGGCGAAAGAAATTCACTGCCCTGAGCTGGGCTCTTATTACCGCGCACTGAGCGCAGAGGCCACCACGGCCTACGGCTTCTCGCCGCGATTTGTCGCCCACGATGAGCTGGGCCAGGTGCGTGGACCGCGCGACCCGCTTTATGAAGCGCTGGAAACCGCGACTGCTGCTCAGGATAACCCTATCTCGGTGATCATCAGCACCCAGGCACCCGATGCGAGCGATCTGCTCAGCCTGCTGATTGATGATGGCCTGACCGGTGCCGATCCGCGCACGGTGGTCCGCCTCCAGACCGCGCCGGAAGATATCGATCCTTTCTCTGTCGAAGCCATCCGGCTGGCAAACCCGGCCTTCGATGTGTTCATGAACCAGAAAGAAGTGCTGGATATGGCCGCCAGCGCCAAGCGCCTCCCGTCGCGCCAGGCTGAATTTGAGAACCTTGTACTGAACCGCAGGGTTGAGGCTAAAAGCCCGTTCGTCAGCCAGACCGTCTGGCACATGAACAAAGAGGAACCCGGCGAACTGGCGGGCGCTACCGTCTGGGGCGGGCTGGACCTTTCCAGCGTGTCGGACCTGACCGCGCTGGTGCTCAACACAACGCAGGGCGATGTGCACTGTAAGTTCTGGCTACCTGAAGAAGGGCTGGCGGACAAGGCGCGTAACGATCGCGTGCCTTATGACATCTGGGCGAAGCAGGGCTGGCTGAACACGACGCCGGGCAAAGCCATTGAGTACGCTTTTATTGCCCGGGAGCTGCGGCGCGTTTTTGATATCTGTAACGTCCGGGCGCTGGCGTTCGACCGCTACAACATGCGCTTCCTTCGCCCGCATCTCATCGACGCTGGTTTCACTGAGGCGGAGCTTGAGCGGTTCGTGGAGTTCGGCCAGGGTTTTGTCTCCATGTCGCCTGCACTCAGGGAGCTGGAAGCCAAGCTGCTCGGCGCGCAGCTGAAGCACGGCAACCATCCGATCCTCGAAATGTGCGCCAAAAACGCCACGGTAATCACCGACCCCGCCGGTAACCGCAAGTTTGTGAAAGGCAAATCGAGCGGCCGTATCGACGGCATGGTGGCGCTGGCGATGTCTGTCGGCGCACAGACCTGTGATGAGGTGGAGGATCCGGGCGACGTTAACGATTTCATTTACAACTTTTTGAGCGTTTAAAAATGGCAGATACCGATTACAGCATTGACCTGCGAACGCGATCGCCATTCTGGGCGCGCATGGCCTCTATTCTGACCGGTGGCCGCCTGGTCACGCCGGATAACGGCTCGCAGATGGCGGGCACATCAGCTCATGGCACCGTCGGGGAATCGGTGGTAAGCGATGAGCGCAACATGTCGATCAGCACCGTATGGGCCTGTATCCGGCTCATCTCCACCGTCACAGCATCGTTACCGCTGGATGTTTTTGAAACCGTCGATGATCAGCGAAAGAAAGTCGGCAACCAGAACCCGCTGGCGAAGCTTCTTCGCTTCCGGCCAAACAACTTCATGACCGCTCTGGAGTTTCGCGAGGCGATGACAATGCAGCTCTGCGCCTACGGCAATGCCTACGCGCATGTGGAGCGAAACAGCGTCGGCGATGTCATCAGCCTGCTTCCGCTGATGAGCGCAAATATGGATGTCCGGCTCGATGGAAAAAATGTCATCTACCGGTACCGGCGCGACAGCGAGTATGTGGACTTTAAGCCGAAAGAGATATTCCACCTGAAAGGCTTCGGCTTTAACGGGCTGGTCGGGTTGTCGCCGCTGGCGTTCAGCGCCAAATCTGCAGGCGTGGCGATTGCTATGGAAGATAACCAGCGGGAGTTTTTCGCTAACGGTGCGAAGTCTCCGCAAATCCTGATGACTGACGGCAAGGTGCTGACCAAAGAGCAGCGCGGGCAGCTGGAAGAAAACTTTAAGGAGATTGCTGGTGGCCCGGTGAGAAAACGCCTCTGGATCCTGGAGAGCGGGTTCACCACGCAGCCTATCGGCATCTCGCCCCAGGACGCACAGATGCTTGAGGCCCGTAAGTTTCAGGTGGCAGAGCTGGCGCGCTTTTATGGTGTTCCGCCGCACCTGGTTGGTGATGTTGAAAAAACTACTTCATGGGGCAGCGGCATTGAGCAGCAGAATCTCGGCTTTCTCCAGTACACCCTGAAACCCTATCTCGATCGCTGGGAGTACAGCATAGAGCGCTGGCTGGTAAAAGAGTCCGATCAGGGAAGGCTGCACGCCGAGCATAACCTTGATGGCCTGCTTCGTGGTGACTCAGCGAGTCGCGCCACCTTCATGCAAACCATGGTTAATACAGGGATCCGGACCGTTAACGAAGTGCGGCGACTGGATAATCTTCCGCCTTTGCCTGGCGGTGATGTGGCGACGCGCCAGTCGCAGAACGTACCCATTACCGATCTCGGAACAAACAAAGAGCCCCGCAATGACGGGGCTTAATTTTTATGGGGGCCACAATGCCTGATATTCACAAGACGCTGGCGTTCGACCAGACCGAAATCAAGTTTACCGGCGACGGCAGCAAGGGGACGTTTGAAGGGTATGCCTCGGTTTTCAATAACACCGACGCCGATGGCGACATTATTTTGCCCGGCGCTTTCGCGGGTGTGGTGGCTAACCAGAGCCGCAAGGTGGCGATGTTCTTTAACCACCAGACGCGAGCCATTCCGGTCGGCAAGTGGGATGCCATGCACGAAGACGAGAAGGGGCTTTTTGTCCGCGGGCAACTCACTCCCGGGTTGAGCCTGGCCGAGGACCTGAAAGCCGCCATGCAGCATGGCACCGTTGAAGGGATGTCGGTGGGTTTTTCAGTTGGCCCTGACGATTACACCGTCGGCACGTCCGGCCTCATCTTCAAAAACATTTCTTACCTGCGGGAAATCAGTGTCTGCACTTTCCCGGCCAACGAGCTGGCGGGCGTACCGC